>NZ_AP024597.1:1200000-1800000 GCF_019704315.1 Stygiolobus caldivivus | reverse complement strand
TACTCTTGATCTAGAGGGGAATATTTTAGGTCAAATCGATTAAGCGTAAAAAAATGGGTTTAAATGTAAGTAGAATTCTTAGCCCATAATAAATATATTGGAACATTTAATTTTAGAACAAATTAATTTATAATACTGATATAAAAATTTAAACTTATAGGGATACGACCATTTTATACTTAGTTATACCTTCGAAGTCAAGGTCTATGTCTTTATATGCTGGGGGTCTAACTACACTATAATAGGGATATTGTTGTCCTTTACATATTGGGAGTATAGTTTAATATTAGAAATATAATGGACAAAATCTTTTTCTATTATTGAAATTTGATAAATGTGAATATAAGAAGTGCTTAAATCACACAAGGGCCTTTTACTGTTCCTCTGCAAATTGTAATTTTATCCATAAAATTAGTATAATTCAATGCATAAATATATAGTACACGTAGAATCATTGTGGATAGCCTAAATTATAACCTCTTTATAATACGCTTTTATACGATATCATGTATTAATTATTTAATAATTATTGTTATGTCTGTACATTTAATTAAGTTATAATCTAAAACCATACTTAGATAGACGGAAATCGTAAAAGATACCTAAATTACCTCGGGAACGATTCACTACTTGAATATCATGTAATAATTTCTCAATTATTCATGAGTATATGACTAAAATAAAATCCTCTTTTATATACTTACTCTACCCAGAGATAATTCTCGTTTGGTGAATAAATAGATTAATATAAGTAACATATTAATGAAGTGAAAGTTTATTAGTATGGCCGACAACTATTAAATGTGATAAAATATGGGGCCAGTTCCTAATGACATAATAATACTGATTGTGGTTGCTATAATACTGTTCTTCGGAGCTACTAAAATTCCTGAGATATTTAGGTCGTTAGGCCGAGCTACAGGCGAGTTCAAGAAGGGAAAAATGGAAGCAGAAATGGAGCTTATGCAAATGCAACAAGCTCAGAACCAAAACATACAACCTAATCAATCTTCTAAAGAGGCAGACCTTCAGAAGAAAATTGATGAGTTACAAAAACAGTTAGAAGATTTAAAAAAGGAGCAGAAGCAACAAAACAGCTAAACCCCATTAGGTGGGGGAAATGATAAATTCAATAGACGATTTTTTAGTTATAGTTTTACTTGGGCTTTTACTATTCTCTGGGGATAAAAACTCCCTATCTACTATAAAATCAGCCATTAGGGGATATAACCAGCTGAAAAAGAAGCAAAGTGAGTTAATGAACGAATTAAGGAGGGAGCTAGAGGACGTATCAAGTTCAACTAATGAAATTGTGAGGGAGACTAATGATGTTACTTCTAGGGCTTTCAGAGAAACATCAACGACCTTAAACCAGGCAGCTGACGACATAAGGGTGAAAATATTAGAAGAAAGAATAAAGGAGCTAGAGGATGAGATTGAAAGGTTAAAGAAGCAAGGTGGCGTCAGTAAATGAGTTACCAGAAGGAAACCCAAGATAAAGAACTGCCTTTACTCGACCACATTAGGGAATTACTGACCAGACTAAAGAGGGTTATAATGATTTTGGCTTTTTTCTTCATTCTTTATTTCACTTTTGGGATAACCTTTATCCAGTTGGGTCCTTATCGGGTTCCAATCCCTTATCCTTCTTTATACCACAGTATCGCTGTGCTGTTTGTAAGGGATTTTATAGATAGAGAAATACCTCCCGGTCTTAAGCCTATAACAATTAACACCCTAGACCCAATATTTTCTGGGTTATCCGTAGCAGCATACTTAGCAATATTTTCAGCATCTCCTTTTATAGCTAGAGAATTTTGGGCTTTTGTTGCACCAGGTTTATATGAACATGAGAAGAAATTTGTCAGAAAAACAATAATTCCTGCTGTTCTCCTTTTCGCAGCTGGTTCTGCGTTCGCATATTTTATAATTTTACCTTTTATGTTCCTCTTTGTGTACAGATATGACTTAGCGTTAAATATAGACCCTACTCTCAGTTTTAAGTCAATAGTTTCAACAATATTACTTCTTATGACTGCTACTGGTGTAGCTTTTGAGCTCCCCTTAGTAATGGCGGGCATGACCAAGTTAGGCTTGGTAAAGCCCCATACATGGCTAAAGAACTGGAGATGGGGTGTAATGATCTCGTTTATAATAGCCTGGATCATTTCACCTGGGACTACCGGAGGGTTAATAGAGACTACTATAGGTATTATCCTCTCAGGATTATATTTTGCTGGGACTGCTGTATCTTATTTTATAGCTAGAAAGAATAATTCGAAAAAAGTGATTACTACTTAGTTCGAAATATGAACCATTTACGTAATAAACATTTATTTTTACCTTTTGTAACTTATCTACGGGATGTCTCAAACATTAACCGAAAAAATCTTAAGTAGGGCTGCAGGT
Source organism: Stygiolobus caldivivus (assembly GCF_019704315.1). Taxonomy (NCBI): domain Archaea; kingdom Thermoproteati; phylum Thermoproteota; class Thermoprotei; order Sulfolobales; family Sulfolobaceae; genus Stygiolobus; species Stygiolobus caldivivus. The sequence goes on along the minus strand of NZ_AP024597.1, from coordinate 1,797,591 downwards.
AAAGCTGTCTCTCCAGCTGACGTTACCGAAATTAACGTAGACATCGCAGCATTCCACGACTTAACTGGGTATCACGTGATAGAAGTAATGGAAAAAGCGGGTATGTTAAAGGTATTTGATAAAGGAAAAATAGTTATAGCGTTTGATCATTTGGCACCGCCACCAGATGTCAGGAGTGCAGAAATTCAGGATCAGATCAGGCATTTTGTAAAGAACCTTTCCATCCCAAATTTCCACGACATAAATGTAGGTATATTACACCAAATACTTTTAGAAAAATATGCAAATCCCGGCTACGTCATAGTGGCAGCAGATAGCCACACTACTACTTCGGGTGCTGTAGGTGCCTTTGCACAAGGGTTAGGTGCAAGCGATGTTGCGGCAGCAGTAATTACGGGTAAGACGTGGGTAGTGGTACCTGAACCGTTTAAGATAACGTTAGAAGGGAAACCTAATAAGTGGATAAACGGAAAAGACGTAGCCTTAAAGATACTAGGTGACTTTAAAGCGGATTACTTTAACGGTATGTCTATAGAGGTCTTTGTAAAAGAACCTTCAGCTTTTCCTATGGACTTCAGGGCTACAGTATCTAATATGGGGATAGAGATGAATGCCGACGCGCTGATGTTCATACCTGATTCCGAAACGGTGAATTACATTAAAACAATGAGAGGATACGAACCTCAGTTAGTACAACCCGATAGCGGAGCTAAGTATAAAGACGAGTACACGATAGACCTATCTAAGTTAGAACCTTTAGTAGCTGCGCCGCACAGCGTAGATAACGTCAAAGCCGTAGGTGAAGTTGAAGGGCTTGAGGTTGACCAAGTGTATATAGGTTCATGTACTAATGGTAGGCTAAGTGATTTCGAGATGGCAGCTAAGATAATGAAGGGTAAAAGGGTAAAGACTAGGTGTATTGCTATCCCCGCCTCTTACGATTTATTTAGGAAGGCAATGGAAGCGGGGTATATCGATACCTTAGTTCAAGCGGGGTGTGTAGTGACATACGGTACGTGCGGTCCGTGTCTGGGAGGTCATTTTGGTGTAGCAGGTCCAGGTGAGGTCATGGTTTCGACGAGCTCTAGGAACTTTAAAGGAAGAATGGGGAGTCCAGACTCAAAAGTATACTTAGCAGGACCAGCTGTTGCAGCAGCTACGGCAGTTGAGGGTAAAATTACCGACCCGAGGCGGTTCTCATGATAGTTGAGGGGAAAGTCCTAAAGTTTGGTGATAAAATCGATACAGACATAATTATCCCCGCAAGGCACTTAAAGTACACTGATCCACAATACTTAGCACAACACGCTATGGAGCCTTTAGACCCTGAGTTTTATAAAAAAGCTTCTCAAGGTGTCATATTAGTAGCAGGAAAAGTATTCGGAATGGGTTCTTCAAGGGAACAAGCGGCTATTGCACTAAAGGCTGCCGGTGTGAGGGCTGTTATAGCTGAATCGTTTGCAAGGATATTCTTTAGGAACGCAATAAATAACGGGTTACCAGTAATAATTCTACCCGATGCTACGAAGAAGATAAACCAAGATGATTATATCAAAGTTAACGTAGAGACCGGAGAGATAGTTGTGAACCAGAATGTCGTATTAAAAGGTAAGGGTATTACCGGTATGCCCCTTGAAATATTGAAATCCGGAGGAATACTTTCATTCTTAAAATCCGCTAAAACTACAAACTAGAGCGAAATAAAAATCCTTATTTTTTAAAATCTTTAATATTACTTAATGGACAAGGTTATATTCGGGCTACTCTCTCTGGTATTAACTTTCTTTGACGTTAAAATTGGGCTCATGACGATTAGAGAGCTTTATGGGCCTAAAGCCTATTCCTTAGCGTTATCCCCTGAATTCTTAATTTTTTATGTATCTATAGTTTTCATGATAGAATACTATATTATTTCTGCTGTTAGCACTAAAATTTTACATTTTTTAAAGCAGTGATCAACTTCTCTTCCGGTCTATTACCGAAAAAGTCTTCATAGACTAATTCCTCTAAAGGTACTCTGGTTAGCCATCCTTTCTCTTCCAGCTCTGGTTTTTCAGGGAACTTATTAACATAACCTAGTGTAAGATATGCTACAAGATCAACATGTTCAGGTATTGAAAGGATTTTTTTAACATCATCTTTCTTAAAGAAACTTACCCATCCTACACCTATTCCTTCCGCTGTTGCGGCTAGCCAAAGGTTTTCTATGGCTAAGACCGTGCTATACTGACAAAGTTCGGGCATTGTAGTTCTACCAAGTACATTGGGACCGAAACGTTTAGGATCACAAGTTACAGCTAAATTTATCGGCGTATCAAGTATAGCCTCTATTTTAATGTTATCAAATATTCTCTTTCTTTCTTCATCCAGTTTTTTTCTAAAATTCTCTCTTTCTATTTGTACTAGTTCCTTAATTTTCGATCTTTTTTCTACATCTTTTATAATAATGAAATTCCACGGTTGAGAGTAACCAACTGAAGGAGCTAAATGAGCTGCAAGTAAAATCTTAGCCAGAACTTCATCAGGTATTGGTTTATCCTTTATGTAATAGCTCCTGACGTCCCTCCTTTTCTTTATGGCTTCATATAAATCCATATGGATAAAATATCCATCTTATGATAAATAAGATTGTGTAGCCTTAACTCCTTCGCCGATCTTAATGTCCTCTCCTAGGCGTTTAAGTGTTCTCTCTAGGGCAGAGATAGTCACGACAGCATCATTTGGTGTAACCCATCCCATGTGGCCTATTCTAATATATTTTCCTTGCAGTGAAGGGTGAACACCAGGAGCTAATTCCACACCTTCTTTAACTATTTCGGCTAATACGTCTTGGGCTTTAACTTTCTTAAGCATTACGCCTGTAACCGTATTACTATAAGCCTCAGGCTTTTTAGCTACTACATTAAGCCCCATCCCTTCTATGCCTGCCCTTATGGCTCCGGCTACTTTTTCATGTCTTTTAATTCTGTTTTCTATCCCTTCATCCTGTACCAGTTTTAAAGCCTCGTTTAGCATGAACACCGTATGGACTGGTAATGTCGAGAAATAAGCTGATTTACCCTCTTCCATTCCTCTCATTACTGGTAGCCAGTTATTGAGGTCGAGATAATACCCAGCGATGTTTTCTCCTTTTAAATTCTTCATAGCGTTTTCAGAAACTACCAGTAGTCCCAGTCCCGGGGGTGCTCCTATGGCTTTTTGGCTTGCGGTCAGGTAAATATCTACATTCCAGTCTTTTGCCTTCACTTCTTCAGCACCTACACTTGATACCCCGTCGACTACTATTATATCTACATAATCTCTAATCTCTTCTACACTTTCTTTTATAGGGTGCCTTACTCCAGTGCTCGTCTCTACATGTGTGAACGTGATTAGTTTATAATGTTTTTGCTTGACCTTTTCTCTAATAGACTCTATTCCAACGTAATCCCCTGCATCAGCCTTTAGGCAGTCAACTTCTACTGGATATTTTTTGAAAATATTGAGCCATCTATCGCCAAATACTCCGTTAGTAACTACTAGGACTTTATCTCCTCTAGATAGAAACGAAGTTACGCTCTCCATTGCCGAAGTCCCGCCGCCTGGTATAATGAACGGTTGGTATGTCTGGTCAGCTTGGAACAGATATCTGACTCGTTTTAGAGAACTTTGGAATGCATTAACGAATTCTTCCGATGTAAAACCTACATTATTTTTCAGTCCTGCATATAGTACTTCTTCATAAATGTCTACAGGACCTACGTGCATAAGGAGTTTTTTATTTTTTACCAAGTCCATGGGTAATAATATACTACTTAAAGGGTAAAATATCCTATCCTTCATAGGGAATACACGTAGTTAAGTAAATTCTTCTGCCTTCAGTCTTTAAACATATTATCATATAATATATATAACATGACAGACATTGTAGATTATGCAATAGTTAAGAGGGCATACGAAAATTACGTTAACGAGATCTCATATTGTAGGAGTGATAGGGAACTTCTAATTGTAATAAAGAAGTTTATAAGCTTCTTAAAGGAGATGTACTTCGAGGCTGCGGGTGAAAAACTTAGGCAATATATCCACCAACATATGAAATTAGCTAGAAGGATTTTATTCGTAATAAGGCTTAAATATGTGATAATATTTGTCTATCACTTACTTCTGGAGAGGCTTGTAAATGAGTTATTAAATGCCATAAGGTACTTTATATCTATAGTAAGATAGATTCCTTCAGGCACTGCTCTATAAGCTGGACGTCTATCAGCGGTATAGGTCTCTTAAGGTTTGCCGGTACGTTTCTAAGGTATTTTGAGAACTGATATTTATCTTCGATAAAATGGACCTTCTCGATAATATCCTTTGATGAACATTCTCCAACAACTATTTTTTCTAGTTTTACACGATAAATATAGATGGGCCTATTCTTAATTTTTTCTTCAGGAAATAATATAGTAGAGTCTGTATACCAGTCTGATATTACCGAATAAATTCCCACAAACTTACCGCCATATTTTTTAGCATAATATTTATTTACGTAAAATATAAGACCGTCTCCTTTCTTTACATATTGCTTTATACTTTCTTTGTTATAACCGTAAATATTAATAGAAAGAATAGCTTCCCAAAAATCCTCCTGAACTGGGATTATCCAGTAAGCCACGATATCAAAAATACGTGTTAGCTATATAAGTATGACGTATTTTTCTAATTAACTTGGATTTTATTTTTATTCAAAAATATTTATTTATAACTTTAAAAATATTGCGTGAATAAGGCGTAGATCCGACTAAACTTTTAATTTAAATTGGTTAACTTTTATTTCTCTATCTACATATAAGGACTAAATATACAAATGCCGTTTAATCCAACTAATTTTCTTTGAAATAAATTATAACAACATAGAATATAAAAACTAATCCTAAAACTTAATAAGATATATTCATCAATCATTCTTGTGAGAAGGCTTTTCGCTTTTATAACGCCAAAAAGGGAGGTTTCTTTAAGGGATTACGAGATAAAGATGTTAAGGAATATTGGCAAGAGGTTTGACTTAGGTAGGCTTGTAGAATATGATAGGTGGGATGACGGTAATATAAGATACATTAACGCAGTTTTTGAAAAGGGTAAAATAAGAATGAAATATGTAGAAGGGAAAGAGGCAATTGCAGAAATTAAACAATGGAGAAGTGAATCATTAAGGTTCTAAGAGTAAGATAATTATTTGTTTCTTTACTTCTATATTAAATATAGATATTATACTTAAAGTCTCGTTAAACTAGTACGTTATTACTGTAGTATATTTGGACTTAATCTTATAAGCAAGTGTTTTTTAACATTATAATGGGCCCGTCGTCTAGCCTGGTTAGGACGCCGCCCTGACGACCTATGGTTAGAGCGGCGGAAATCCTGGGTTCAAGTCCCAGCGGGCCCATTAATCATGCTTTCTGAGGCTTAAATGACTCTTAATCCTCCTGATATGCCAAATGAGTTTAGGAATAATGTCATACTTTAGAGTATGACTAGGTATAAGCTGAAATTTTTCCAAAGGATATTATATAAAAATTTTGTTCAATCTTTTGTATGTCCACCATCATATTAAAATAGTATAAATAGCGAGGTTACACTCTCCTTTTCTCTTGTTCGTATATGGTTTCCAATTAATAGGTTCTCTCAATATACTTGTAAAAAGTATTGAGTACATTCCCCTTCTAGTAAAGAGAAAGGGAAAACTTATAGAGAAAGAAATATTATTAGCCATAGATTTAGAATAATGTATACGTGGGATTGAGCTTATTCCTTTATTAAATACCCACTCTAATGGCCTTATAGTTTTTAGCTTAGGGTATTTGTACGGATACGGTACGACTCCGGCTACAGGATTTCCAAGCGTATAATAACTTTTGTTTACTAAATCGGGATTGGGCTCATAATGAAAGATTAGAATTGATTTGGGCTCTACATTCCCTAGTATATTCCCCCTTAGGGTGATTAACCCGTTTCTAAGAATAGGTCTTTGTGTCCACTCAATCTTAGCAGTAATCATAGTCACTACCAAGTAAATTGCATTGGCGTTATAAGATACGTAAATGTCTGCATAATTGTGACATGGATCCAGCAAAGAGTCTCGGTGTCCCCATCCGGAATCTCCATCTTCATATATCATATCGTAAATACAATGCTTAGCCCTATTAACTGCCTCGTCCCGAGAAAAAAACCCAATCCCTCCCTCAGAGCTTATGTAACACAAGTTTTCTTCCATATAGTGGTATTGGTTTAGCATGTTGTAATAATAAGGAGGTATAAGTCCCTTTCTATCATAGTGACCGTAGAATTTATCTTTTAACATATATTTAGCTTTAAACTTAGAATAACCGGTATTTGCATAATTTACTGGTGGGATCCTATTTTTCGTTCTCAATTCATTCAGATAATTTACTAAATATTTGGATAAGCTGGTCTCCGTATCCATCTTTATACCTAAAAATTTTAAAAAGTGGTATAAGTTATGTTTAATTTACTAAGCTACCCTTAAACTATCTAGTATCTGTGGGGTATATATTTTAGTCCCCCTTAGTCCTAGCTTATCCTTCTCCCTATCAACTTGCTTCCTGAATGACTCTATAGCGCCTGGCTCACCGTGGTTTAACACTAAATTCCTTGGTTTTGCACTTAAATTACGTAAGTAATGAAGTAGCTGTCTCCTATCGGAGTGCCCTGAAAACCCTTCGACATGTGTTACTTCCATTGCTATTTTTATATTTTCTACCCTTCCGTCTCTGTCTATTATTTGTACCTCCTTAACACCATCTCTAATTTTTCTACCTAGAGTTCCTTCTGCTTGATAACTTACGAAGACTATCGCATTTCTGTTGTCAGGTGCCATTGTTTTAAAGAATTCTACTGCAGGTCCTCCATTTAGCATACCCGATGTAGCTAGAATAATGCTCGGTTCCCCTTGTGCAATATCTTCTCTGTAGCCGTCTATTCTGTGGAAGAACTCTGAGGTAAACGGGTTTTCATCCTTGTAGAGTATAGCCTCTCTAACTTCCCTACTTAACATCTCTGGATATGCGTTGTGAATAGCTGTAATCTCGTCGACTAGACCGGTGACATAAATAGGCACTTGGGGTATCTTCTTATTCTTCATTGCTTCATTCAATACTAACATAATTTCTTGTCCACGACCTACTGCTAAGACCGGTATTAGGACTTTCCCTCCTTTACTTAAAGTATTATTTATAATACTAATCAACTTCTCCTCTGCCTCTTCTCTACCTTCTTGCTCTTGTGCACCGTAAGTAGTTTCCATAATCATAGTATCTACTCTTAGGAACTCATCATTAGCTTTATCAAGTAACTTTGTCCTAGCGTACTTAAAATCTCCAGTATAGACTATATTATGGGTACCTTCACCTATATGTAAATGAGCCATTGCAGAACCTATTATATGTCCAGCATTATAAAACGTAAGTTTTATATCAGGAGCTATATCTGTAACTTCTTCATAGTCAAGAGTAATTGTATGTAACAATTCTTTCCTAACTTCTTTGGCAGTGTATGGTACTGGTCTTCCTTCTTTTTCAGCTACATCGAGGGCGTCTAATTGCATTAATGCCATTATATCTCTTGTAGGTGCAGTTGTGTACACCGGGCCATTATAACCATATTTAAAGAGTAAAGGAACCATCCCACAGTGGTCCAGATGGGCATGTGTTATTACTACTGCGTCAATATCTTCTAATCTTACTTGGTCTATGTCTAATCTGGGAAAGAACTTTTCTCCTCCAGTAACACTTGGATTTAAACCGGTATCCAGTAAAATCTTACTTTCTGGGGTTTCCACTAATACAGCTGACCTTCCTACTTCATAGAACCCACCTAAGGCCGTAACTCTCACCGACCTTTCCTTGAACAATAACTCTCTATGTATTCTTTCTCCGAAAACTTTGAGTATTTTTGCATGGTATTCGGTCTCGTTATAAATATGTGTCAAAATACTGTCTATAGTCCTTGATTTAATAGGGGGCTCTCTTACTATTACGGGCCTCCAGAAAGTCTCGAAAAAGATCTTGTTTTGGAGCGTACCGCCTTTACCAATTACAAGCCCCGGTTTTTTAGCTTTAATTAGAACTTCCCCTAGCTCGTCATCGAATTTAATGTTAACAATTTCCGCTTCTTTGGGTACTATATTTTTAATTATTTCTTCAGTTTCTTTCTTATCTTTTCTCGCTTTCTCATCTGCCTTTATTACTATTCTTTTCTTTATATCTTTAGCTATCTTCTTTACTATTTCTCCTTTATCTGCTAAGATAGAAGGGTTCTTTACATATACTGCAATCTCGGGTCCTTCAAATTCTATTTTGGTTATTTGGGCTTCTTTAGGCAGGTTCCCATATATTGCTGATATTATATTTAACCTAACTGAACTCACAGCATTCACCAACTCTTAAAGAAGTAGACTTACAAGCACATGTATAGCAACTTTTAATATTTAAATTCTTGTTATATACAACCGTGGAAAGTAAAGAACATATAATAGATCTGCCAAAGAGGGTTTACATCGGTAACGACTTAATTTCTAGTATTAGGGAATACCTGATAAGCTTAAACCTATCAGATCCCTTTCTCGTTGTAACTGGTCCTATAGTTAGAATGAGCATTACATCGAAGCTATTTGATTCATTATCCAATTTTAAATATGAAGTAATTGAAGTGAAGAGCGCAGATATAGAAGAGGTAAACCACGTTGAAGAATTCGCTAAACAGATTAAAGCTAATGTGATAATAGGAGTCGGCGGAGGAAGCGTAATAGATGTAGCTAAATACGTTGCGTTCAGAATAGACAAGGAATTTATAAGTATACCCACCGCGCCATCTCATGATGGAATTACATCTCCCTTTGCTGCAATTAAGGGAATGGGAAAACCTATATCAGTGAAAGCCAAGGGCCCACTAAGTATTATAGCCGATATTCAAATCCTATCAACAGCACCTAGAAGGTTAATAAACGCTGGAGTCGGAGACACAATAGGAAAATTCATAGCTGTGAGGGACTGGAAGCTGGCTTCTAAGATTACGGGTGAATATTACGGCGATTACACTGCGTCATTAGCACTTCTTTCAGCAAAACACGCGCTGTCTTGCACAAAATTACTTAACAAGGATCTAAGAGCGGGGGTGAGAATACTTACAGAAGCGTTAATTAGTAGCGGAGTAGCTATGGGAATGGCTGGGAGCACGAGACCTGCAAGCGGTTCAGAGCATTTATTCGCTCATGCAATAGAAATGTTATACCCGGGTAAAGGGTTACACGGTGAATTAGTAGCGATTGGTACTATTCTAATGGCTTATGTCCACGGTATAAACTGGAGAAAGATAAAGAAGGCAATGAAAAGAGTAGGATTACCGACTAATGCTAAAGAGGTCGGAATACCTGAAGAAGGAGTTATAAAGGCCCTGACTATAGCCCACAGTATAAGACCTGAAAGGTATACTATTTTGGGAGATAGAGGATTAAGCTGGAGTTCAGCTGAAAAAATAGCTAGAGAGACGGGCGTGATTAGCTGAAAGTCGACTTATTGTACGTTTCAATGAATGATACATTGGCTTCGGGTAATACATACGTTATAATATCACGTGCAGTTATATAAATTCTAGACTGTAGATCCTCCACCAGGTAAAACTCCTTAGGCACAGTAATCTTAACATCCTTTTTATCGCTGCCTACCTCTACACCGAATTTATCTATATTTGAGCTCCCAAAATACCTTTCAATTAAAGCCTTAACCTTGTCCAACTCAGTTTCTGCAACCTTTACCACTTTTACTCTATATACTAACGTTCTCCCAGCCAAGGGGTGGTTATAGTCTAGGATAACCCTACCTCCAGTAACACTCTTGACTACCGCGATACTTCCGTTGCTCATCCTCAACATCATGTTAGGGTAAGGTCTTATACCTTGTTTCCTCAACTCACCCAGAGACATGGTTTTTACTTTGTTAGGGTCTCTCTCTCCATAAGCTTTCTCGGGAGGGATCTCTATTTCTTTTTCCTCTCCCACATTCATTTGATATAGAGCATCTTCCAGCCCTTTAATTACAGCCCCTTCGCCGAGAATTACGAGTTTAGGTTTGTAAATTTTTTCATTATCATATATGTTTGCTTTTTTAGCTTCCTCCTCTATTGTAGTATCGAAGATCTCCCCCGTATCTTTTATTCTTGCTACGTAGTCAATATAGATGAAATCTTTGTCTTTAAACATTGAGTATCTAAAATTAGTATAGCTACTAGTTTTTAAAGCTAAGCAAATAAAGTTATAAACGAGTTAGTTAATCTGATAATGGAAGGCAATGAAAGGTACACCTTCGTTCGGTAAAATGAATAAGGGATCTACTCACATTAGGTGCAGAAGATGCGGTAGGAACGCGTTCAATGCAAGAAAAGGCTATTGTGCGGCTTGCGGGTTCGGGAGGACTAAGAAGATCAGAAGATACAGCTGGCAAAATAAGAAAGTTAACGGAGTGAGATTAGTATAATGTACGAGTGGCACTGGCACATTGAATGGCAAACCCCTTATGAGTATCACGCCCATGCAATTAAGAAAGTAATAGCGGAAGAGAAAAGTGAATTCCAAAGAGTCCTTCTAGTTGAGCTTTTCAGGTTCGGTAAGAGCTTAATAATAGACGGTAAGGTTCAATCCACAGTATCAGATGAGTATATTTACCATGAGACGCTCGTTCACCCACTTCTTTTATCTCTTAATTCGCCTAAAGACGTATTGATCCTCGGCGGTGGAGAAGGAGCAACACTGAGGGAAGTCTTAAAGCACAAAAGCGTTAACCAAGCCGTCATGGTCGACATTGACCCTGTCGTAATTGAATTTGCTAAGAAATACCTACAGGAGTGGCATCAGGGTAGCTTTGATGACCCTAGAACGAAACTTATTATCGGGGACGGTTATAAATACGTTAAAGAAACAAAAGAGAGATTTGACGCAGTTGTTTTAGACCTAACAGACCCTATAAAAGACTCACCTTCTCAGCTCCTCTACACTGTCGAATTTTATAAACACGTTAAAGCTATACTAAAAGAAAACGGAGGGATAGTAACCCAAGCCACATCACCCTCATTTAGCCTCGACACTTTTTCTGCAATATATAATACTCTGAGGAACGTATTCAAATACGTTAGTGCATCAATTGCTTACATACCAGGGTTTGATAGCCTATGGGGATTTGTTTATGCTTCTGATTCCGTAAACCCTTCATCAATTGCGGGTAAACAAATCGACAACCTAATAAGGGAGAGAATAGCCGGTGAACTTAAGTTTTATGATGGAGAGACTCATGAGATGATTTTCAGTATTCCTAAGAATATAAGGAGTAAATTGGAAACCGAAAAGAAGGTGTCTACGGAAAAAGAGCCCGTAGCAGTACCTGCATAGAAAGGCAGAATTTATACTCCGTCAGGCCTTAATGAGTAACGACTCGATCTATAACCTACAGTCAATGCGCGTCGTTTTAGGACTATCATCGCCCTTTATACGCTGATCAAGTAACATTTTCTGTATAACTCTCATGCCTGATTATGGGTTTACTGATTTTGACGTGTGATATTACATATTTATGGTTAAGCCTTCAAATTCTAAAAACTTAACATAAGATAGAATATAAGTGTACACGTAGGTGATTAGGGTAATAGTCAGCTGTCACGATTTTTCTAGTAAATATTAATCGAGTAAAAAACCTTGACTGTAAAAGTGCCCTCTACATAAAAAATGTGGGGCTTTTCAACCGCCTTTTTATCAATGTGTAACTTTTAAAGTTACAATTACTAATCTATTAATTGCCGGGGTGCCCGAGCGGACCAAGGGGGTAGGCTCGAGATCATTTCCAGCGAGAAAGAGGGGCGACCTACTGCCTCTCCGAGGCACGCGGGTTCAAATCCCGCCCCCGGCGTCTTTTTCCCACTAGAGCAACTAAGTTATACTAGTTATACCTTCAACGCCAAGGCCTATGCCCTTATATGCTGAAGGTCTTGTTTATCACAATAGGGATATTCTTGTCCTTTACACATTGACGGAGTATAAAGTCCTCTTATGGTTCATATTTTTAATATATCTAAGACCCTCTCTTAGCTCGCGGGTAAAAATGACGTATAAGACAGTTTTATCCATAATCTCTTTAAAATTTAGGTAAAAATGAGTTATTGTACAATTGTATGGTCTTTACTTTGCGATCTTTAAAAAGTTATTATACTCGGTCAGTTTGTAAAGGACAACAGGAACTTTAGCCTAAAGTATACGCATTCGCTATAAATACGACGAAGGACTTACCCTTTAGTGCTTGACTGAGTATAAAGTACAGAGTTTGTTTTATCTAACCCTTTTGTAGTTTTCACCCTAATATTACATAGAAAGCTTTAATTACGTAGCGCGAATAAATTAGAGTAGCGGAGGGAATAAGTAGCGGCGTAGGGTAGCCAGGTATCCCGCGGGGCTCATAGGGTGTTTCTCCTGAGACACCCCGAGATCCCAGGTTCAAATCCTGGCGCCGCTACCTTTCCCCCGCTCTTTATGATGACAAAGAGCCGAATGGATTAGTGACATTTTCTGTGGGCAGCCACTGAGAACTTACTTGATCAAAGTTTTCAATTTTAACTAAGTAAAGCTGATAATAATTCTATTTTAATACATATGAAAAACTGTATAGATATTATTAAAATTGTTGAAAAGTATAAATGGCTGACGAGAAAATTTTAATATGAAAACCGCCAATTTGTGATAGCGTGCCAAAGAAAGGAGGTAAGCCTAAGAAACGTGACACTAAACTAACACCGGTGTACAGTGATGCTCTAGACGAGCTAAATTATATTGTAAACTCTTTACTGAACGTTAAACATACTTCGCTTAACGGTAAAAGTGATGATGAAAACCCTCGTACTGCTGTGTTAAGCGATATAATTATGCAAGTTGCTCACTCTTTAAAAGTCACGCGTAATGCAGATATCCTTGAGTACTTATCCAGTTATTTATTACTCTCCTATTTGATTAAACTAAATAGGCGAGGATTTCTACGGGTTCCGTTATCGGTTTTTACTAAACTCGATAAGAATATAATCGATGAGATCCTCTTGTGGTATAAGAACGTTACGTTACAGTATGCTGATAGCGTGAAAGGGCTAATTCAGCAAAAGGATATAATAACTGAGTCCGATATCCAGAACTTACTTGATAAGACTCCACTATTATCGGATATCTCTCCAATTATAACCGTAAACAAGGATCAGAACGCAAATCAAGACAAGTTCTATGTGACTATTACGATCCAAGGGTCGACCGGGAATCTTACACAAGGTATAGGTGAGATCCTAAAGAATTTTCTCGACCGTATGGGGTTTAAAATAGAGGAACAAAGATTTTTTGAGGACCTTATAGAGTTTTTAATATCTACCTAACAGCCTATCCTATTCACCACAAAAATTAATTAGAAGCGATATACATTTGTATACACATGGGAAGGAAACGTACACATATGGGAAGGAAATCTTGTTTCATGTCTGATGATGCATACAAAGAGATCACGACCTACTGTAAAAACAGCGAGAAAACAATATACGACGCTACTAATGAGGCCATACTAGTTTATACTAAGTTAATGTCCGCTGGGACAAACCTATCTCTATTTTTAACCGAGTTTGAATTCTATAGGCTTTTAAAAAGTGTAAATGCGTTACATATTAATTTAGATATCCCACCCGAAACTCTAGCCGTTAACTTAGATGCATATATAAGGTCAAGGAGTCAAACGCAAGATACTGTTTTAGATACTATGGTTAACGTTCTGAATTTATTTTCAGAGTTCCTAGACGGGAAATGGTTAGCAATACCATCTGATAGTGGAAACGCCACAGCGTATTTTTTTAAAAATGAAAAAGACGCCGTATACTTCGAGAGTGTAGTTAGCTCCTTGCTGAGGAGTTTAGGGAAACGCTACACACTAAATCTAAAGGTCGAGAGAAACGGAGCGGTCGTAAGGGTCTCACAATGATTTTTTCGGGAGTAGACCCTGGGAGCGGAACGTATGAGGTAGCGTTCGTCGACGAAACCGGGAGGACACTAAAACTTCTCTCTATTCCTACGGATTTAGTCGATAAGGCCTCTAGCATACTTGTCAAATACATATCGGATCTCAGACCTATTGGAGTGGCTTTACCCTCAGGACACGGGTTACCCTTCAAAAGGTCCTCTGAAATCACAGACCGCGATATATTTCTCATGACCTTAAAAGACCCTGCTGTAGAAGGTCCTCTGCGGAATTTCCTAGTTTCGGCCAGAACGCTGGACAACGCCTTTACCTTGCCCGGGGTAATAGAACTCATAAGCGTCGACAAAAGTAAGAAAATCAACCTTATTGACATGGGTACTGCTGATAAGGTGGCTTCAGCTTTTTTCTACAGAACGATGTACGATAGTTTCGTCTTAATCGAAGTGGGTTCCTCTTTTTCATCCCTTTTAGTAGTCGTTGAGGGGAAAGTAGTAGACGGGCTAGGGGGGAGCATAATACCGGGTATTAGTTCGGCCGGTTTTCTGGACGGTGAGGTGGCTTACTTGCTATCTAAATACTCTAAAATAACCAAAAATACTATATATACAAATGGTAACTGGGAGAGAGGGCTTCAGCTCTTAAGGATAATAGCTGAGTGGTATTCTGCGCAATATAAAATTCCGATTATAGTGTCTGGGAGTAAAAAGTGGGAGATACCCTTTGGGATTAAACATAATTTCAAATTTAAGGAATCTTCAGTTGGCTCCGCATTTGTTGCCAACGCCTTATTCGGAGGTGTGTTCAGGGATTACCTTAGTTTTCTCGAAAGTGCGGGTACACCAATAGATTATGTGAGGTTGAAAGGATGGGAAGAGGTTATTTCCTTGATAAGGACGTTTTAGTGGATAAGGACTGGGATATATACCTAGTGTACTCAAACGTTAACCCTTACGGTTACGTCTACGCGATGTTAAAATATACCTACACGGGGAAAGGGCTATGGAGGGGTTACGAAAGGGTGCTAAAATACTACGGTGTAAAGAACATGGTTAGACTTAACCAAGAATTTTCTATGGAACCTTGTAACGGCGTGACGTTTCCTATATTAAAGCTCTCCAGAGTGTTTAAGCATTTAAAACCCGAAGAGAAAGTCACGGAACTAATCCGCCGATCTCCTAAGTCTATGCAAGAAGCTATTTTTTTAGATGTCTATACTGCCCTAGGAGTTACTGAGGTGGGGGTAACCGGGAGCCTCTTAGTTGGGATTAACCACAGCAAATCAGACCTTGATGTGGTAGTATACGGCTGTAAAAACGCCCTAGATGTAATGAGCAACTTTAACGGCTTTGAAGAAGACAAGGAATGGGTCATAGAGACCTCGCGCAACTACGGGCTAAGTATAGACCATTCTAGGCAACTTTACGATAAGAGGATGAGAGGTTTAATAAAAGGAGTTAAGTTTTCTATTCTCTTTGTAGATCCGAGACCTCAAAGGCCTTGCAAAGACGTATGTAAGAGGAGGGGAGAGATAACTATAAAAGCAGAATTAGAGAGCGGTGACTGTAAGGCCTTGTTTTACCCCTCTGAGGTCCCCTTGTATAATGTTAACATACTCTCAGGCGAAACTAAATTAAGGCCCAAAATACTTGTATCTTATGAAGGAATATATTCGGCACTACTCTTTAGTTCAAGGAAGATTGAAGCTAAAGGTATGTTAGTTGAATGTGAGAGACCTATTATAGTAGTGGGTGATAGGGATGTCCCAGGTTATATTAGAAGAGTTTTGTAACTCTATATCTTTTATCCTTTCTTATTCCACTGTGGAAGAGTCATTACATAATAAGCCTGGAAACGCCTCTAGGTGGAGGGATATCCCTGCTGTTACCTTCAGGGACTTGGTACTTTCAGCGTTAACAGCAAAGGACTACTATAAAGAACTTTGTAAGAGGGGACTTAGGAGAGAGAGGCCTCTATTTGATTCCCTCTATAAGGCTGTGGTGAAGAGCCAAGAATTAGGTATAAATTTTGCTATTCTAGGCACATTTATTCAAATGGTACCCTTAGCCTATTCCTCTATTTCCCGGTCTCTAGACGATGCACTCAGGAAAGCCTCAGAAACTATAAGGGGTCTGGATCAGGTCGACTCCATGTATTTTTCAAAATCGTTGCAGACACTTACCCCAAGCTATCTAGGGGAGATAAATAACGATTTTGACTATAAAGCAATGGGGAAGTTTTCCTTATATGAAGTCTTACTACATTCCGCTACAGACAGTTCCATAAAGAACATGATGGAAGACTATAAATATTCTAGGTTAGTCCTCAATAAAATTAAGCAGTTAGGGATAGAAAGAGGAGTGGTGGAAGGTTTTTTATCAGTCCTATGTCAAATCCCAGACGGTCTGATCTGGAGAAAACATGGGGGTAGGGCAGCTATAACGGTTTCCAAAATGTCTTGTGAAGCGTTAGGAGAGCCTAAACTCGTCAATGAATTGGACCGCTTTCTTTTAAAAAACGGATATAACCCGGGGTCAACAGCTGATATAGTAGCTGTCGGTATTGCACTTTATAAACTGGGTGAATGGTATGACAAAAATGGTCTTAATTACTTCAACGCCATGCAGAGAGGGTGTGATAGAGTTCCTTAACTCGCTTAACGTGGACTTCGTCGTAGGGTTAGGAGACATTGAATGCCCTCAATACATTTCTAACTATTACGGAATACTCGGAGAAATGGATACAGTAACAACTCAAAAGTACCTAAGGAAGATGAACAAATTAATAGCTAGTTCTTTTCTTAATGTATTTTCTATTGACTTTTCGTCAAAAATAGTGATAACACATTTTCCACCCGACTCCCCTACTGGATCTCGGTTTGTAAAGGCTAAAATCTTAGCAGAATCACCAGAAATAGTTATCCATGGACATAGCAGAGTCCAAAAAGAATACAGTATTGGGAGGACAAGAGTTATTTCAGTTGGTAGTATGGAGTTAGGTTACTACGTCATTTTCAATACCCATGATAGTAGGGTAGAACTAGAGAGGACGAGCCATTAGATACGCATCTTCACCATCAGCATAATAGTGTCTTAACACTTTGACCTCGGAGAACCCCAGTTTTTTATAAAGAGATATAGCAGGGGAATTAGATACTCTCACTTCAAGGTATACTTCTTCTGCTTCATACACTCCTTTCATAGCTTTCATAGAGTTTTCTAGAAGTGCAGTACCAATACCCATTTTCCTGAAATTTTCTAATACGGCAATTGAGACCACATGCCCTTTCTTCACCAAGCTGGGCACTTGTTTAATATTACTAAACCCCCACTCTATCCTAGGCATTATATACCCTACTACTTCCCCGTTAATATCTGCGACATAAAAAGCTGCACCATACTCCTTAAGGTGCTCCACAAAAAAATAATAGGGGTAATTTTCCGGTAACGCCAGCCTGTTGATCTTCACAATTTGGTCAATATCAGTCATCCTGGCTAACCTTACGACAAATGCCCCGTATTTCTTCGTCTCGGCAAACTCCATAGTATAAGGTTTTTATTCGAAGTTTAAATTTATGTCTGACAGTGAATGGTACACCCATCAAAAAGGATTATCGGGGAAATGTCCGATGAATTAAAAGGTAAGAAGCTCCTACTTGGTGTAACCGGGAGTGTCTCGATCTACAAGTCTTTAGACTTAGCCAGAAGCCTAATGAGGCGGGGAGCAGAGGTTAAAGTGATAATGAGTCCAGACGCCACTAAGCTAATCTCCCCCACCATGTTCCATTGGGCTACTGGAGAGGAAGTAGTTACTGAAATAGGGGGTGAAATAGAGCACGTTAGTCTGGCAGAAGACTATGACGCGCTAATAGTAGCACCAGCTACGGCGAACACAATCTCAAAAATAGCCAACGGGATCGCTGATACATCTGTACCCTTAACAGCACTGAACTTCATAGGTATGGCTAAAAAAGTGATTGTAGTGCCAGCTATGCACCTCCCTATGTATAGCTCTCCTCAAATAAGGGAAAATGTAGAGAAGCTAAGGGCTATAGGGGTAGAGGTCGTGGAACCGATGATCGTAAAGGACTTAGCCCATTACCCAGATGTAGAATACCTTACACAATACATAGTGGCTTATCTATTAAGGGGAAGAGACTTAAGCGGTCTCAAGGTCGTGGTTACAGCAGGTCCTACGAGAGAGTTCATAGACCCAGTAAGGTTTATTTCCAACCCTAGTAGCGGTACTATGGGTGTAGACATTGCTAACGAAGCCCACTTTAGGGGTGCCGATGTAGTACTAGTCCACGGTCCGCTGTCAACCCATCATAGACCGTATGTTAAGACCGTAGAGGTGACTACTACAGCTGAAATGGCTAATGAAGTAGAAAAGCTAGTAAAGACCGGTTACGATATAGTAGTACTAGCAGGAGCGCCGGCGGATTTTAGGCCTATAAGGACTGCGGAGAGTAAAATTGACAGCCATACTGAAGTACCTGAAATAAAACTGGAAAAGACCCCGAAGATCTCGTCAGTGATAAGGAAATATAACGTGTTCCTAGTAGGGTTCGCTGCAGAGACGGCTAACAGTGATGATGAGCTCATAATGAAGGCTAAGCAGAAGAAAGAAAGACATAAGTTTGACCTAATAATAGCTAACAATGCGCGGAGGAAAGACATAGCTTTTTCGTCTGAATACAATGAGGTATTCATAATAGGTAGTGATGATAAAGTAGAAAAATTAGATAAAAATTATAAGACCATAATAGCACGATATTTACTAGATAAAATTAAAGAAGAATATACCGTTCGGAAGACGCAGTAAAGATGATAATATTGGACTTAGTTATGTCTTCAAGGTCTATGCCCATATATGCTGAAGGTCTTGTTTATCATAATAGGGATATAATTTTTGTCCTTTATACATTAACAATATAATTGAACATTTACACTCCACTTTATTTTGAACATATAAAAATTTGAGGGCTCCATTAACAAATTATGTAATATTAAGGGTCTAATTGGTAATAACATGTAGACCTGAGGACTTTAGGTAAAACGTTACATAATTAACATTACTCAGGCATAATTAACAGTTAATATACCATCTTACTGGGACAAATAGAAATCATAAACAACTACACACAGTCTCCTTCCCATTACTATCAATTGTTGCTTTCATTTACTAATCTTTCTGAATAATAAAAGATATAACTCATAGAAATATAATAGACTTTACCTGAACAAATACTAAGAATTAGACCCGGTAAATAACTTCTTACGTTTATTAAGAGTATGTTAGGAGTAAATATTTATACCGTTTCTAAATCCAGCTTTCGCTAGTTCAGTGTCATAAGTCGCAAGTCCAACATTAAGCCTTTTAGCTATTGCAAGGATTATATAGTCGTTTAGCATCCTTAACTGCCTATTGTCCTTTTTTAACATCTCGACTCCCTTTATTATGTCTTCTAATTCTTCCTTAACTACCTCAAAATCCTTAAGCTCCTCCAGCTTTTGATTAACTAAGTCAACGTTATTCGTTAATTTAGCCAAAACCCATATGTACTCATAAACTACTATTTGTGGGATTATCACCTCGTTTTCAGTTAAAATCTTGATGGCCTCTTCGTGTCTTTCGGCGTCCTCGAAAGTCGAATACACTAAGACGTTTGTATCAACTATAATTCTTCGTGAAATCCTTTACGACCTCCTCTATAGTCTTATCAATTTCCTCTTGGCTTATCCTCCTACCTAGCGTCACAGTAGTCCACTTTCTACGATAAGGCCTAACGATTATTACCCCCTCTTTCTCATCAACGGTCATATCAACGTATTCGCCTTCCCTTATGTTAAGTTTTTCCCTGACCTCTGCTGGTATAGTAATCTGAAAGTTCCTAGTAACTTTTATTCTCATAGTAAGTAAATTTAATTACTAAGATTTAAGGATTATGGTTCATGTTAGAATTCCTACTATTATTGAGCATTTCACGGGGTCGTTTACGTCTCCGTTGCAAATTGAAATATCCCTAAAAAATTAAGATAATTTTATGTATAAATAACTAAATACTGGTTAAACATTCTATTTAATTAAAGTTGTAACCTCCTCGTTACCCGTCATACCAGCTTTTCACCGTTAATTTTACCTAATACGTGATTAACAGTTAAAATATCACTTTACTAAGACAAACTGAAATTGCAAGGGATCCGTGAACTACACAATTTTTATAACGGCCATATATTCAATTCCACTACCTACTGTGATCAGTTCAATTTTTACAAGCTGTGCCGACACACGAAATTCAATTTTTTGCAAATCAAAGGAATCTTTGCCATTTCTTTCAACTCCACGACTGAACATAGCAATAGCCCAGTGCTTTTAAGCTTATATGAGGGAAAAGGGGCGTAGTTTAAATATGAGTTATAAGGTTTTCTCAGCTGGGCAATATAAGATACGTCAGAGAGGAAAGAAGTATTACGTGTATAAGATAGAGAAGGGTCAAGACGGTAACGCGAGGGAAACTTACATAGGTCCTTTAGATAAGATAATCGAGTACTATCTTGGGAGTGTTGGGGTATCCTCCTAGTAAAGGGGCTCGGGCCGGGACTTGAACCCGGGACCTACGGGTCCACAGCCCGTCGCTCTAACCAGGCTGAGCTACCCGAGCCACTGTATGTCCCAGCCATTTAGACAATAAAGAATTAAAGAATTTAAACTTAAAGCCCCGTTTTATCGTGGTCTCTTAATCCCCCCCAATTAGACTTTTTGTATATTCTTATAATGGAATTGCTACCCTTGAAGAAAGGTCAATTAATCCATTAAAAATATAATATCATATATATAAAATTAATAAAAATATAATAATAAAAACTATTATAACGAATAATTGTAAGAACCCATTAGTATTTCATTGTAGACTGTAAATGGAATTTCCTCCTATATAAAAAGTCCTTACTTCATACTAACAATAAGCGATATAAAAAAGGTTTCAATTTTCCTGGTTTACAGGCTTCTGTGGTGCTATACTGGTCAAAAACGAGCTCTACTTTATGTAGGACCCATTAGTTCAATTGTTTTGTTCAGTACGGTGGCTGATATCCTCCACCTTGGTAACCGCCTCCTCCACCTGGGTAGTTATACCCACCTGCTGGATTCCCGTATGGTCCTCCCCCATACATACCACCTTGTGCAGGTGGGGCACTGGCTACTATTTGAGCGATGAAATTAAGTAACTGTTCTTCGCCAGCATACTGCTGATAAACGTGGTACGCGTCGAAAGCTGTGCCTCCTGCACCCAAGATTGTCAACAATTTATTGTGTAACATCTCGTCACTGAAAAAGGCGAAGCCCCCACTCATGGCTAGTGGGATTAAGTCTTGGATCCAATTCGCTATACCGGTTTCTATAGTTACCATACCCGGTCCTTGGCATATCCTTACCGTGTATGCTTTATTTGAATCTGTTAAAAAACCGAATAAGCTTGAGTGTCTAGCTTGGATTACAGCCATGTTTTGGCTTATCATAGGGTTTACTTGGAACCCTCTTCCGTTTAAGTATGCCACCACTTGTTCGCCTACATATTGCATGTTTATTGGATATGATACGGGGACTGTCATTGATTTACCGCCGAGCCCGATAGATCCCCCGCAGAGTGCTGATCCAAATGAAGGTTGTTGTCCGAAGAATGGGAATCCCATATTCATTCTATTCTAGTTTCAAGTATATATATCTACATTCTGTTAATAGGTGACCTTATTTTCTACGTTTGCTTGGGTTTTTAGTATACGGGGCTGAAAAGTCAAAGATAGTCCCATTAATTTTTTCTACGTTTGTGTAAGCAGTAGTAAAATCTTCTGTTAAAGGTAACACGTGCTGTTTAATATACCTTATTCATATTATAAAGATGATATTATGAAAGTTTAGTTTAAATTCTACGGTCTAACTTAATTTTGTTATAAAGTTTATTTAGGATAAAATTTATAAAACTATATTTCATGATATTATCGATGAATAAAAAAGGTCTAATTGGAATAGTAATTGCGGTAGTAATAGTTATAGCGGTTTTACTTGTGGGCATGCACTATTACGGTAGTCTCTCTACTTCATCAGCACAGCTAGCTAAACCAGCTACTTCAAACTCTATATTACCCCAGTCCTCAATACCTGCTGGGACTTTTATAAAAGTAAATAACCAAGACTATGCTCCTCCCGGTAAGGTGATAGTGGTCGAACAATCATGGTTAGGCTGTCCTGTAGGTGCAGCTGCTTCGTGGGCAATATATAATGTAATAAAGAACTACGGAAATGTCTCTGTAGAGTACCATTACTCTGATCCTGATCACCGACCGGCAAATATACCGGGCTTGATATTTACTGGCTTTAAATCGGATGGAGAACTTGAATTTTATGTAGCGTATGTGTATAACGAATACCTTAACGCGTCCTATAATGGGACGCCTATTCCAACTGACCAGCTAATACCGGTCGGGGAGCAGGTACTCGTCGAAGAACTGGAGTCTATGGGAGTCCCAAATGCAACTGAGGTGGCTAATACCATAATCCATTATGAAGTAAATGTAACTGTTAGTAATTACGGCAAACCTGCAGCTCTATACGTAGTCCCGCCGCACCTGAACTTTGCTATACTGGTTTCGGGCCCTAACGGGACTTATATAGTCGATACTCCTATTGTTAACCCCACTACGTTAGAAGGTTATTCGCCCCAATACGTGTATCAACACTTGGACAGTTTTACCCAAATAATCCAGGCATCTAACATGATTCAAAATATCATAACCGAAGCCTATCCTACGGGTGAATGTCCAACTTAATTTTTTTTAATAGTTTGCTTATTGTCTTATACGTCCTATTTGTACTAGGTTTAAGGGTAAAATTAAAATAAAAAAGAGAAGAAGTCTTACTATGGGTAAACTATTCGGTACGGATGGAGTTAGAGGGATAACTAATAAAGAGTTAACACCAGAAATGGCGCTAAAATTAGCAAAGGCTATAGGCACGTATTTTAGTAAAGGGAGTAAAGTCCTCATAGGAAGGGATGCTAGAGCCGGTGGTGATATGTTAATGAGGGTAGTTGAAGCGGGTTTACTAAGTGTAGGTGTCCAGGTTTATGACGGCGGTATGGCAGCGACTCCAGCGCTTCAGTATGCTGTAAAGACATTAGGGTATGATGCTGGTGTCATAGTGACAGCTAGTCATAACCCTGCCCCATATAATGGGATAAAAGTCATAGACCATGATGGGATTGAAATAAGGAGAGAAAAAGAAGACGAGATTGAACAAATATACTTTACTGAGAAGTTTAACACCCAAGAATGGAGTTCATTGACAAATGAAGTCAAAAAAGAGGATAGGGTTATCGATATTTATGTTAAAGGGGTCTTAAGCCACGTAGACACTGAAAAAGTTGCTAAGAAGCATTATACTGTCCTAATCGATTCGGCGAACAGCGTAGGCGGCCTTTCCACTCCTTTAGTGGCCAGAGGGCTGGGGTGTAAAATATTTACACTAAACGGGAATATTGACCCATTATTTCCTGCCAGACAACCTGAACCTACTTTCGATTCGCTTAAAGAGACCGCTAACGTAGCAAAGACGTTGAAGGTCGACCTTACTGTTACGCATGATGGTGATGCCGATAGGGCTATCTTCATTGATTCTGAAGGTAGGGTACAGTGGGGAGATAGGAGTGCTACTTTACTTTCCTATTGGGCTCACGTCAAAAACCCTAATGCTAGCAATAAAGTAGTGACAGCAGTCTCTAGTTCAAGTCTGGTAGAGGAGTACTTGTCAAAGTTCGGGCTAGAAGTAATATGGATGAAAGTAGGTAGTGTTGATATTGCTCATAGAGTACAAGATGAGAAAGCGCTTGCTGGATTTGAAGAAAATGGAGGGTTTATGTATCCTCCGCATCAGTATGTGAGGGATGGGGCTATGAGTTTTGCATTGATGCTTGAGCTAATGGCTGAGGAGAATGCTACTTCTGCTGAACTTTTCGACAAGCTCCCTAAGTATTACTTAGTAAAGACTAAGGTTGAATTGAAGCCGGGGTATGACGTAAACAAGTTGTACTCTAAACTTATCTCGATGTATGAGGGTAAAGGTAAGATGTTAACTATAGATGGTGTTAAAGTAGTAACGAGCGATTATTGGTTCTTAGTGAGGAAGAGCGGTACAGAGCCTATAATTAGGATCCTTGTAGAGGCAAAGGACGAAGAAAAAGCAAATAATTTAGCTCAAGAGTTAAAGAGTATTGTTGAAAGTGGATGAAGTATAGGTTACTTGACCTTTTGGCTTGCCCTATTTGTAAGCATTTCCCATTAACTTACTATGTTTTTTCTGAAAAGGACATGGAAAGGGGAATAGGTGATCAGAAAAAACCGTTGTGTGAACTCTATTGTGCATATAAGAAGACTAACGTGAAAGATGCAAAGGAGGAGTTGTTGCCCTGTGAAGAATGTTTTAGGAAAGAAATCGTGAGCGGAGTTTTATATTGTCCTGAGTGTAAAAGATGGTATCCTATTATAGATGAGATACCAAGAATGCTACCAGATAAACTAAGGAGAGAGACTGAAGACGTAGAATTTTTGAGAAAATATAAGGATAAAATACCTAGAGAGATCTTGGTTGAAGGGCTACCTTATAACATTAAAGAGAGTATTTGACATATGCTTATTAATTTGTAGTAACATAAGTAATATTGGTGTAGCCGTTTGGAAAACGGATATCTCTCAAACCTTGACGAATGGATAAAAATGCAAAAGAATTTATTAAACACTGTTAAGGAGATGGAGAAGAAATATCAAGCAGGTGATGTTGACAGACTAGACTTGATCCTTGCCACGAGGGTCGCGTTCCAGCATATAATGAGGACAATAAAGGCTTTCGATCAGTGGTTACAAGATCCACAGATAATAAGGCATATGCCGAAAGAGATGCTAGAAGATGTCATGAAGACAACGTGGAGTTTATTAGAAACTCTTCTAGAGCTAGACATTAGACATACTAGTGAGTTCAGGGATCTTGTACTCAAATTAAGTAAAGAAGGAAAACTAGACCCATTAATATGGAACAGGCCTCTAACAGAGGAGAACCAACAACAGCCAAACAGAAGAGGAAACTTTATGACTATGTAGATTTACATTTTGTTAATAGTAAATTAGTTTCTTAATAATATCCTAAAATAATTCTTTTCTTGCATACTCGTATATTTAGGTAAAAAATTGGTAAATTGGTAAAAACGTTCAATATCTTCTACTTCTCCTATTCCTTAATTTGTTTTCTTCATCTAATGCTTGTACTTTAAGTTTAATATCGTTCATTATTTGGTTCAGGTTATTTTTGAAATCATCTTCTATTTGCTGAGTGTCTAGGAATTCCAGCCCGTTATTTGTTACTTTTAACTTCTTACTTACTGGGTCATTTTCGATGTAACCTAAGTATAGCAACGATGTAATATCTTCCTTTATCATCGGGCTGAAAATATTTCCGCCTATATTATTAAACTGATAACCCAGGTCTAGCCCTTTTTCCTTCATTTCGTATAAAGCTATAACTAGGGCTTTTTCAGAAGCTCCACCAAGGGCTTTTATTATGTATAGTAGTTTTACTTTCCTTTTATCTTCTTTGAGGGTATCAGGCGTAATTACCTGCTTCGTTACAAGTTTTACATCTTTTGATTTTGTCTGACCTCCAGGTTGAGACATATAATCCTCCTCTCTTAATACTCTCACTTCTGCTTTATTACCTTAACTATCTCTGCCGTGACATCATAGGGGTTTTTTGACTTGGTTATAGCCCCTCCTACGACAAAGATGTTTATCGGTAAATCCAGTAATTCTTCGACTCTTTCTCTATTTAGCCCCCCTGCAACAGACACCAGGACCCCCAGTTCAGATACTTCTTTAATTTCTTTCTTTAAGTCGGATACGCTAATCCCCCTTTTCTTTTGGACGTCTAAACCTACATGTAACCCTATTATATCGACTCCTAAATCCTTAAGTTCTTTAGCTCTCTCTCTAACGTTCTTAACGTTTATCAGATCAGCTTGGACTAGGATCCCATATTCGTGTGCTTTTCTAACTGCACTTTCAATGGTAGCATCATCCATAATACCAAGCACTGTCATTATCTTGGCTCCACCCAAGTTTGCGATCTCAGCCTCCACATCTCCAGCGTCAGCTGTCTTTGTATCAGCGAGGACTATTTTACCGTTGCTAACTTGGTTAAGCCTCCTTAAAGCGTTGATTCCTTCAGCTTTGAGTAGCGGTGTGCCGCACTCAATGATGTCGGCACCCGCCCTTACTGTTTCGATGGCGACTTTTTCTGCGTCATCTATTTTTAAAAAATCTAGTGCTACTTGTAATAATCTAGAATTATTAAGAGTTTTAAGTAATTCCATTTTGTCTCCCGTATAGATTACCCACTAAAAATAAAACAATTGAGCTTTAAAGCTGGTGTTTGTAGTATATAAGCTGTGATTTCCGTTTGACGAAATTTATTATAGTCACCGGCGGCGTATTATCAAGTGTAGGTAAGGGTACCGTTTCAGCGTCTTTAGGGCTTCTACTTAAATCAAGGGGATATAACGTAACGCTGGTGAAGGTAGACCCTTATCTAAACGTAGACGCAGGGACTATGAACCCGTATATGCATGGCGAAGTTTTCGTAACAGATGACGGTGCTGAGACAGACCTAGATCTCGGACACTATGAGAGGTTTGTGAACATTAACATGAGCAAATATAACAACGTAACGGCGGGTAAAGTCTACTTTGAAGTAATAAGAAAGGAAAGAGAAGGGAAATATTTAGGGCAAACTGTCCAGATTATCCCCCATGTCACAGATGAAATCAAATCGATGATAAGGAACGCTGCTGAAAAGGCAAATGCGGATATCGCAATAGTTGAGATAGGTGGTACTGTCGGAGATATAGAAAGCTTACCTTTTTTAGAGGCAGTTAGGCAATTGAGGATAGAAGAAGAGGAACATAACGTATTATTTGTTCATGTAGCACTAGTAGAATACCTTAAAGTTACCGAGGAGATAAAGACAAAACCCCTTCAGCACAGTGTCCAAGAATTACGTAGGATAGGTATTCAGCCCGATATCATTATCGCGAGGTCCGTAGTACCTTTAGACGACGATACTAAAAAGAAAATAGCCTTATTCACTAATGTTAGACCTGAAAACATTTTCTCTAACTACGATGTCTCAATGACCTACGAAGTCCCGTTAATTCTGGAGAACCAAGGATTGCCGAAAAAGATCCTGGAAAAGCTCAGTCTAAGTGATACACCACCTAGTCTAGATGAATGGAAGAAGTTTATTTCAGACCTTAAAGAAGGTAAGAAAGAAGTTACGATAGCACTGGTTGGCAAATACACTAAGTTAAAGGACAGTTATATTAGTATACGAGAAGCCATCTACCACGCCGCTGCTAAACTTAAAGTTAAACCCATTTTATTATGGATAGAATCTACAGATTTAGAGACATCTCCCGAAGAGTTAGAGAAACTGAAGAACGTTAACGGTATTATAGTCTTACCAGGTTTTGGGGCTAGAGGTGTTGAAGGAAAGATATCTGCTATTAAAATAGCTAGAGAGAACAATATTCCTTTCTTAGGGATATGCTACGGTATGCAATTAGCAGTAGTAGAATTTGCTAGGGATGTTATGGGGCTAAAAGGTGCACATACTACTGAAGTTGATCCAAATACCCCATATCCCGTGATAACTCTCCTGGACGAGCAAAAACGGGTAGTCCAGGTTGGCGGTACCATGAGGCTAGGGCTACAGAAAGTGATCATAAGAGAAGGGACAATAGCCAGTAGGATTTACGGGTCTACAGTAGCGTTTGAAAGACATAGACATAGATATGAAGTAAACCCAGAATATGTTGACAAACTACAAAAAAATGGGATGGTGATATCGGGGACTAGTGAAAACGGTTTAGTGGAGATGATTGAATTAAAGGGTCATAAATTCTTTGTCGGTTTGCAAGGCCATCCGGAGTATAGAAGCAGACCTCTATCTCCCTCACCCGTTTTCTTGAGTTTTCTCAGAGCTAGTGCTGGTATCTGATAGCAATATTGTAATTTTTTCATACTTAGGTTTTATAACTTTTCTTATACCTTTAACCCCATTTTCGTAATTAATTTCTATAAGACCTGTGCTTTCAAGTTCTGCTACGTGGTTGCTTACATTTCCTTTGCTCATGTGGAGGATTTCACTTAGTTCAGTAATGTCAAGGGGGTTTTCACTTGTTAGTCTGAGTATGTTGACCCTAGCCATTACACTAAGTGTCTTCGAAATTTTTACAATTTCTTCTGGGTCAGATATAATTAATTCCACATTGTTAATCTTATGGGCTTTTCCCTTAAAAAACGTGAGGTAAAAGAGATGAGAACCCTTTTATATTAGCTAGTAACACATTTTCAAATTGAGGAGACTTATCGTGCAAGCGAAGATGGAAAACCCATTAAAGAGCCTGAAAACAGCCACAAATAAAGTAGTCCTCGTTAAATTAAAGAACGGATCAGAATATATAGGTAGATTAGAGCAAAGCGATGGTACAATGAACTTGGTATTAAGGGATTGTGTGGAGACTAAGGAAGGGACTTCGGACCCTGTAGCTAAATACGGTAGGGTTCTAATTAGAGGGAGTAACATATTGTTCATTAGTGTAGACTATGAAATCATAATGGGAAAAGAAAAGTAAATTTATAAGCGATTTAGTGTGAGGATAAGGTATAATGAGGAACATAAACGTTCAATTAAGCCACTGGGCTGATATAGATTCTTTAGATGTAGAACTAGTTGAAAGAAAAGGCGTTGGGCATCCTGATTATATAGCAGACTCTGCATCGGAAGAAGCCAGTAGGAAGCTTTCCCTTTATTACATTAAGAACTATGGTGTAATACTTCACCACAATTTAGACAAGACGTTACTAGTAGGTGGACAAGCTTCTCCTAAGTTTAAAGGTGGAGAAGTACTTCACCCTATCTATATTGTAGTTTCTGGTAGAGCTACTACGGAAGTAAAAACAGAACACGGAACTGAAAGTATACCCGTTGGTACAATAATAATAGAAAGCGTAAAAGACTGGATAAAGGAACATTTCAGGTATTTAGACGCAGAAAAACATGTAGTAGTTGATTATAAAATAGGAAAAGGGTCTACTGATTTAGTAGGCATTTTTGAGGCTAATAAACAAATGCCTTTATCCAACGATACCAGCTTTGGGGTAGGTTTTGCTCCTTATTCCAAATTAGAGAATTTAGTATTTAACACAGAGAGGTTATTAAATTCTAAGGAGACTAAAGCTAAGATTCCAGAAATAGGGGAAGACGTAAAAGTTATGGGGCTAAGAAAAGGTAAGAAAATAGAGTTAACAGTCGCCATGGCTGTAATAAGCCAATTAGTTGAAGACGTGAACCACTATATAAGCATTAAAGAAGAGGCTAAGAAACAAATACTCGATTTAGCATCAAAACTAGTCCCAGACTATGATGTAAAGGTAAACATAAACACCGGCGATAAGATAGAGAGAGGAATAGTATACCTTACGGTTACAGGTACTTCTGCTGAACACGGAGACGATGGTATGACGGGCAGGGGTAACAGAGCAACAGGCCTGATAACTCCAATGCGCCCTATGTCCCTAGAGGCTACTGCAGGTAAAAACCCTGTTAATCACGTCGGCAAATTATACAATATAGTAGCTAACCTAATAGCTCAAAAAGTATCTCAAGAGGTAAAGGGAGTTAAGAATGTCCAAGTAGAAGTCTTAGGTCAGATAGGTAGACCGATCGACGACCCGTTGATCGCCAATGTCCAGATCACTACAGAAGATGGTAAAGTAACAGATAACATGAAGAGGGAGATAGAAGGGATAACAGATGAGATGCTAGGGAATATTATGAAGTTATCTGAACTGATCCTCGAGGGTAAAGTTATTTTGTTCTAAACCTAGACCTCCTATAATCATCTAATAGTCTCCTAAGGTCAAGATTTTCGGATTCTGCTATGATCTTCTCTCTGTATAATGTCTCTATATCTTTAATAAGATCTCTCTCTATTATTATTGAATCGGCTAGGAATAGCTTGACTAAAGAGTTATTAACTTCTTCGCCTAATAAAATAATTTTCTTTTCACTAGTATTTATTTGTAAATAAGAAGGTAAATCTGAGACTTTTACTACTGTTAACTTAGATGCCGCTAAACCTTCTATTATACTTAATAACTCCTTGTTCTCAATTTTCTCGTTCTCTAGTTGCTCCTTTAGACTATTCAGCGACTTAATATAGTTTTCGATTTCTAGCTTTAGTTCGTAAATCTTTCTCTCCTTTTGTAACTCTTTGTTATACATCATTTTAATTTCATCTATCCTTTTCTGAAGTAATGTGTTCTGGAATGCTAAATCTCTAATTTTTCTCCTCAGTTTATCAATTTCCCTTTTAAGCTGGATATTTTCTTCTTGAAGAGATTCTATTTGATTATTATTGTCGGTATTATGCGAGACAGCAGAGAATTGTGGCTGTCTCTCGCTCTCATTATCTTCTATCTCTTTTTCTATCTCTTTTTCTATGCATTCATTTATAGTCTTACCTCCAATTACGCACTCTAAAACCTTATCTTCATCCACTTCAATATCCATTCTTCTCAGCAAGCCCCTAGCATGGTTTAGCTTGTGGGAGATTTCATAGTATGCTTTTAGAGCTGCGGCCAGAGAATCTCTAACGTGGGGGTCGTCTATTTTTATTCCATACTGGGTGGAATATTTATCAACCATGAGCATTTTCTCATCCATACCTAATCTTCTATCTGGAACAAAAAGTTTAGAATTTAAGGTAGATGCGATCTTTTTAACTGTATCTGGTACCGGTGTTACGTCTGTTGCTATTAAAATAGGTTTTCCATGTTTTCTAACTATATCTATAATATCCTCTCTATCTATATTTCTTCTAGAGATTAGCAGGAGTGGGTTTCCATGTAAATCGATAATAGAAATTCCTACTTCTATTCCGGGGTCTATTCCTACAATTAAAGGTTTGGCCTCTTTTTTAGCATCGCCAAACTCAATTTTAGATTTATAAACTGGTTTTATTTCTACCCTAAGGTCATGTCCTTTCATTTTCCTGACTATTCCGTATAGGCTCTCTCTAGGTGAATAGACTGTGAATACGGCTCTCTCTATTCCAGCTTTGCTTCTTTTTATAGAGTAATCATAATCGAACCCATGGGAGTCAAGTTCTTCTTTTATCCTCTTAGCTACACGTAGGATTAATCCCCTTAAATTCCTCTTATATCGGTTACTACTCATCCCGCCTGGACCTATCGCTCTACCCCTAGAAATTATAATCTTTGTTTTATTTTCTTTAATTTTTATTGGTGTACCTATACCCTTTAGCGCTAGCACAGCTGCTAAATAAGCTGTCTTAATAGGTGTAGGTTTTCCTTGGACTTCTATTCCTGCTTCTCTGGCTACATCTCTTATATCCTTAAAGGTTCCGTTTACATACGTAACCTGGACTACTTCTAGTCTGTCCGGGAATAAAGATAATATTTTGACCAGTTTTTTCTCTTCTGCTGCGAGCTCATATATGTTGTCAACAGCTAGTTTCCCCGGCCTTAATTCCCATGCTAATCTTAATATTCTTGTAAGCGGTACTGCTTCAGCTTTATATTCAATTTCACCTTTATCGTTAACCACAACTATTGAGTATGAGGGAGTCCTCGATGACGAGGGACTTTGGCCAGGCTCTATATCTATTCCCATCACTCTCATGTTTTCCCCTTAATATACTCTAGTATTTTCTCCGTATTTTCTTCTATTCCATATCTTTTAATAAAGTATGCGAGTATGTGGTCGATATCTCTTACCAACAAGTCTTCATTATCAGTGCTACTCCATTGAGGCCAATCTATTACATAAGCTGTGTTGTCTCTGACTAATACATTATATTCGCTTAAATCCCCGTGGATCATTTTGCATTCATTATAGGCTATTCTCACTGTCGAAATAATCTGGTCTAAAACCCCTCTTGGGTCATCTAATTCGCTTCTATATAGTTCATTTCCTTCGACGAGCTCCATAACTACTGCATTATACGCGTTACTGAAAGGCTCTGGTACATACCCATAGTTTTTCTTAATGCAGGATAGGGCATGATACTCTTTTTCCGCATTTTCCACAGAAATAATGCTCCAATCTTTATTTTTTGATATATTCCTTATCTTCCGTATATTCTTATAACTACGCTTTCCTACCCGGTGGAACTTTACTACAACAGGCTCATCGCTAAAATTATAACCCATATATACTTCGCTTTCCTTTCCCACCCCTATCACGATCCCTAAGCTTTTCAAGACCTTATCTACATATAATTTCTTTATAGCTAATATATCAAGAGCTGTAAAAGTGATCCTATAACTATGTTCTCCAGTGACTATCTGTTTTGATAATAGTCTTAGGTCGTAAAGTTTAACAAGAACAGGCTGTAGTTCTCTTAAACTGAGCCCGGTTTCTTCTACTAATTCCGAAGTTCTAATCCACTCGTGATTTCTGTGTAAAGAATAGATGGTCTTAAGGACTTTGTAATCTAAAGGTCCTACTAACGACGCTCGCTCGGCTAATGTTAAAGAAGGCATAACTACTAACAATAAATATTATTCCTTCATGTTTTAATTTTTTTCATAAGTATCCTAGACTTGCCCGGGATCTCTCTTATTAGGTCCTCTTTGATCGCCTTTAGACCCTGAATTCCAAATTTATCGTGAAAATACTTTATTATCTTTTCCCCTAGTTTTGACGGATCCTCATCACCGGGTGAAACAACTACGTACATATCGGTCTTTGATGACACATTATCCGTATTTCCCACTATAATTTTTATTTCGTTATCTTTTCTTAAAAGTCCTACTGCTAGTTCTAGTTTAACATTCTTAATATAATTTTTCTTTCCGTATATCATAAAAGACCCTTTCTTTAAGTATTCTCCACTGGGGGGAGACTTACTCACTTGGTCCCCGTATACCCAAAATACGTCTATCGATGCCATCCCCGATTTCCAGGCTTTAGAATAGCAAGCTGATATTGTAGCGGCATCAACTATATCTTCTTCTTTAGGTTCTCTTCCTTCAGTTTTTAGGACAGTTGCGGCTGCACCTTGGATATCTGAATGCAAGAAAATATCTCTATCTTCAAGTAACTTTCTGACAATGCTCTCGTTTTGGTCTACATCTCTCCCTGCGATAACGAGAAAACCGTTTCTCGTAATACTCCAATGGTACTTCTCGTACCACTCTTTTTTCCTAGACGAGACTAAGATCTCTTCTTTTCTTTCTATTATCTGTTTTTCCAGTTCTTCCATTTTTAATTGTAACTCATTGAGTACTAGCTTAGCCTTTTTTGCTTTTTCTATGTATTCTTTTGCCATGTCATAATACTTTGATGAGTTCTTGTAGACTGTGAGTGTAGGGTCTAACTCCACTTCGACCCCGCTTATTACCGCCTTTACGGTATTTCGTTTGTTTGACTGGGCTAATATCGTATTTACGGTGTCATAGTTAGCTACTATTAGTTGTGCTATACTCCTTAATTCTTCTGCTTTTTTCTCGTATTCCTCAATTTGTCTCTTCGTATCTTCTATTGTCTTTTCCAGTTTTTTTCTATCTTCTTCTAATTTTTTATCTATTTCACTCTTAATTAAATCTTTTTCTTCAGCGGTGAAAAATTCATCTAGGGCATCATTATAGCTTTCCATTTGTATACAATGTTCTACCTTTACAGGCAAAACAGTCACACCTTTTAATAAACATTTCTCGAAATTACCACTGACTATTTTCTTTATCAGATCATCGACCTTCTTTTTAGCTTCTTCTAACTCACTTTCATTAACAGCCTTAATGTTAAGAGCTTCGATTATTTCTTGGGGGACCCCGAGAACTCTGCTTAAGTTATTTTTCTTAAGCAGTTTTTCTATTTCCTCCTTAGTTGGTGGTTTAAACGAAGGTGGAGGAGTATATCCTAAGCCTAGTTTGATTACTCTATCTTTAAATTCCTTATATTCTGTAGAAAATAATATCCTGTTATTTTCATCTGTAATTACCAGTAAACCTCTAGGTAGTAGTTCCAGATAGATAGTTTTTTCGGAGGCGACTATCTTAATGATCCTCTCTGACCCTAAAATCGATATTTCCCTTATTATCCTATCCCTTAAGAGCTCCCTAAGTATAGAGACTTCAGACGTGGATAGTTTTTGTCTCTCGTATTTGGTAAAATGTATTCGTTTCCCCGGCTCTAGGACGAGGTTTTTATACTCCCCCTTGCAATACAATTTAAACAAATAGGCTTCTAGCCCCTCTATTTTAAAGATGTTATCTATCCTACACCCTTCTATTTTATCCTTGTTTTCAGTATACCATGCCAATAGGTCGATGTATGACATGCTCGTCTTTTTGTTCAATTATTTTACCCCCTTTCCACTATTAATTACCGTGGAAAAAGAAGATAAAATCTTGGTACTGAGGGCAGTAATTGGAGTACTTAGCGGGATAATCTCCTTCATATTAGTTAAAGATGAAATAGGCAGTCTTATTGTCCCCCTCATGGCTTACGCATTTTCTATAGGTATAGTATACGGTCTAATCAAGAACGTCGGTCTAACTAAATGGGATCTCTTAGGTAGAGGGGTGTCTATACTCTTTGCATCGTGGCTTTTAATATTCGTAATATTGTATAATGTATAATGCAAAGCCAGAAATTTGTCGTAGATGCAATGCTAGGAAAACTTGCAAGGTGGTTGAGGATTCTCGGCTACGATACAGCTTACAGTAACAGTTTTGAAGATTGGAAAATTTTGAGGATAGCTTCAGAGGAAAATAGGATAATTTTAACTAGGGATAGAGGTTTATGTTCTAGAGCCAGGAAGAAAGGTTTAGAATGCTTTTACGTATTGCCGGGACTAAAGATAGAAGAGGTCCTTGCTAAGCTAGCCTTAAAGTATCATATTGATCTTTCTATAATAGACCCAAACTTTTCAAGGTGTTCAGTGTGTAATGGTGTTTTAAAGAAAATTAATGATAATTATTGGGAATGTACCAAGTGTCATAAGAAGTACTGGAAAGGTTCTCATTGGAGGACAATAGAAAACACCCTTATTAGGGCGAGAACATTATTAAAGAGTGATGAGCCTAAGCAACGACCAGTTAATTACAGTCAATGAGCTCACTGAAGATATAGGTAAGAGGCTAGTTAAAATAGCTCGTCAAGCAATAGAAGTTGAGATCGGTCTAAGAAAGAACGTAGATGAGTCCTTATTTTTGCCTGTTATGGAAAAGAAAGGACTGGCATTCGTGACCTTAGAGAAAAAATCAGGTTCTACTACATCTCTAAGGGGATGTATAGGGTATGTAGAAGCTGTAGCATCACTTAAGGACATAGTAAGACGTGCAGCTATAGGGGCTGCTTTTTCCGACCCGAGGTTTCCTCCCTTAAGAAAAAATGAAATTGATGATGTAATAATAGAGGTTACAGTTCTAACGAGACCTGAGGAGATCGTAGTGGATAATAGAAAAGATTTAGTAAATTTTGTAAAAGTTGGAGAGGACGGACTAATAGTAGAACACGGAATAATGCACAGTGGCCTCCTTCTCCCTCAGGTTCCAATGGAATATTGTTGGGATAGCGAAACTTTCTTAGCTGAAACTTGCATAAAAGCTGGCTTGGATCCAGACTGCTGGCTTAACCCGCGGGTTAAGGTAAAGAAATTTCAAGGCATAATTTTTAGGGAGGTTGATCCTAATTCAGATAATATAGCTGTTTTAAAGCCTAACCAAATTAAATGCAAAAAGGACGAAATTTTGAATTTATAGTAGTTACTTTTTTATTCGGCTAAGCGAAAAAAGATCAATAGCGTGGTTAGGATGGAAGAAGAATTTGCAGAACTTTTTACAGATGAAGTTAAACAAGCGTTACAAGACGCCCTTAAAGATATGAAAAACCCTGTAGATGTATATGTTTTTGTAAATTCACAAGATGAGCATTGCCATTACTGTGATGTTACCAAGAGATTCTTAGAATTTATGAGCGATGCGGCTCCTAAAAATAATGGACAGAGCTTATTACATGTCCACGTGGTAGATAAGGCTAAACAAGATGACCTAAAAGTCTTTGAGGAGTTTAATGTGGAGAGAATCCCTACTGTAGCTTTTATGAAAGGGTATATAAGATGGACGGGTGCCCCACTGGGAGAAGAAATTAGGGCATTAGTTGAAACTGCTGTACGACTCTCGTTAAATGAGAGCGGATTAAGTCAAGAGACCATCTCAGCAATAAAGGATAAGCTTAACGGTTTTGTTAAAATAGAAACAGTAGTCACTCCCTCATGTCCGTATTGTCCTTATGCTGCCCTAATGGCCCATATGGTAGCATATGAGGCATGCAAAGCTAACAAGTGTAATGTAGTTTCAGAAGTAATAGAGGCCTATGAAAACCAAGATATTGCTGAGAAATACCAAGTTATGTCAGTTCCTGCTATGGCAATAAACGGCTCTGTGGAGTTCATAGGAGTTCCTACTGAAGAGAATTTAATCTCATCTGTCCTTGAAAAACAAACACAGAAAGCGTAATCTCAAAACTAAGGAAAGTAGTTTTTTATTAATAAAAGTTTAAGTCTTATTTATGAAAGTGATCCAAATAAAGCTTACCGATGAAGAGTATAGACAATTAGAGGATAAAGCACGTCAAGAAGGATATGTACTACTTTCTGAGTATGTTCGTAGCGTATTATTGGGAAGACAAACTACCGTATCTAACCCGATAAGTATTGACATAAATAACGCTGATGTTATAAACCAAATAACAAATAAGTTAGAAAGGAAAATTATTGACTATATTAATCCATTTACTTCTCAGATAGAGGAATTAAAGAGAAAGATCGCTGAACTTACAGAGAAAATTGAAGAACTTGAAAGTAACAACAAAAGTATAGAGAAGACTGAGGAAAAGAGAACTACAGCCGGATCAAGGATATTAGAAACAAAAAGAGAACAGCAACCACAACAGCCTAAGAAGAGAAGTATAGAGCGTTTACAAGAGGAAGGAATAGTATTTGAATCAGAACTGAAATCATTAAGAGACCCTTCCGCGTTTTTCGCTAAGCTTGAAAGGGAGGGAGCCAAGATAATATACTTAGAAACAGAACGAATAGCCATGAGCCAAGACTTTTACAATAAATTCCTTGAAGATATATCAACGCTTAACACTTCGGATCTAGAAGAAGCCGCGAGTAAACTTGACCCTAAGGAAGCTAAGCTTTTCAGGAAATTAGCTAGAGAGGCTTTCGTAATTTACGACGCTAACTCAAAAGGTTGGCGTTTAACAGTTCAGCTGTGATTTGTTTTAAAAAATTTTGGCACAGTAACTCCCTTTTGTCCTTGGTATTTTCCTTGGTAAGGGTTCTCAACAGGCGTAAGTGTTTTAGCAAAGATTAAGTGCAGGAACCTAGTCCCTCTCTTTAACTTTACGGGGAAAGACGAGCCTACCACTTCTATCGTGATCTGTCCTTCAAAGCCGGCATCGACGATCGTAGGGGGGATGAAAAGCCCGAGTCTTGCGAAAGAAGAGCGTAAGTTCACAAATGACATTACGTCATTAGGTAGTCTGATGTACTCCTCCGTAGTGAGTAATACGTGCTCGTAAGGCCTGATAACAAACTCATTACCTTTCTCTAGCTTAAAAAATGAATAGTCGGGGTTCTCTGGGTCAAATACTCTGTCTTTAGTCTCCTCAAACCTGGCTATTTCTTCCCCTATACGGAGGTCTATCCCGTTCTCTCTGACACTATCCTCCCTTAACGGGTCAACGATTATCCACTTCTTTTCTAAGTAATATTTAAGGTCCCTATCTCCTAGAATCATATCAACTTAATTTTTGTATAAGAACGTATTTAAGGGAAATTGCTACGCTTTCTGACTCGTATCTTTATCAGGGTAACTCTGATTCGTCATAAAATCGGTCTTGCCAGATCTCATCATCCTTATTACACTTTTTGATCAACATATTAAAATGATGGAGTTTAAACTAATCGCTGAATACTTTGATAAGCTGGAGAGAATAACGTCTAGGATACAAATTACGTCGTTATTAACAGACCTTTTTAAAAAATCTGATAAAGCTGTCATAGATAAGGTAGTATATATTATTCAAGGGAAACTATGGCCAGACTTTTATGGCTATCCCGAAATCGGTCTAGGAGAAAAACTAATGATAAAGGCACTTTCTATCGGAATTAACGTGAAGGAGGACGTTATAGATTCTGAGCTGAAGAAGATAGGTGATCTAGGTGAAGTAGCATATAGGTTAAAGAAATCAAGTGGTGGGACTACAATACTGTCATTTTTAGGGGCATCCTCTTCGTCTCCGTTAACTGTGGAAGAGGTATATAATTCTCTAAGTAAAATTGCGTTAGCTGAAGGAGAAGGGAGTAGAGATGTGAAAATCCGTTCCCTAGCCGGGCTGCTAAAAAAGGCAGACCCGTTAGAGGCAAAGTTTATCATCAGGTTCATAGACGGGAGGCTAAGGGTCGGTATAGGGGATGCTACTATAATGGATGCCCTGGCTAATGCCTTTGGTGGAGGTACCCATACTCGGCCTATAATAGAGAGGGCCTATAACTTAAGAGCTGATTTAGGCAATATCGCTAAAGTAGTAGCATCAGAGGGCATAGAAGCACTTAAGAACCTAAAGCCAGAAGTCGGAATACCGATAAGGCCTATGCTAGCAGAAAGGCTAAACGATCCGGTCGAGATCCTTTCTAAAGTAGGGGGTCAAGCATTAGTTGATTACAAGTATGATGGAGAAAGGGCTCAAATCCATAAAAAGGGCAACGATGTGTATATATTCTCACGAAGACTAGAGAATATTACTAAACAATATCCCGATGTTAGGGACTTTGTTAAAGACTACGTCGTTGCTGATGAGGTCATAGTAGAGGGGGAAATAGTAGCTGTAGATAAGGAAAGCGGTGAAATATTACCATTCCAAGAACTAATGCATAGGAAAAGGAAAAATGACATCCACGAGGCAGTAGAAGATTATCCTGTCAATGTATACTTGTTTGACCTCATGTATTATAATGGTGAGGATTACACTTTAAGGCCATTACCGGAGAGGAGAAAGAAGCTAGAGGAGATCGTAAAACCTAACGATAAATTACATATTGCACATCACATCTTTACTGATGACGTAGAGAAATTAAAGGAATATTTTTACCAAGCGATTTCTGAGGGTGCTGAAGGTATAATGGTAAAAGCCGTAGGTAGGGACTCTATTTACCAAGCCGGTGCTAGGGGGTTCTTGTGGATAAAACTGAAGAGAGATTACCAAAGTGAGATGGCTGATAGCGTGGATCTAGTAGTAGTAGGTGCTTTTTACGGAAGGGGAAAAAGGGGAGGTAAGCTAAGTTCATTATTAATGGCAGCTTACGATCCAGAGTCAGATATATTTTACACTGTATGTAAAGTAGCCTCGGGTTTCAGTG
Organism: Stygiolobus caldivivus; assembly: GCF_019704315.1. Lineage (NCBI taxonomy): Archaea > Thermoproteati > Thermoproteota > Thermoprotei > Sulfolobales > Sulfolobaceae > Stygiolobus > Stygiolobus caldivivus. The sequence continues at coordinate 1,758,003 of NZ_AP024597.1, read as the reverse complement.
ATGCAGAACTAGACGAACTGCAGAAGAAACTGACAGAAATTAAACTAGATTCAAAGGATCCAAGAGTCGAATCAGAACTTGATCCAGACATATGGGTTAAACCCAAATATGTAGCTGAAATAATAGGGGCAGAGATCACTCTATCACCTCAACACACCTGTTGTAAAGGTGAAGTGAGTAAGGAGGCGGGTCTATCTATTAGGTTTCCACGCTTTATAAGGTGGAGAGACGACAAGAGTGTTGAGGAGGCTACAACACCTCAAGAAATATTAGAAATGTACAAATTAAAACTTAAGAAGAAAGAGGAAGGAAGCGAGTCCGAGACACCTTAAAATCAAAGTTCATATATTGTTACTACATATTCTTTTACTGTGTTCGATATCCAAGAGAACGGTGCAATCTTAGTAGGTAATAATTTCGTGATAGACGGTCACCATAAAAGGCTTTTTAGGGCTGTTACTCATTTCCACGCAGACCATATAGGTGGACTAAACAAGAGTATTACGGAATGTACTAGTATAATAGCTTCCCCTATTACGTTAGAGTCCTTACAAGCTCTAGGGTATAATATACCAAAGCATAAACAGCTACCTCTTGACTACGGGATTAAAGTCGATCTCTTAGGCGAGAAAATCCAGCTAGAGAAGGCTGAACATATAATGGGTGCTTCGCAAGTAGTCGTAGAAACTGATAAAGATATCGAGATAGCATATACTGGCGACTTTAGGAACCCAGGTAAAGGTACTCCAATACTTAACCCAGACGTTTTAATAATAGACGCCACTTATGGTAGTCCGATATTCGTTAGAAAATATAAGGACGATATAGAGATGTTATTTGCGGATTATATAGCTGACTCACTACTAAAAGGCCCCGTTACTATATACGCTTATTACGGTAAGATGCAAGAAGCTATGAAAATCCTGCGAAAATATAAGGTCGATGCACCGTATATAGTAGAAGATAAGGTAGAGAAACTGACTAAGATAGCTGATAAATATGGAGAAAATATAGGGAAATATATAAATAAAAAGACAGAAGAAGGTAAAAAAATAATTAAGGATGGGTGGTACGTCGAATTTAAGCACGCTACTGAATTTAAAAAGAGGGGCAAAGGGACCACTAACTTTCTTTTGGACGGTTGGCTTATTAAGGACTTTATAAAACAAGTGGACACTAATTCATATACGATAGGATTTAGCAGCCACGGAGATTTTGAAGATACCCTGAAGTATATAGAGACAAGTACTGCAGACTTAATAGTATTGGACGGTAGTAGGAGCAAGTACGCCAAAGAATTAGCAGCCTACATAACGAAATATTTAAGGAAAAAAGTGAAAGTCCTCCCACTGGTAACAAGTACTTCCCTATCTTCCCCGTCAGATGACTAAGTTTTCCTCAATCAGCTTATTAGTCCTGAACCTGTTGGGAAGATAAGGTCTCATTTCTTCCCTCATAACTCCGTCTAAAATCAATTCAGCCATTATCTTTCCTGAATATGGTGCAAACATCATCCCATGTCCGCTATATCCTGCATTAACATAAAGCCCTTCAGGCCATTCTTCATCATACCCCATTATATGGGAACTATCGGGTGTCATCTCATAATACCCGCTCCATCCCCTCAAAATCCCTATACCTTCAGCCCCCTTAATAGTCTCTCTCACAGCTCTCAGGAAATGGGACAACTCTGCAAGAGAGTTTGTAAAGGGTAAGAAACCATAAGGTATGGGTGTTTCAGTCCCTCCTATTATTTCACCTTTCAAAGTCTGGGAAAAATAGACTTTGTTTAGTGTATCAATTACAAGGGGCTTGACTCTAAAACTAATGTCCTCTGTTATAAAAATCTCTTTTTTCTCAGGGTAGATAGGTAATTTAATCCCTGAGTTTTCTAATAGTTTACCGGTCCAGGCACCAGCTGTTACTACCACTTCGTTATCTTCTAACACTCCCCCGTGAGCTAGTTCAACACCTTTTACCCTTTCACCTTTAAACACTATTCTCTTCGCTTCGTCTATGATAATTTCGGCTTTGCCTTTTACTTCAATATAATAACTATAGAGGATATAATCGTGGTGGAAGGCCCCATCTTGTGGTGCGTAATAACATAGCCCATCATATTTGATAAAGCCAAACTCTTCGCATTCTACAAATTTTCCCCCTATTCCTTCACTACTCCATCTATTGTGTAATTTCTTTAACATTGATATTTGTTTTTCATCCCTTAATACCCATAGATACCCCGTAAAGTAAAGTAATGGGTTAAGCTTCAACTCATTGGCATGACTTAGGAGATAAGGTATAGCTTTCTTGGCGTAGTTAATGTTTTCTCTGCTGTTAAAGTGATAACGGAACCTAGAGGCGTTTCTACTACTAGACCCGAAACCTATTCTTCTCATTTCTACGATCTTTATGTCCTTATCAAAACCCTTCTTAACCAGATGATATGCTAAACTCAGACCGTGAGACCCGGCACCTACGATGATCATAGTCTCACCGGGTAAATAGGTGTCCTAAAAGAGATTAGGACTGGACTTTTCATATAATCCGCACTGGTAATTACGCATGCCTTACCCTGACATTTTCCAGTCCCCAAACCAGTGACCCTTTTCACTTCTTCCGTATCTCTCATGCCCAGTGATTTAGCGTATTCAATATCCTCGAGATATACTTCTTCACATTCACATACCACACCTTTACTCCCGTAATAATATGGGGACTCAGATAAAGAATTATTTTGAGCTTCAGTATAGTGTAATTTTTTGAATTCTTCAAGTTTATCAGGATTGTTTAGAGCTTCTCCGCTTAGAAAACTTAAATACTCGTCAACTATCCCTAGTGTTCCTCCAGTAAAGTCTACCCCGCTATTAGTTTTTATAGGTTTGTAAAGATGTCCTTCATAGGTATAAGGTATTCCCATGCTGCTTGTAACTTCTATCCTCGGCTGTTTTAGTGTTGAAAAGACGACTAGCGAGACTTCGTAAGTATTGCTTTCCGTATTTACGACGATTTTCTGGTTAGTGCTCTTGACCTCTGTTATATAATCTCTCTTTATTTCTATTCCTTTTTCCTCTATTAATTCTCTAAAATATGGTGAAAAAGAGAATTCAATATGTTTAGGTGCAAGTATTATAGCGTTATTTGCATTTAATGCTGTTTTTGCTGCTAAGTCATTAAACCCTAAAACTAATATTTTCCCGTTTTTCTCTGGGCCAAGTTTTTTAAGATAGAATTCGCGCGATACTATACCCGGTTCCCAATTTCCGTTAAAGATAGGCTTTAAGGTCCTAGCCCCTGTAGACACTACGACCTTCTTAGCGTTCACGAGGAGGAATTTGTCCCTTAGTTCAACTAGGATCCCCTCATCAAACTTCCCTATGTAATTCCCGTAGAGGACTCTCTGTTCATTTTCCTTTACCTTTTCTTTTAATCTCTTAATAATTTCATTTTTTTCAAGAAATGGAGAGGGTGAAATATCGAAAATTATATCTCCGAATAATTCGCGTGTTATTAAAAGCGATTTACTATCTAAAGTAGCGATACCAGAAGTACCTCCCCCTATAATTAGTCTCTCTATCTCTATATTTTCAATTGGCTTAGGTTTTCGGTATACGTAACTCTTAGGTAAATCTTGGAAAAAAGGTAGAAAAGGTAGTATATGAGGGTTCCTAAGTAACTTTGTCTCGTGCAGGAATTTGACGTTCACGGTGAGAGGTAAGGGAGTTTTCCTTTTAGGTTCCCCTTCAAATATTGACTTAATTTCGCCCCTTTCATCAACGAACTCAGTATAGGGCATCCCATATTCTTCATAACTTATTCCTATTGGCTTCTTCGTCCTCTTAGAATATGCGATGGGAACTTTCATATGCTTCTAACAATTTTATAATTGGTCTTCCTTCCATTTTAATATTATTTATTCCGAAAAGTTTGAGAATTGTAGGTGCTACATCGATTATCCTTGCTTGTTGAATAGTTTCAGGTCTTTTAAGTTCAGATTGCCTATACTTAGCTATTATCACACCGTAAAGGTCATTCTTCCTGAAATAGCCATGTTCTCCACTATTATTCTTATATGGTATTATAGTTTCTATTACTTCCATATCCTTTCTTACTATACTGCTGATCCCATAAAATTCCCTTATCCCTCCAATTTTTATGTCCCCCTCACGGTCTGGTGCAGGTGACTCACTAGCATATATAGATGTAAACACTTTATCATTACCATCGGTTAAGTTTTCTAAGTTCCTTACGATGTACCTTACTAGTTTAGGAAACTCCTTTAGTGAAACTACACCCTTTTCTTCTCTACCTTTTAAGTTTATCCTGATTTGTCCTCCCCCACCATAATAAGCCTTAGTCTTAGACCAGTCAATTTCGTCCTTTTCATTTATGGAAAGCACATTTATTCTTTCTAACAATTTATTTACGAATACTTTTTTCTTTATTTTTTCAACGCCGTGGTCTGAAACTACTATCACTAAGTCAGCATAATCGAGTTGCATTTTTATGAATTCATCAGCCATTAAATAACTCTGAAATACGTACTCTGAAGCTTTCTCATCTTCGATACCGTAGAGTAAGTGTTGGACGTTATCCACTACTGGTAGGTAAGTTAAGGCAAAGTCCCATTTTACATTATCTAATAAATATTTAGTGTAATTCATAAAGAAATTAAAGGTCTTTTTTACAGTTTCCACGTACTCCTCAAAGTTTATCATATCTCTATGAAGTGAAATGTGATCTCCGTCCATCATCATACCGTGAACTAGGGAGACGTCATTCCAGACTTTTTCCAATAAATTGAGGTCATTCCCCCATTTTTTGTTGTCAAAAGCTATCGGTGCAAGGTATATGTCTTTCTCCCTTGCATGCAGGAGAGTTACTCCGTTGAATTCTTCTTTACCGCATTTTCCTCTAACTAATATAGGACTACTCCACTGGTTATTTTCTATCTCTAAAGTCTTTTCACTGCTAGGTGAAGGATATGATACGTAAAACTTATTAGCTGAGGTTTTCTCTACGAGCCAAATTTTCCCTAAAACCTTGTTTTCACCTTCTGTTAATACCTTAGCATCACTGCATTTTTTCATCTTGCTTTTGTAAGGGTCTAATAGCGTGGTACCCTCTACTTTCCATCTATCAGGAAGGGCTTGAGGTGAAGAGGTAACTAGAACTTTATATCCATTCTTACCTAAATAGACCCAGATCGGGTCTGTCTTTAAAGGTTCACTCGTATATGCTGAAAGCTCATTAGATAAAGGTTTATTTTTCATGAAAACTTTAGGTGCAGTAACTCCGTTGAGTTTAGGACTATTTCCGGTAACCAAAGAAGCTAGGGCTATCGGCGTTAAAGAAGGGAAGACAGATTCTAATTTTCCGAAAAACCCCTTCTCGATTAACCCATTTACAGTAGGTAGTTTGTGCCTTATTTTCTCTACTATATGGAAAGCCATTCCATCTATTACTATTAATAAAACTTTCAATACTCTTACCCATCAACACTTGTTCTTCTTTCCATTTCGTCTTTGATGTCTTTCGGCATTATCAAATTTACATGACTCCGCTTGACCTTCCCCTTTTCGTCAAAGCTTAGGGCAAACTCATAAAGTCCATTTTTGTTCTCGAATTTTCCATAGACATCTACCTTATCCTTAAACCCTTGCTTAAATTTTAACTCTAGAGTATTTTCATCTACATCTCCTATAATTTCCTTTAAGGCTTTAAGGGTAAAGTTTCGTAAGGTAATATCATCCATTAATCATCCCTCAAAAGCTCTTTCAATAAAGTAAATACTCCATCCATATCATGTTCTTTAGCTTCATATATATTGTTAACCCCTTCTAGTGCCTTAGTAGTTGAAGGCCCTATGCTGATTACCTTAGTACACTCTTTTATGTAGTCTCTGACTAATTTTGCTATGAGAGAACTCGTAACTACTACGAATTCATACTCACATTTTGAGAGTAATTCCTTAACTTCCCTTAGGTTTTCATGGTTGATTATTAGGTCATAGTCCACTATTTGGACTATGTTAGGGTATGTTCCCTTATCCCTTTCATAACCTACTTTACTCCTGACAAGGGCTATATTTGCTTGGTCCTTAAAGTCTTCTAGTATTTTCTTAACCATCGAGTCTACCGTGTATGTGTCTGGTATCCTTACACCTTTGTCCCGATACAATTTTTCTATTGCTTTGGCTGTTGAGGGACCTACGGCGTAAATTCGCGTATTCGATCTAATTTTATCGAAGTATTTAAAACATTTTACCGCATTTACACTCGTAAACCCTATTGCCTCTGGGTTAATCGGTAAAATATGGTCTACACAGACCGGGCTCAGCACCGGAATGTTAACAATATGTATTTCGCTATTATATGGTATTTCACTACCCTCAGGTCTTAGTAGTAATACCTTCATTTTTTATCTCCTTTAGCATCTCTCTCCCTAATTTCTCACCTACCTCTTTGGGCTCTCCATTATAAACCCCTTCTACACTTATTTTTTTCCTTGTATCCACATATGTAATAATACCCTTGTATTCTTTTTCGTCTAATTCTTCTACTAATACCCCTAAAGGAGAGTGGCACCCTCCTCCGATTATGTTCAACGCAGTCCTTTCAGCTATCGCTTCACGAAAAGTCTTTTCGTGGTTTATCGGTTTAAATATCTCTTTCAAATTAGGGCTAGCCTTTCTCCCCACTATAGCTATAATTCCTTGGTTAGCCTCTGGTGTCATTACGGTCGGTTCGAGCCTATAATATTTCAAGCTTCGGAACTCACTATCATACTGAGCCATTCTTGTTATGGAGGCTTCAGCTACTATTATTGCGTCATATTCCCCGTTTTTAAGCTTCTTCACCCTTGTATCAATATTTCCCCGTAATTCCCTTACAACTAGATCCCTCCTATAAAATAATACCGAATTCCTTCTCCTAACACTACTAGTCCCGATTACTTTACCACTTTCTACACTGAAAATATCACCAGAATTTGAGATGATGACGTCATAAGGCGGATCTCTCTTGAGTACAGCGTACAATTCCAGGTCTTCAGGAGACTCGCTGAGCATATCTTTCATGCTATGCACCGCAATGTCTGCCAACCCGTCAACTACAGCTTGGTTTACTTCCTTTTCAAAAACACCTTTACCTAGCTGTGATAATGACGAGTGTTGGAATAAATCCGCTTTTGTTTTAACTTCTATGAATGAAGTCTCAATCCCTAACTTCCTCAGCTCATCCTCCACCATTTTCACTTGAATTCTACTCAGCTTGCTACCCCTAGCAGCTATTCTGATTTTCATAACTCAGTTATCACCTTCTTAACGGCCTCTAATGTAGCATTAACTATATGGGAGTTATGTACACCAGACGAGAAAATTACCTCGAATTGACTAGGCGGTATAAATACTCCTTGTTCTAGCATCTTCTGGTGTACTCTGAAATAGAAACTCTTATCTGATTGCTTTGCTTGTGTGGCGTTTTTGACTTCTCTTACGCCGAAGAATACTTGAAACATGCTTTCAACTCTGTTAAGAGTGAAGGTAATGCCCTTCTTTTCCAATAACGTCTTAAGTTCTTCACTAAAAGCGTTAGCTGAATCCCTCGCTGTATCATAGACTTTTTCTCTTTCTAACACCTCAATAGTCGCTACTCCTGCGGCCATGCTTAAAGGGTTAGCGTTAAAGGTCCCGGCATTAAATACTTTCCCCGAAGGAGTGAGTAAGTCAATAATTTCAGATTTTCCGGCCACAGCTCCTATAGGTAATCCTCCTCCTATTATCTTTCCTAAGGTCGTTAAGTCCGGTATTACGTTGAAATATCCTTGGGCTCCGCTAAGACCCAGCCTGAAACCTGTAATCACTTCGTCAAAAATTAGTAATGTATTGTATGACCTAGTCAGTTCCCTAAGTCCTTCTAAGAAGCCTTTTTCCGGTAAAATAAGTCCCATATTACCCATTATGGGCTCAACAATTACTCCCGCGATATCCTCGTTCTTTAGTTTCTTTTCAACACAGCCTAAGTCGTTATATTCACAGATTTCTACAGTATTTCTTACTAATGCTGGTATTCCGTTTGAAGTAGATACATTAAATTCTGTAGCTGCGCTCCCAGCTTCTACTAGTCCGTAGTCGTGAGCACCGTGATAATTACCATTAAATTTTAATATCTTCTCTCTGCCCGTGTATCCACGAGCTAACCTCAATGCTAGCATCGTAGCTTCCGTACCGCTATTCACAAATCTTATCTTTTGAGCTGACGGGATGTGACTAATTATTTTTTCAGCAAGCTTGACCTCAATTGGGCTCGGTGTACCGTATAACCAACCTTTTTGCAACTGTTCAATAATCTTGTTTTCCACATAAGGGTGTCTATGCCCTAAAAATAATGGGCCATATCCTAAAACATAGTCTATTAACCTTTTTCCATCTACGGTATATAGATATGCTCCTTCAGCCTTTTCTACGTAAAAAGGATACGGTTTAACAGCTGCGCGAACAGGGCTATTGACTCCACCTGCGAATAATTTTAGGGCCTCCTTCCACAAGTTCTCGCTCAAAAAGGTACCCCCTCTTTAAGCCATTCCGCAATTTTAGGTGCAAAATAGGTGATAATAATGTCGGCTCCTGCCCTTTTTATCGCAGTAGTGATCTCAAGTACAGCTGTCCTTTCGTCTATCCAACCGTTTATAGCTGCTGCTTTAATCATGCTATATTCCCCGCTTACGTGATAAGCTGCTAATGGGTAATACGGAAAATTATCTTTTACAATTCTGATCACATCAAGATACGTATGTGCAGGTTTAACCATTAGAATGTCTGCTCCTTCTTCTATGTCTAGCTCAGCTTCTTTTAATGCCTCAAAGGAGTTTCTTGGATCCATTTGGTAACCCCTTCTATCTCCAAATGCCGGTTTTGAATAAGCTGCATCTCTAAAGGGAGAATAGAAAGTTGAAGCGTACTTTACGCTGTAAGACATAATGCTTATATCCCTATAACCGTTCTCATCTAGTTTCTTCCTTATAGCCCCTACTACCCCGTCCATCATTGAAGAAGGTGCTATTATATCTGCTCCAGCTTCAGCCTGGCTAAGGGCTATCCTAGCGTGGACTTCTAAGCTTTCATCATTATCAATTATTGCTTTACCGTTCTTATTTATCACAACCCCGCAATGCCCGTGACTTATATATTCGTCCGTACACTCATCAGCTATAAGGAGTATCTTGTCCCCAAAGGTCTGTCTAAGAAGACCTAAGCTCTTCTGTATTATTCCATCTTTTGCGTAAGCTGAGGACGCAAAATCGTCTTTATATGAGGGGATCCCAAATAGTATAAAACTCCTTATCCCTAACTCATATGCCTGTTGAACAAATTTTGTTAGATAATCATTTGGTGGGTATCTGAATATTTCAGGCATACTTTCTATCTTTTCCGGTTCATTTATATTTTCTTTTACGAAAATTGGTAAGACCAGTTGAGATACGTTTATGGATGTTTGAGCTATGAGATCCCTTATTATCTTATTGTTTCTTAGTCTTCTCGGCCTTACTGTCGGAAACGTTACCATTTCCTAAGACCTCTATTAGATAGTTTAAATATTCCATCCTATTAGGAGTTTTTCTGATATCCTCTAACACCGGAGAGAAAACTTTCTTTAACAATGATGAAGACATCTTGTCTATGATTTCAGATACAGTGTCCTCAGAAATAGAACCCTGTTTGACCAGGACGTTTATAGCCTCTTGGACTTCTTCCTTCCTTATCTCCTCGATTCTACTCATAAAGAGCGATATCATCCTATTAAGGTTGTAAGTATCTATTTCTTTTCTAAACTTCTCTATTTCATTCTCTATTATTTTCCTAGCTTTCTCTATTTCGGTCATTTTCTTCTCCATTATCTGATTTGATATAGCTTTAAGGGTTTCTAGAGTTACTACGTTTCTTCCTTCAGCAATATTTGGGATAGATAAATCAATTATTAACTTTGGTCCCTCTAACCTAATTTTTTCTGGATAATAGATCGCCAAAAACACTAAGTCATAATCACGTATATCATCAAAGTTGAGTCCCTTGGCCTTGTAACCGTACCTACTGGCTACGTCTAATGCCTTACTTAACGTCCTATTGAATATTGTAACGTCGGTTGCCCCAGAGTCTTTAAGCATATGCGCAATCTTACTACCTATTTCTCCAGCACCGACTATTGCTACTCTTAAACCTTTTAACTGGCCAAACTTTTTAATAGCATAGTCGATAGCTAAGGAGTAGACCCCGGTTTTTCCTTTAGATATATCCGTTTCGCTTCTTACTCTCCTTCCGGTCTTTACAGCGGAAGTAAAAAGTAAGTCAAGTGCATCTCTTGCTATCTTTAACCTCTTACACTTCTCGGCCGTATCTTTTATTTGACCTAGTATTTCATATTCTCCAATAGCTAAAGAATCTATTCCTGACGCTACCTCAAATAAGTGCTTAACTACATCTTTACCTTGTAATATAGTAGCATCTTTAGTTATTTTGGTTTTGTGAAAAGAATCAAGTTTCTCTAGGAAGCTCTCGATATCTCCTGAATTATGTAGATAAAGGTAAGCCTCTACCCTATTACATGTTTGTAAAACGCAAACTTCTATCTCATCAGAGATTTTTAACTGTTTTAATTCATCATCTTTTATATAATGTTCATATAACTTATCAAGTCCTATTGTTTTATAAGTGTAAATTAGTGCATAATAGTTATCTAATTTAAGCTGATTCATCTATGATCTCCTCCACTCTTTTTATAGATTTATCTATCTGACCGTTTTTCACATAGTCCCTAAATCTCTCATCATTAAATACCTTAGAATACAGCGGGAACCTCTTTTTAGGGTCGTCTACCTTTGACTTTATTACTTCCTTTACTAACCCCATTACACTGACGAGCCTTTTAACTTCATCTGTCAGTACTTTTTCCTTTATTAACTCTAGGATGAACTTTGAAGATAAACTAGATTTACCGAAAGTTGTCACGGCGACGCCTATAGAGTCCTCTATGGAATACAAGGGGATTATGAAACTGGACTCTGTAGGGTCTGTCGGGTCATTGCACAACTTATTTAAGGACTTTGCCATGGTACAAAGTTTGGAATTTACCTCCCTATTGGACGTAGCGGTAACTATAATATTAAATTGTTCTAGAAAATTTACGTCTATTAACGTCATAGCGTCAGCCTTAACTAGGTTAATTCTCTTTTCTCCTTTTTTCTTTACGTCCAATAATTCTTCTGAAAAGTCTAAACTTACTACTGTTACATTTGCCCCAGACTCGATAAATTTCAAAGCCCTCTTTGTACCTACAGTACCTCCACCTACTACTAGAACCCTTAACCCTTCAACATTAAGAAAGATTGGTAAATACGTGTAATTTTGCACGTCCACTACTGTTATTATAAATTCGATTAATTTAAATTCTACTCCGTTTATTTAAATCAACATATATTCAGATTTTATAATTTTTCAATTTACTTAGAAAAATTACAGAGAAAATCTTTTAACATAATCATACTCGGTTTTAGTCCATAGCGTAACGGCTTCTCTAAAACAATTCGCCGTATCGTACAAGATAAATCGTCTTTAAAGTCTCAGGCGTATCACGTTTCAACAGAAGTAAAATCATTACCGTTATGGGAAAAATATCTTAAAAAAATCTTCATTCTCACTGCAAACAAGTTAACTTTATAAGCCTCTTCCACCTCTTTAACTCAGTACATCACTCACCACCTCGCCGAATTTTTCCCCACCGCACCTCTTGTTTTTCTTTTAACTTTTTTTGAGTAACAGTCTAATTCATATACATATACTTCCTACTTTATTTGCTTTACTCTCGTTAATAGTGAAAAATATTTAATATACCCTTGAGTAAGTATCAGTAAAATTTAAAAGTTATCGGATAATTATGGATAATTTATTTTAACTTTTTAATATAGCCACGGCGGAAAGGTCGAATATTATTACTTATACTCAGTCAAATACTAGAGGACAAGTCCCCTTCGTATTCTCGGCAAATATGCACACTTTAAGTTAAGGTTACTATTATCTGTCCTTTATAAACTGGCCAAGTATAATATTCTTAGTCAGACCTTGAGGGTTAAGGGTAAATTTTTCACAGCGTATAACGCCCTTAACTCTGTGGAAGGGGTCATAGTCAGAGGTTCTACTACATATAAACTAAACACCTTGGCCTCTAAGGTTTAAGTAAGTATAAAAAATAATTAGATAAATTGAGGTCTACCGTAACTCAATATACGGTGTCATACAAGACTCATAACTTAACTTTAACCTCCTTGAGTCTTATACTTTCTCAGATACTATAGGGCAAGACCTCTCGTCCTTCTGCCCAGAAAATGCGTACGTTTTATACCAAAGTACTCTTGCCCTATATTAACTGACCGAGTATAACCCAGTATAACACTCGTTCTTTCAATATGTGGTTTCATGAATCCGTGAATATATTTAATTATAACAGAATAGAACATCTATTATATGGATTGTATTATTGTAAATAACGTTTATAAAAAATTTGGATCGATAAAAGCTCTTCATAATTTATCCTTTTCAATCCCTTGTGGGGGTAGGTATGCCCTTTTAGGGCCTAACGGAGCCGGTAAATCTACTACAATGAAAATATTGGCCGGTCTATTGAAACCAGACCAAGGAGAGGTCTACATAAAAGGTTTGAGACCTGGAGACAAGCAGGTAAAACGGATCCTCGGTTATTTGCCTGAAGATCCCATGCCTTATAGAATACTTACAGTAAGAGAAAACTTAGAGTATATATCATCTCTGAGGGGGGTTAGTAACCCCAAACAAAGAGCCGAAGAAATGATGGATTTATTAGATTTAAGGCAGTATGAAAATGTCCAAGCAGGTAAACTGTCTAGGGGAAACCAACAGAAATTAGCTATTGCTTTAGTCCTCCTGCATAACCCTGAGATAGTCCTCCTTGATGAGCCTCTAAACTACTTGGATATACCTACCCAAGAAAGGGTAATAGGTATCCTCAAACAGATGAACGCTACCTTCCTAGTGTCTACACATATTATGTCGATTGCCACAAGACTAACAGACCATGTTATTGTAATATCCCGAGGTACAGTAATATGGAGCGGTTCGATATCTGAGCTAAGGGCTATGGGAAGAGAGGACGAACCAATAGAGAGCATAGTCGCGAGGCTGATGAGCAATGTGGGGTAAACTTATTGAATTTGTAATTTTTTCCAGGGTTCCCAAGAGGTCTCTCGCTTTGTACATAGCCCTTTCATTACTCCTTGTCATAATGACCTTGCCTAGTTATTCCCACGAGCCCCAATATATCACTAGAGAATTTTCATTATTCTCTATTTTTTACTCCACACTGCTGGTAGTAACTTCAATGTTTAATACACGGTTTGGTATGGTTTCCAAGTCAGATAGTGATTTTCTAGCAATGCTACCAATAGATGATAAGATGTTAGTTACATCGATAATTATAGGTTCATTAGTAGTAAACTTAGCGTTATCGATCTTGTTTATTTCATGGTTTATACTAGCTGTAGGGGTATACGGAATTTTTATCCCCATACTCCTGAGTTTTTCTTCCTCTTCCTTGCCCGCAATAGTATATCCTTTAGACAATAAGAGAAAAATACTTATTGCCGTTCCTTTGGCCGTTTGGTTCTTTTCAGCTTCTTTAGGGTTCCCCTTTAGCCCAATGTCTATGTTTATCGGATATCAAATACAAGGTTTTACTATTTTGTCTTTATTTTCTATTAGTCTATTTGTTTTAGCCCTCAGCCAGTTCTCGTTTACGAAGTACTCTAACGTAACTATAACGTCCGAGAAAGGTGAAGTTAAAGAACAAATTAGCTTCGAAAAAGCTAAGTCGCCCCTATTAGCTATGTTAGTGAAGAACTTGAATGTGTTAGAAATCGGTGGGAGAGTTAACTTTATGGGTACCTCGACCTACGTGTCCAGAAGGGTTAAGTTATGGCAAATATTACTGGTTACCTCACTACTAGGTGCGGGGATTTACTTTGTGTACTTGTTCAAGATATTCTCACTATCGACAATTAATTTTTATGTAATAATTATCTCTTGGTTCTTGACTGTATCCCTGTCAAGCTCAGCCCTAATTTCAGAGCCTATATGGCTAGATATTAATATAATGAGCCCCTTAGAGTTCTTTAGGAATTATTTGGTGAGTAAGGCCATTTCACTGGTCGTGATATTGCTTCCTATAGGTATTTTTGAAATACTGAGTAACCAGTTCATCCTAGGGTTAGCGACCATTACAGATTTGCCTTTAAGTGCTATATTCTTAATTTCTATAAATTCAAGGTTTTACCGTACCTCACTTCAGACCATCCAGACTTTTACGCTGGGCAGGTTTTTAGTTGCTTTCCTTAGCATAATACCTTTTGCTGTTCTTGAAGTAATAGCGTTTTTGCCACTCCCAGTAGTGTTCCTATCAGGTACATTAGCCTTAGTAATTATCAGTGTACCGTTTTTCTTCTGGGGTTCGTATTGGCAGACTACTATAGAAAAAATAGTCACTTCTGTGACCTAAGTCCCTACGCGTAGATAAGCAGTGACTTCTTTCAGACTTTTTATCCCCTCGTTTTCATAAAATGAAAACCTATTAAGTAAAATCGACCTAATTCCTGCCCTTTTTGCCCCGTACACGTCCATTTCTTTAATATCTCCAATGTGGTACTCAGGGTAACCCAATTTTTTTATCACTATACTAAAGATAGCTGGGTTAGGCTTGACTTTCCCCACTTCAAATGAGTAAACCTCAAGGTCGAAATACTTGTCCAAATTTAATTCCCTTACCACCCGTTTTGCTCTAGGTGTAGCATTAGATACTAGTGCTATGCTATAGTCGTTACTTTTTAAAAATTCCAGGAAGTCGATCGCGTCATCATAGGTGTAATATTCATCCCCTCTATCTATCTCCGATATCTTCTTTACGAGCCTCATATTATTAGGGTTAATTGACAAGTTGTAGAGGAACTCCCTCACGTCAAAAGGGTTAACCCCGTTCTGGTCTGGAAAATTATACTTAGCCATGGTATTAATATACGCTCTGTACACTTTCTTTAAGGACAAGTTTTCATAACCCTCTTCCCTGAGGACTTCATATATAAGTTCGTATTTTCTTGGTCTAAACGCTACTAACGTATCACCTAAGTCTACGGATACTATTTTGCCCATAATATGTGTAAGTGATAAGGTCTTTTTAATGTAGCCCCTATAGACTATATATACTTTTAAAGGGCCTAAGTCAAAAATCCGTGTAAACGTTCTAAACCTTGAAGTCTCATGTAGACTGTAAAACATGCTTATTTTCGATAAAGCTTATAGGGTCATGAAGTGATTATATCACATATTGATAGACGATAACCTCCTGATAATATTCCCAGTCCTAGTATTATCAGCCGAGCTTATCTCGAGGGGTGCGGAAAAAATCGAGAAAGTCATGGGGCAAGGCATGACCGGAGGCATAATTATGGGGCTGTTAACCGCGTTACCGGAGACAGTTTTTGTGATCACTGCTTCCTTAAGGAATGAGCCATATATAGCATTGGGTTCCGCCATCGGGGGTAATGTACTTTTATTCACCTTCGGGATCGGCCTCTTAGGAGTATATAATTTTATAAGGTGGAGAAAGAGCCTTACCATCGCAGAAGACTATACAGTAGAGCACAAGTTCCTGATAGCGTCTACTGTCGCCCTACTTTTTGTACTCATGTACGGTTCGCTCAATATTTACACCTCTATCCCCCTTATTGCACTTTACGCCTATTACGCTTATTACAGAGTAAGGAAGTTCGTGACAGAGGATAAAGAGGAAATCGAGGGTAAGGACATTGTTAAAGCGTCATTATACCTAGTCGTAGGAGCTTTCCTCTTAATCCTTTTTTCAGAACCTTTTGTTAACGACGTAGCAAGGCTGTCAGCATATTTACATATCCCGTCCATATGGTTAGCCCTAGTCCTCACACCTCTAGCTGGAGAACTGGAAGAGACAATTACGGCTATTAGGTTAACATATACTTCAGAGAAAGGCGGTTCGCTCGCTATTTTTGACTTTGTTGGGAGTAAAATAGAGAACGCAACCGTATTACTCGCAATAGTAGGCATTTTTAATGATGTAAACCTCCAGCTCGGGATGAACGAGGTCGTAGCAACACTAATAGCAAATACTTTCGCCATTTTCATCCTCATGGACAAGAACTTAGGTCTCAAGGAATCAATAATGCTGATGATTGTTTATTTCCTTGTCGCTTATCTTACATTAGTCTTTTAAATTCCCCTGCTGTTTACACACCTAATATGCTTAAAGGTTCAATAACGACTGTCCTCGCGTCAAATGAGGAGCTTGCAAAGACCACTGCTGAAAAATTGGGTAAAAAAACCGAGAACAACATTTACTATAGGAAGATAGGGGATCTGATAAGATCGGTTTTAACACCGCAGAAATTATTAGACCAAGCTGAAGCCCTTTCTATATCTTCCTCATTCTACCTAGTCATGAACCAACTTACATCCCTTGAAGGTGAACTGGCTTTATTAGCTGAAGCTTCAGGACTAAAGGGTGTAGTAGTCCCTCCTCCAGATAAGGAGACTTTTAACAAGGTATTTAAGGAACTATCGATCGTGAATATGGTCTCGGATTTCACCGAACTGGACGAACCGGTAAGCGACCTAGGCTACGTATATATTGATAGGGCATTTAACGTTAAAGGTGTCGGCGTCGTAGTCTTAGGTTTCGCTCTAACGGAAGTCAGAGCACACGACAAGTTAATAGCCTTACCTATGAAAAAAGAAGTCGAGGTCAAAAGTATCCAAGTGCTTGACGAGGATCAAGAAGGTGTATTACCGGGAACCAGGATAGGTTTCGCACTTAGGAACGTGAAACTTGAAGATATAGAAGGAGTAACCGCTTTAGTGAAACCTGGTGTCAAGACCACTAACGTAATTTCAGGCTATACTAAATTTAAGTGGTCTTCAGATGCCACAAGCGTCCACGTAGTCGCAGGGGGCTTTAAAATTTTAGCTACAATTAACGGAAACGAAATAAAGCTAAACGGGGAAATCCCCGTTACAATAAAGAGAGCAATAATACTTAACATGAACGCTAAGCCTAAGACACCGAGGGTCTATGGGTACTCACTTATGTAAAGGCTTATTACAAGTGCTACTGCTAAGACTGTGAGTAGAGTCGTGTAAACCCACATGGGGGTAAGCCTAACTTCAAATTTGTTTGCATTTAGCTGCTTTTCCTCTTGTAAGTATTCATAAAAACCGTATAATAACGTAGCAATACCCATTACTATCATTATAACACCACCTACTAATGAGTTAGAAGACAGAGGTTCATGGGCTAGGACGTGTAAAAAGATCTGGAACTTTGCTATGACGAAACCAAACCCCATTAACGCTATTGATGTCCTAACCCAGGCTAGAAACGTCCTTTTAGCAGCTAGATGATCTCTTGCACTAATTTTGGGTACACCTATAAGCTTATTAGTAGCGGGGACTACTTAGCGTTTATGTTTAGTGAAGAAGTAGATAAAGCTTTGAAAGATATGGGCTTCAGCGAGCTTACTGAGGTCCAGAAAAAGACAATCCCGTTAATGATTAACGGGAAAAACGTAATAGTAAGGGCAAAAACAGGGAGCGGGAAGACTGCAGCCTTTGGTATCCCTATAGTAGAATTAGGGTACAAATCGTTAGTAATTACACCCACTAGGGAGCTCACCAGACAAGTCTCATCCCATATAAAGTCTATTGGTAAGTATAAGTCGGTTAAAGTAGCCGAGATATACGGTGGTATGCCCTACAACAAACAGCTTAGGGAGTTAAAGGGAGCTGACGTGGTGGTAGCTACCCCAGGGAGGCTTTTAGACTTGTGGGGAAAGGGGGAAATAGACCTCGAGGAATTTGAAGTAGTTATAATAGATGAGGCAGACTTAATGTTAGATATGGGGTTTATTGAAGATGTAGAGATGATCTTGTCACATACATCCAACAGGAAAATTACAGGTCTATTTTCAGCTACTATTCCTAAAGAAATCGAAGAACTAGCGTCCAAATTTGTTACAAACCCTGAAAGGGTTTATGTATGCGAGGGCCTAGCTAACGTTGAGCATAAGTTCCTGCAAGTAGAAGACGACTGGAGGTCTAAAGTAAAGAGCTTAAGGAAAGAAGAAGAGAAAGGGATTATTGTGTTTGTAAGGACTAGGAGTAGGGTCGCAAAACTCGTGGAAATGCTAGATAACGCAGTAGAACTAAGGGGAGACCTCCCGCAAAGGGTAAGGAACCAGAACATCGACGCGTTCAGAAGAGGTGAATATGACGTCTTAGTTACGACAGACGTGGCCTCTAGGGGTTTGGACATCCCTTTAGTCCATAAGGTGATTAACTTTGACGCCCCGCAAGATTTAAAGACATACATACACAGAATAGGTAGAACCGGGAGAATGGGTAAAAGTGGTGTAGCTATTACTTTTATAACTAGGAGGGACTTGTGGCTAGAAAAAGAAGTAAAGAAACTTATAGGAAAGGAAATCGACGCTTAGAAAGGCATTCCTTTTCTATAGTCCCAGAGCTAGAGGAATAGGCTTACCTTTGTCGATACGGAGTAAGTTAAATTAGCTACCTTTATCTTCTGTCACGAACTTTCACACTATCTTAGTACACAGTTATTTATGGACAAAGTCATGAAAATTGTCTTATTTTTAAGAGTAAAAATGCGGTAAAGCAGATATACTAGGTAGTTGGAGTAGCTACGCTCACGGTAACGGCGTAACGCCACAAAGCCGTTAGTTAACCTCTCGGCGTCTATTTCCGTCTTCGGTGCCAACGCCGCTACATAGCCTAAGTTTAAGGAGGAGTTTACGGTAGTGACGTTGATTACACTGACAGTTTGCCCGCTTTGACTCTGGCGGGTATACCATGACTGTAACTGCAAGGGCTGAGACTACTACGGGGGCTGTCACGTTAAGGTCTACGGTTTGCTGAGGAGTGACGAACTGGAACTCTATCGTCACGTTCATGTACAAGCTGTTGAGGTTACCCGACGGGTAGACTTTGAGTAATAAGTATAACACTTTAGCCTCTGCGTCGTAACTGATGAAGCCTGGGTATTGGTACGCCGTGCTAGTCATGCTGAAGATCTGAACCTCCCTACCCCTATTACGTTCCAAGAAATGGTTTTTGGTCTTTTTTACATATTTATACGTAAATAATAAGTTGTTAATTACTCAGTAACTATATTAGATAGTTTATAAACAAAAAAAAACATAGAATGACATATTTTGATTAAATCTACTAGTTTTAAGGAGGAAAGCAAAAAATTATAATACTGTCTTATACCTTGTTTTTTCTAGATCCCAGCTTCAGCCTCGTTTACTTTTTCTAAGCTTTGCCCGATCGTGTTCGGTAATACAAATATCAGGATAATCCCCATGATTACCATAGGGACTTGGAACAACACCCACGTATTTAGTGAACCCAGTACCGGTACAAACCCTAAAATTATCGCTGTGGATATAGCGGCACCTAAGTGTGCAAAACCGTCGGAAAATGCAAAAGACGTTGCCCTCGCATAGGTAGGTACGTTCTCAGTACCGTTCAAATAGTTCATCTGGTTGCTCCAACCAACTCCTATAAAGTTTGTCAGGAACATAGATATGAAAGCTAACGTTGTGTTACCTTGGAGTACGAAATAGACTGATAATAACACACCTAGGAGCATGCCTACTGCATAAGCAATAGTAGTCAGTATTGCCCTCCTCACCTTCTCTACTATAAACCTCAACGCAATAGCTCCTAAAAATGTCCCTACTCCAGCAGCTCCGTACAAGACCGTATACTCGTTAATTAAAGGCTTATTACTCCCGTATATACCGTTAATCCACAATAAGAACTCGGTCAAGTAAGGGTATTCCCCGAAGTAGAAGAAGAATATTGATGTCATGACCGTGATTATCCTGATAGCGTACCTCTTATTTAGGAATACACTAAGCGGGTTTTTCTCTTCTACTTTGTATTGAAGTGGGTTATAAGGAGGTAGTTCAGCCACTTTAGCCTTAACTTTGGCTTCTTCCTCCATCCTCCTCACTAAGGCCTCAGCTTGATCCACTTTTCCTTTCAAGGCTAACATCCTTACTGTCTCATCTGCGTGGGACCTGATCACTAGGACTATAAACGCTAATGTAGCACCTATGAGGAAGATCACCCTCCAACCAATTGCGGGGTTAAGCACGTCTATTACCGATGCTAAGAAAGGCCCTAGTCCTAACCCAGCCCACCCGGCTATATACACTAAGTTAAAATATTGCCCCCTTTTCACAGCCGGTACCATCTCTACTATATATGTAGGTACTAGGATTAAGTCACCTCCAATCCCCATACCCGTTATAAACCTAAATATGAGGAACATAGGGTAATTAAAAGACAAGGCATTACCTAGACTACCTACCGCGGTTAGTAAAGCGGTCAACATTAACACCGGCTTCCTCCCCAGTCTATCAGCTAAGTACCCTAGGATTATAGCCCCGGGGATGTAGCCGAATAGCCCCATTGAGATCACAGTAGATGCTTGCGATGAGGTCAGCCCCGTATAAGGTAAAGAGGTCCCGGAAAACGCCACACCTATGTCGATCACGTCATATAGGGCAATAAAGTAGCCGAAAGCTAACGCTAAGATCACTGAGATCGGTAATACCATAGTAGGTAATCTATCAATCCTAGCCGTCAGTTCCGCGACTTTAGAATATATATCAGGTGAACCTTTTGGTGATTTCCCTGATGGATCCGTCATGGCAAAAATTTTTACAATACTTAACTATTTAAGCTTTTTATACTTTTATGTGAGTATGTCTTTATTGTTTATTTATAAATTTTAGTTTTGTAATTTCAATTTTTCGATCAATGCCTTCTAAAATCGCCTTCTAGAGAATATTTGGACGTTTGGGATTTTCAGGGTCACCAAGGCGTCCATTTTAAATTGAAATATTTTCTCTCGAATTAGTATAACCGTACGTATAAATAATGCAATATAGGCGAATGTTCTGTGTCATTAAAATTATAATATCCTTATTGTCTGTCTCACTAGCTTCCTTGTATTATCATTCCTCTTCCCTCGGTATGTAATTAACCGTTAATATACCGTCTCATTAAGGCAAATAAACTTTACAAAAGGTACTTAAACCGGTCTGGAACTAGTGTGGAAATAAATAATTTAGCCGGTGTTCATTACTCTAAATCGAGAAGCTTCACAGCCCTTTAAGTCTTGATTTTAATGTATTCACGTAAACTTTAAATAATTTTCAGTGGTAAAGATAATTGCCGCGGTAGTCTAGCGGTCTAGGATGGGGGCCTGTCGAGCCCCTGACCCGGGTTCAAATCCCGGCCGCGGCGTGTGGGGGACACCCCCACTGCCCCCAATACTAATGTAATTTTCTATTATCTCCTCTAAAGGACCTATGTAATGTTGCCTCTGCTTACCCTCTTTGTCCTTCTCTATGACGTAAACATAATACTTACCTTTAATCTCTTTAACATAGAAATTAGAACTTACGTAAAATGAAGGCATTTGAAGAGTGTTAAGTAATGTAGGTTTAAATACTTATTCTAATAGAACGAAAGACGTAGAATTGAAAGAAGACGGTAAAGATTCCTTTACCGTATTAATATTTGATATACGAAAGTATAGGGTCGCTCATGCCTCTATTACAAATTGAAATACTCTCTATCGAATTAATATAATTCTATTACAAATGATCTAAATACTCGTATGATGTTCTATTTAATTTAAGTCATAACCCCCTTATTATCCGTCCTATCGACATTTTAGTATTAATTTTACTTGACGTATAATTTAACAGTTAAAATACCACTTCAATAAGACAAATAGAAATTGCAATGGATCCGTAAATGGCCCCTATTATCTTTTGATAATTATCTTTACTATTTAGATTTTGGGCCTACCGTAAAGGGCAAGGCTTTCAAACTTTTGTAATGTAGCTCAACTCTCCCTAGAGAAGTGATGTCTGGCATTATCCTCAATTTCCCTCATAAATTCGTCCAACTCGTCGCTCTTCACAAACTCCTTGTTTATTTGTGCGTATTTCATGATAAATTCAATAATTTCCTTCTGATGATCTCTCACTTCCTCTAAGTATTTTTCATCGTTTTCATCCCTACCTGCGCTATAATCTGCAATTGAAGCGGCCTTAGCTAGATAGGCCGTGTAAACCATGGCGTCAAACATCTCTTGAATTCCTAAGTCCAGCATCGTTAGTATCTGATCAACTAGGTAAGGCTTCTCCTTATAAACGCCGAATATTTTCTCGGCGTCGCTGGGCAAGTTTTTGCAAATCTCGTCCTCAGACCCTGATTGTAAACACTTTTCAATGATATCGAGCAGTTGTTCGTGAGCTTTCTTCAGCTGAATTACAGAAAGTATTCTCTTTCTTATCTCTAGCAACTGCATGTAAGTCCTGTTGCCCTGTTCCAAATAATCTGCAACTTGCTCATATAATTTCGCAATTTCCCTTTCCCCTAATTGTTTTAAGAACTTTGCTGTAGCTCTCAAAAGGGCTGGAATTTGGGACTTACCTACGGGGTCGTGCCTTAAATTTTCCTTAATTTTCTTCTCGTCTAAAGATTGTTTTACTAACGTTTCTAGGGAGTTTATAACCTTCTGCTCGTATCTGGAAGTATCCTGGCTTCCTTTTCTGGCTTTGGCTACTAAAAGAGCTGGATATGTAATTAATCCACCGTATGCGGAGAGATAGGCCTTACTCAAAGTTTCGAAAGATCTTGCCAGGTTGAAAATCTTTTGATACTCTAAAGACCTCACGTCGGAAAAGAACGGCTCCTTGCCGCTCTGCAACTTGTCGTATATGCTAAGTGCTGCATCAAGAAACGTTAGAGAGTCGCTGATAAATTTCACAAAAATCGATTTCCTCTTTTTACTCATTAAGGGCTCCCAAAATCTTATCCCTAATTAGGGAATACTTAGCGTATTCCGGATACTTTCTGTATACGTAATTTAAAATCTCACTTCTACTCGTCCTAACCCACTTTCTAAAGAACTCCTCGATGCTCTTATCGTCCTGACTGGCGTTAAAGTCTGAACTGAGGACGTAAACCCTCTTATACCCAACTACCTGATTGCTCAATACGTCTTTTACCTCTTGCTCCTCAACGTTCACGTCTCCCTTTTCGATTAGCTTATCAATATAGTCTTGAAGTAGACTTGAGTAGGGGCCGAAGAACCAAGGCGTAAATTTAAGGCCTAAATCAACTCCTCCCTCCTTCTCAAGTAAGAAGAATATCTTCTGTAGCTTTGTTGCAGTAACCTCAACTCCCTCCTCTTTAGCGACGTAAAGGAGGAGCTTAATCAGCTGATAAACTCTGTCTACTCTGGCCATAATATTTAACACTGATAATAAACTAGAGAGGGAGATAAAAAATTATGAGTACACTCCTCGGGTTGTCGTTAATCCTGCTCGGATCCCGTATTTCTTAAGAAAAAGAGCGGGCTCTTGCGTCAAGGGAAATAACATTAACAAATGTGTTAATCCTGAGGGGAGGGATTAAGCAATAGAGTTTTTTGCAGCGCAGTAAGGAAATTAATATATCTATTAATCCTACTCAAGGTTTATTAAGGAAAATTTTCACGATATATAATTGTGCAAAAACTCCAGAATACTGAGAAAATATTGATAATATTATCCCATGGATGTGCAACTTTAGAACGCTTAGAGGAAAAGACGGGAATCCC
The DNA here is from genome assembly GCF_019704315.1 of Stygiolobus caldivivus. Lineage (NCBI taxonomy): Archaea > Thermoproteati > Thermoproteota > Thermoprotei > Sulfolobales > Sulfolobaceae > Stygiolobus > Stygiolobus caldivivus. The sequence goes on along the minus strand of NZ_AP024597.1, from coordinate 1,734,190 downwards.
GAAGAAAGAACTCTTAGTTTATCTGACACGACTGCATAAGAGAGGGTTAATTTACCGTACGTGGCAAAAATACGGTGGTAAGAAGTTTAGAGAATACTGTCTTAAAGGAAAAGACGAGATGTTTTAAACGGTGAGAGTAATGAAGGAAAGAATTGTAAACATGGATATTAATTCGGCGTATGTAGAACTAAAAAGAATATTATTAGCTTCAGGGTATACGATAAAATCGGAAGATTACCCCAAGACGATTTCCGCTGAAAGAGACACAATGAAAATAATGTTTTATTTATACCCTCAAGATTCAAGGACCAGGATAGTCGCTACTCCCTTAATTTATAATCCCATATATCCAGGATTAGCACTGGTTGTACTCAATATTTTTATAATTGCCATGTACTTCTTTATGAAAAACTTTCGTGAAACATATATAGGTCTATTCGGAATAACTGAGACTTATGACCCATTTAAGGATATATTACCTTTAGTCTTAGATGTAGTTTACATGTTTATAGCACTGTCAGTTGCACTAATTAGTTATGAAATATACACATACATTAAAAGGGACTCATTAGCTGAAGAAGTATTAAAAATACTACCTTAATGTGAAAGCTGATGGATAAGATTGCAATTATTATAAGGGGTCCTCCGGGTACAGGTAAGACTACAGTAATAAAGGAATTAGAGAGGGTTTTATTTGACAAATATCATATTAAATGTGAATTAGAAATCCTTGACAGATTTGATTTCAAAGAAGAACAGCGTAATAATAGAAAATATATAAACCTTAAGAATATTTTATCCAGAGACCCGCAGTGTATACTCATAGAGTTAGCGTGGGGTGACGGTGCTACTTCTAAACCTAATGAGTGGGTTGAACTATTAAGACAGAAGGGATTTAAAATATTTTTATTCAGACTTACCGCTACTAAGAAAGATATTGAAGAGAGGGTTAGAAAAAGATATGAAGAAACACGAGAAGGGCCTACTGTTGCTAGTGCACTTGAAATTTATGATTGGTATGAGAGTAAAAAGTGCTTTATAGATTTCCCTAAAAACTGCGGCTTAGATAAGATAGTATTGAATACTTCGGATTTAAAATTAAATGATGTAGTGAAACATATTCTAGATATTATACTCTCTTAACACTAGAATGTCTAAACTATATAGACATTCCATTACATTTTGCTAAGTGATAATAAGGAATTTGACGTTAACTGGGGAGTTAACGCTTTGAAACACCTTACGTTTTCTGCTACTATTCTATTCTACTTTTCTTTCATATCGTGATCCTACTTCTACTTCAACGTGCAACACAACACGTTTCTTTTTGACGTTTCACTGAAACGCTATCTAGCCTCTCAAGCCTGTGGCCCGGGTTCAAATCCCGGCCTTGGCGTATTCTTTCTCTAAAATTGAAAGAGAGTTACGTCCTCTTTATAAATGCGTAAATGGAACATAAAACCTTATTGATGGAACAGAGTCGCTTTCTTATAATTAGGGAGTTGAGGAAACCGCAAAAACTGAGGCCGATTTACCTAAAGCTATTATATTCTTGACCAAGGAAATGTCGAAACCCTATTTATAATTCAGTTCATCAACTTCCTTTTTCACGTCCTCTGGTAGCATGTTGTAAGCGTTTTTCATTTCCTCCCAATTTAAGAGGTGATACCATTTAGCCTTCTTAGCCTTTACTAACAAATAGTCTCCATCGTTTAGTCCTAGCTCCTTAGTCTTATCCATAGGGACGGTTATCCTATAAGTAATGTATTCTTTCCTGTTTTTCTTACTCTTAGTTACGGAAACCTTACTTACAAAAACTACTCCTTTTCCACTTGTTTACTTTCCATGATTATCACTTTCTGATAAAGACTTACAAATCTTGCTATGAATAAAATGATTCTGGCAGAAAATGGCTAAATGCAGTATCGAGACACTTAACGCAAGATTAGTAGCAGTCTATAATGCTAGCAACGGTTCATTATCTGCCCACGTCCCTTTAGAAGTGATATTAAGGAGGTTTCCAGGGCACTTAAGAGGAGATGTAAGGAGGTGCATTAAAGAATTAATCAAAAGAGGACTACTGACGTTACACCCTATTAGAGAACCTACTACTTATCAATTAAGTCAGAGAGGGTTAGAATGCTCAACCAGACTAATTAAAGGTGAGACTTCGTCGATAGAAGAATGTTAATCGTATCGATATTCGAGATATGAAAATTTTTGAATAGAAGTGTTTATATCGTATCTCGATACAAAATAATTTCCATGCAAATCCCCCAGATACATGATCGAGAAAATAGACGTTTTACACATTATCCGGAGGTGTAGTAATTTCCGCAGACATCCAGAGCAAGTCTAGTTCAAATTAACCCACTATATTAACCCACTATACTAGGATTGTTTTAGACCCGCTATCACTAAAGGTAGTAAAAGTTTCTTGTGATTGCGGGGCCATATATTTAGAAGACACTGCCGGCTTATTGAAACTCTAAAGCAGTTACTAAAATGATACTAAGGTCATGGAGGAAGTAGAGAAGGAAAGGAGTACTCATCATAGCCATAGGAATAGCACCAGACGGAAAGAGGTCAGTCCTCGGTATCACCTTTGCTAAGGGAGAGGACGAGGAGGGCTACTGGGAGCCCCTAGTAAGCTTGTGGGAATGTAGAAATGGTTATTGTTGGCGGTGTCAGAGCCTTGGACAGCACCATTGCTGTTCTGGGAATGTGGTGAGGAGATGGTACTGTGTAGTACGCTTAAAGCGTAACTAGGGTGGAGAGGGAAGAGTCGGATAAGTTGGTGTCTTTAGCTGGGAGGGGTGTAGTTGTCGTGGACGAGTGCGGTGTGTCCGGCTACATATGAGAACTAGAGGAGTTGTGGGAGTGGCTCAAGGGTATTAACCTCGTGGTGGGGAGGCGTTTCGGTAAAGCCATTCTCCGCGGGGGTTTTGCGAACTGCACGGGCTATTGCTGTTTGGAACACCTATTCACTAATTTTTTACAACTTAATAATATTACTGTTATTCTCGTTATTATTACCGACGAGTACTTATTTGGATTAATTACACGCGTATAATTATACTAATTCGGGAGAGAGTATTTCAATTTGCAGGGGATGCCTTAGCAATTTGATTTAGATACGTGATATTATATATTTCACGATTAAGGCTTCGAACCCTAAGGGACTTAACATAAAATTAGGATATAAGTAAATAACATAAGTGTTTAAAGTAATACTCGCTATTCCAAACTTTTCAATAAATGCTAAACAGACTTCCAGTATTAGTGGGGAGGATTCTATCCTTAACAATAAATAATTCTATGTTTATTTTCGTAAGAAAAAGGCTTTTGGGTAGTATTGGTTCTGTTCTAAATTAAATTGGTAATCAGCTACCTTTATATAGACTCCACAGAGATAGTTAAAGCAATAATAGTTATGATCTCAATAATAATACCTGCCTATAATGAGGAAAAGAGAATAGACAGAGCTTTACGTCAATTGACCTCTAAGTTTCCTAATGCGCAAATTATAGTAGTATTTGAGGGTAATGACAAAACACCAGATATAGTAAGGCGGTATAACAGGGCAGTGATCGAGGTAAATAAGGTCAGGTTGGGTAAAGGAGGCTCTATAAAGAAGGGCATTCAAATGTCTAGGTCGGAAAAGGTTCTACTGATAGACGCTGATGTACCGGTGTCTATGACAACTGTCGAAGAGATGCTTAAACAAGACGCGGACATGGTGTTGGTCAACCGTGTCTTCAGGGAACAGACTTATTTGCGCAAATTTTTGCACAAGGCCTTTAAACTTACTGTTAAACTGTTTTTCCCATCACTCCGCGATATAAAGGACTTCCAAGCAGGTGTTAAGCTCGTCTGTAGGGATAAGGCTTTAAAAGTACTTGACGAACTTATAATCAGTGACCTCCTCTTTGACGTTAATTTAATTTACGCTTTTAAGCGAAGAGGGTACAAGATCGTTCAGGTAACAGCAGAATATCATCACGATGAAGTTAATAGTAAAATTTCGAAGGATCTTATGCGGGTCAGCATTTTAATGTTCCTTTCTATTGTTAAATTGAGGATGTTTTACTCACCTCTTAGGTTTATCGTTTATACTAATACGTTTTTGAAAGTTCAAGCTAAAATAATTGAGTTTTTAAGGGGATAGTCTAGGTTTTTCCCTAAATTGCTATTAGCTTTAAATTGGAGTAAAAGTTAACTGATGACGTGGTAAAGATAAAACCGGGGAGAAGTGCATTAGTATACTTTTCGATCTTCCTATGGGACTTGCTAGTTTCGTCTCTCATTTTTAAAGGGCATGTTATTTACTCTGGAGACCAGGATTTTATTATTTACCCACATATGAGCTTAAACTATCTGGAGTGGGGGACTGTATACCCTTATACTAACTACCCTTACGGCTTTCAACCCTCTTTAAGCCCCGGTAGCTGGGTGGTCTGGTTAACTGTCCCTTTCGAGCTGTTCGGAGCTTACGGAGAGCAAGTCTTCACTCTTACTTTGATGCTAGCCGGGAGTATTTTCACGTATAAACTTAACAGAATCTACTTCTCTAATCTTGCTTCACTCTTAGGCGCCTTTATATACTCTTCTACATGGTATATTTTTTCGTCAAGTTCTATTTCGTCGTCTATTTTCTTAAACGATGAGTTTGTTTATTTTACATTGCCTTTGCTCACATATCTTGTCGTGTATTATACTAGGTGTAGAACTCAGTTTAGTAAGTTCTTCTTACTATTTTCTTTAATATCTTTTATAAGCCTCTCTGCTTCTGGTGATATTTTCCCTTTTATATGGTTGTACTTAGTTATACTCCTAACGTACTTCTTAAGGAACATCTGGAAAGTATCATTAACAGTTGCGTCAGTTACTCTAGGGCAACTTTATTGGCTTAAGATCGCAGTAGCTCCTACTATCGAGACATTCAGTAAAATTACAAATGTCTCCTACTATACGTATCTTGGGATTCAGTCATATGTCCCCTTTACACTTACTGTTAGGACTCTAGGTGCTGTCGGATATACGGCTTATCCTCTATATATTTTGTTACTCTCGCTGATAGTGCCTATTCTCCTCGGCTTAACTATAATCAAAGTGAGGAATAAAAATAAAAACGATATAATGTTTTTCTTTCTGATTTGGCTAATAGGTGTAGGGTTTTTATCATCTGAAACGACTCCCTTTAAGCCGTTGGTCGAGTACGGGGTATCGCACTTCGGATTATTTGCACCTTTAAGGGATTCACCACTATTCCTTTCTCCCGTACTCTCCTTACCCTTTACCTATCTGGTCTCCAGTTTTTTCGATAACCTTCTGACGGTAAGAAAGGGAATAATAGTTGTCCTTCTAACCTTTATTATCATAGGACTTGTTCTCCCATACCCCGTACTAATGGCTTATAACCAAGGTAGGATAACAATTCCCCAACAATTTATAGAAACTGTGGAATATCTTAATAACCAAAAAGGGCAGTTCACGGTTTTATTGTTACCTTTCCCTGTATGCGGGTGGTATGGTACTTCGTGGTATTACGGTAATAATATTTTCATCTACTTTTTATCCCACCCACTGCTTGCTGGTGGTACTTACTCCAGCGGAGAATTTAAAAATCTAACAGTAAAGCTAAATTGTTTAATTTATTTTCTCGATAGGCAGAAAAACGTTACCTCTGCCGTAGAAGAACTCGAGGATCTGTTATTGTTATTTAACGTGAAGTATATCGTTATTGAATGTGACGCTGAGACTAGGGGCTTCATAACTATGGACTATATTCCACCTTATAACTACACAGAGTCTTTGAATGTCCTTCAACACTTAGGACTGGTAAAACTCGTGGAAAACTACTCTCCGTTCTTAATATATAAAGTGAAAATGGATACTTCTTATGTTTATGAGACTAATGCCAGTAGTAGTGTTATTAACCTTAATGAAAATCTGAGTAAAATCCTTGTGCCGGTTAATTTTAAGATAAAGGGTAATGAAGTCCTCGTATGTGGTGTTAATTCTAAGCACCTTTTGCTTACGTTTGCCTACAGTCCGTATTGGACAGTTAAAGGAAAGGTTGGAAACAATTCGTTTGGTTTCATAGAATTTAACACTATAAAAGAAAAGAATATCATCATTGTAAACTCCTTAAGCAAGCAACTTACTCTATCTTATGTATATGCAGTGGCGTATTTAATTGTGGTCGTCCTATTATATCTCTTGAAGGATTTCTTGGCAAGGATTGTGAGTTTGATAGGGATAGCGAGAAATGAGGTTTTTACTAGGATTTTCTTTTTAATAAAAAAATTTAAAAAAGTAAAAACGTAATATCCCCTCATGGCCAAGTTCCTACTAGTAGTTAAATCTCAAGACCAATTAAATGTAAATACCGCGGTGAATGTAGCTCAAGGGTTAAAAATGATGGGTGCTAAAGACGTAAAAATGGTCTTCTTAGGCCCTGGTATAAATGCCCTATCAAAGAAGAGTGAGATATCAAATGTGGTTTCTAAGGCCTCTGAAAACCTTACTAAGATGGGTATTACTGTATATGCGTGCGAAATGGCGATGAAGAACTACAACGTAAGTAAAGAAGACCTAGTGTATGTAAATGAGGTCTCTAGGGGAGCTGATGTAATAGTGAAATTTGTAGACGACGGGTATACCGTTTTAACGTTCTGATTAAAAAGAAGTTAAGGACTTAACTCTTTTTTATTTTGACTTATTTTGGATAAGGATCAAATTTAACATTTTAATTTTATGTTAACAGATCATTTTTAATGGCTTTGTCACTGGACGAGCTTTTACAATATTATCCCGATGAAACCACTGTAAGGCTCATCCTTAATACTTCTTGTGATAAAGTAGACGACTATGTTAAGGACGCTAGATTTTTTCATAAATATATCTCCGTTTTAGATATGCTGATACCTTGTATCAAAGACTCAAAAAGTTTAGCAGATAACTTAGCAAAGGAGGTGTACATAGGTAATAGACTGGCTTCTTGGAAAGTTATAGTATCAGCATATAAATTAGGTCTTATCGGTAAGGATTTCATAATTAGCCATAAAGAATCTATAGATTCTCTTCTGATTAGTCCTGAAGCGTGGATAGTGCTAAGTGAGGTCTCAGATATTGTATTAGATAAACTTGTAGAAAATAGCTCTAAGCTGTTTAAGCTTTTGGTAACTGATGAGGGTTTATGGGAAGTAGTCTTAAGACTTAATCTAAAAGTCCCGGCTTCTGTCCTAGACGAGTACCCGATTAAGTCAGGGTCTGTCCGTCGTAAGCACTTTTGGAAATATCTTATAAAGCATAGTAAAGAAAAGAGGGCTAAAGAAATCGTCCTTAATGCACTATCTAGGGGTAATTTAACAGCTTGGTATTATATCCCGCAGTTCCTTGAAGTAGGTCTGATCTCTGAAGGCGAAATCTATTCCAGGTTACCGGGGCTGATAAAGAAGATAAGGACTAAGAAGGCGTGGGTAGTGATTAGCAGGATTTCATCAATATTAGATAAAGAATTTTTCTCTCAGTATGTGGGTATTTTCTTTGAGAGGTTTTTTGACGGGAAAATATTTAGGGGGCTTCTTAAGAGCGGTATTTTAACTCCTGAATACCGTGAGTACTACCTTGAGCTCTTAATGTTTAACTATAGAGCGTGGAAGTATGTAAGATACGCGATAAAGTACGGGTTTGTGACAAAAGAAGAACTAGATATTTTCAGGGAGTATTTTGAATATTTTGTAAAGTCTTCCCCCGAACTAAAGCAGTACGAGGGGGCAATTAGGAAAGAGTTGGGTTGGTAAAAGATTATACTAGTGAGTAAAGTTAAGACCGCAACGACTCCTAGAGTAAGATATCAAACTCCTATTTTATCCCAGTTCAAGCCTTTTGATCGTGCTGGGGATAAACCCGGTATAGGACGCAAACCTCGTTACGTCCACATCTTTTAGCCTCATTACGACTATTTTACCTAAGAGCCCTCCTAAGTCTATATAGGTCCCGGGGCGGGCGTCTACGGGTATTATCCTAGCTCCCAAGATCTTATTCAGGGATATCGCAAGTGCAAGGACGTCAGATATTAGGCCTATTACCTTATCTTTACCTTGTGATTTACTGACCCCTACCATGTCTATACCGCTATTGCAGACAGACGATAAGGCGATCAAGGTATAAAAATCGACATAACCTTCCAGAGCTCTCTCGACCATTATTGCATCTTCGCTGACCGGGATAAACGCACTGCTTAGACCTCCTATCGCTGAGGTAGCCATTGCCCCACCTTTTTTTACGGCGTCCATAAGTATTGCTAAAGCGGCTAAAGACCCGTGTCCGCCCATCTTTTCGATACCCATAGATTCTATTATCTCAGCTACGCTATCCCCTACGTTCGGTGACGGTGCTAAAGAAAGGTCTACCGTAGTGAAGTTTATCCCCATTTTTTCAGCTACGCTTTTACCTATTAGCTCACCTAACCTAGAAACTTTAAACGCTGCTCTCTTAATCACGTCGTGTAGTTCTTGGAGAGTTTTAGGTCTACTCCTCTTTATTGCACCCTCAATCACGCCCGGTCCGCTCACCGCAATATTTATTGTAGCTTCCGGCATGCCTAAACCGTGATGTGCGGACGGGACAAAAGGCGAATCGGGTGGTACGTTGGCCATTATGGTAGTTCTAGAGGAAGAAGACGGAGGCATTTCAAAGATCTTATCTACGAATAGTTTGATAGCTTCAATGTTCATTCCTGAGGTGGTTGAAGCGGCGTTTATCATACCAGTAAGCCTTATAGTGGAGTTAAGGGCTTGGGATAACGTAGTAATGACCTTTAAGGCCCCCCTAGTAAACCCCCTATCGGCAAAGGCTGAATAACCGCTAATATAATCGATCCTGTTGTTTTCAGCCAGTTTATCAAGGAACTTAGCAATTTCTACGCCGTCTTTTTCATCTAGGACCTCTAAGAAGAACTGGATAGGGGAGACAGCTACTCTTTTTGTGACTACTTTAATTCCGTATTTTCCCGATACCTCATCTACAGCTGAAGAGAACTCCTCCAGCGTCTTGTCTAAAGATCCGAGTTTTTTCAAGGTCTTATCTATGTCGTCAGATATGGCATACAACGTGTTAATACTTAGAGTAACGGACCTAATATCGAGGTCTTCTTCGTTAAGCATCCTGAAGACTTCTATTACTTCATCTGCTGAGTACCTCATTCTCTACACCCTTTCTATATACCTAAATACTTCTTCGTGGTAAGTATGTACTTCTACTCCTAATTCTTTTCCCTTCTCTTGGAGCTGTTTTCTTAATTCAGATAAGCTAACTTTACATTTGGATATGTCGACTACCATGATCATTGCGAAGATCCCTCTGACTACGGTCTGTGAAATATCTATTATGTTGGCGTTATTTTCAGCCAGTTTAGTAGCTATCCCAGCTACTATTCCGGGCTTATCAGCACCTACTACGATAATTATAGCGTTTTCCATCAGAATCTAATGACAAAAAGGCAAATTTAACTGTTTGAGGATATTAATATACTGAGATAAATTATAGAAGATATTTGTAATTGTAGATAAATAGTGATATGTGCAATATATTGTTAATTACATTTTAAAATTTGATTCAGGAATACTGAGACCACTCTTCAGCAAAATATTTATACTATCTGTCTTATTATATAGTAGGAAAAGTGAGATGAGAAGAGCTATAGAGGTGATGAGAATTGCGGACGTTAAAATATATAGCTATAAGCTGGACTTTGTGGGGGATCTCTCTCTATCTATTTTCTCCATATTTAACTATTCTCCTTGAGAGTTCTATTTCTAGTCCGGTCTTAATAGGTCTTAGTTATATAATAAGTTCTATTGTTGGCGTAGTCCTTATTAATCTACTACGACTGGCTAAAAACTCCAATGTAAACTTAATGATAAAAATACCACTAGTGACTTCTGGCGTTGGATTACTCATAATGGGGTTGATAAACAGTCCACTGGCAGCAGTAATTGGGTTAGTGCTTTACAACTCATATTGGTTATCCGTCCCGTTTTTCTACTACGCGCTTAGCAGTGCTGAAAAAGAGCAATTTTCTAAGACGTGGGCAATATCGATGTTACCCGCACTAGTCCTACCTGTTATAGGGGGGATGATAGTCCTTAATGCCGGTGTCAGGACGGTCTTTGTAATTTCAGGGGCAATAATGATGTTATCCACACTGCCGTTAAACTGGGTCAAACTTAATCCGGAAGGGGAGAGTTTCCAAAAAGAGGATATTAACTTACTTCCGCTTATATTTTCTGTATTTCCCTTGTCTTTAGCCCTCCCCTTCCTTTATGAGGTGAAGTTCTTTGAATTATCAGCTGTCTGGCTAAGTTACGAGATAGGGGAGATAGTAGGCATAATCTTAACGTGGGTATCGTGGAAATCTAAAAATTCGCTACCGATTTCGTTGCTGATATTTTCAACTGTAGTGATAAACTCCCTCGTATCTGTCGGGGGGTTTTATTATGGTTTGTCAGAAGCGGTATTGAGCACTGGAGTAGGAGGCGTAAATCCTAGGAGTTTCAGGAGTGCCATAAGAGTTGCGTTGACCGAAGCCTCTCTGTGGACTATAGGGTATATAGTATCTTCCTTAGCTTATATAGTAAGTTACTCGTTACCCTTCATATATGCGGGACTCATAGCTATTTTATTTTCCTTACTACTGCTCATGGAGGTACGTTCGGGGAAGAGGCCCTTACAAAGTTTAACTAGTCCGATCTTTATGCTGGTTAAGGTGTTTGAAGGTGCTTTATTTGAAGGGATAGAGCCTTACTTTAAATTTGCATAGTTTTTAAATACCAGGCTTGTTATCAAGGTAAACCTTTTTTTAATTGTTTTCCTCAAATTATATTTAAACACTTTTAACTTTGTTTATTATATAAACTAATTTATAAAAAGTACGAATAATACATCTCTTTATAATTTTATAAACAATGCTTAAAAGTAATGGTTGAGAAGGTGTGACAGTATGAAGTTACAGTACGAGATACCAGTTGCAATAGGCTTATGGTGGATCCCGGTGATAGGTCCCGCATTATTTGGTCTAATTGACGCTTTTATTGAAAGAGACCTTAGGAGGGGTTTAGTATCTACTTTTATCTCTTCCGTCCTTGCGTCATCACTTTATATTTTCGTCTCCGTCTACGTAATCAAAGCACCAATATTAGGTAACATTTTACCAGTATTTACTATGATACTTTCAATAGTAGGTATAGTGATATCAATGCTTACTGTCTACTTATTATTATCAAGGATAACGGTTACCTCAGTTAGTAATAACGGTATTTATACCGAATTTTACTCTTCTAGTATAGATGATGCTAAGGCTAAAGTAGAGAACTTTATCTCTGGTCTAGGGATTAACTTGTCCGATTGTCCATCCCCGTCTCTAGAACTTTCTGAAGACAAGATAAAAACGACTATGGACTGTAACGGTGTAAAGATACAGTATGAGGTAACTGAGGAGCTCAAAGGAAAGTATAAGGTAAAGATGTGGATAAAGAATAACGCGGGATGACATATAAGTGTTAAAACTCCAACGCTATAAACTCTAAATTAATGATCCTACCGCACCAGTTAATAAAGGGGCTATTAGGGTCTGTAATTTTAAACTACGAGCAAAACAGTGTGAGGGAAAACGGGTACGACCTAAGAGTCTGCGGTGAGTATTACTATGAAGTCCTAGGGGGAGCTGAATTACCTAGTAAAAAAAGTGAAATAAAGAGTATTAAGTTCGGTGAGTCAGCTGTCCTTGACCCCCTTAAGACATACTTATTTGAGTCTTGCGAGGAATTTAATATGCCCAGCGACCTCGCAGCTTTATTGACTTTAAAGAGCACTATGGCAAGAAACGGTTTCATAGCCCCTCCTACTGTCATAGACGCGGGTTATAGGGGTAAAATCACGGTAGCGGTTACTAGTCTTTATAAATCTTCTATACGGAAAAACTCATCAACACACCACGTAGTCTTTATGAGACTGGAAGAGCCTACCGAGAAGACGTATAACGGTCAATACCAGTACGGAAAGGTAATATAGCCACGTAAATAAGGAAGAAAGAAAAAAGTTTTTAAAATGATACAGCCCGTGAAAGCTAGTTGTGCCTCTGTGTACCCCCTTAGTTTTCTGTCTAGCTGAACCTCTCGACCAACTTTCTATGTTCTTCGTCCTTTTTCATCCTCGCATGTTTCAGCCATCTTCCGAAAGTATGTCCCTTAATTTCTGCCTTACAGACGGGGCACGCGTACACTCCGACCTTCTCAAGATGTATCTTTAAACTCCTCGTATCCTTGAATGAGTCCCAATCTGGATAACTTGACATCCAGGTCTTTATAAGGAGCGAAAATCTGTAACATTAATAGTAAGGACGATTTCCACTTTTATAAGTATTTCGCTTTCATAAATAACGTGTACTAATATTGAAAGACGTGATAATTTTATCTAAACTTTGAGTCTTTCCTCATTTTATATATTATTTTTGTAACTGCCTTTTTGAGTATATTACTACTATGAAAGGATGAGAGAATCCGCTCAACAGTCCCTATATTAGGTAGTGAACCATAACTTGTTTTAGTCTAGACGTTAGGTTAAAGACAGGGATACCATAAGTAGTCAGGGAGCCTGAAACCAAATTGACACTGACCCTCTATGAATAAGAACTTCTTTATTTACTAGGACTTTTTATAACCGTTCTTAAGAAGGCTTCAAAATTTTTACCAGCCATGTAAAACTGGGTCGGTTATCAAGTTATTATAACAGCTACTCCTTATTTCTTAATGAGTTGACTGATAAAAAAATCATCGTATATTATGGAGGTAAAGGGATAGGAAAGAGTACATATGTTAAATCTGTGCTAATGGGCAAAAAATGGGTAGACTTGAGGACAATAAACGCTTCAGAATTTATTTCATTTAAAGGGTATGTTGGAGTTGTAGACGTTTACGACAGGGAATCATCACTAACTAATTATAGGGTCTTTGACGCAGAGAGGTCTTTGACTAATGTTTTGGACTTTTTCGATAAGGGTGGTGATAAAGTTATAATAGTAACACATGATATGGGACTATTTAAGCCCTTGTTTTCCTCTTACCCTTATGAGGTAATTGAACTTGACCTAAGGTACTTAGTGGACGAGGTGTTAGGAAATTCCTTCGAAAGTACAGTTAAAGAGAGTCTGAAGGGGTTTAGTTACGGCTATACTGTCGGTGCAAAATACCTTAAGTTATTGGGGAGAAAGGTAGAGTTTGAAAGGCCCGAGGACATTATAGCTGAGTATCTACGTTCATTAAACCTCGACGAGTTGAAGGTAAAAATTAGGGGGAAATTGGGTGTCTTACCGAAATCGGTTATAGGCGATAATGTACTTTCCGAGAGATTAGAGCTATTGTTCGAAGAGGTCTTGGAAAATTACGCGAAGGACTTAGATGAAGTACAAGCGTTAAGTAAACTCCAAGATATCCTTTTGGGTTTTAATGAAGAGTGTTTAAGACAAGCTTTCCTAGTGTCCGTAACTGTGAGTAAAGCCGGTTACCTTTGCGAGAGGTGTCCAGACTTATGTGTAAGAGGCGAACTCCCCCTCAGTGTCAGGCAAGCTGTACTTTACCCTAGGAGGATAACATTGCGTATGCCCTTTAGGGGGTGCGGGGACTCGGTAGATGATATAATTAGGTATGGTTCGTCGGATGAAGGAAAAGTCTGTACCGAAAAGGTGCTCAGGAGCATACATAAATACGCTACTGGCGAATTTCCGGCACAAGTATTACACGAATATTTAGGCAAGTTTTATGCGGAACGTGCAGAAGACAAGGAAGAGCTAAGGGCTTTAGGGGTATATGTGAGGGTTATGTCGGTTTACCTGAAAGATAGAATGTCAGAATATGCAAAGAAAATAATCGATAAAGGAGACTGGATAGCTAAAAGCCTTATTCTCCCCTATCTAGTCGACTCATTACAAGATACGAAACCCGTCATATCATCTATCTGTAGTGAGGGAATAGAAGAGTGTAAGGTAGCACTAATTGACGGCGGTATCGATGAACTTAATGCTAGGTATGATAGAGACCTTGACATAGGGATCAGGAGCGCTTTAAGTAATCCCCCTAAGTTAGTCCCCGAATATTGTAAGTATTTAGGGGTTGAACCGGACAAATGGTTAACGATCAGGAAAGAGTACTACGAGAGCACTATCGGTAAGTTCCTAGTCTATGCCGGACTTCCAGACGAGGCTCAGAAGCACCTCATTCACTGTGTAAATTCGGAAATAACGGAGACCATGATAAACTGCAGGATACTCTGGGCTAAGACTATGGTGCAGAAAGGGCAGGATATTTCAGAATATAGTAAAGAGCTATGGAATGAAGTTAAGAATAAAGTCGATGTGGTGCCTCAGACTAAAGCTATAGCATTAGCCTTATATGTTGTTTCTAATGATGATCGTGTGGCATACGAGGCTTACTCGTATCTTTTAAGGTACGTACCCTACGTTAAAATTATGGTGGACTGTTATTTCGGAAATTGTGACCTGACCAAGTTTGCTCTCATTACGGTACATAAGGGGACAGTAGTACCAGCCCTGAGGTACAAATTAGGTGAGATAACTAGGGAAGAGGCTTTCGATGAATGCATAGAAAGCGAAGACATAACAGAGTGCGATGACTATGTAATGAACCCTGATGAAGCTGTGAGGGATGTTTTAGAGAGGACCGTTCAGGGTAGAATTCTCTTGACTGAGAGAATTACCAAAAAAGATTTGATTATATTTATTTAACCTGAAGATAGGTCATGGCCTTTAGAGATCTCATCCAATATCAATTTTTCCAATATGTCATTAAACGCGTCATCCAGCGATATCCCTTCGCTTAACGCATATAGTTCTACTTGTTTTAGGATTTCCTCATCCAGAGTAAGTGTAATTTCTGTCCTCATCAGAAAGTTTCTCTGATTTCATATATAAGGCGTTATCTATTCCTCAATCCTAAAAAATTAGGAAAACTATGTCTTAGGAAATAACCCGGGTGTATTGTATTTTATACGCTAGATACTCCTCTAACTTTACCTAAACTACGATATCCGCGGATAATTTTTAAACAAATATTCAGCGTGTTGATCATGTATTACGCTTTGGGTTAGTTAGAAATTCGGAAGTATTAGTTTTGTTTTCAAACCACCTTTCAGCGTTCTCTACACGCCTATTAATAATTTTTAAAATTAAGTTAAAAACAACAACAACTCTACAAAATAAACATTAGCAGAAAACGGAAATGGTAAGGAATATCAAGACATTCTATTAATTATACCTTATTAGCCTTTATAGGGCTAATGCACTCCCTTGTCTCGTTAAAGTACTTATTGTGGTTTTAGAGCACATTTGTCCTTTGCATGTTAACCAGGCATAAGAGGTTATCAGAGGTCGAACAAGATAGCCATTATTAATGTATTTATGACAAAACGATCTGCAAGCCTCAATTTTTTGGGAGCCTTTTTAACCTTAGGTAATGGTTTGAAACACGGTGTATGTAGAGAAGCCAGCGTGGTAGGGCAATTATCAAGTGCCAATATGTGCCCCTGCCCAGATCTACATATCCCCCGAGTCCCCTAAGACACGAGGTAAAGGGGAAACTCTGGTGAGGAGTAATGGGCTGTAGGCACGGCTTGTGGTCCACCGCTGGACGGATAGAGTGGGCTGATAAATCCCACCTCCTATGAAGTAATGAGGGCAAAGGCGGTAAACCACAGACTTGTGAATTACTTGGAGGAACCCATACCCTTTAAGGTGTGGAGAGGTTAGTGGGTTTCCTATGCCTTAATTTTTTGTAGATCCTTGAGCAAATTGAGTATCAGTCTCTGTAAAAAATTTTTAATTCTAAAAGATTAACATTTAATATCTCCTGAAAATCTTTTAAGTAATGTAATGTCAATCGTGGCTGTAGATGTAGGAGGCACTTTTACTGATATAATAGTCCTCAGGGACAACGGTACATTAAGCTTTTACAAAGGGCTGTCTACGCCTAAGGCACCAGAGATCGGTGTTCAAGAAGGGCTTAGAGCTGTTAAAGTGGGG
Organism: Stygiolobus caldivivus; assembly: GCF_019704315.1. Classification (NCBI taxonomy): domain Archaea; kingdom Thermoproteati; phylum Thermoproteota; class Thermoprotei; order Sulfolobales; family Sulfolobaceae; genus Stygiolobus; species Stygiolobus caldivivus. Next base: position 1,718,091 of record NZ_AP024597.1, on the reverse strand, counting down.
CATGTTTCCAAGCTTTTCCACGCTACTACTATAGCTACTAACGCTTTGCTCGGACAGTTGAACTTAGAACTTCCAAGAACTGCTTTAGTTACTACCAAAGGTTTTAGGGATATAATAGAAATAGCTAGGCAAAATAGACCTGAACTATATAACTTGTACTTTGAAAAACCAAAGCCGTTAATACCTAGAGAGCTCAGGTTTGAAATAGAGGAAAGAGTTACTTCTGAAGGGAAAGTACTGAAAGAACCCAATCTAAAAGACCTAGATCCACTTCTCGAGCAGAAAGTCGAGGCTGTTGCAATTTCGTTCCTTCACTCGTATAAAAACCCTGAGAACGAATACAGAGTAAAGGAATACCTCTCAAGGTTCTTTAAATATGTAGTAGCCTCCTACGAGGTGTCTCCTGAACAGAGGGAATATGAAAGGACTTCTACTACCGTCATAAACGCTATCCTCATGCCTATAGTATCGAAGTACGTAGAAGGACTACGTAGCCTGGCTGATGAGGTGTATATTATGTCGAGTTCAGGCGGATTAATTACTCTTGATGAAACAGTAAAAAGGCCTGTTCAGATTATCGAGAGCGGCCCTGCAGCAGGGGTTATAGGTGCAAAAGTCTTCGCTGAAAGGTTAGGTTATAAGAATGTTATCAGCTTCGATATGGGCGGGACCACAGCAAAAGCCGGTACTATAGTTAATGGTGAAATAGAGATAACGGCTGAATATGAGGTAGGGGGTAGGACGCACCACGGGCGGATCATTAAAGGCTCAGGGTATCCAGTTAGGTTCCCTTTTATCGACTTAGCGGAAGTATCTGCCGGGGGTGGGACAATAATCTGGAGAGATGAAGGTGGAGCTCTAAGGGTAGGGCCAATTAGCGCAGGTGCAGACCCGGGCCCCATATGCTATGGGAGAGGTGGAAAATTCCCCACATTAACAGACGCAATGGCAGTAGAGGGGAGGATCGGTGATCTCCTTTCCGGTGAGATGAGGCTTGATATAAGGCCTGCCGAAGAGGCTATATCGAAATTAGGTGACCCTTTAGATGTAGCAGAAGACGCAATAAAGTTAGCTAGTATCGAAATGGCTAGGGCAATAAGATTGGTTACTGTAGAAAGGGGACTTGACCCCGAGAATTTTGTATTATTCGCATTTGGAGGAGCTGGTCCACAATTTGCAATTGATGTGGCCGAGGAAGTAGGTGTCAAAGAAATAATAGTACCACCGTATCCGGGTTTATTCAGCGCGTTATCGTTGCTTGCTGCAGACCTTAAATTTGAAGCTAGGCTTCCTTTCCCTGGTGATGTTGATAGGGCTTTTGAAGAACTTGAAAGGAGGTTCCATGATGTTGACTATTTTATCAGGTATATAGATGCAAGGTACAAGGGTCAAGGATGGGAGCTTACGGTGAGAGTTGAGAAGGGCCAAGATTATCGTAAGGCATTCGAGGAAAAGTATATGGCTACATATGGGTATACTTTACCTTACCCCGTAGAAGTGGTGCTCGCGAGGGTCTTCGGGGTCAAGAAGTTGATTGCACTCTCGTTTCCTGAAAGGTCAAGTGATAAGGTTAAAGTCTACAAGAAAAAGGTATTTCTGGGAGACTGGGTAGACGTAGATGTATATAAAAGAGAGAGTTTGAACAAAGGGTTTAGGGGTAAAGGCCCTACTATAATTGAAGAATATAGTTCAACTATAATAGTTAAAGATGGTTGGGAATTTGAAGTAGGAGAAAACGGTTCAATAGTTATTAGGAGGTCTTAGACCATGAAGTGGGAGATAATCGAAAAAGCGACGACGTTTATCGCTGAAGAGATGGGAGTACTTCTCAAAAGAGCGTCATTATCCCCGAATATAAGGGAAAGGATGGATCATAGTTGTGCAATAGTCGACAAGCAAGGTAGGATAGTAGCACAAGCTGAGCATATTCCCGTCCATTTAGGGTCGTTTAAGATTGCTGTAAAGAACGTATTACCCTATGTTAGCTCTGATACTCTAATATTTAACGACCCTTATATTTCGGGCACCCACCTTAATGATATCGGTGTAATAACTCCCGTTTATTACCGTGGGAGCCTAGTAGCGTATGTTATTAATAAAGCCCACCATGTGGACGTAGGAGGTCCTGCACCGGGTAGTATTAATCCTAACGCGTCCACTCTGTATGAGGAGGGGGTTATAATACCTCCTTTGCCTCTAGGTAGAGAAGTATTAGAGATTATAAGAGAGAACTTCAAAACGCCTGAGGTATCTATTGGAGACCTTAATGCACAAGTCTCGGCTAATAAACTTGCCGTCAAAAGACTTACCGAATTATTCGATAAGTATGGGGTGGAAAATGTGACTGACGCTTGGGAAAGAAGTATTGAACATACTAGATCCCTTTTACCCAAATGGGATGAGGGAACGTATGAAGCTGAAGACTATTTAGAATGGAAAGGTTCCTTAGTTAATATAAGGCTAAGGCTCACAGTATCTGACTATAAGATAATAGCCGATTTTAGCGGAACTCATCCGCAGGTTGAAGGCCCGATTAATGCAGTCTTAGGAGTCACGTACTCTTCTGTCTCTTTTGCAATTAGGTCAGCTATCAATAAGGAGATACCGACTAACGAAGGGTTTTACTCATTTATCGAGGTAAAAGCTGATGAAGGCCTATTAGTAAATCCTAAGAAACCCGCAGCAGTAGGTGGAGGAAACGTGGAGACGTCACAGAGGATAGCGGACGTAACTTTTCTCGCCCTTTCAAAATTTTTACCAGTTCCTGCAGCTGGCTCAGGGACAATGATGAATGTTATGATGGGCGGTGTCAATAAAGGTAGATATTGGGCCTATTACGAGACTATAGGTGGTGGGAGCGGTGCTAGACCTAATTCTGACGGTGTTTCCGGAGTCCATGTAAACATGACAAATACTATGAACACTCCGATAGAGGTTGCTGAGTCTTCTTATCCCATTCTTTTTACGTCGTACAGAGTCAGAGAAGGGAGCGGTGGGAAAGGAAAGTTTAGGGGAGGAGATGGGTTAGTTAGGGGTTTTATTGCTTTAGATAAGTTAAGGCTTTCAATACTAGCGGATAGGTTCGTGCTAGGTCCTTGGGGGCTTAACGGTGGCGAAAGAGGTAAGACAGGGTGTGTTATAATAAAGAGAAAATCTGGTAAAATTGAGGTGATGCCGAGTAAATTTAGTACTGAATTGGAGGAAGGTGATGAGGTAATAATTGAAACACCTGGTGGCGGAGGTTACGGTAGGCCCCAGAGTTAGATGGTTATAGAGTTATTAGGGCTAACCTACGTATAAACCCTGGGGATCTAGGGGATAAAGTTTACGTTCTTAGACGCATCACTTTTAAATTTATGATCATTAAATCTTTTTAAAGAGCTACACAATTTTATGAGGAATGATAATAGACGATTATTACTCTTATAAGCGTAAATCTTTATTTAGACTATATATTCTAGCAGGTTTTGTCCCGATTTTGGTATTACAATTAATATTGTTTAGCGGTTCATTACTTTATGTTGATATTGTTCTAGTTGTTTTAACGTTATTGAGCTTGTATATCCCTTCTAAATTATTTTATGCGTATAAAGTTAAAGGTGGCGCACTATATATACCGAGCGGGAAAGTGCTGGACCTAACCCAGATAAGGAGTGTAATTATAGAAAATAGGAGGATTGAAGGGAAAATCTATATGGGCGATATTATAATCTATACGGTAGAAGGTAAAAGGGTTACATTACCTAAAGTCCTTAACCCCGACATAATTTCCTCAGTCCTTAGCAGTGAAAGGACTCCTAACAATAAGGGGACTTAGACGAGCTCTTCATGTCAACAAAGTTTATTAATATTCTTAACAACTTTTCGATTATGCAACAGATAGTGCAACAGGAAGAAAGTAAGACCATTAGCCAATTAATGAGCAAAAAGAAAAAGAGAGAAGCGGAGATAATAGAAGCACCTAAAGTCGTAGTTGACTGACGTGGGCATACGTTTTTGAATCTAAAAGTTTTTCACAAATTTTTTCTCTCACCTTTCGCTTTCCTTAGTATGCAATTAGGTATAGCTGTTCATAGTTCTGTCCCTTCAACTTATGCGGAGGAAAAAGTAAAGAGGTTTATTAGTTCGCTCTCATGCAGTCCTAGGATATTATTGGGAGGGTACTGGGGACTTATGAAGGTAGTTACGGATGAAGCAATAGCTAAAGGGCTACAAGTCGTGATGTTTCTACCAATAGAGAGAGAAAACATAGAAATTCCAGGTAATGTAGTTAGGGTCTATACAGGTTGTGAATATAGGTGTAGGTCTGTAATGCTAGTTAGGTCCTCAGATGTCCTCGTAGCATTAGGAGGTGGAGTAGGTACTCAAATAGAAATTGCTATGGCCTATGCCATGGGTAAACCTATAGCAGTATTAGTGGATACTGGGATGCCAACAGATAATTTAGAAAAAATATTCCCTAACTATCTGGATGAGAGGAAAGTGGTGGAAATAAAATACTTCAGAGAACCAGAAGATATAGCAAAGTTCGTTTGCTCTAACGAGTTGAGGCCTATTAAGACCGACTTCGGTTAAAACCCATTTAAGCGTTTAGGATAAAGTCCTTTATTTCGGGTGTTAAGTTAAGATATTATGCCAGATGTGTTTTCAATCATACTGGACGAGATATCAGAGGACGTCTTTAGGAAATTAGGTAAGAGGGTTAATGCAATTGTAAAGTTGCAACCTTTTAATCCTGCTGTGCTAGGATATGTCAAGGCTAATGATTATACGATCTATGTCAACTCCTTACCTTATGGAGTAGTGAAAAATGACCCCATAAAATCTAAGGAGTATCTCTACGTAGTACTTCTCCATGAGTATTTGCACCTGATAGGAATAGCAGATGAAAGAGAAGTTAGGAGGATAACGATGGAAATCGTAGGACAAAAATTTGGAGAAGGTAGTTTTGCATTTTCTTTGGCGAGGCAGTTATCAGATCCAATTGATGTATATTTGGGTTCTAATAAGAAAATTAAGCCTATGACATACATTTAATCTCCGTTTATTTTTATCTATTAGATCCATGCATGATCATGTTGGTTATATAAAATTATTAATAAGCGGCCCTTGAAGTTATTAGAAGTGATGAGATCGCCAGAGTAAGAGCGGGTGATTTCACCTGGCCTTTCTGAATTCAAGGTCTCTTCTTAACTTCTTCCCACTTACCGTTGAAGAGAATATATTTCCCGTCTTTGGCTACAATTTTCCCATCTTTAATTACATATTTAGGTGGCTCAAGAAACCTAATAAGGTCAATTATATCATCAGCATCTGTGATAAGTAAATTAGCTTTTTTCCCTAAATCTATCCCATACTCAACTTTCCAAGCCTTTGCTGCGTTATAGGTTATCAGGTTTATAGATGAGTTTAGCTCATCGTATCCCGTCAATTGGTCTAGATGTATAGCCATAAATAATACTTGGAGCATGTTTCCGGCCCCTAGAGGATACCAAGGGTCCATTATGCAGTCATGACCTAGGGCCACATTGACACCTTGAGATATCATCTCCTTTATTGGTGCTAGGCCCCTCCTCTTAGGATACTCGTCAAATCTACCTTGAAGAACAGCGTTTATAAGGGGGTTAGGTACAACTGTAATTCCTGCCTTTGCAATTACCGGTAATATCCTAAACCTGTATGCCCTATCCCAACTATGCATTGCGGTAACATGCCCGGCTGTAACTCTGTTGTACCAGTTATTCTCGATTGTTTTCTTAGCTACTACTTCAAGGTACCTAGAATTAGGGTCGTCCGTCTCGTCTACATGCCCGTCTACATCTTTGTTAAATTCCTTTGCTATTTTAAAAGCCAGTTCTACTGACTTTACACCGTCCTCTCTAGTTAACTCATTATGAGGTATCATACCTACGTTATCAGCACCAATTTCAACCGACTTGTAGAGTAATTCGTCATTACCCTTGTCTGTGTAAACACCGTCTTGCGGGAATGCAGTAACTTGTATATCTGCTATTTCTTTTACTTGTTCTTTTACCTTGAGGATAGCTTTCAGCAACCTGAGCTCTTTTTCTGTCACATCTACATGTGTCCTGATCCATAATGTCCCGTATGCGACCATGAGCTTCACGGCTACTAACGCTCGTTTTATAACGTCGTCCTCGGTAAGTTTTTCTTTAATATCTCTCCATATCTGTATCCCTTCCCAAAGGGTCCCGCTCTTATTTTTAGACTGAAGAAATACACTATCTAAATGGAAATGCATGTTAAAATAAGGCGGTAGAACTAGCTTTTTATCGGCGTCTATTATTTCTTCTCCTCTACACTCTCCTAAACATACGATCTTTTTATCGTCAATACCTATATCAACTACGTCTCCGCTTAATAACCTCGCACGTTTAATTACATCCATCAGTTAAAGTATACTCCATGAAGCTTTAAAGGGCAATGTAACTTCCTCGGTCGTTAGATCCCTTAAGCGATTCCGTTGCTCTTTAGGCTAACACTTGCTTAACAAGGAGCAGTTAATAACAATTATTAAAGGTAGAGAAGAAAGTATAACCTAATTCCTTCTTACACTTATTATCCACATCCCTTCTTCTTTAGCCTTCTCAACTTCATACCCCCTAAATAGATACGAGATATCGACTTCGCTCATGAGGATTAGGGTCTCATTTCTTTTAAGCTTCTTTAATAGTTCCTTTGACTTATTCCTTATCTCTTCTAAATCTGTTTTGCTCATATCTACTACAATTAGTCTTTGCATGGGCATGATTACGAAAACGGGGTTATAAACGTTTTTCAGAGTTAATGTGATAACTGTTTAATTTAAACCTTTAATAAGTTTAACGAATTTTAGATTACAATATAACTTATAAAAATTACTTTATTAAAATTTTATTAAATATATAAAAATAAAATTAAAAAATTCCGTCTAGTATTTAGTAAACTTCGTATAAAAAGTTAAATCTATTGCAGTCGACAGAGGTGATGGGACAGTACAAGCAATTAATTTACATTTGTCTTCTATGCATTCATATATCCCATAGCCTGATATACATGCATCACTTTTCTTTATTGTATAATATTTTGAGATATTTGAATTCATAAAATAACTTGCTTTAATACCGTATATAAGTTTTAGTCTTATGTTTTTTAAAATGTTGTATAAAAGGATTGTCCGAGTATTTAAAAATTACAAAACTAAAATAAATAAGCACATATTATTAATTTAATTATATTAAACATATTATGTAGTAAAATAACTTTATCGATTATATTTTACTAACGAGAGACAGATCAGTTTAGATATATGACTACTGCTATCTAGAGAATTATTAAATTGACCACGTTAAAATAGTTGCTTTTGTTTAAACTAAAGTTTTTTAACTAAAAAAAATAATAACTCTCTTATGCTTGAACTTACTTTACTTCAGTATGTCCTCTCAATAGTTTCAGGGTTTCTAGTGGGATTTAGCCTAGGGCTTATAGGTGGAGGAGGTTCAATATTAGCAATACCCTTGTTATTATACTTTGTAGGACTAGCTTACTTACCCGGTGTCAGCTCGAATTATATTGACCATGTAGTAATAGGTACAACAGCTCTTGCAGTGGGGTTAAACGCTTATATTAACGCTTTTATTCATTGGAGAAAAGGTAATGTAAGAGTGCTAGAAGGTATTGCATTTACAATACCGGGCATAGTAGGTACGTACACGGGAGCAAGGGTAGGATTGCTTGTTCACGGTGGATTACTGCTATTCTTGTTCGGAATATTGATGATAGTTATTGCGGTAATGGTATATAAGGGAAAAGATAAGCCTAAGAATGCTAGAGTTGTTGAACCTTCTAGTGAAACACAAAGCCTTATGTCCTCTCTGAAAAGGATAAACTTTATGAGGATAATACCGGTCGGGTTTGCTGTAGGTTTTGCTTCAGGGTTTTTCGGGATAGGAGGAGGTTTCTTAATTGTCCCTGGGTTGCTATTTAGTACCGGACTTTGTATGATAAAGGCAGTGGGTACATCTCTAATTTCTGTGGGGACGTTCGGTGTGACCGGGGCACTGACTTACGCTTTAGCGGGGGACATAGACCCAATAATTAGTATTCTTTATCTAGCAGGCGGTATAGCTGGAGGCTTTGTAGGTGCTAAAATAGCCAGTAGTATGCCAAGAGGTATGTTGAGGAAAGTCTTTGCAATAATAATAATACTAGTAGCAATTTACTTAATGTATCAAAATATTTACGCGTTAAAGGCATTATAACTTTTTTTAAGGAGGACTTTTTGGTAATACATTACCATTCCTACAAGGATAAGGACTTCATACAGCAGTGATGTATAAAAAGTCAGGACTGTACCTATTGCGAGAGCCAAGTATACAATTTTTATAGTTTTATCTTTAGAAGAGATTACCCCTATAAAACATAGTCCTAAAGATATTATTACGGTTGAGTAAATCCAATAGGTTTCGTTGAGCAGTATCGGGGGGAAAGTAGCTATCCCGATCAAGGGGAATAAGTCCCTTCTCACGCTCTCGTTTTTCATATAGTTAATTATATAAAGGGACAGCATTTCAGCCATCATCGGGTAAAAAAACCAGTAAGAGTCTATAGAGTAGTTAAAAATATCTATACCGTTCTCGAAGTAGTTTTTCCCTAAATACGCTAGGTTAAAGGCGTAACCCATTAGAAACTCATTAACCACGGCGAGAGTAGACACGTAAATCTCGTGGCCCCCGTTATATTCCTTAGAGGCAAGTCTCTTAGCGTTTAAAAAGAACGGTACAAGTAAGCTTACCATATATATACTGTTGGTCAGAAATGCTATTGCAATAGATATCGAAGAGGGATAATAAAGGTAATATATAGCACTTAAGAACATACTGATCATCATTCCTAACAAAAAGTACACTAGAAATAGTCCAGCATAATTCTTTATTCTCTCAAATAGGTATAGGATGAGCACTATGCCAATTACCATTACGGATGCTATTGACGAGAATAAGAGTAACTCCACTCAAACTACTCTCTCCTGTCACTTAAAAGAGTTGCTAAAACTCTCTCATGTATTAAAGTAATTTACGTTATAATTACTTTTTTTATAAAATTTTTAAAATTACCATTGGAGAAATTGTGGTAAAGAAGGCAAATATTTAGAGGGATATTTACCTTAGGTGATGGGTTCCTACGATCTAAGGTAGTAGCGCTTACAGCTTCGATATCGGAGAAACTCTTCTACTCTACACTAGGGCCTCTTAGGTGTAGTTTTGCAATAGTTTTAAAGTAATATTGAAAGACATTAGCAGGGCCTATCTTTTTGGTGCCGCCTAAAGTTAATTGCAGACTGTGTTTTAAAAGGACTGGGGCACTAAAACAGTCGGAGCTAGTTACAAAATAAGAACCGACGTATTTTGACTAGGATGTCTTTTTCGTTCTCTTTTATATTTTTTAAGTTTACTGTCTTTATCTTCCCGCTTGTAGGTATATCAGGGAGATTCAGGCATTCGCCTGAGCTTATAGCGTCATCTAATAGTTTAGAAAAAGGTATCCTTTTTTGTTTTGAAAGCCTGACCAGTATTTCGTACCACTCTTCGGGTATCTTAACGTTCATGTTCAAGCTTGATTTACGCTTTTTACTTGGTACTTAATAAATATATATCCACATCTAGGGCAACTCTTTGTTATCATATTACCGTCCTTTGTAATTTTTATTTCAACAACGTTTCCACAACCGGGGCAAGTCCTCTTAGCCATGCGGTAAAACTGTGTTCAAAACTTTTAAAAAGCTCATTCCTTTATCTTAAACTGTCTTAACACGTTATCCCTCCTTATAAGCTTTGTAACATAAGGGGGGACTATTACTGCCCCGTTACCTTTCCCCACCACTTTTCCTATCACCTCCGGCTTTTCTCCAGCTCTTTCTAACTCCTCAACTAAGTCGTCGGCTAACCTCTTGTTCACAAACATCACAATTGCCCCATTAGTCCCGATAGTAGAGTTAGGAATAATGAAGTTCTCAGTAGCGAATTCACAGATGTCACGGTCTATCACTGGGACGGACGATAGCTCAACATTTACCCCAGCCTTTTCTGCAAACTCCTTTATGACAAATATCCCCGGTCCCGTGACATCAGTAGTCATTGCTACGTGTTCTTCCCTAGAGAAGTCCTTACCGAACTCAGGTAGGTGGTTATAGATCACCTTAGCTACATGGATATTAGGTGTTGACATTACCCTCAATGCTTTAGTCTTAGTTTCTTCTAATTTAGAGAAGGATATTCCTTTCGCTTCCATAAGTTCAATGAGCTCTGGGACAGCTAATACCCATAAGTGGACGTTGATAGGGGTCAACTCACCAAAATACCTCGTGGTCACAATTACCGTGTCTTCGTCTACTTTATCGTAAAATGTGGGTAATTCGTGGTCACTCTTACCTATGACTGTAGCCCCCATCATAAGGGTTTTCGTAGACGGTTGGATATCGTCTTTTAACTCCATATTATACTTTCGTGTAAAGTTCTCATAATTACCTAGTAGCCTCCTTTTTAATTCATCATTAGGTGCATCAGCTACTGGGATTACTGTTAAGCCTTGGAATACACCCTTCGTAAATAAGTCATTTAAAGAGTTTGATATAGCCACATCAACTTGAGTCTGAGACCCCGGGTTATCTAAAGGGTCGACTATCTGTATTGTGTCATTGTTAGCTACAGTGTACGACCTTTCTCTCCTCCCTTCAAGCCTGAACAAATCTAAGAGTGCGATCTCTCCGTCTTTCTTAGTAGTTACGATTGAGTGACCTTTTCCGATTGTGAGTTTCCTACTTGTCTTTACTGAAGTATACGCCCTGAATAAAAATTCGGCAAAAGCTTGTGGGTTCCCAGCGGTTTCCTGGTTCACTTGAATAAGGCTAATTGCCCTATCTGCGTCAAATTCACCACCGTTTATCAGCCTTTTGTGTATAATCTTTTCCGTAGAAACGAATATGTCAGCGTCTTCCCTAGGCAGTATGTAAATGTTTCTTTTCTCCAGCTCTTTCCTAAGTTTCTCGAGTGCTGGATAAACAGTCTCTATTAGGTCGACTTTTACTGCACAACCTGTGGCGAGTGATAAAGGGTTTAACCCCATACTTTTGTAAATTTCTAAGTTTTCTCTAAACTTAACAAAAATGTCCATTTTGTTAATCACTGAAAAAAAGATTATTTTTGTGTCTTTTAAACCCTTCTAAGAAAAAGAAATAATTGGTCGTACTTTATGAAGCAGTGAGGAGAATAGATGTTCAAGCTTTATAGCTCTTTCCCAAGATCTTGAGCATAGTTATAAAGATCCCTAGCCCTCTCTGGACGTCTTCATCTCTCATCGACGCTATAAGTCCTCCGAGTGTAATTTTAGGTGGGTTAGAAAGCATTTTCTTAGCTTCGGGTGAAGTAAGTGAAGTTACCATATTGTAGAATACAGGGTCCATTGCATGTTCTAGGAATTCCAGACCTTTAGGAAGGAAATCAAGTGTTAAAGATAGAGTAGCCGCTATATTTCCCAGTGCCTCATCATTTAACATGTCCTTAAATGTTTTCAATGCATATAGGCTGTTTAGACCTACGTCAAGTGCTCCTGAGTGGTCTAGTTCCTTTAACTTTACCATTAGCTTGTCAATCACGTCCCAGTTCTTTAATGTGTTCATAATTCCCTTATAGTTCTCTGAGAACACGTTAGAAAATTCTAGCAGAGCTGACATAGTGTTTCCAAGATTTGCTAGTGCTTCATCGTTTAACATATCTTTAAGTGTCTTTAACGTGTATAGGCTGTTTAGACCTACGTCAAGTGCTCCGCTTTCTTTCAGCTCTTTTAGTCTTCTAGTCAAGTCTGCCAGTACATCAACATTCTCCATTAGTTCTTGGAATTTATTATAGTTCTCTCCAACCGTCTCGGATAACTCTAGGAGACCTGATAACATTGTAGCTACATTAGATAATGCGTCATCATTTAGCATATCTCTAAGCATCTTAGCTGAGTATGATAAATTAACAAGAGTATCCAGTGCCCCACTCTCCTTAAGTTGTGAAACCACTTTTAGTGTCTCGTTAAGTGTTGGTAAATGGTCTATTAATTCAGCTATCTCATCTACCTTTTTCTCGTCTATTTTACTCATAACTTTTTCAAAGTTTACATCCTGCACTCAATCTCACCATATTGATATTATCTGTCCTCCTTCTACCTCCATTTGGAAGCTCGTTATACCTACTATGTCATCTATAACGTCATTATAATTGTCTTTCTCAAGCCCGAATAGTTTACTCGCATAAGAACAAGCATATACCTTTAGCCTTCCACTTTTCTTCGCTTTCTTATAAAACCCCATGACGTCCTCGTTAGCTGCTTTCTTCGAAGTCTCATCGGTTACCTTCATATCGGCATTTTCTTTGGTAAAAGCCTTTACAGCATCCATTGTAGCAAAAATTACTACTTCATCTCCCATACTTGTTGAAATTACACTCCACATCCCTGCAAAAAGGACTTTAGAAAGTTCATTACTTCCGAGGACTATTCCTACTTTTGCCATTTTAGACTCACACTATAGCCTTAGCCGTTACTGTCCAGTATAGTTTGTTGTATAATATCTTGCCCCACCAGTGTACATAAGATGGTGGAGGTGGTATGGGCGGGTTATTATAGTTAAACCTAATGTATGTAGCTTGATCCAGTCCGGTAGCTATATAACAGAACACTGACCCGTCATACATTTTCTTCTGTTTTTGTCCCCTTATGTCATTTACTATATTTGAAGTTACTACATATGATTCGAAGTCTGCAGTAGAGCCTGCTTTAGATATTGGTATATCAGTCGTATCGCCGATCACATATACGTTAGAATGTCCTTTCATTTGTAATGTAAACTTGTCGGTAGGAACCCAATTCCTCTTATCACCAATCCCTGAATCTCCTATGACCTTAGCACCCATGTGAGGTGGTACACCTAATAGGAGGTCGAACTTTATTTTTTCTCCTTCTTGCGACTCTATCACTTTTTCCTTCGGGTCTACTTTTGTAACTGTAAACGGCGATACGACTTCAATTCCCCTCTCTTTGAATATCTTCAGCATTAACTCGTTGGTGGACTTGATGCCAAACACTCCTTGGATCGGATAAGTATAAATTATCCTGGTCTTGTCTCTTATACCCATCCTCCTAGTCCAGTCCTCGAACATTAAAGTCATTTCTAAAGGCCCTACTGGACATTTGTGAGGTAACCTAGCCACGTTAATGACTACTGTGCCTCCTTGGAACTGCTGTACGGCTTCTCTCATCTTTAGTGCATCTTCATAACTCCATGCAGTGAATTCAGCTTCTTTTAAGCCCGGTATTTCATCCCAACTTAGATGCGACCCGGTCGCTATCACCAGATAATCGTAAGTGTGTTTAACTCCGTCAGCAGTGACTACTGTATTATTTGGCGGATCAATCTTTGTTATCTCACCTTTTTCTCCGTGGACAAACTTTACCCTTTCATCTAGTAGTTCCCTTTCATTCTTTACAATGTCCGTTGGTTCAACTAGACCCATTCCTACAAATAGCTGTCCAGGCTGATACACATGTCTGTCGCTTTTATCTAAGACTACAATTTCTAGTTCTTCCTTATGAATTTCATGAGATAAAGCCCTTGCTAGCCTATTTGCTACTATTGTACCAGCTATTCCTCCACCGGCTATAATAATCCTCTTCATGGCGTATCACTTCTGTATAACTAGTTTGAATTTACTACCGTCTTTTGTTTCACTTAGTACTTTATACCCTTTTTTGGTAGCCCAAGCTACAATGTCTTTTTTTGTAGCTTCATCTCCTAGAATTACTTCAATAGCTTCTCCAGCTCCTATTTCGTCCATAACACCAGATAGTTCGCCTATTGGACCTGCACATGAAGTCCCGGTTAAATCAAGACTTTTTTGGATTTTATAGGAAGACATCTACCCCTCCCTATGTTATTAAATATATTTCGGATATATATGTTTTTATTTAAATTCTTCTTATTTTTATTAATTTGTATATAAATTAGATACTGAATTAACAAAAAAATTAATTAAAAACAAATATTTTGAGTTAAATTCATTTCAAAGAAAAAAATTTAAGTTACTTTAACAGAGTTAAAGTAGGGTTAAGATGAAAGTAAACGAAGAGTATTCATCTCCATATTATCCTCATATAATTGATGTGTTCCCGTCTGTAGCAAGGAAATTATGGAAGAAGAACAACGTACTCGTCCTTGACATAAGGACTCCAATGGAATACGAGGATCATCATATACCCGGAGCACTATTAGTGCCTATGGACTATTTAGACGTGCTGATCCATAAAATTCCTCATACAGAGATAGCCGTATTCTGCGAGCACGGTAACAGAGCTAGGTATGCTACTTACGGTATGCCGGAGCTTTGGAAAGGTAGAAAAGTATACTACGTAATAGGCGGAATGGCCGGCTGGATGGGGATGGGGTATGAAGTAGAGACAGGAATGGACGAGAACGGGATTAAATGGCAAAAATGGTTAGAAGAACTAACTAACTCTTAGAACTAAGTATGTCTAGTTTATTTAATATTTTTTGTAAAATTTCGATTGTATCGTCCACTTTTATATTCTTAATTACTTCATCTGCTAATGAAGAGTAATCCTTGAGTAAGTCCTTAAAGGTTTCCTCTCCTTTCTTTGTTATTTTAACCGTAACAACCCTCCTATCTATAAGATCCCTTTTCCTTTCTACGTAACCTTTCTGCTCTAACCTGTCTACGCTCGCAGTGATAGTAGCCTGAGTTACATAGTACCTCTTAGCTAATTCGCTCATGGTAGACTCTTTCTCCATCACAGCTCTTAAGATAAGGAAGTCCAAATAGTTCATCCCCTTGTCTGCAAACTTCTTATTCAGTTCCCTTACGAAGCTCCTATGGACTTTGGCAATCGTGCTGAAAAATTTAAGTCCCTGATTGTTCAACACTCTCCACCTCCGCGATATACCTTTTTCCCCTTAAAGCTGAAGCTATAGCAGCTATAAAACTCATTATACCCCCAATATAGAAAGCGTTCCTCAGTGCTTGCATAAATGCCGGGGCAATTGCCGTCGGAAACCAAGTCCTTTGCTCCATAACTGCTATTGCTGAAGCTGGGATCGTGTTTGGCGGTAGATTTGCTAGCAATGCTCTAACGGGATTATATCCTAAGAATGCTGCAAAAAGTGCTCCAGTTACAGGGACTTTTTGTGCCAACGGTGCCAATTGGGGTGCACCAGCTTGGGCTACAGCACTTGCCAAATCGTGGGGTAATGTCGCTGAAAGCGAGAGTATTACTATCGTGAAGAACAGTGCTAGACTAGCCGTCTGTCCGGTGTTTTGCAGGGTAGCTCTCATACCCGAGGCTGCACCTCTGTGTTTTGCAGGGACACTGCTCATTATAGATGAAGTATTAGGAGCCGCGAACATACCGTTTCCTAAACCCATGAGGAATATTATTAAAGCGAACTCAGGGTAGCTGAAATTATAAGGTAAAGTGGTAAGTAAGAAGAACCCAATACCGACAATGACCATTCCTAGTGTTGCCAGAACTCTTGCACCGTATTTATCTGACAGATAACCGCTTATTGGACCCATAGATACGAAACCTACCATTAAAGGTATTGTATAGATCCCTGCCCAGAAGGGCGTCTCAGAATATGAATAGCCGTGGAGGGGTAACCATATACCTTGTAGGAAGATAATAATCATTATCATGAGCCCGCCATATGCGAATGACCTAAGTATACTCGCTAAATTT
Organism: Stygiolobus caldivivus; assembly: GCF_019704315.1. Taxonomy (NCBI): domain Archaea; kingdom Thermoproteati; phylum Thermoproteota; class Thermoprotei; order Sulfolobales; family Sulfolobaceae; genus Stygiolobus; species Stygiolobus caldivivus. The sequence goes on along the minus strand of NZ_AP024597.1, from coordinate 1,702,299 downwards.
CCAGCAGCGAATGACCTTATTTTAAATAACTCTAACCTAAACATGGGATACTTTACTTTTCTCTCCACAAAGATAAACGCCACTAAAAGTGAGGCCCCTACAGCCATAGACGCAATGACCCACGGGTCTCCCCACCCTGTCTGGGAGTCGCCATAAGGTAGGAGCCCATAGGTGACCCCTAGCAGTATCAATACTAGACCTAGACCGAATGTAACATTACCCGGTATGTCCAGTTTCTCGGATTTATTTGGCTTACTAGTCTCTCTTAGCTTGGTATAGCTCCATACAGTCCCTAACACTCCAACTGGCACACTTACAAGGAAGACTAACCGCCAATCTATTACTGAAAGTATACCGCCTAAGATCAACCCTACAAGTGATCCCGCCAGTGCTGCAATCTGGTTTATTCCTAGGGCTCTTCCTCTTTCATTATAAGGGAATGCGTCGGTAATAATTGCTGCGCTATTTGCGAATAGAAAAGCTCCGCCTATCCCCTGAATTATCCTGAAAATTATTAGCTCCAAGGCTCCGGTATCTCCGGTATTAGGAGTGAGAGAAAGTAGAATTGAGCCAATAGTAAATATTAAAAAACCTAAATTGTATAACCTTACTCTCCCGTATATATCTGATAGCCTGCCAAAAGTCACCAGTAGAGTAGCTGTTACTACATTATACCCCATTAGTATCCATAATAGGTATTGGAAAGACGTAAGTGGGTTTATGTCAATCCCTCTAAATATAGCGGGGAGTGAGATTATTGTTATCGTACCGTTAATTGACGCCATGAGGACTCCTATAGTGGTGTTGCTTAGTGCTATCCATTTATATTGCATAACTTATGGTTGTGTTTTGGATTTTAATATTTTATTGTCTAATTGTTTGAAGTCAAACATTTAATTTATTAAATAATCACCCGTACTTATATTTCACACCACCATTAGGAAACCTAAACTTGATCGCACCATAAGGGCATATAACTAGGGCCCCGCCACATTCAAGACACCTCTCGTAGTGCACTATAATCTTACCGTCTGGAGAAGCTTCATATGTACCAGCAGGGCACGATATAGTACATGGTTTTCCAACACACTGTACGCACTTATCAGTGTCTACTTGGATGTGGGATGTACTATCAACATCGTACGTATTTAGGCCTAGTCTTTTCAGTAAAGGGATCATAATACCACCTTTCTTAAGTCATCTAAGGCTTTGCCTAAAGTAATACCGCTCTCTTTAAGCCTGATAAGGGCATCGCTGATTAGAGTCCTCCTATCCTCACTAACTGTAAACATGTCACTAAGCACTTTACATATTACGTCAGGGTATAGTGAAAGTGAGGAATTTATCACGCTAAACCTATTATAGGCTAGCTCTAAGTGTCTCAAAATAAAACTCTCTTCTAACATCTTGTAATATATTTCAGTATTCTCATAATTCCTACTCTCGACCAATTTCTTTACTGCAATTCCAGCGACCATTCCGGAGGCAATGGCTAAGTCCATTCCCCTTATAGTAAAACCGTCATTTATTAGAAAACCGGCTGCATCTCCTACAGCTATAACGTTTTTATCGTATAGCCTAGGGAGGTTCTTATAACCATAATATGGGATGGCGTGTGCTGAATACTCTAATACTTCACCTTCAATTCCCATCTTTTCTCTGAACTCCTCCACGAGGTCTTTAGCAGGCTTTTCGCTCTTAGGTATGGAATCGAAAGTTATAGTAAACCCTACTGATAGCGTGTCCTTATTTGTGTAAATAAACCCGCCCCCTTTTGCCCCTTTTATAGCGTTTACTACAGTTATAGCCTCACCCTCTTCTCTTTCTAGCCCATTACCCTTTACTACTTCCTTAACTCCTAGCATCCACTTATCGGGAGAAAAGTTCCTTAACCCTAGGCTCCTAAAGACTACTGATGTTACTCCAGAGGCGTCAATGACAATAGGTGCCTTCAGGGCTCCTTTATCTGTCTCTAGTGTTATCCCCTCGTGCTCTCTGTACGCATTGTACACGTTAGTAGAATAAGATATTAGTAATCCCAAGTTTTCGGCTTCATTAGCGAGCCACCTATCGAATTTAGCCCTCAATACGCTGTAACTGTTCCTCTTCCCTTTTTCCTCAAAGCTGAAAGAAATTTTCTTGTTATTTTCACAGAACATTAGGTATGTCTCTTTTGTTATGGGCTTCTCCAAGGGGGCCTTTTCCAGCGCGTCAGGGACCAATTTAAGGAGGGAGTGGATATACATCCTCCCGCCTGAGACGTTCTTCGCCCCGCTGTACTCTCCGCGTTCAAGTAGTATTGTATTCAGCCCTTCTCTTGCCATCGTAATACCGGCTGAGAGCCCTGAAAGCCCCCCTCCTACTATTATGACGTCTGCGTCAAAGCTCAAATACCTTTCACCTTTTGAGCAAATACCTTACAGAACTCTATTACGTCTCCTATTATAGTATAGTCTGCGTTCTCGACGATAGGTGCGTTTTTGTCCTTATTCACGGCTACTATAATTTTGCTATCTTTTATCCCTGCCAAATGTTGCGGCTGCCCCGAAATCCCCAACGCAATATATAACTTGGGCTTTACCTTAGTACCTGAAAGTCCTATCTGTCTGTCTTCGGGCAACCACCCTAACTCGGCTGTTACAGGTCTACTACCACCTACTGCCCCACCTAAAGCGTTAGCTAACTCCTCAGCGTACTTGACGTTCTCTTTCGAACCTACACCTCTCCCCACGCTGACTATTATCTGAGCGCTCGATAGGTCTATACTCCCGCCTTCTTTATGTTTTTCTTCGACGACTTTTACCTTGCTATTCCCGCTTAAGTCTGCTTTTATAATTTTACAGTCAGGGTTTTCTCTAATGTCGGTATTTTTCTTGACCAAGGTAATGACTATCGGGTAGGAAAATTCCAGCTCAGCAATAGCCATGCCACTGTATACTACCCTTTTAGCCTTATTTTCTGAAAGCTCAATGACGTCCGGTATTATAGGGACTCTCAGTAACCCTGCAGTTAGTCCAGCAACTGTCTTATCCCTCTTGCTACTACCCGTTAATACGAGGTCAGGTTTTAATCTGGCTATGTATTCCGCTATTAACTGTTCGTCAATTTCGTTTATTACGTGGTTCTCGTCCCCAAGTCTAACCTCCCTAGGTGATATTACTATCGTCTTACCTTTTGTAGAGGCGATTCCGGTCTTGATGTAATCTACGTCCTCGGAATAGATAACTACAGTTGAGCTCATAATACACCCTCTCCTTTTAAGTACTGTAAAAGCTTGTCAACCGCTTCATCCATCTTTCCTTCTATAACTACTTTTTTACGCTGTATCGTATAAGGTGTAATAGCTGTAATTTTTACTTTAGGGATGGCTGTCGAATTTATTGTCTTTACGGGTTTCTTCTGGGACTCGAGGATTTGCTTTACCCCAGGGATCCTAGGTGTGTTTATCTCTCCTACAACAGATACTATTGCTGGTAGTTCACTTTCAACGGTTTGGGTGAAAGAGGTCAAATTTCTCTCAGCCCTCACTTTGTCTTCAATGAGCGTTAGGGACTTAACGTAAGTTATTATGGGATAGTTTAACAGTGAAGCTAAGTAGGGGATGAAGACTCCACCGCTGCTGTCTGTAGTGGTCTCCCCACCGATTATGAGCTTAGGGCTTAAGCCCTTCACTTGTTCAGCTATATTTTCTGCAGTAGTCTGGATATCCATCTCTCTCATCTCTATCGCGACGACTTCATCAAGCCCCATAGCTAATGCTTCTCTTATACTTTTCCTATCTGTAACCCCGGCAGTAATCCCCATCGCCTTCAGGCTGTACTTTTCCTTCATCCTGACAGCTTCTTCTATTGCGTTCTTATCGTATGTACTTATCTTATAGGGGACGTTTAAGTCTAGGCCAGTTTGTGTTATTCTTATCAGGGTATCGTCAGGGACTATTTTAAAAAGAGCTATAACTGAACTCATAATATTATTTTTGTTTTATTACTTATACGTTTGACTAATGATAATAAACTAAATAATTTAGGATATTAATGAATTTAAAAATAAGTGGGGTTGAGGTTTGAAAAAACGGATGTAAAAACAGCTTAATTACTTCAGTCTTGTCTACACAATAAATAATTCACTTTCCTTTTTCGGCTTTGGCTAACATGTCTAGTAACTCTTTAGGGGCGTCTTTCTCGCTTACTGCTCCCCTACCGGTCTTCCCGTTGTCGTCATAGGTAAACGATACCATTTTTCCTACTCTCCACACTTTCTTTATCTTAGAAGTATCTACTTCTTTCTCTTCTCCCTTATACTTGAACTTTACCTTTGCCATTTCCTTTCGTTATTCTCTCTGTAAGTCATCTTTTATTAATATTTTCATTACAAATATGGTATTACATTAAATCCAAATAGCATTAGTAACACATTACAATTTATTTCATAATGACTCTGATCACTCCGTTGAGTACCGGCGTCTGAGCGTAGTCATTCATTTCGCCAGAAACTACGGTGTTTAATAGGGCTTCTCCATCAACTAGGTCTGACTTATACGCGAAGAATACCCCCTTCGGTATGGATTCATTTTTAACGAACTTGACTCTCACCTTGATCCCGTTACCTTCTAGCAGCCCAGCCCCGTCATAGCAACAGTTATATACTTTAAGGCCCTGACTTCCGTAAATCTCTTTAAACTGGCTGTTTGTGTGGTTAGGATGGGAAGAGAAGACTAGATAGTCCCCCTCAGGGGGTCTCTTTAGTTCGGGTAGAGGATCAACTTTAACTCTCTTTATCTCTTTTTTAACGTTGACCTTGACTATTTTCTCTTCCTTTAATTTCTGTACAGTGACACCAGTGCCCCTTAGCGCGTGATCTAGTGCACCCCATTCGTCTTCTTCTAATAAGGGGTGGGAGAGGTTCATCTCCTTAGCTAGAAGTCTCATAAGTGTCACTTCGTCAACTCCTATCTTAGGCCTTATGGGCTCGTTAAATACAATTAAGTTATGCCAATAACTATAGACTACGTCGTATTTTTCCAAGAAAGTAGGTGCAGGGATTACTATGTTAGCTACCTTAGCAGTCTCACTGTTGAAGGGGTCGTGGACTATCAACTTTAACTCACCATCTCTAACGGCTTTAAGAATTTTATGACTTTTTGGCAGGGAATGTAATGGGTTAGAATTCCACACGAATAACACTTTCACCTTACCCTCTTCAATATAATCTCCTACTTTTGCCATGGGGACTATCCCAGAAGGTCTAGCGAGATGAAGGCCTCTTAGATAGTTAAAATCTATGCCTAGACCTTGACTGTTAGAATAATAAAAACCGTTTGGGATCCCCAGTAAAGCCGGGATCAGTGATATCAGGGATATTGCATGCCCTCCATGGTAAGTCCTACCTAATGCAAACCCTATCACAGTTAGAGGCCTTCTTTCTACATATATTTCGGCTAATTCTTCTATACTGGCCCTACTTAAACCTGTTACTTCCTCTATTTCACTCCAGCTATATGAATCTAGGTAATTCCTTAATTTTACCGGGTCGTCGAGCAGAGACTGGGGAGGTATGCCCTTAATTAAATGCTTTAAGACTCCAACTGCTAGGTAAGAGTCGCTCGAGGGCTTAATTATATACTTTTTTTCGCTCCTTTTCGCTGTTTCGCTCAGCCTTACATCTATTGTAACTTTATATTTGTCCTTCAGTAGAGTCCAGCCGTGGATAAACGAGAATACTGCTTCACTCCCCCAGAAGACTACTGAACCAAACTTTTCAAAGTCTTCAGGTAATGCACCCAACGAAGAGCCGTAGTGTAACTTTATAGCTTCGTGGCCTTCTGCCGAACATATGGAATAATCAGTTGAGAGAGAACCCAAAGCGTTCCACAGCCTCGAGGGGAAATACCAGGTGAGAAGGCCCTGATTCCCATCATAGTCTACGTGGAGGATGAGGTCTTTGGGGGTCCCCTTTATTATTTCCGCGGTTTTCCTTATAGCCTCTTTAATGTCTACCTCTTTACCTTCGACAATTGGGTACATAACCCGGTTGATCTCGTTCCTTTTTAGGTCTGTTCTACCCCTAGAACAAGTAAAACCGTTTACTGGAAATAAATTAAGAGGTCTATAGTCCTCAGAAAATATGCAAGTGTCATAACAATCTCTCGTGCAGGCGACTACCATTAGTTATCCATTCTATTCCAAGGGTAAAAAGTTTCTCCTTCTATACCCTACTTAACCATTCCTTTACTGTGGTCATTGAAGGTCTTTGGCGCGGGTCTGGATGCACTAGCCATAAGAGTACCCTCTCTAGGGTGTTGCAGTTTTGCCCTCTCATATTACAGTCGTTTACTAGGTTGTTAAAGTAAGCGTAATACTTACTGACTACGTCGGGATAGGTGGAGTTAGATATTTCAGGTGGATTAAAACCGCTTACTCCTTTGTACAGAGAGTATAAGGACGCACCCAGAGCAAATATGTCCATTTTAGGGTCGGCTATCGAGTTCGGGTTGAACTGTTCTGGCGGTGCATAAAGTGGCGAAATCTCTGTCACTCTCTGACCGATCCTTTTTGCAGCACCTAAGTCTCCTAGCTTTACGGTCAGGCTACCGCCGGAAAAGTAGGACAGAAGGTCCTGGGCTGTATTTACGTTCACTTTTTTAGATAAAAAGAAGTTTTCAGGTTTTACGTCTAAGTGGACGTAACCCTCTTTATGGACTACTTCAAGGGCACTGGCTATTTGGTACCCTATTGAGGCTACGACTTTGTACCACAAAGAAGAGTATACTATACGGTCATTTACTATTGACCTTATATCACCTCCTTCCATATATTCCATTATAATCGCCGGCGGGCTTTGAGTATATTCTCTCATGTTCCCTTCAATTGCGTTCCTCAACTTGTTAGAATCTATATAAATCGCATAGATCTCGACTAGGTGAGGGGACTTTTTAGATAAGCTAATTAAGTTCGCCGACTCTGTCTGGAGGTCCTGGAAGACATCTAAGGCTATCTTAGTTAGACTGTTGGATATACCTTGGGAATAAGAGATCTTCCTGACTTTCATGGCATAGTATTTTCCACTATAGCTCACTAAGAATACAATACCGAAACCCCCTTCACCGAGTATATTTTCTATTTTATAACCGTATATTTTCCTCCCTATCCATTTACTATAATCTATATCTTGTGTATTTTTTACAGCCCTGTGTTGTCTGGTCTTAGGGGGTTGCTGTGAAAGTTTAAGTTTTGCCTCTTCTAATTTCCTAATCGCCTCAAAGAGGGTAGGCTCCAGCGTGACTGCTATATCAAATTCCTCAATAGCCTTTCTATAATTCCCCATGGCAAAATAGACTAGACCTTTATTGTAATGGATTGCTGCGTTTTTTGGGTCTAGCTTAAGTGCTTCATTGTATTGCCTGATTGCAGACTCATACTTACCCATTTTATAATATGCTTGTCCTTTCAGGTTATGTACCTCTACTGAGTTAGGGTTTTTCCTTGACACTTTGTTAAATTCCTTTAAAGCTTCTTCATACTTTCCCTTGTTTAGGAGTACTACTCCAAGACCTAGATGGGCAACGAGGTTCTGTGGGTCTAGTTTTAAGACATCCTCAAATTCTCTTTGGGCTTCATCATATCTACTAAGGCCTATTAAAGAAAGTCCCTTATAATTATGTGCCTCGACGTTTGCCGGGTCTACTTTCAGGGCCATTTCAAACATCCCTAACGCGTCGTCATAGAGCCCCTGACTGTAGTAGGTAATACCCTTGTGGAGGTAAACATCAGAGTCTTTAATGTTATACCATAATGACAATTCTATCACCTATATCAAGAAAGCTAAAATAAGTATTAGCACGTAAGACCTTAAATACTTGATCACAAAATGAAAAACTGCGTGATGAAAGCGACCGTAACGGAACGATGAAGTAATTCCTTTAAACTGAGAATATGTGTAGTGAAAGTTTATACAAAGAGGTCTAATTAGTGACAATCTAGGGATAATAACTGTAATAGTAAGGATGTGTTAACTGCATTGCTACGAAGAGCATTAGTATACCTGTCAATGAGGCTAAGCTATTCACCGCTAAGTCGTTATAGCGGAAGTGTGCTAGTGCTACTCTCCTCCACTTCCCGTTCACCTTACGGTATATCCCCCTTTCTGTGAAAGCGTCGAGGAGCATGTGGGACGGGCCATTTAATAAGCTTATGATTGTAAGTTCTATAATTCTGGGTGTGAGTTGGTTAAACGTTAAGTAGTATAAGCCAGTTATTATTACTGCTGGTATTACTCCCCACATTACACTTCTGGGGACGGTGTGTGTTAGCGGTGTCCTCCTTATTACTTCCCTCCCTGAAAAGTACCTCGTTTCGTGCCCCAGCCTGTCGATGAGTGTGTTCCCTATACTCGCTACTACTCCTGAAAAGAGGAGTGATGCATAGAAATGATGGGTTAGTGTTGTGCCTAACAGTGTAAGTAAGCCTGTAGAGAATAATAAGTGAGTGTATAGTTTCACGCAATAAAGAAAAGAGAGTAGAAGTAAAAAATATTATTATTCTTGTTTATTACTTTTTACCGTCTCCTATATATTGCATATGATATCTTCCGATGTGCTTTAGGATTGCCACTACTACGCCTAAACCAACTCTTACTTCAGGGTCCTTGAACATGTTGAGTAAGTCCCACCAATGGTCAATTTTCAAGATTTTTTCTTCTTTTAACGCTTCTCCAGTCTCGTTGACCAGTAAGGTGTAGTACTTAAAGTTAGTTAAGTCTATTTTTGCTAGATCACTTACTATAAGATTCCAGTTAGATAATAAATTAAATGTAAAGTCATTCACTAAAGCTGACATAACTTTTCCTATAGTCTCCTCATCGTCAAGTACTCCCTTAACTACGTCTATTAAGCCGAGTTTCTTTAGTTTACCATAAAGTTCCAATACGTCATTCAGCGTAGTTATAGTTTCTTCGTTAGAGGCAAATTCCATTAGCTTTACTAGGTTTCCCCATTTGCTCATTAGGTTCAGTGTGGTGTCATTTACTATTGCAGATAGGATTTTTCCTAGTGTTTCTTCGTCTTGTAATAGTCCTTTAATGGGGTCTAGAATACCAGTCTTGTTTAGTATGCCAACTAGGTCTAGTACAGCGTTTAAGTTTTCTATGGTTGTTTCATCGGCAAACTTGTCTGCAAGCTTTACTAGGTTTCCCCATTTGCTCATTAGGTTCAGTGTGGTGTCATTTACTATTGCAGATAGGATTTTTCCTAGTGTTTCTTCGTCTTGTAATAGTCCTTTAATGGGGTCTAGAATACCAGTCTTGTTTAGTATGCCAACTAGGTCTAGTACAGCGTTTAAGTTTTCTATGGTTGTTTCATCGGCAAACTTGTCTGCAAGCTTCATTAAATTATTCCACTTAGTCATAAGACCTAGTGTCTGGTCATTTATGACAGAAGATAATACCTTACCTAGCATCTCTTCGTCAGATAAAAAACCTTGAATTGCAGACAGTAACCCATATTTGTTTTCAGCCGTAGATAAAATTTCAACTACCTTTGTTAAGGCAGAGATTTTATCATCTGACAGCAGAGACTCTAGCTGTAGGTCAGCAGACATCCTTACCAGCTCGCCAAGAACTTCTCCAGTGCCATATCTCCCTTAGTCCACATGAAGTACTTTGTGAATAATTCCTTCTTTAAGTGGTTAGCAGTTGACGGTATAGCCTCGGATATTTGTCCACCGTACCAAGTATCGTCTTTAACTGCTACAGCAAAGTTTTCATACGGGTTGTCAGCTACACATACGATAGTCGGGTAATACTTATCTATTTTCACGTTAAATCCTAGTCTATTAGCTAGATGTTGTGCAGCTATCCTACCAGTTTGGACTGCTAAGTAACCCAGCTTGGGTACAGTCAGTGAGTTAGCGTCTCCTACTGCATACACGTTGTCATACTTTATAGACACCATGTTGAGGTCTGTTGGTATAAATCCTCCATCATCTACTAGGTCTGGAGTTGAGTTCTTTAACGCTGGATTACCAGTGTATGGTGGGATCAGAATTGTCACGTCAGAGGGGATCGTTTTACCGTCCTCACTCACTATTTCGTGTTCTCTTACCTCCTTGATCTTGAAGTTATGTACCAAATCAATACCCATGGACTTATAAATTTCAGCTACAGCTTTCCTTGAGGCAGGGGATAGGTCTGATAAGTACTCGCCTGGCGAGAAGACCGTTATTTTTGTCTTATTCCATACTCCTCTCTTTTTGAGGTAGCCCGATAGCATTAATGACATTTCAAATACCGGTCCTTCGCATGCGGCGTCAGCGTTTGGTACAAAATTCTTGGGGACATTCGGGGCTGGGTTATGGCCCTGATAGAAGAAACCAGAGCCTATAGCTATATTTCCTCCCTCAAAAGTCTGGAGTCTATCCCTCAGTTTTACAGCGTATTCCGGCTCACATACACTATATCCGTATTTGTCCCATCCCTTAACCAAGTCAGTAGCTAGATGAGCACCTAGTGCTACTACGACATAATCGTATTCTTCTTCAGTCTCAGCACCAGAAGGTGTTTTGTATATTACCTTATTACTCTTTGCATCAATCTTGGTTACTGTTCCTTCTTGGAACTGGATCCCTTTTTCCGGTAGAGCTTGTGCAAGGTCAATTTTGAGCTGTTCTACATCCATATAATTTACTGAAACATGAGGTAGCGCTGGCCTAAAGTAGGAGAACCTGCTCTTGTTAATTACTTTTATATCAGCTGCTTTTCCTACTAACCTCTTCAATGTATATGCAGTTGTTAGACCTCCGAACCTAGCTCCTAACACGAGGACTTTTGTCATAAGTAAAAATGTGAAACTGTGGGTTAAATATTTTTGTAAGAAAATTTTTTTATTAAAAACCTTAAAAACTAAATTAATTCTTCCATTCTGACTGGAATTTTCGTAATTTTCTTCCCTATTGCCTTCTCTAAAGCCCTGACTATGGCCGGGGGTGCACCTATCGTAGCTCCTTCTCCTATTCCTTTAGCTGGTAGAGGTGCACTTGACTTGCCCTCTTCCAAGTAGACCCATTTCATGTTAAATGACTCAACAGCGCTCGGTATTGCATATTCTGAAAAGTTAGTGGTTAACGGGGTACCTTCCCTACTATACACGATTTCTTCAAGTAGAGCTTCTCCAAACCCTTGGATAATCCCTCCATGGACTTGTCCTTCAGCAAGCATCGGGTTTACCACTAGACCTATATCGTCTATGGCCACATAGTTTAATACCTTCACTTTACCGGTCTCATCCACTTCCACCATGGCAATGTGGCTACCGTAAGGGAAGGTGTAATTGTCAAAGCCAAATGATGCTGTAGCTTCTAGTGTCGGTTCAGCTTTGTACCTCCAAACTCCCCCCAGATTTCCAGTAGTCTTTCTTGCAATTTCCTTTAGGGACATCTCCTTCCCAGACTTAGGGTTGTAAACTTTCCCATCCTTATATTGAAGTTCCTCTACGTCACTCTTTAAGAACGAAGCTGCAAGTCTCATTATGTTATCCTTAAGTCTTCTAGTGGCGAGTAAAGCTGCGTTCCCCGCTAAGGTCAAGCTCCTGCTCCCATAAGTCCCAAACGCGTTTGAGATCTTATCAGTGTCCCCCCAAACTACTTCTACGTCGTCTATACTTATTTGCAGTTCATCTGCTACTATCTGTGCTATACCGGTAGCTGTCCCTTGGCCGTGTGGTGCTGCCCCTATTATTACTTCTACTTTACCATCGGCCAGCAGGCGGACAGAAGCGCTCTCCCAAGGACCGAAGTTGTTTTGTTCTACATAGAATGATAGGCCTACTCCTACTTTCCTACCCTCCCTCCTCAGTTTTTCAGCTTCTTGCTCCATCTCTCTGTAAAACCTTTCTGCTTTATTTAGTAGGTCGATATAGTTCCCGCTATCGTATTTAAGCCCGAAGGGGTTAGTATAAGGTGTAGACTGAATTACGTTTTTTCTTCTTAGTTCTATTGGATCCATACCTATCTCGTCCGCTAGGATATCCATTATCCTCTCATAAACAAAAGCTGCTTCTGGTCTACCTGCTCCTCTGTATTGGTCTAATGGTACCTTATTTGTTAATACACCGTAAACATTGGCTAACGCGTTTTTAATATCATAAGGTCCGGTAATTAGTGTTGCTGCAATATCGGCTAAGTACGTACCATGCCAAGCAGCACCTAAGTCTATAATTACGTCATCAAGAATTGCATTAACTTTGCCGTCCTTATTTGCACCCACCTTTACTTTATGTATTTGTCCTCTGGCGTGGTAAGTCGATAGGACGTCTTCACTCCTAGTGAGGACTAGCTTTACAGGCCTCCTCGTAATTATAGACGCGTAAACTGCTATGTAGTCCTCAGGATATGGGAAAAGTTTTGACCCAAAAGCACCTCCTACGTCGGCTTGGATTACCCTAATATCTTTGACCATATCCGAAAAAGCAGATAATAGGTAGGACCTCATAAAATGGGGAGATTGTGTAGACGCATAAACGGTAAGCCTATCTTGTTGGTAGTCTACCAGAAGCCCCCTAGGCTCCATGGCAGAGGGATAGACCCTAGATATTTCGACCTTTTCCTCAACTTTCACTTGACTTTGTTCATACGCTTTTTCTGCGTCTCCTCCTTTGTAAGTTTTCTTATAAGCAACGTTATCTCTTCCCTCGATTGCCTTAGTTTCGTCCTTTAGTGACTCCTCGGGGTCTATGACGGCGGGCAATTCATCATAGTCATAAGATATCAACTCGAGAGCGTCATATGCCGTATACCTATCAGTCGCCACTACAGCTGCTATGGGTTGTCCTACAAACAAGACCTCGTCCTTTGCTATAGGGAAATTCTTAGGTCTGTTGTCGACTTGTAAGTTAAGGCCCGTAATTACGTTTATTACTCCCGGTAATTTGAGGGCTTCTTGATAGTCCACCTTCTTCAGCCTTGCATGTGGCACCGTGCTCCTTAGCACCGATACGTAAACCATACCGTTTAGTTGGATATCGTCAACGTACCTCCCGGTCCCGGTTATTAACTTTAGATCCTCCTTTCTTTTAACCCTTTGACCTACGTACACACGATTTATTATACTTGTTTTTATTTAAGTCTTGGGCTTTTTACATGATTAAGTAAAAAGACCCCCGTGTAGATACAATAACTGCTTTACGTAAAAATGTAAACTTTATTAGTTAGTACGAGTAATAGTCCAAAATGGGTACTTTATGGAGAAAAGCCACGTTTTTGTCCGAGAGTCCTCAGGGCTTATTAAACAAGTAAGTATGTTAGACGTTATAATGTTAAATGTAGGTAATATGTCTGCAGGGTTAGCCCTTTATAATAGCATAACACCTTACGTCCAACCCGGTTCTAATTTACTCGTTGCCACCTTAATTGGATTAATATTTGCGCTTCCACAAGCCTTAATCTACACATACTTTATCAGGAAAGTACCCAGAACTGGCGGGGACTATGTATGGATATCGAGGACTTTACATGGAGGTATAGGAGTTATAATGGCCCTCTCCATAATGATAGAGTCTATTGCCTACTTTGCATTGACGGCCTTTTTCGCCTCTTCAGCTATACAATCGGTTCTATCGGAAATAGGTGCCCTAAACGGCCAACAATACCTAGTAAGCTTAGGGAACAGCCTTGCGTCACCTATCCCTTCTTTCATATTAGCGTTCTCCGTAATGGCCGTAATAATAGCTATAAATATCTTTAAGGCAAAGTGGGGGTATTCGCTTATTACGGTGCTAGGTCTATTCTCCCTATCAGCTACGATAATTGCCATAATCGTATTACTGGGGGGTGCTGGTGATTTTTCGGCTAAAATCGGTACTGTTTTAAGTGCGATAGGCGCTTCTAAGGTAAGCTATAACGGCCCTAGCTTCAGTTGGGGGGCAACGCTTTTCATGCTACCTTTCCTAGCCCTTTACACTTTTCCGTGGATGCAAGCAGGTCCAGCAGTTGCAGCGGAGATAAAGGGTAAGGACGCACTAAAATATAACGTGTTTGTGAGCTTAATATTGACGTTTATACTCGTAGAGGCCGGGTACGGGGTAATGTACTATGTAGGGGGCTACGGTTTTACTACAGCGGAGTTTATGAAAAACGGGTTCACGTATACGTTCTGGAACGTAGCTATAGGCATGTCGGGTAATGTTATTCTAGAATGGATAATAGGTCTTGGTCTTATAGTGTGGGAGTTCTTTATATTATCTTACGGGGTAGTGGTATTTTCTCGTTACATGTTTGCAATGGCCTTTGACAGGGTTCTGCCCTCTTTATTTGCTTCCGTAAGCAAGAACGGTAGCCCAGTTTACACTCACCTTTTAGATTTAGGGTTAGTGACGTTTTTCTTAGGGGTAATATTTTTCTTGGGTTCCCAAAATGCCTTGGCGTTATACGGTGCCACGGTACTTGGTGCCCTATACTTTTTAGTAGTATCTATTGCAGGTCTTATTCACGGTCTGAGAAATAGGGTCACAGTACTGGTTCCTGCCTCTATAGTATCTATAGGTTACTTCACTTATTTAACTTACGTATCAGCTACTAACTCAGACTTCGGTTTTATGACGAGCAACGGGATAGACTTCATAACACTAGTATTTGTCTTGGGCACTTTAGTAGGTTCTGCTATAGTTTACGTAGTATCGTATTTGTATAACCAGAAGAAAGGAGTGGACTTAAACTTGATTTATAAAGAAATACCTCCAGAATGATCAGTTATTCATAACTACTTTTTTCATAATTTTGCTAAATTTTCTTTAGTATTTGTAATAAAGTTTCATAGTCACCTAATGCTGAAAGTAAAACATTATTTATACCCTTTTCTTTTAGTGACATAATAAAGTCAATAGCCTTCTCAGCTTCTATTGTAGGCTGGTTGAGAGTACTAGCAACCTCTTTGTTTTTCTCAGTCTTTACTATCACGTAAGGGATCATGAGGGAAGTATTTAGTCTGTTGAGCTGTTCAGGGTCTTCTAACCTTAATACCAAATAAAAATCAGCGTTGCCGTTTCTAATCCTCTCCTCTATCTCTTCCTTATTTTTCCTCATGCTTAACATTAACCCCGACATCACTCCATATCCTTTAGCTATCCTAACTGCATCTTCTGGAGAGACGTAACCTACTTCCTTCCCAATTTTAGGCTTATCCCCTCTGGTGAACGTAACGTCAAAGCCCATCATCTTGCTCGTGACGGACAGCGAATGTATAAATAGCTCATTTATATCTAGAGTCCTTTGGTTTATTATTACTCTTTTCTTATCGTCCCTTAGAGTCTGCCTTATTAAAGTCCCTACTACGGAAGCTAATGGTGAAGGTAAACCTAACGGTGAGTCTGGGACGTCAAATCCGTCAAATGGCTCAAGTAGTGATATAGTCTTTACTAGCTTTTCTAACTTGTGCTTCGGATGTACTTCTACTAGAATTTGCATTGGTTTAACCTTTACAGTCTAGCTTATATTTTTTGATGCGAAAGTTAGGATTATGAAGTGTAACAAATGTGATGAGAAAGCTATAATTAAAATACCTTATGCTAATATCGCTCTCTGTAAGAACCACTTTTCAGAGTGGTTAGAACATAGATTGGAGAGGGTCGCCAAAAAATACAACATGTTAGATGGGGTCAATAGGGTCGGAGTGGCAGTCTCAGGAGGTAAGGATAGTACTACCCTTCTCCACCTAATGTACAACTTGTCTAAAATCTATGGTTTTGAACTGGTGGGGATTAACATAGATTTAGGAATTGACATGGGCAAAGGTTACTCGTCTAAAAGTACAGAATTTGCAGTAAAAAATTTCGAAATGCTAGGAATTAGGTACAAAGTTGTTAGAGTAAAAGAGCAATACGGTTTCACGATAGATGAGGCCAAGCATAAGATCAGGAGACCCGTGTGTAGCACTTGCGGTCTAGTAAAGAGGTATACCCTTAACGATATAGCGGAAAAAGAGGGGTTGGATACTATAGCTACTGGACATAATTTAAACGATATGGCCCAGTTTATACTTTCCGGTTACTTCAGCGGTGACGTATTAGACTTGTCCAGGTTAAAGCCGGTTTCTCCTCCAGAAAAGGGGTACAAAGTTAAGAAGATAAAGCCCCTCTTTCTGATATACGAAAAGGAGATACTTACCTACGCTTTAGTCAATAAGATTCCGTTTATCTATGACTCATGCCCCCATACGTTCAGGGTCGGAGGGGCTACTCAGGATAAGATAAGGAGAAAACTTGAGGAGATGGAGGACGAGATACCCGGGTTTATGTTAATGTTAGTGCAGAACTTCATTGACAAAATACAGAAACCTCTTGAAAAAGAGTACGTAAAGGAAGATGAGGTCTCAAAGTGTAAGATATGTGGCAGACCGACATCTAAGGGTAGGGATATTTGTTCTTTCTGCGCTACACGTATATCTATGGGTGTCTTAAGTGAAGCAAGAGGGAAATGAAGGTGAAAAGGAGAAAAAGGTGATCAGGTATACCCTGAGTTACCCTGACGGTTCATACGCGGGGTATGTAGTCTTTGACGGGAAGTACTCAAAAGTATATGACGAGAAAGGAGAAATACTTTTTGAGGTCGAAGGGGTCTTCCCGCCTGTACGTAGGAAAATTAACTATCAGTGGGTAGAGAAAGTCTTAGAAAAGGGATTACCGGATTGTAGAAAGCGGTTTATATTATACGTGGCTAGCAGGTATTTAGTTAACGTAAAGGGACTGGAAGAGGACCAAGCAGTAGAAGAGCTTGAGGAGTTTTATTCTAAGAGCGGTGGTAAGGTCTACGAATCGTGGCTAAAATCGGTAGTTAGGGGGGTTAAGGTTAAGAAATTATTACCGTGGTCTCTTAAAAGGATTGAGGAGAAGGACAAGGAGATGTATGAAATAATTACAAAAATTTTAAACGAATGAATTTATACTGTCAAGGTGAGTGTTTATTTATGTCCAAGAAGTGGAGTGCTACGACTTGGTTTGTAGTATTAGGCCCCTTAGTAATATTCCTTGCTTTAACGTTATGGGTAGCGAGTGTTCTAGAGAAAGTGCCGGGGTGGAGTTTTGTACCTTATATTGTTGTCCCAATGGCAGTAGTGTTCCTTATAGTAGGGGCACTATTCAGGTATAAATGGGGGAAATTCATTTTCGGCTAAGAAGTAGTTATAGGTATCTCCTCTCCATGAGGACATCTTTTTGGTTCACCTAAGTATTTATGTAGCCTATCTATTATTTCCTCAGGGACAGCAAAGTCAAACTGAGTAGAATATTTGCAAGCTTCGTCTGGGGAAAACCCGATTTCTACTAATAGGGATTCAATGACCCTATGTGCTTTTATCAAGTTATCTACCGCCTTTTTTCCCTCATCAGTTATTTCAATCCCGCTCCTGTTCTTTTTTACAAATCCTTTACCTTCAAGGTGTGACAATTCCTCGTAAGCGCTAGCTGGTGATATGTTAAGCTGTTTTGCGACCCAACTGAGCTTTGCAAGCTGCCCTTGATCATTGTACTTCTTTATTACAAGGAGATAGGAAAGCTCTCTTCTCGAGAGGTTCACACTTAGATATTTCCTGACTAAATATTTAAGCTATTGTACGAATTAAAAGACCGTGGAAGGAATTATACCCGCAATTGTAACACCGTTTGCCCAAGACGAGACTCTGGACGAAAATGCACTAAAGAACTATCTAGATTTTCTAAAAAGGAATGGTATAGGGACTATCTTTGCTTTAGGGACTACGGGAGAATTTAACATGCTTAATATGGAAGAAAAAGAGCAATTTATAAAGAGTTTGAGATTAATCACAAACCTTAAGTTAATAATTAATGTAACAGAAAACTCGTTAATTAACGCAATGAAGTTGGCTAAACAAGCCCTAGATATAGGGGCCGAGGGTATAGCGTCTTTACCGCCTATTTACCATAAGCCTTCCGAAAAAGGGGTAATAAACTATTTTGAATCCCTTTCAAAGTTCGGTCTGCCACTATATCTCTATAATTTTGATGGTAAAGCATACATTGATATTGAAATAGTAAAAAGGTTAGTGGATGAGGGAATAATTGAAGGTATAAAACTTACCACAGAAAATGTCATTTTACTCCAACGGTATTTAGAATTAAAACAGATGGGCAGTAGTCCCCTTCATGTCGCAGTAGGTAATGATGAGTTAATATCGTTTGCGATCATGTCTGGGAGCGATGGTGTAGTCTCGGCTACTGCTAATGTAGCCCCAGAGTTAGTTCTAAAACTGTATAAGCTCCTTCGAGAGGGAAACCTCAAGGAAGCATTAGAAGTACAAAAAGCCGTTAATAGTCTCACTAGGGCGATAAGTGGAGGGGATTATCCCGCCGGTGTAAAAGTAGCCCTAAAGTATAGGGGGATATATGTAGGGACTGTGAGGAGGCCCTTAGAGGAAAAGATGGAACAGAATTCCCTGATCTATGCTACATTAAAGGAACTAAACTTATGATGAAGGTCGATGTGAAGATTGGTGATTGAAAATTATCCCCGGCTGAAGGAATTTTTTAATTCTGGCGTGTAAGGTCTAACGGTCGTTTTCATGTGAAAGGCCTAGCCTAACTGACCCTTTTAGGTATATCTCTCCTTAGAAATGTAAGGAGTGATAGTAGAACAGGCACCGCCGTATATATACTGACTGAAAGGACTGCTTCTTCTAAAGTCCCTACAGTAAGCGGGAAGATGTCCAGAACTTCAACAAATAACTTGAACTGAGATTGTGCAAGCGGTAAGAAAGGCAGTTGGGTAGCACCCCAAGAGGGTAATGATAAAGCTATAGATATATATTCAGGAGAATGCGTAAATTTTCCTATAAATACTAATACGTCAGATATAAGGATCGATCCTATAAGTAAGGAACTAGAGATTATAAACGAAAGACTACTCCTCCTCAGTAGTTCACCAATTGAGAAGGCTATACTGAAAAAGACTAGAGAGGAGAAAAGTACTAAGCCTACAATCTCCGGTAGCTGTGAGAGGTCCGCTTGTGCTCCAAAAAGTGAAAAAGAAAAGGTCAATGACAGCCCGATCATCAGACCGTATATCATAGCTAGCAGAGCGAATGAGCCTAACCACTTTTCTGCGTAAAACCTGAGCCTTGTGACAGGTTTAGTGAGGAAAAAGTCTACAGTACCTTGTTCGTACTCTTCTGACATCGAACCTGAAGCTATAGAAATAGCTAAGAAGTGTAGGAGGAGGCTCTGAGGTAATAAGGCACCTACGGCCCACATATAAGGGTAAAGAGGGATCAGGATCACCCTCACTGCTTTCGATGGCACTAAATAAAGGGCCATATAGATGGCGACCTCAAAAAATAGCGAGACAAGTATTAAGACTATGACTTTTTTACGGGCTATAGCCCTCCTCAATTCGTATAACATCACATTAAGCATTACTAATCGCCCTCTCATACGCCCTTTCAATATCTAGGTCTAGATAAAAGGATTTTACTTTGACCCCTTGAAATATAAGTTCTTTAATCAATTCCTCTCTCTTATCTTCCGTTAACGTAACATAGTATTTACCTTTACCATCTTTTTCTACCTTTTTTACGAAGTTTAATGCCCTTAGTACTTCTTCAGCCCTTCCGTCGGCTTCAATTACCACTACTATACCAAGGAACTTCTTTATCAGATCCTCTACAGTCCCTTCAAATACTTTTCTACCCTTATACACAAGGGCTACTCTGTCTGAAAGCTTCTTTACGTCTTCCATTTCGTGAGACGTCATCAAAATACTCGTCCCGTTTTTCTTAAGCTTGTTAAAAACTTCCCTAATATGTAGGGAGAATATAGGGTCTACACCTATATTAGGCTCGTCCATTATCAGCACTTGGGGCTCACCCAAAAGTGCTTCAGCTATAGCTATCCTCTGTGTCATCCCCTTACTGTACTTCGCTATCTGCCTATTTGCAAATTCCGTCATCCCTACCAGTTCAAGGAGTTCGTCAACTTCATCTTTTTTTACGCCTTTCATCTTAGCCGATAAGACCAGGACTTGCCTCCCCGTAAGAAAAGGGGGTAGGTTAGGTAATTCTTGCACATAACCTACGTTTTTGAATACGGACTTATCCTTAAAGGGGTCTTTTCCTAAGATCTCAACCTCACCTTTATCTGGGTACATCAGTGCCAATACACACCTGATCATGGTGGTCTTACCCGCACCATTGGGCCCTAACACAGACACGAACTCACCCTTTTTTATTTCGAGTTCCATTTCATTTAGGGCGACCTTCCTACCGTATCTCTTTGTAAGGCTGTTGATTACTATCATATGACTTTTCTTAGGTTTACGAGAGAAGATAAAAGCTTTTATTCTATTAAGAGGAATTAAACATTATGACAAGATACGTATGGATGATAGGTGGTGCACAAGGGCTCGGAGTAGACACGTCAGCAATCATATTCGGTAACGCGATAGCCAAGGCTGGCTACTACATATTCGGGAACAGAGAATACTACTCAAATATAAAGGGTAGGCATAGCTATTTCCAAGTTGTCTTCGACGAGAAAAGGATTTTCAGTATTTCGTCCTATACAGATATACTAGCTACCTTTGATGCGGAGACTTTGTTCCAGCACTTTACTGAGGTCAGGGGTTACGTGATATACGGTGCAGATTATGAGAATACATCAATAGACCTCGTCAAGTCTATGGAACCGGAGATAGCCGAAGAAGTCAAAAAAGAACTTAAAAGCGGGTTTACAGTGAGGGACGTCATCAATTACTTGAACGAAAAGGGGGTTAAAGCTATAAAGGTGAATTACCTCGAAAGCCTGAAGAAGATAGCTGACTCATTTAAAGTACCGCTCTCCGTAGTTGAAAGGAGCAAGAACATGATAGCGGTAGGTGCTTCCTTTGGTCTACTCGGTTTGCCTTTCGACCTGCTTAAAAACGCTATAGGGGAGACTTTCAAAAACGAACTATTTGTGAAGTTTAATACTATGGCGGCAGAAATGGGGTATAACCTCGTACCTAATGCCTACCACTTACCATTGAGAGAAGTCAAGAAAGAAAGGATCCAAGTAGACGGAAATACGATATCTGCGATGGGTAAACTTGCTGGCGGTCTAAGGTTCCAGTCTTATTATCCAATTACTCCAGCATCTGATGAGAGCACGTATATAGAAGCGAACCAAAACTTAGATATGATAGTAGAAGGAGGAGAACTGAGAAAAGGGGGTGCAGTGGTAGTCCAAGCTGAGGACGAATTAGCTGCAATTAATATGGCTATAGGGGCTGCGTTAACTGGAGCCAGGTCAGCTACAGCAACCTCGGGACCCGGTTTTTCGCTAATGTCAGAGGGCATAAGCTGGGCAGGGATGAACGAAGTGCCCGTATTGGTTACCTATTATATGAGGGGTGCCCCTGCTACAGGGCTTCCTACGAGGTCCGGACAAGGTGATTTAAAATTCGCATTAAATGTTGGACACGGGGAATTCCCGAGGATAGTTATAGCATCTGGAGACCACGCGGAGATTTTCTGGGACGCTATATGGGCCCTGAACTTAGCCGAAAAATACCAGACACCTACTATTCATATAATCGAGAAGACTTTAGCTAACGCCTATTCGATCCTAGATGAAGATTTACTTATATCAACGGCCATAAAGATCGAAAGGGGGAAAGTGGTATATCCTAACACCGATAGGTTTAATAGGTTTGAGTTTACTGAGGACGGTGTATCGCCTAGGGTGTTTTTGGGTTATTCCAGTATATTTTATACGGGCGATGAACACAATGAAGAGGGTCACATAACGGAAGCTAGCTCTAATAGGAAGGAGATGTATGAGAAGAGGATGAAAAAATTGGAAACGGCAGATAAAGAGATACCCCAAGAGCAGAGAGTTAATGTAGTAGGTGATGGAGATAACGTCTTACTCACCTGGGGGTCACCTAAGGGAGCTATTCTGGACGCTTTAGAAGAACTAAACAAAGAGGGGTTAAGCGTCATGATGGTGCAAGTGAAAATGTTTAACCCGTATCCTACATTACTTATGAAGAAACTACTTGAGGGGAGAAAAAGGGTCATAGCGGTTGAAAACAATTACCAAGCACAAGGAGCTGAAATATTAGCTGAAAAGACGGGTATTTTCGTAACCAACTATATCCTCAAATGGACCGGAAGACCTATGGCTAGAGAGGAAATTATATACGGTGTAAAGCAGGTTATAAAGAACGGAGATAAAAGAGTGGTGTTGAGCTATGGAGCGTAAACCCGTATTTAACGATTGGTGCCCCGGTTGCGGTAATTTCGGGATACTAAGGGCAGAGGAGATGGCATTGAGGGAACTAGGTGTTGAACCTAAGAAAATAGTGGTCGTCTCGGGAATCGGTTGTTCGGGTAAGATCCCCCACTTTATGGACATCCCTATAAGCGGAGTACATACACTTCATGGCAGGTCGATAGCTTTCGCTACTGGCATAAAGGCTTCAAACCCTTCATTAGAAGTTGTAGTGAATGTAGGGGACGGCGACGGTGTAGGGATAGGTATGGGTCACTTTGTGCATTTAGGTAGAAGGAACTTGGACATAACTGTAATTGTTCACAATAACGGAGTATATGCCCTAACTAAAGGACAAGCTTCTCCAACGTTAGGAAGGGGAGTAAAGACTAAGTCCTTACCTAGACCTAATATTAACGACGCAGTAAACCCACTAGCTATAGCGCTTGCTGCAGGCTATACCTTTGTAGCTAGGGGCTACGCCTATGATATTGTCCATTTAAAAGAGTTAATAAAGAAGGGGATAAGGCATAAAGGGAGTGCGGTTATAGAAGTCCTTCAACCCTGTCCTACTTATAATGACGTAAACACGAAAGAGTGGTATGACAAGAGGGTCTATAAATTAGATAGTGATCCTACTTGGGATCCGGTGGTAAAAAGAGAGGAAGAAGCTAAGAGTAAGTTTGAGAAGGCAATGATGAGGGTCATGGAATTTGGTGATAAAATCCCACTGGGCGTCTTTTACCAGAACGAGTTTGTCCCTACTTTCGAGGATAGGCTTGAGCAAAATATACCTAATTACAGGGAATATTATCCGGCTATACAGCCAATTGAAATAGGCGGTATTGCGACTACAAAAATAAGTGAGCTAATTAAAGCTAAAAGAGTATAAGTTTTTCCCTTCTTCCTTCTTTTTTCCTATTACATTTATTTATTCCCTTTATTTAGTCGATAAATTTTCATGCCCAATAATAAATTCTTAATACTCTTCTTAATTAAAAACTAGAAATAAGGTCATAATTTATAAAATATTTTACTTGTTCATTTAGTTTGTTACTCCCACTAACATGAATTTTTTGCTTTTCTTATCCTCAATTACCGTCCCTTCTTCAGCCAGTTCATAAAGGGCTTTTCTTATTTTTTCATCGCTAGCTAGGTTTGTAAGGACATTATGTATTTCTCTTACATCCATCGGTTTTTCTTTTAAAAGATTGAGTATTACCTCCTTTAGCTCATCTTCTTCAGGAGCTATCACAACAGTTAGTTCATCGTCGTCATATACTACCTCTAATTTGTCTTCAATTTCCTTCCTCTTATTCACAGTTCCATTCATACTTATCCCTATGTATTATATGTTGTTTATTAGGATATAAACTTTTGTTAGGTATGTAAAAACAATTTAAACTAGTAAAGTCAAGTTTTCTTATTTAAATTAAATTAAGCTAATAATTCAGTGATTTAAAAATAATAGAATTTTTTATTTACATTAACCTTAACTATACCTAAACACACTAACTCATTTAGTTCTTGGTCGTAGTAGATAAGGTACGTAGTTATACAAATAAAGAGTTAACTGGTTAAATGAGTTTATACACTATTGTATAATTCAAGTTTTTATAAAAATAATGGGCATAATTTATACGAGTCTATATCGTAAGATATAGGCTATATAGTTATTTATTGTCTTATCAGGAAAAACTATATATTACCGTTCCAATATCTTCTCCTATGGAATATAGGCTAAGGGACATAGTGAATGATGAAGGCGAAGTAGTCAGCGTACCAAAAGGGTTTTCAGCAATAATGCTAGGGAAAAGGCTAATGTTAATAAAAGGAAGAAATTCAATACTTTTAGTAAAAGTCTTCAAGAATGTCTATGCGATGAGGGTAGTGATCCATAGGAAGACATATTACCGCTTTGTGACCTATGACAGCAAAATAATAGAAAACGACAACATCGTACTCCCCAGAAGGAAAAAGGACAATAATATTACTAAGGCATTAGACGTTGTAATAAGGAAACTGGAAGAAGTAGAAGATATTGACAAGATTAAAGACGCAATATTTTATCTCTACTTAGCAAAAAATTGTCTTAAAGGAGATAAGCAGTCTTGTAGTGAACTAGAAGAACAGCTGTTCTTTGAGGCAGAGTCTTAGACCTTGCCTAAACGTCCTTTTTCTTTAACATTTAGGTACTCATAAACTAAAGAAACGAACTGGTGGTCTTGATCTTTTTCTTTAGTAACTATGTAACGGAGGGTCTCCAGTTCAAGCGAGTTGATCCCGTAGATCAGGAGAAATAGCCCAGTAGGTTTGTGGAGTAGTGCTACTATACCGTTCTTATAGACTAACATCTTCAGTCTATCCCCTTCTATCGTCTCTATCGGTTTCATCTCTAATGGGTTTAGCCTGGTGACCTTATTCTCCCATAAGACCCTCAACATCTTTTCTTCGTTTTCGTTAATTCCTTCGAGTTTTGAGAACTCTGAGATTACATCCATTCACAAATTTTTAAGCCTAGAAGCTTATTAACTATTCACTTTGTTAGTTGGAGTTACTGACGAAGGTGAACTAGCTAAGAGTATAGCTAGGCATTTTAAACAAGTAGTGATAATTGACTCTCCTCAACGGGTAGTAAAGGAAAGACCAAACGTCGTTATCCATACTTTTGAAGTGCCGTACGACGAGTCAAATAGGAACCCATCTACTGCCTGGAACATTAATACGTGGTATTCTATAAATGTAGCAAGAAGCGCGAGTAAAGTAAGTTCTACTAACGTTTTCCTGTCAACTTTTATGGTGTTCGATGGTAGGAAGGGGTATTATACCGAGACCTCTACACCAAACCCGCTAAACTATTACGGGCTCAGCAAGCTATCAGCGGAGACCGGTATTATGTCGTTGGGAAACTACCTTGTAGTAAGGTTAGGTGCTCTATATTCGACCACTTACAGGGGGATATTTCACCCCTTCATTAAGGGTATTTTGAAAGGGAAAAGGACTATTAAGTGTAATTCTAACTTCTATGTATCTCCCGTAACAGTAGATGAGGCATCAGAGATTATATCAAGCTTAGTAAAAAGGGGTATAAAAGGAGTAGTAAATATAGGCGGGAAAAGGAGGAGTATGTTAAGTGTATGTGAACAGATAGGGGATATCTTCAACGCTCAAGTAATTTCATACGAAGGTAAGTACTTTGATTTCTCACTTGACGACTGGTTGCTAAGAGGTCTTGGATTCACCGTTAGAAGTTAAGAAGAAGTTGAACCCTTTCTTTATCATTAGCCTGTCCATCTCGCTCACGAAGTTTTGCATGTAGAAATCAATATAGGGGTATTTGGTCGTTATGGCCTCTTCTCTAAGTAAACTAACAATTTTCCCCAGCTTCTCAACTTTTTCTTCCTCACTTTCTTCAGCGTATAAGAACTTCATTATCTCTCTGCCTACCGTCCTTGATAGCTCACCGTGGCGTAAATATACGAGTTTTAGTAAAAGGTATAATGAGCGTGAAACTTTGTTCAAGAGTTCCTTCGTGTCATTGGCGTCCTCTATCGAATACACTAGCTCAAAGTATAATTTTTCTATCCTTTCGACTTTCATAAGAGAATTATCTCATTACACATTTAAATATTTATGC
The DNA here is from genome assembly GCF_019704315.1 of Stygiolobus caldivivus. Classification (NCBI taxonomy): domain Archaea; kingdom Thermoproteati; phylum Thermoproteota; class Thermoprotei; order Sulfolobales; family Sulfolobaceae; genus Stygiolobus; species Stygiolobus caldivivus. Next base: position 1,676,422 of record NZ_AP024597.1, on the reverse strand, counting down.
CAGATATAGCCTAATGTCGTTAGAACTTCTACTAAGCAGGTTCCTCTATTACGTAGAGAAGGGATACCCGTTACCAGTAGCGTTTAAGAAAGCAAAACAGATGAAAGGTTACAAGGTCGATGGAGCAACCGCATATGATAAGGCAAGGCTCTTAGTTTTACAGTACTACTCCTTACGAGGCAAAAGTAGGAGGAAAAAAGTGGGACAGTTCTTAAGTGGTAACGGTGAGGTAAAATTACCGGATTGGATGGAAAAGAAGCTCTCAGAACTGTACGACCTGAGAAAGCTCAAAGAGTCCCTCAAAATGAGGACCACTTGGTTTTGGGTAAACACACTTAAAGGAGACCAAGACAAGGTAATCAGGAGAATTGAAGATAAAGATATTCTAATAGAGAGGGACTCCCAAATCCCTTACTTATATAAGGTATTAAAAGGTGACCTCACGAAGTTAGAAGAATTTAGGGACTATAAGATAATTATCCAAGATAAGGCGAGTGTTAGTGTAGTCAATACGTTGGATCCTAAGAAGGGTGAGACGATCTTTGACATGACTTCCGCACCCGGTATAAAGTCAATTCTGGTGATGGCTTTGACTGATAACGGCGTTAATTTAACGGTTACGGAATTGGACTATAAGAGGTTGAGGAAAGAGATAGCCCTCATGAAGAGTGCTGGGGTAAACCTGAATAAAGTTAATATTATCCATGCTGATGCAAGGTATATCTCTTTTTCAAAGAAATTTGATAAGGTGCTCCTAGATGCTCCTTGCAGTTCTTCTGGTATGATAGCTAATGAACCGACAGTATTGCTTAGACTAACGGAGAAAAGGGTTCAGGAATTATCCAAGCTACAGGAAGTATTGTTAGAAAACGCCTTAACGCTTTCGGACAACGTAGTATACGCTACGTGCTCACTTTTCCCGGAAGAGGGTGAAAACGTAATAAAGTCGGTTAATGCAAAAACCGTATACTACAAGCGTTTTATACCTTACGTTGATTATACAGAAGGTTTCTTTATCTCTAGGCTAGAAGGGTAATGTATGTAGGCATTCCGTATCGATTTCCTTATTCTCCTCAGTTTTAGGTGTTCAATGAGGCTCATGAGTAACACCTTACTTAGTCTAGAGTATATAAGGTGGTGGGCCCATCGGAAAGTTTTTGTAGCCTGTCTAATTGAGGTTGTGTTCAATGCGAGTTTATAGGGTTTTTATTGTGATGTTGGTCGTATTATCTTATGGAAATATTCTGGTCATGGTTACGAGAAGGCTATTCGTAACTAAAGTGAAAAACCTTAAAACTTTTGCATACAAGTAGTATTCAGAAAGGATGTTAGAGGAATTAAAGAAACTATTAGAGGAGGTTAAATCTAAGACTTACAATGAAAAAGAGACTATAGTGAAAGACATTACGAAAGTGACTTCTTCCATACATAATAGCCTGAATTCTGAGTTAGCCAAAGCTAAGAAGGAAGGTAAAAAAGTAGACGACTTAGAAAAAGAAGTAAAGGAAGTTTTAGGGAAACTGGATAAGTTAAAGGAAAACCAGACTAAAATGAGCTTGAAGGATATAAAGACTGCACTAGATACTTATATCAAAAAGACCGAAGAAATAATAGAGAAATTAAAGAAAAAATAAATCAATAAAATTTTAATTACTTCTTTATTTTTTAAAATATTAAGCCTTTTTCTTCTTTATTCGTTATCACTCCAAGAGAACTACATTCCCCTTACTCTTAGGCCATGTTATAACACTTACTAATACTACAGATATTGCAAATAAACCTGTTATGTCTATAGCTTTTACAAGAGAATCGACACCGAAAAATTGTTCTATGATACCCAGTATGATGTTTCCGAACCCTCCTACCATACCGCCAATATTATAAGCAAACCCGGATAAGAACCCCCTTACTTCCGTGGGGACAGCATCTGCAAGTAACAAGGGCATTAAGGGCCAAAAGCCGGTTGAAAAGGCATAGATTACTACCCCGGCCATTGGGAGTATAGGAGGGAGTCTGAGTAATGGTACAGCCAATGGTAATGACAAAAGTAAACCTGCAACACCTATATATATTAATTTTTTCTTATCGAATCTATCAGCTAACCTACCAAATAGAATAAAAGACAACGCTAGTCCCAGATTTGCAACTGTCATTAAAATGCCTAAAGTGTAAGGTTTTAGGTCAAGATACTCATTCGCTATAACCGTGTAGTTCCCGAATACAGCGAAATAAGCTAAGAACATTCCTACCATCCCGGCTGTTGCTTTCAAAAGGATTGGTAAGTAGTCTTTTAGCCTTATTCCAAAGTGGGCTGTGTGAGCTGAAACTTTACTTTCATTTATCAATTTCATATAAGGTACTAAGATCAGCGGTAAACTCCCGGTAACTAAGAAGAGCCTAGGATCACTGCCCAAGAATATGTATGTAATTCCGGTAAACGCATATCCTATTCCGTAACCAGACTGGACAATGCCGGTAACAATGCCCTTCAAGTTATAAGGTGCATTTTCATAGGCTAGTACAGTCCCTGCGGTCCATTGAGCGCCCATAAATATCCCTTCAAGTAGCCTCGAAGCGTAAAGGACTTCTACATCGGGAGCGAAAGCCAACAAAAGCTGGAATAAGGAATACCCAGCTGTACCTATAGCTAGTACCGGTTTCCTACCTATTTTATCAGCTATTTTGCCGAAATATGTCCCGCCAATTACCCTCCCTATCAAACCTAGGGCAAACAGAATTGTAAATTCGAAAAAGTCTATTCCGTACTCTTTCTCTAGGAAGGAATACACATATGTAAGTAACAGTAGGTCGTAAATGTTTCCAGCCCATGCCAGTGTTGAGGCTATGGTAGAATGGACGTAATTACTTGGCATAAAAAAATTGAAAAGTTGTTTAAATAAAAAGTTGTTTATTTGTTATTCTTATAACTTAATATAAATTATCAAAAGTCAATAAAAACTTTTCATTTGCAGTCCGTAATTTTACATTATAGATTAAGTCAAAATTAATGAAATGCCCCGTTTGAAAAATCCTAAAGTCTTACCTAGGTAAACTTTTTATTCATTCGTTGGTTGTCGAATTACTAAATGAAAATAGGTTTAGCTGGACTAGGTATAATGGGTTATAGGATAGGTGCGAACTTGGTAAAGGCCGGTAAGTTAGACGTAGTATATAATAGAACGGAGAATAAAACAGTACAATTTAGCAAAGAATACAATGTAAAATACGTCAAAGACCCTACTCAACTAATCAAAGAAGTCGACGTCTTAATTACAATGCTTGCTGATGATGAAGCAGTTAGTAACTTCCTGACTCCCTTAGTACCCTACACAAAGGGAAAAGTAATAATCGATATGTCAACCATTTCCCCCTCAGTGTCTATTAACATAGCTAAAAAAGTATCAGAGAACGGTGGCTACATGTATGACGCACCTGTAATTGGCACTTCAATATTTGCTGAGCAAAAGAAACTAACAGTACTACTAGGCGGACCTGAGGAAAAAGTAGAAGATGTTAAAAACATCTTGTCAGAGACAGCTTCTACTATACTATATATGGGAGGGAACGGAATGGGCTTATATGCAAAGCTCGTAAACAACTTAATGGTAGGAGTATACGTCGCTGCTTTAGCAGAAGCTTATAATTTCGGGGTAAAGTCAGGTCTGAAACCAGAAGACGTCCATAAAGTCCTAGCACTATACGGTAGTGCTAAGTCTCCCACGTCGGAGCTGAAAGTACCGAAGATGATAAATAATGATTATTCGACCCAGTTTGCTGTAAAACACATGAGAAAAGACCTCGAAATAATAAATAAAGAAACGCAGAATGTAAAGGTAGTTAACCCGTTATCTTCCATAGCATTACAGCTATATAGGATGGTTGAAGCCTTGGGCTACGGTGAAAGTGATTACGTATCAGTACTAGAAGTCTATAAGAGGTCTAATAGGTAACAGTATCTTAAACAGCTTATGAGCCATTTTTCACAGTCTTTGACAAAATTTTTTGGTATCTATTCTAACGTTTATACGTGGAACTCAAGGACGTAGACTTAATAATACACGGTGTTAAAGTCCTCCATGATATATCTCTAGCTGTAGTTAAGGGTGAAAAGGTCGGAATTGTAGGGTATCACGGATCCGGTAAAACGCTCTTATCCGAAATCATAGCCGGTTTAAGAAGGCCTTCTTCAGGGAGAGTATTAATTGACGGAAAGGTAGACTATGTACCTCAAGTACCCTTATTTCCTCCTAACTATACTGTAAGAGAGGTCCTCGGGTTTGCAGGAGAAAAAAGTGATGATAACAGGAAAATTAAGGATTTATCCTATATCGAGCTAAAGAAGCTCGCCTTTAGACTACAACTGGTAAAAGACCCCGACTACCTGCTGGTTGATGAGTTCGTAGGGATGGAAAATGAGGTTAAGGAATTTAGGGGTGGAGTAATATTAACTAGTCATAAACCCAGTACAATCTACGACCTAGTAGACTTTTTTATCGTCCTGAGCAGGGGTAAAATCGTACATGTTACCGGGAAAAAAGGACTAAAGTTTAAAGTCATAAAAGTTATACAAGATGGCGGGAATAAGTACCAATATTACCTAGAGAACATAGCAGACGACACACTTGAAATGAGATTTAGAGGAAAGCACAAGTTTGAGACAAGAGAGGTAGATATTGATGAAGCTCTCCTATTCCTTGAGAATGGTTTTTAAACACCAGTTCCCCTACTCTATCTTTCTCATAACCATTATAATTTCGTTATTAGTTTTTGCATTCAGACCCCATATTGTGGATATTGTAGGCGGGTATTATGTTTTAGGCGGTACTATACATGTGTACGGTTATGTATTTAATTATAAGGGTCAAGGTGTACCCGTAGAGGTGTCAGTTAACAATATTAAGGTCAATTCGACAAACGGGTTTTTTTGTATTATTATTTCTCACCCTCCTAAATACGATGGCGTATTAAAAATAAATTTTACGTCAATACATAAAGAAATTGAAGTAAAGACTTTATCGGACTCATCAACGTTCTATTATAGCACCTACGCTGATGAGGTAATTAGTTCAGGTAATATTACAGAAATAGTCGTTGACGGGAACGAAGTTATCCTAAACTCGTCTTCAGTTTTGAGGCAAAGCGTAAATTACCACTCCATACCTTACGGACAATTCATGACTATGTTTCTCATGGTATTGAGCTTTAGTTTATCTTCATTTGCTACCTATAAGGTCTTCTCGCCTTTTCCAAGAAAGTACTACCTAGTTATCAACAGGTTAGGAGTCGATATGATATTACCTAGTATTATCTCTCTGTGTACTTTGAGTTTAGTAATTTCAATAATAATGGCAATCCCTTTTGCAGAGTATTACTCAGATCCTTCTGTCTTTATCATAGTCCCCTATACCTTAGCTTACTCAGTGGCACTTTCCGGTCTCTCGATACTAGGGTCTACGAACATGATCAAACTATCTCCGACAGTTATTGGTTATGTACTCTCCATATTCTATGACCACCTGCCAATATACCTGCTGTTCCTATCTTTGATTTCGCCTATGTTCTTGTGGTACAAGGACAAAAACTAACTTTCTCCTGATCGGGATTCTCTCTCAGAGGGCTCACCTTTCCCACCATGTTTTGGGACTACATTTGGTGGAGTGTAGTTAGGATCAGAAGCCTACTCTGGAATTCATTACAGAAAGCCTCTGGATCCCGTGAAGGAGAGATGATGAAGATACACCTTCCCTCATTCCTACTAGGCCCTCAATTGAGCTGCGGAGTGGGTCGGCTGACACTGGTAAAAATGCCTCAACAAAGTCGCATATAAGTAAGGGAGCCATCCCCTTGACGAGGTTTACGTACCCTAACCCCTATTTTAGGAAAAAAGGGAGAAGTCATTTGCTGAGTAGTACAAACCTTTCTCCCTGGTCCGTGACCTTTAGTTCCTTCAATTCTTCCGGGATCTGTATCTTCTTCTCGGAGAGTAATAGAATTTCATCAAAACCGTTCATTATAGCCTTCAGCAGTTTACCTACGAATTCACGATTATAGATAGCGGGGATTGCCTCTACTTTGTAATAGTTCCCTTGGTCTATGTAATCATAAAACTCTTTTTCCATGACTTCTTTTATAGGTCCGTCTTTTTTAGCTCTGCTTTCTACTATAGGCACTATTGCTCTTTTACCCTTTAGTTCTGTTGCAAACTCTGTATTCTTAGCCAAGTTATCGATGACTCCGAAAAACCGCTTCATATAATAAGTAGCAATATCAGTGAGGAACACCTTATCCTTGGTATCATACTTGGCGTGGAATTGTGTGTATAGCCAGTTATAAGCTTCTATGATCTCTTCCCTTCTGTCCCGAATTAGGTCGTAAAACTTAAGTTTCAGGCCTTTCATTAAGGCGATATTAAATAATTGCATCCCTACTACTACATCACCGTCCTGAATTTTATCTATAGGGTATGATGTAGTCGGTGTAACCGCTAAGGGTTCAGCCCCTATTCCGTATAATACTCCGTCATCTTGATCGGTATAAGAATAGAAAACAATTCTGTAATGATTTAGAAACATAGAGTTAGGGTACCATTCAGAGTATTGTCTTAACCCTTCCTCCTTTACTTTTTCGATTTCCTCGTATAGCTTATCAAACGCGTCTTCGAATTTTCTGAAATTTCCGTCTAACCTTCCGTAGGGGATAAATATAGGTTCTCCGATTTTTGGCGAAAGGTATCTCAGCCCATAATATCTCACTACATCGTTCAGGTTCACGTCCATAACAGTCTTTATGACTTCTCTCATGTGCTGGTTTAGTGAATCTATATGGAAGATCTTCTTTTCTCCTCTTCTTAACAGTGCCATAGAGTTTATTTGAGAGCATTAAAAATAAATCTAGTGATCGTAATATAGTGAGGTTATGGTAGAATCTAGTGACGTTGTATATCTGACACTACTAGAGCTATTTACGTTGCTTACCTTCGCGCAGATGGGCAGACTTGTTAGTCAGCGTTTTTACCTGCCTATAATAATAGCGGAAATATTTGTCGGAATAGCTTTAAGCCCATACGCATTAGGCGGCTATATAAACAATTTGGTAGGACTATCGATCTTCTCAGTAAACTCTTACTTGGTATTATTTGCTGATTTTTCGGTCGTACTCCTAATATTTGCTGCAGGGCTATCACACGGCTTCAAAGGGCTCAGGGAATCAGGGTTACCAGGTTTCATCGCAGCTACAGCAGGTGCTGTTATCCCTACGTATCTAGTCTATGCTACGTTTTCTATAATATATAGTACAGCTGTTTCGGCAATTATGGGTGCGGCTAGTGCGGCGACAAGTTTAGCCGCGACTTCATCGATTATAGAGGAGTATAAATTATATAAACACGATTTTACGAGGTTGGTAATTTCAGCCGCAGCACTTGACGACGTAGTATCTCTAATTATATTGTCGGTTATCTTAGAAGTAGTATCCTTAAAAACATTGTCAGTTGGGAAAGTGGCTATTAATGTATTAGAGATAATTGCAGCTTGGTTAATTATATTGTTTTCAGCAGTATTCTTTATCCCGAAAATTATCGGGAGGATAGATGATAATTTGATCAATAATGTGTCACTCGTAATTCTGTTTACCCTTGTCCTCATCATGTTACTTCTCGGTTTCTCTCCTATTATTGCTTCTTTTGTAGCCGGAGTAGCAATTGCCGAGAGCGCTAAGTCTGTGAGGATTGTCCAATTTACTTCTACCTTACTATCGATTTTTGGGCCGGTTTTTTTCATCTATGTGGGGATGGAAACCCCTTATACTACGTTTTTGAACATTAACGACTTATTATTAGGGTTGCTCATGAGCTTTTTAGCTGTAATAGGGAAAATAGCTGGTATTTTCCCTGTAGCTTTCTTCGTCACTAAAAAGGTAAAAAGCTCTCTCATAGCTTCCGTGGGCATGTTACCTAGAGGCGAGGTTGGGTTAGTGGTCGCTACTCTAGGTCTGACGAGTGGAATTATAGATACTGATCAATATTCTCAAATAATAATCATGGCTATTGTAACTACGATCTTGGGCGGTTTCCTATTTTCCTACTTGGTGAGGAAATGGATTGTAACGACTTAAAAAAGCTAAATTTAATTTTTAATACTTTAATACATAAGTTCTGTTATGGTTTGGAAACGTACAATCAGTTCTAAAGCGTTAGAAAAAGCCAAGTTTGCACCAGTTAAAGTAGAAGATAAGGTAATATTCATTGCTAAAATAAACGACACTTTTTATGGGATAGACGCTGTTTGTACACACGCACGATGTATATTGACTCAATTAGATGAAGAGAAAATGACAGTTAGGTGTCCATGTCACTACGCAGTATTTGACCTTAGAACAGGCAATATGTTGGAACCCCCTTATGTAGCCCCAGACGCTCCGAAGGAAAAGTTAGGGTTAAAAACGTATCAAGTCAGAGACAATAACGGGTGGATAGAAGTAGATGTGTAACGAGTACTATCAGTCATAACTCATTTTTTAGTCCTCTTTAGTCACACGACAACTCATTCCCACCCTAGCTCGCTCATAACCGTTTTGTCTAATAAGCTATTTCTTATGTAGAATATTTTAACGTTATGTTCCAACAGTGCCTTTACGATGGGCAGTAGTTCTCCCCTAACCTTTATCTGGTTCCCCATGATGACTGGGTTATAACTCTGGAGGTATTCCTTAGCCCTTATTACATCATCAACAACTATGTAAAATTCTTCCATCATGTCCTTTTTCTTGATTAACCTATCGAGTCTATCAGCGACCCTCAGTATCCCATTATTCAGCCCCAGTAGGTGAGTCGAGATCGAGATCAGCTCTGAAGCTAGGTGAGAAGCTATTATAATGGCACTCCCCTCACTTGCTAACTTTACAAACGTATTATATACTTCAAACCTGGTTGACAAGTCAAGGTTCGCAGTAGGTTCATCGGCTATAACTAGTTTTGGAAGTTTCAGGAGGGAAAAAGCAACTTGGACTTTCTGTTTAGTCCCAGTAGATAAGTCCTTGATCTTGGTCTTCAAGAAAGACGTAATGTTAAGGGTATGTAGGATCTCCTCTACGTCCCGGTAATCAACTCCAAACTCACTTTTAGCTTCTTTCAAAACGTCCCATACAGTCATAAAGGGCGGTAAATACGGCTTGTCTAGAAGGATAGAGACGTACCTTGGGAGCTTTTCGTTTTTCCAAGGGTCTTCTCCTAAAACGGCTATCTTGCCAGAGGAACGGTTAATTAGGCCAGCTACGATCTTGAGTAACGTTGATTTCCCTGCACCATTAGGTCCTAAAAGAGCCGTAATGCTCTTTTCTTCAATTATAAAAGAGACTTTATGTAATACTTCAGTATCACCATACCTTTTTGTAAGGTTTTCAGCTTCGACTACTTCCACAGACACGATCTCACATTATCAGTTAAAAAGGGTAATTCTCTTACATTTAAGAGGTCTGCTTTGTCTGGGTGAGTTGTGTACCACAACTGGAGCAGAACTTAGCGTTAGCTTGGTTAATATATCCACATTTAGGACACTTTACGGGAATTAGGGAAGCTCCACAGCTAGGGCAGAACTTTGAGCCTGACGGAACTAAAGCACCACAGTTCCAACACTTTTGGTTAGACTGGCTCTGTTGAACGTTTTGCTGAATATTATATTGTGGTTGCGTATATTGTGGCTGAGAGTATTGTTGCGGGTACTGCTGTGCTGGTAGATAGTAGCCTTGGGGCTGGTAATACCCTTGTGAATAAGGGGCAGTGGGCTGTCCATAAGGCTGTTGTGTAGGATATAGGGGAGGTGCGCTCATTACAGCCATCATTACTGTGTTCATTATCTGGTCTTCTTGCATAAGGTCTTTAACTACATTGTACGCATCAAATGCAGCAGCACCTCCTCCGAGCAGTGTTAATAACTTATTATGGAGTTCTTCATCGGAAAGTACTGCAACACCTCCGCTAGCTATTAAAGGTAACAAGTCTTGAATTAGATCCGTCATACCAGTCTCTACCATTACGTAATTAGGACCTTGGCATATCCTTATCGTGTAAGCCTTATTAGAACCAGTAAGAGCTCCGAATAAACTTGTGTGCTGTGCTTGGATTATGGCCATATTTTGTCCATTCATTGGGAAAACTTGAAAACCTTGTCCCATTAGGTACATAGTAACTTGCTGGGCGACATACTGTAAGTTTACTGGATATTGAGTAGGGATCATCTGTTGTTTTCCGCCCAACCCTACGGGTTGCATGCACATCATCATATTCATAGAACCAGAAGCATACCCCATAGGGCTATTAGGGTATCCCATAGGGCTGTTAGGGTAACCAAATGGTTGAAAACTCATTCTAAATAATATTTAGGAGACTGATTATAAAAAAATTTCTTTTCTGTAAACAATAGAGAAATCATAACCTCCTTTTGGAACCCCTGGTTAAGAAATACTTCACTAAGAGAAGGACTCCACCAATTGCGGCCAAAGAAATACCTACTTCCTTATAAGGGCTACCGTAAAACAGTCTTATTCCGTGAAATATTACGGTAATGTTACCTGAAACAGTTATATTTGTGTTATTTAATGTGAATGATGTAGTGACATAAGTATTATTTACGGTGATGTTCCCTAATAAATATGCAGTTTTTGCCCAATGAGGTAAGGTAAATACTCCTTTATAGGTGGCTGGTGATGTAGAAATAGGGAATATTATGGAGCCTAAAATGATTATTAACAGTCCGACTGATAACAAGATTTCTGAGATTCTCAAAGTTGCATCCTTAAAAACAAGACATAACTTATGCCGTAAAAGCTTAATCCTAAGAGAGTAGATACTGGAACATGGTATTGGGTTAAGGACATGAATATCACGCTTACATTGAGCAAGTTTCCTATGAAGAAGGATCTGAGAGGTCTCTTTAACAACAGCGTTAAGACGAGGTTTCCCCCGGTTGAATAAATGTAATAGGATGTAAAGTCTGTATATACGATAGAACTGAAAAAATTCGATAAGTAGAAGATAAGTAGCGATAGTAGTATGAAAAAGACGTACGGTAGAATTACGTTTATAAGAATAAAGACCAAAAATACGGCCCTTTTGCCTCTCATTTGCAAAAAAGTGATGAATGTCCCCTCGGTTAAGTCCTGTCCTAATCCTATGGTCAAATTCTTGCTAACGAGGACTAAGTATAAGGCCGTAATATCTGGTATGATGAGGGAGAGGCGAGTATGGACTTTCAAAGGAGATAATACATAGCTCGATATAATGAGGGTCACTGAAAGTAAGACTATAATATCTGAATAGAAAGTTAAGGTATAATCCCCGTAATAGTGTTTCAGCATTAGATTAGCTAATCCCATCTTGCCATCTCTTTAAACTCTTTGAGAAAAAGTTTATCCATAACCATTTTAGTGCCTTCTTCGGGTGATTGAGATCTCGTTTGTAATCCCTGTTTGTCTTATTGTAGTGAGATTTTAACTATTAAACTGCGTTAAGTAATATCAACAAGAATAGTGTATATAAAGCATATGTCTAGGGCGTTGTAGTTTAGGTTACGCAGAATTAATTTACAAGTGTTGTATTATTTGTCCATAAATCATACTAATTGGATAGCAAATATTACAATTTGCAATGGACGCCTTAGCTACTTGGCTATTTGACAAGTCTATTTGAAAATAATTCTATAAGTTTATTCACAATTCCGGTGGTAAAAAATTATGTTATGGGTGGTAAACTTTATAATATGGATAACCTATCCATATATACATGGCTTGGGCTAATTTATCAGATAAAATGTGGAAAATAATTTTATTTTACGGAATTGAAATTATATTAACAGTATTTCTTTTTTTATGGCTAAATATAATCTCGTCAGAAGTAGGAAATTTTCAGGTAAAAGTAAAGACAATTATGGGAAGCTTTTTTACACTAGGTGTCCTCGCTTACCTATTCGGTCTAAGGCATGCAGTAGACGCTGATCACTTAGCTGCTATAGATAACTCTACAAGAAAACTGGTTCAGGAGGGAAAAGGATCTACGTTTACGGGCTTATTCTTTTCATTAGGGCATTCTTCAGTCGTCATAATTCTTTCAGTAGCGATAATGATTGCTACTAGAGCTATTGAGTCTGAGATCCCTGAGCTAGAGAATATAGGCTCAATACTTGGGACTCTTATCAGCGGAGTTTTCTTATACACAATAGGTTTACTTAATCTATTAGTCCTTTTCGAAATATACGAGTTATTTAAGTTAGCTAAAAGCAGAAGATTAGATGAGTCAAAGCTCGATGAAACGTTATTGAAGAGGGGGTTTATGAATAGATATTTCAAGAAACTCTTCAAGATTGTTAGCAATCAATACTACCTTTACCCTATAGGGTTCCTTTTCGGTCTGGGCTTTGATACAGCCTCAGAAACTGCCCTACTTGCAATAAGTGCAGGTACTGCTGGTGCGTTTACTAAAATCCCTCTTTGGTCTCTGCTAGTTTTCCCCTTTCTTTTTACCGTAGGTATGTCATTAATAGATACCACTGATGGTTTCTTCATGAACGGTGCTTACAGATGGGCATTTATTGGAAACCCGTTGAGAAAAGTCTGGTATAATATGACAATGACTATTGTATCAATTATTGTAGCGTATCTTATAGGGAGCTTAGAGATTTTAGGTCTAATACAGTCCGAATTTAGTTTAACCGGTGGGCTATGGGATTTAATAGCGTTGATAAACGGAGATGTGTGGTGGAGCAATATAGGGATTCTAATTATAGCTACATTCGGCCTAGTCTGGGGTATATCGATTTTTATTTACCAGACTAGGGTAAGAAAATATGAAAATGTAAATTGATTAGTTTGGTTTTTTATAGAGTATTGGACATGAATTATGGAAAGATTTTCCTCTTTATTTGGAGGGAGATTAGTCATCATCTCCCTCGTTGCTTATTTTACCTCTTACTTCACTCATAAATTTAGTGTACCTCTTCACGGTATCAAATACGAAAACTATTCCTGCTATGAAAACTACTATTAAAGAAAACACTTCCATGCCTACTGAATCCAGTCTCCATAAATAAAGTAACAGAGCGAAGGACGTCAGGAAGAATGAGGCAAAGAAGACACTTTTAGGTAATATATAGTTGAAGAGGAGAATATAGTCATCGTCGAGTACAACTTTTTTAATTACATACTTTCCTTCATATGTCTCTTGGATTAACCCAGCACTCTTAAGTTTGTTAATATGATACCTCACTGCGCTTGTAGATGAAAAGCCTAAGTCTTCTTGGATCTGTTTCAATGTCACACCGTTTCTGTTCTGCATTATGTAGTAATAGACTTTCTTCGTAGATTGTCGTAGATCTAATTGCATATTAACAATTACGCTTAATGTTAAATAAACTTTTCCTAACCTCCACATTGGAATAGATATATAAAGTATTCCAAATGATCTATCATTCGTGAATAAAGTATTAATAGCAACAATTACCGGTGTATTATTTTCATTAGGGATTGCCTTTGCCGTAATCTATGTCACTACGTATTTTGTAGCACCGCCGCGAATGACTGTTACAACTACTGCTCCTATTAAAAAAATAAGTGCTGAGCCTACCCCTTACGTATTTAATGCAGACGTACAAGAACCGAACTTTCAAGCAGAAGAGGCACTAATAGCTCATGTTAAGAACAACTTGACCTTAGTAAATGTACCTAATTCTATCCAAAACGTTAGGGGTATTACCTTCGCTGTAGACTATGCCTCCAACTCCTCTAAGCTCCTAACTGTATTTTACGTACTACCAAACTTTATAGAAGCTAAGCCCAACTCTACAATTTACTTCTACCTTTATTTAAATAAGTCATTTTACTACGACCCAGTGTATACTGACTATATATCTGGGATTACAAAAGATGTAAGCGTTACTTTCGTCAAGAACGTATCTGGTTTCGGAGAGTATAACGTGAGTATATCAATTGGAAACGTTAAACCCGGTACAGTAGTCTTCTTACCGGTTTGGGATGTTGACGGATATGAGACGGAGTACGTGATCATCTGGGTAGTCCCGGTAAATTCTCACACTATGTAATAGCTCAGTGCATGAATGGTCGCTCACCTCTCTGCCTTCACATTTTCTTCATCATCGCGTCTATCTACTCACCTATCGTTCCCGCTAGCCTACATCACTTAGTCAGCTAGGAGGACTAAGATCTTCGTCACTAAGCGATTTATTAAACTCTTCTAGGAAGTCATCCACGAACTTTTTCTCACCTAGGACAGTTATATCGTCAATTTTAGGGTCATAGTATTTCTTAACTACCCTGAGGATTGAAGGCAGTGAATTAGGTAAAATTTCGACTACCTCTCCGCCTTCGAGTCTATCAGTTTCGTAGACGGCAAAAGATTGATTCTTATAGACCAGGACCTTTAGTATAGCTACGACCTTTCCGTCTTCAACTTTCTTATAGACGTTTACGTTACCCAGAGGTTCTCCTAATCCATGACGAGTGTATTCAGCATACTTAAGCATAACTTAATTTACTTCAAAGAAGTTTAAATATTGTGGATTATTTCAAGGACTTGTTCGAATTTCTCAAGATAGACACTACATCAGCAAAAGGAAAAGGAGAAGAAGGGGCAAGATTTCTCGTCGATTACATGAAAGAAAACGGTATTAAGGCTGAGTTAATAAGGCATAAGTCTAAAAACCCTTATGTTTACGGAGAAATAAACGTTGGTGCCTCAAAGACACTCTTAGTTTATAACCACTATGACGTTCAGCCGGTAGAGCCTTTAGACAAATGGAACACAGACCCCTTCAATCCCGTTGTTAAAGACGGCAAAATTTATGCTAGGGGTGTAGGTGACGATAAAGGATCACTCCTCGCAAGGTTACAAGCCATAATAGATCTAATGAGGGAGAATAAACTAAAAATAAACATCAAGTTTCTGTATGAAGGAGAGGAAGAGATCGGAAGCCCTAATATGGAGGATTTCCTAAAAGACTACCGCGAGAAGTTTAAGGCTGACTACATACTATGGGAGGGTTCGGGTAGGGCCCCTAACAACGCCCCACAAATAGTCTTAGGCGTTAAGGGCTTATTGTACGTGGAGCTGAGGAAAAAGACCCCTAAAGACCTCCACTCTATGTATGCGCCAATTGCAGAGAACCCCGTATGGGATTTAGTCTACGTGCTGAGATCATTGAGGGATGAGAACGGGAGAGTTTTAATTCCCCACTTTTACGATAAAGTCAAGAAGTTAACCGATGAAGAGAAAAAGTACCTAAGTATAGACGAGCGATACCTAGAACAAGCAGTAGAACAGAAAGTCCAGAAGGGAGGGATGGTGAGACTGATAGAGGAACCAACGTGTAACATAGCGGGGATTTATGGTGGGTATACTGGGGAGGGTTCAAAGACGGTAATACCCTCTTATTCCTTCGTGAAGATAGACTTCAGGTTGGTCCCAGACCAAGACCCTGAGGAAGTATTGAAACTGCTGAAAGAGTATTTAGCCCCTTACGGGGTCGAAATCGTAAAGTACGGTTCCGTAAGACCTTACAGGACGTCAATAAACAGTGAGATAGCAAGAGCTTTAATAAGCTCAGCCCAGAGAGTCTATGGTGTTGAACCCGTTGTATTGCCTAACAGTCCAGGCACAGGGCCTATGGAAATGATCAGCAGACATTTGGACATTAAACAAATAGCTGATGGAGTCGGAGTAGATAACTACGGTTCTAACATCCACTCTTTCAACGAGAACATATACGTAGACGATTATAAACTGGGAATGCTGTGGATGAAAGAGTTATTATCGGAGTTGGGCCGTTAAATGCTCTGGTTAGTACTTACCACGGGAAAATGTAATCTCACATGTGATTACTGTGGCGGCTCATTCCCTAAGGAGACTGTGCCGTGGGGTGTCAAGTACGATATAAATAAGCTTAAGGTAAATATTGAAAGAGACCCTAACGCTACTGTGATATTTTACGGTGGAGAACCGTTAATGAACCCTAAGTTTATAATCCAGGTGATGGATACAATTAGGGCTAAAAGGTGGGGTATACAAACTAACGGGGTAGCCGTAAGGTTACTCCCTGAAATTTACTGGAAGAAAATGGACGTAGCTCTACTTTCCATAGACGGGAGGGAAGAAGTTACAGATAAGCACAGAGGGAAGGGGATATATAAGGTAGTGGTCAAGAACGCCTCATATCTCAAGAGCTTAGGGGTTGAGACAATTGCCAGGATGGCTGTGACTCAGGACGCTGACATCTATGAAGAAGTTATGCACTTGTTGTCTTTAGGGGTCTTTGACAAAGTCCACTGGCAGTTAAACGTAATTTGGAGCGAAAGGTGGGACTTTGAGAATTGGGCTTACTCATCCTACTTACCGGGTATTAAGAGGCTTATGGAATACTTTATGGCTGAACTGAGAAAAGGTAGAATAGTTAAGATAGTCCCGTTCCTAGGGGTTATAAGTGCGTATTTCTTCAAGAAATATAGGGGTGTGGCTTGTGGAGCCGGTTATGATAGTGTTTCAGTATCTACAGACGGTAGGGTATTATCCTGCCCTATTGCTGTCAGGGAGAAATGGGCAGAACTCGGAAGCCTTGAGTCGTTTAGACTCCTAGAAGAGCCCCTACCTGAGGAGTGTAAAGTCTGTGAATATAAGGAATATTGCGGGGGAAGATGCCTCTACACTATCCATGAAAAGTATTGGGGAGAAGAAGGGTTTAAAGTCGTCGATGAAGTTACGAAGGAATACCTTAAGATAGTCTTATCGAGGATTGACGAAATAAAGGGTCTCATTAGAGAAGGTGTGATAAATTTGGAAGACCTCAGGTACGACCCCACTGAGGACTCTACGGAAGTCATACCTTAATATATTCCTTTTCCATTTTTCTAATTGTGAGTGTTTCTTCATTCCTAAACGAGATAGCATCAAAGTGGCAAAAGACGTGGGAAGAGAACAAAGTATATGAAGCGGATCCTAAAGAAGGGAGGCCTAAGAGGTTAATTACAGTTGCTTTTCCGTACACTAATAGCCCTCTGCACATAGGCCACGGTAGGACTTATATTACTGGTGATATCTATGCAAGGTACCTGAGGATGAAGGGCTACAACGTATTATTTCCCTTTGCTTTTCAATATACCGGTACTCCTATACTCTCTATAGCTGAAGCGGTTAAGAAGAAGGACGAAGATATAGTCTCTACCTTCGTTAAAGTATATGGGATCCCAGAAGAAGAAGTGGAGAAGTTTTCAGACCCCCAATACTTGGCTGAATACTTTATGAAGGACATGGAGAACACAGCGAAAACACTTGGCTTAAGTGTCGACTGGAGGAGGAAATTTACAACAGTTGACCCCTATTTTGAAAAATTCGTCCAGTGGCAGTACAAGAGGCTAATGGAGCTAGGTTTCCTGAAGAAAGAAAAGTCGGCTGTGCCATATTGCCCTAACGACCAGTTCCCCGTTGGGATGCATGACACACGTGGTGATATAGAACCGGAGGTAATTGACGTTGATGTCATATACTTCGCATCAGATTCTGGGTTATTCTTTCCGGCAGCTACTTCAAGGCTTGAGACAGTCTTCGGTGCTGTAGCACTTTTGATTAACCCCAGCTCAGAATACCTCATAGTAAACGACAAGAAGAGTGGAAAGAGACTTGTCCTTTCGCGTTACGCCTATCAGAAGTTAAAGTATCAAATGGATCTTGAAGAAGAAAAAAGTATAACTGTAGATGAGCTTGTAAACTACAAGGTAAAGAACCCGCTGACTAACAAGGACATGAAGGTCGTTAAGAGTAAATATGTAGAGCCGAAACAGGGGACCGGGATAGTGATGGCCGTCCCTGCACATGAACCTATACACTACCTCGCATTAACGGAGTTGGGGGAGAGCTTTGAGATAATCCCAGTAATTTCTAGTGACGAATATGGTGATATCCCGGCTTCAGAAGTATTAGCCATTGCCCAGACTACGAACGCCCAAGAGTTAAAAGATTATATAGACGCCCTATATAGAATAGAATATCATAAGGGAGTTATAAGGGAAGACGTACTAGATCATGTACCGAGTTTTATCAGGGACACTATAAAGGAAAGGGTGGTAAATAAAAGTGTAAGAGAGGCTAGGAAGGCTTTAATTGATATATTAAAGAATTTGGACGCACACTTTACTATCTATGAGATCTCTAATGGCCCTGTCTACTGTAGATGTGGGGCGGAGATAGTAGTCAAAGTAATAAACGAACAGTGGTTCATTAACTATTCCAATAGTATCTGGAAGGCTTCAACTTTGAAAGCCTTGGATAAGATAAAGTTTGTACCTGACGATGCTAAAAGGGAGATGGAAAAAGTAGTGTTTAATTTACAACCAAGGGCTTTTACCAGGTCAAGAGGTTTAGGGGTTAGACTGCCTTGGGACTCTAAGGAGATAATAGATAGCCTAAGTGACTCGACAATATATACCGCTTTCTACACTATAGCCCACAAGGTCAAGAAAATAGACCTAAACAAGGTGGACGATAAATTCTGGGATTATGTAATGTTAGGTAGGGGAGAGCAAAATGATTTACCAGTTGAAGTCGCTGAACTGAGGAAAGAGTTCCTCTATTGGTACCCTGTCGACTCCAGGCACAGTGGCAGAGACTTAATCCAGAACCATCTAGCGTACTATATTTACCACCACGTGGCCGTATTCGGTGAAAATATGCTTCCTAAGCAGATCGTTACCAACGGGTTTATCAGAGTAGGCGGTAAGAAGATGAGTAAGAGTTTTGGTAATATCTACCCGCTAGCTAGAGCTATAAATGAATACGGAGTAGATACAGTAAGGTTAGCTTTAACTTCGACTTCATCTATAGGGGACGACATAGAGTTTAACTCGTCAATAGCCAAAAGTATAGGGGATCAACTTAAGCATATTCACGATTACATAATTATGTTATTAAAGGCGCCGTCAACACAAGAAATAAGGAAAGCAGACCTGTGGTTATCATCGATAGTATCAAACTATGTCAAAAAGATCGATGAAGCCATGGAGAAGTTAGATTTTCGCTCAGCTTATGTCAATGTATTTTATACTATGTACGAGGTCATTAAGGACTATGTAGAGCTTACAAACAGTGTTATAAATAAGGATGTGGTGGGGAGTGTTTTGTCTGTATGGATTAGGATGATGGCACCTTTCACTCCTCATATAGCTGAAGAGATATGGCACTATTTTAATGATAGTTTTGTCGTTACACAAAAATTCCCAGAACCTACGGAGCTGAAAGTCGACGGAGGTGCACTGTTAGAGATAGAGTATCTCAGACTATTTGTAGATAAGATAAATGAGCTGTCAGCTAATATGAGTAAAGAACCCGAGAAACTGATAGTTTATGTTAACAGCGATCCCGAGTTAAAGAAGGTCTTAAGGAAGGCCATAAGGGCTATAGAAGAGAGACAGACGTTAAAAGATTTTATGTTAGATGTAGGTGATGATGCTACTGCTAAGCGACTTTATGAGGTAGCTTCTGAACTACCCTCATTAGTTAGGGAATTGTATACCCATAACGATTTAGATGAAGAAAAAGTACTAGTCTCCAATTTGAGGTTTATCATGAATAAGTTAAATCTTACCGAAATCGTAATATATGACGCTAAGGACACGTTAAGTCCGGACATAAAGGGAAAGAAAAGTCTAGCACTCCCCTTAAGCCCGGGAATTGTCTTAATCTGAGTGAAGGTGAACAGTTTGGATTTTTTACTGTCCTCAAAAATCTTAGAAAAAGCAAGGCATATAATTCTAGGCTCAGAGAAAGAACTGACTGTTATAAGTCCAGACTTTGATTATGACTTTGCATCGTTACTATTAGACAGGGCCTCTAGGGGAGTCCACACTACAGTTATAACCGGCAGTCCTGATTGGGCCAGTTGGTTTGAGAATAAGAAAAAATCCTACGGGTCTGACGAAATAAGTCAGCTCAGCAAAGAGACCGAAAAATGTAAACGTGAGTATGAAAGGCTTAAGAAGATGAGAGTCATAACTCCGTCAATTCTTATCCCGGTTGGGGTAGTGGTATGGCTCCTTCTCTACTTGTTCGGAAAGATTGAGTTAACTATTTCAATCTTGCCTATCCTTCTCCTCTCAGGTATCTCAGGTTATGTAGTGTGGAAAGCTCAGAAAAGGTTGTCTGAATTAAACTCAACTATAGCTGTTCAACAGCAGTCATTACAAGAACGGTTACAAGAGACAACTAACGTTAGAAGTGAGATAGAAAAGAACCTAGTTTCTATATTGAATCGTCGCGTGAATTTCACATTAGTATATAACGGTGATGAGGGGTTTGTCACGTCACTACCCCTTTCAGGAGAGATAAAAGAGGAGCAAATATCGTTTTACGAAGATATAAAAAAGGATAAAGTAGACTATATAATTACCCTGCTAAGCAAGTCTTCTTAATATTCTCAAGATCTCTAATGCACTATCTATTTCTATCTTTATATCCGGGAATACTCTAGTAGTGAAATAGTCTTCAACTTCTTTAATGTTTATTCCTAGGTAGGGTATTGCCCCCCTCAGTGACCTACCTAAAATCGCTGTACCTTCATAAAACTCCCTTAGCTTGTCCATATAAGTCTCCAACCATTTCCACACGGCAAATCTAGTATAGGGGTTTCTGGCTACTAAGGGTAATATCCTAGCCGTGTCCTGCCTTTTGATCTCTCCTATTAGCCCTAAACTTAACGTATTAACGACTAAGTACGGTTCTCTGAAACTCAGCATGGCGTTCAGGATCCTGCTCCTCTCCTCATCGAACTTCTCTCCTCTGTACTTCTTTAATAAATCGTCGTAAGCCTCTTCTCCAAAGGCTATTGCATAAGCTGTTGCTACTGCTTCCTTTATGTTAGGGTCGAGCCTATCATAGTCTTCGAAGGCTACTGCTAACCCCATGGCAAACTTATTGTCTACATACGCAAAGGTCCTGAGTAAGTTCCCGTAGATCCTTTTCGAATTTTCGTCCTTTCTACTACTCCAGCGTGCTGTCTGTAATTCTAAGAACTCGTTGATAAGAGTGTACTTGGAAGTATTTATACTCCATAGGTTGAACAGTTCTCCCCTTATCTCGTCTACTACCATATAATTGTCATCGTTCATTAAGTTCCTAACTATATTCTCATAAGTTTCATAACCTATTTTACCGGCTAACAAAAAGTTATAGTAATCATCTAGTAAACCCCACCTTTCTAAGTGGTTAGGACTAGAGTCAAAGAACAAGCCGACGTCATCATATAGCACTCTATAAAACCCTGTCCTATCCAAGTTGAGCTTAAGTGATTTAACGTCTTCTTCAGCTTCGATCGTTACGCTCTCGTCCTTCATCAAGAATGTCGTCTTTTTGCCGTTGATATCTAAAGTTATAGGTATTACATATACCCTAGGTGTGGTATTTGTAAATGCAAACCTTTCTTGTATCAATCTAATCTTCCTACCTTCGACATTTACGTGTATTAGTGGATAACCGTCCTTAGTTATCCAGTCTTTTACTATCTCACTGACGGGCTGGCCTGAGCCTTGTTCTAAACTAACCCAGAAATCATTTCCAGTAGCATTAGAGAATTTGTATTTTTGCAGGTAATATTGGATCCCTCTCTGAAACGCTTCTTTTCCTATATACGCTTCGACCATCCTAAGTATACTTGCACCTTTCCCGTAGCTAATATCGTCAAATATCTGTTCAGCCTCTTCAGGGGACTCTACATGTGCTTCTATAGGATGGGTAGTTGAGAGCGAATCCCTAAACATGGCACTCGAAGTCTCATCCATCAGGAATTCAGCCCAGAAGTCCCAAGACGGGAATAATGCGTCAACTGCTTTGTAACTCATAAAAGTAGCGAAACTTTCATTTAACCAAAGGTCGTCCCACCACTTCATCGTAACTAGGTCTCCGAACCACTGGTGTGCGAGCTCATGAGCTATCACACTTGCCACTCTCCTTTTCTGAGCAAAAGAGGAGTTCTCGTCAGCCAGTAATGCTGTCTCCCTGAAAGTTATAGCGCCCCAGTTCTCCATAGCTCCGAAAGCGAACTCCGGTACTGCTATTAAGTGTTCCTTAGGTAACTGGTACTTTATTCCGAAGTAGTTATTATAAAACTCTATGGCCTTCTTAGCTACCTCTAGTGCCAGTTTCCCTTTACTTATTTTCCCCGGTACGGTAGCTACTATTACGTCTATGTCTTCTAGTTTATCTCTTATTTCCTCGAATTTTCCTATTCCTAGGTATAGTAAGTACGTGGACATTTTAGGGGTCTCTTTAAACTCGACCACCTTTTTGCCGTCTTCAGTCTCTACAACTTTTTCAGCCGGCATATTGGAAATAACATCTAGATCTCTGTCGACTTTTACAGAAATCTTAAAGATAGCCTTATAAGCAGGGTGGTCTACGCAAGGGATAAATTCCCTAGCGTGACTTGACTCAAACTGGGTAGATATTATATATTTTCCGTTATAGGGTGCTTTATAAATACCTACCAGTCCTGTCTCCTTAACCTTTCCTTCGAATTCTACTTCTATAACTCCTTCAATATTACTTATATCAATAGCGACTTTACCTTTCTCTTGTAAAAAGTTCAGTGCTTTCCCTTCATGCCTTACCGACTTCACTATAAGCCCTACTGCGTCCAGCACGAGCTTTTCGTTAGCACCGAGTTTGCAGAAAATTTTCTCAGAGCCTTTATATGTAAGTTCCTTGAAGTTGAAGTCCAAAAAGACTTCATACTTCAATATCTCCATAAAGCACACTTGGATATAAATACCTAAAAAACTATCTACACACATGCTAGTTAGGATAAAAGTTGGCGGAGAGCTCGTGGAGATAAACACTGATTTAAAGAGAAGTTACCTTTCATCACCTGGAGAAGCTAAGTATTATAGTGGGAGGCTAGTTTATTATTTATTAAAGACTATAAACAATATCCCGAGGCTCTACGGTTATATAAAAGGGGATCCTGTTAATGGGTGGAAGGAGACTTTTGAGAGGACATTTTTAACGCTTTTAACATCGGACTTAGACGTAGCTAAAAACTGGTTTAAAGCTTCTTATGAAATAGAACTCCCCTCACTTATGATTAAGGGAGAGGTAGAAGAAGGTAGCGTGTCAGCCAAAGTAGAGCTTAAGGAGGTCCCCCAGTTGAAAGAACAAGGGCTGAGGGCTAATTTTGAAGTAGATTCCTTCTATTTTTCTAGGATCGAGAGAGTGAAGCCCTCAATAATACCTGCGGGAAGAGTCGGGCTCCTAACGGCGTTCAGCAGATTTCTTGTCATTCAATACGAAAAAGCACCCGGAATACCAAAAGCCTTCGGGATCGCCGCTGAGTTCATTAACTCAATGATCCTCCCTCAAGGGTTCAGCGATGAAATTAACGGTCATAAAATCTATGTTGACCAAGAAGAGAATGCAGTATATATTGATAAATCTCCCATTCAGAATGCTCCCCCTGACACCTTATCGTTATTAGCGTTGAAGGTTTTTCTTACAAGAGCCACTGAAAGTGAGTTTATAATAATTGAAGATCCGGAAGCCCACATGGATGAAAACGAGATAGACGAAGTAAAGAAAATGTTTAATGAGACTAAGGCTAGGCTCTTACTTATTACACCTAATAAGACCTTATAGTCAGGCTATCGACCCCTCTTCATCTTTCCGATTATGTCGACTTCATCATAAAATGTCCCCCACCCGGCTGAGGATCCTCATTGCTGGTCAGTCCCTCAGATCCCGGTGATGGGTGGGGTAATCTTAATTATTCCTCCTAGCTAATATTGGTAGTGTCTCAGGCAAAAAAGTTTCTCATACTCCAAGACCTAATATTAGCGAGGACTGCAATGGAGAAGGTCTCGTTACATCTTTCCAACAGACAAGAGGCAGTATTTCCATGGGTTGAGAGAGAACTAAAGGAGTTCATAAGGAGATATTCTACAGATAGAGAATTGTCAACCTACGCTTTAAGTATTAAAGAGGCAATAGAGAGAAAAGACACAGATTCCTTAAGGAAAAATGTTAATGAGGCTAAGGAAAAGCTGAACAAGATGATAGACGAGATGTATAAGTCATTAGCCCAAGGTCAATAAATTATAAGCTTTATAAAATTAATAGATCTCCGTGGATTTGCAAGAAATTGCGGATCAAGTGAGGAGTTGTAAAAAATGTGACCTATGGAAGACTAGGAAAAACGCTGTCCCAGGTGAAGGGAACCCTCAAGCAGAAATTATGTTTATCGGAGAAGCACCCGGTGAAAATGAAGACCTAGAGGGCAGGCCTTTTGTAGGTGCGGCCGGTAAGTTACTAACAAAGCTAATAACAGAAGTTTTAGGGCTGAAAAGAGAGGAAGTATACATAACGAATGTAGTAAAATGTAGGCCCCCTGAGAATAGAGACCCTACTGATAGCGAGATATTGTCATGTAGCCCTTATTTAAAGGCTCAGATAGACTTAATTAAGCCTAAAATTATCGTAACACTTGGTAGGCATTCAACTTCTTACGTGTTTTCACTTATGGGCAGGACTTTTACATCTATAACTAAAGTTAGGGGCAAGGAATTCAATTGGAAAAAAGACGAAAATACGGTCATAAGAGTGTTCCCCACGTATCATCCAGCTGCTGCCCTTTACAACCCTAACTTGAGAAAAGTTCTGGAAGACGATTTCAAAAAAATAAGGGAGGTACTTAACCCTGCGTCAAGCTCAAAAACAGTAACGTTAGAATATTTCATGGGTGGAGAAAATAGACCTAGGGATAAAGGGGAAGAAGGTGATCGTGACAGCATCAAGTAAAGGGATAGGCTTCGCAATAGCTAAGAGGTTTCTAGAGGAAGGTGCTGAAGTGGTAATATCCTCTCATGACGAGCGTAATTTAATAAAGGCTTTTGAGGAACTTAAGCAGTTAGGAAAAGTAGATTATATACGGGCAGACCTCTCGAAACCTGAAGATGTAGAGAAGCTAATTGACGAAGGGTATAAGAGGCTTTCAGGATTGGACGTGTTAGTTTATGTTACTGGTAGTCCTAAACCCGGTAACCTTGAAGAGTTAAAGAATGAAGATTGGGCTGACGCATTTAATCTCCTTTTAATGAGCGCCGTAGTGGCCGTTAGGGAAGCTGGAAAAAGGATGAAAGAAGGAGGGCGTATTATACTATCTACCTCTATGACCCTTAAACAGCCTATTGATAACCTGGACCTTTCTAATGTGGTCAGACTTTCCTTATCCGGTCTAATTAGAGTCGCTTCGAGGGAATTAGGCCCGAGAGGTATAACTGTAAACGGTATAATGCCGGGCTGGACTCTGACAGACCGTGTGAGCCAGTTAGTGAAGGATAGGGCAAGGAGAGAAGGTAAAAATGAAGACGAGGTTTTAAAGGATATTGTAAGAGATGTCCCGTTGAAGCGGATCGGAAAACCCGAGGAAGTCGCTAATGTGGTCATATTTCTAGCCTCAAACTTAGCCACGTATGTAAACGGTGCATTAATACCGGTAGACGGTGGGATCCTCAGGTGTATCCTTTAAAATCCTTAGCACTAATAATACCTCCTTTTTTCTCTCCATAGTGAATATCCTTAAATCAAGCGTTTAACGATTATATCTATGCCCTCTAAATAGATCGTAGTGTGGTTTAGGAATGAAGGTTATTGACTTTTATGTAAATAACTTTCGAAGCCTTTCCTCGGTCAAACTAGAAGGTCTAGGCGGGCTGAACGTCATAGTCGGGTATAACGGGTACGGTAAGACTAACTTGCTGACAGCCTTATATCTATTTATAAAGAACATGGGTTCCGGTCTAGACAAGAGGAGCGTTGAAGACAGAGAAGGTGAATATATGTTACTTTGGAAGGACTACGATGTCTCGAAACCGATAACGATCGGCGGTGTCATTGAGTTCAATGAAGATGAAACGGCAAAAGCCATAGGTAAACCCATGAGGATGAGGATAGAAGTCACTAACAAAATCAAGTATAATAATAAATACGTTGAGTGGTCTTTAGACACGCTAAATATAAATAATTCACCGCCTACTAGTGAAAATTTGGAAAGTGTCAGGAGCCTTTTTTCTTTCGCGTCCCAAGCTGTGGAATATGTCCCAATATTTGACCAAATGTACTTCGACTCAGTAGTAAAGAAAATGGTCGAGATGCACAGAAGCCCGATAAATATGAAGAGGAAGTGGTACGACTTTGTAAACCTCATTAGCGATACTATCCCCGAGATAAAGGGTGTAGAATTTTGGGACACCAACAAGTTAGTCCTTAATATACAAAACTTACCGATATACATTGACTTAGCTGCTAGTGGTTTTCAGAGAGTAGTCTTGATGCTCTTTATCTTGTGGTTAAGCGGTAGTAAAATCTTGTTATTAGAAGAACCTGAAGTAAATATGTACCCCACATTACAGTCAAGGATAATGAAACTAATAAAAGAGTGGACTAGTAAAAACGTCTTCCAGGTCTTCATTACGACACACTCTCCTTACGTTGTAAGCTCCAATGTGGACTCGTATATTATAATGAAAAAGAACAACGGTGTATCTACCGCTATAATGGTCAGGCCTGACGAACAGCTGAAGACAGTATTAGGTCTGCTGAGGGCTAATATGAGCGATTTACTCTTCAGTAAATTTATAATATTGACGAGTGACTTAGCTGAGCCTTCAGTAATACTCAACTGGTTAAAAAGGATAGGTATTTCAAATGAGGAAATGGGTATTTCTGTATATAAAGCCAGTAACGACATAGAGTTACATCTGTGGACACAAATGAAAAACCTATTGGGGCTTAACGTTATTTTCTTAGGGCTGTGTGATCGCGTCGACCCCTCATTAAGGGACTATTGCGTCCCCCTAGGGAGGGAGGTAGAAAATTACTATACAAAGACTAGGTTGATAGACGTTATAAAGAGGTTTGGGATAAACCCAGATGAAAAGGAGCTCAGAGACCTCACCAAAAGTGATACCTACAGTTGGTTAGTTAACGTATTTAAGAAGAGAGGGTTTGACTACGATAAATTCAGGAATAGTATAGGAGAACTCGTTACAATGAATGATGGGATAGAGATGCCCAAGGAGATGGAAATTTTAGCAAATAAAATTAAATCCTTCGAGACATAGAATTAACTATATGATAACTCAACAACTTTTATTTGCAATAGGGTTATCGTTTGTATTCTTTGGTATAATAGTTGTGGTCATAGGGCTTATTTTTGAAATAGTCAGGGGAGCGAAGAAAAAGGAAAACCGTGAGGAAAGACAAGGAGAAAGGGAAAGTAAGACCGAGTACGGGGGAGTAATATTCATAGGTCCTATCCCCATAGTTTTCGGTAGTAATAAAGACATGGCTAAGTTAGCCCTAATAATAGGCTTAGTTATGTTTATTTTAGTTATACTCTTAATGATCTTAAGCCTCCTCGCGTAAACCCAATTATGTCAGGCTCAATATTTCTTCCTCACCGGTTATCTTTTTCCTCCCCTTATACCCTTCTTCCGCATAATGCCAGTACATAATGTCCTTTTCACCCGTTTTCCAGCACAAATAAGCGGGCCTATTATTTATTACAGCAGGGAAGTCAACTAACCCCATATCTGGGTCTCTCAAAATTACCCCCTTTTCCGTAATTTCCTTAACGATCTTATCAATCATAAGAGTATACTGGAGTATCGCGGACTTATCCCCTTTCATCAAGCTCTCTTCTGCCATATACTTGATCCTTTTCATCTCACTGAGCTTTTGTCTAAGCCATGGTAACAGTTCCCTAGCGCTTTTTAGGTCAAAATAAGGGTATTCCACAATTATATTTCCCCGCTATCCTTTATATTTACTTGTTAACTTTTAAGGAGTATTTCGAAACACTAGTCTTTGGTTAGTCATCTCGCTGTGTTTAAGGCTGGTACTAAAAAGATACGCGAGACCCCTCATGATCTTTCCGCATTTCGGAGTGCAACAGCTCTTAGTGATACAGTGGAGGTGTTAATTGTATCTTAGACAAGTGTCTATTATACCCTCTGGCTCAGGTTAATAAAGTCTTAGGACTATAGTATAGTAGTGATTATGAAATGATGTACAGATACATAGATTTAGATGAGTATTTAACTCTGGTAGCATTAGGATATTGTTAATGAGACTTGCGGAACAGTTCATAAGGGACGCCTTATTTTTATCCCTAAAGATGATAAATGAAAACGATTTTTCACTAGCAGGAAAGGTTTGGGAAAACACGATAAAAGCAATTGTAGCCTTCGCTCAAGAAAAAAGCGGTAAAGACGTTTTAGCGCTCGCTCTAGGCATGGCTAGCATAAGTACCGAAGGTTTTCAATCAAAAAACTACCTGAGTATAATAAAAGAAACCCTGAGAGTAGCTGATAAGATAGGTATCCAAGATGAAGAAGTAAGGAGATTATATAGAGAAGTTGAAGATAAATTGAAAGGATTACAATAATGAAAGTCCTTTTAAACATGTAGTAGCAGATCGAAATGTGAACAGGAAGAACTTGTCGATAGTACTACTGCTAGTTACTCTTGAAGTCTTGTCTTCGCTAACAGTCTTTGCGTCAAGTCAGGAAAACGTAAGTCGTTCAAGCCCTAATCTCTTGGGCATGTTCACATATGGCTCTAACTTCACGCTATACATTGAAAATATGAGCAAAAGTTCCACTTCCTTTACCTTTTATCAAGGGACGATCAAACACAGCTTCGTGATACCTAGTACCCATGTGCAAATTCTACACTTTTCGGCTAGAGACGGGTGTTTAATTTTATACTATGTTAAGTTATCCCGGTTTTCACACCAACTAAGGCATTTAGTACCTAACTTGTACATTGTGGCAATCAACTTGTACACCTGGTCTATGAAAGACCTTAATGTTTCAAATATCTCTAATTTCCATTTCTTATATTACAGCCCAGCCGACAATTGCCTTGTAGGATATTCCTTAAACTTTCCCCCTTATCCCTTCTTTGGCGAAGTAATTCTGTATCGAAGTTTTAGTATATATGTGTTAAAAATCAATTTAGCTACGGATCATGTTGACAAAGTACTTCTATATCATGGATGTACTTTGCCTAATGAGCAGATAATCTATCAGGGAGGAAATGTTACATTAATTTCGTCCATCCAGAACAGCTTCTCATCCGCCCAGTTCCCCCTTATAAGTCCTCCTTTAACATGCGTAAAATTCTCAAATGAGTTTATAGACGTAGTAACTGAGGTCTCGGGGAACGGGTTAGGGGAATCATATACTCAGGAAACAGCTTCATGTTTATCGCCCATCATGTACCAAGTTGTAGGGGAAGCCAAGAAAGTCAATTCTTCGTTTGCTCTTCTTGAAGCCCTTAGGTTAAAGCCTACACCTATAGTCCAGGGTGAATTTAACGACACTATAATACAGCTTAGCAATAACGGTCAATTACGCAACAATACGTTCGTCCTTTCCTCGCCTTTTACTGTCTATAATGATTCCCTATACTCCCTTAATTACAGCAGTAGCAGTAATACCCTAACTGTATTAAGGTATAATGACGGGAAATTAGAGACGGTCTTTAATCTGACACTAAGAAGTAATATTTCGCCCCTGTTTTTAACCCTGAATAAGGACGTGATAGAAATCGTGACGTTAGAAGGGTTACCCGTGCTTAAGAGTCCCGTCTACCTTAATATGACTTCGGCTTCGGTTACAAATTATATAAACTATCCCTATTCACTGTCTACCGTAGGAGTAATTAATTATTCCATCTACTCCTTGACGGGTCGGTTATTATACTCCAAAGAGTTTATGGCATCTATAGCGATCTTCTTTACATTAATTAATTACGCTGGTAACATAGAAAATCCTCACGGTATTTTATCAGTCCCGCTGTTTTATGAAAACTTATCTACTAATAAGTTTTTGAACGTAACGTTTTCGGTGGCTGTATTTTCTATAAACTTAACACTACCGTATGTAATAACCTATTATAACGGTAGCTTATTATTATTGGATCAGCAGAATTTCTATGAAGTGAGTGAGGACAATATCACATCACTCCGCTCAGACATAGTGTACATAATAGGGCAAGAATACTTAGTTTTAGTCAACGGTACTAAGCTAACCTTGTACGAGTTTTATCCTCAAGGTCTCAAAGAGCTAGCCTATCTAACGGATGTTTCAGCGTCTTTTACAAATCTTGACTTTTATGGATACCGATATTCTTCACTAAATATTTCACAAATTACAAGTATCATAAGTACCTTAAATACTGACATTGAAGGTAGTATTAATTCTCGAGCTATGAACCAAGCATCTATTAATTCTCCCGCCAGTAATTGCGATCCAACACATGGTTCAGGTTTTTTACTATCCTCACTGGCTCCAAGTTTAAAGGTCTATTCAACTACTCCTATGATTATCTTTTACGAAAAGGGTGCTAGCTCTAGGGAGGAGGATTTAACCTTAATAGTTCCCCCTGATGGCATATTTTCCCTAAACGGCAGTTATATCCCAGTAGGGATTTTTGGTAAAAACTTGTATCTATACAATCACGGATACTTTTTATATATCAACACCTATTCCCAGACTGATACGATTACGCTTGAAGGCTTAACCGTTGCTGATGGTTCACCGGTAATGGAGTTAGTTATAGTTTCTCTATTGTTAGCCGTAATTACAGCTATCGTAGAGATTAAGAATAAAACACTCAGAAGCGAGTAACTTTTTATCATTTTTAATGTTTATACTCTAAAAATCTTTATCTCGTTTTTAAAAGTAATAAATGTTAGCACTGACTGCACACATAACTTTAAAATTTTTCCCCAAAAGTTTGGGTAAAGACAAATATAAAGTGTTGGTATCTTTACCTCTATGCAAAGAGGAACACCAATAGCTGTGTCTATAACAAGATGGGTAGGACTATTAGGAGCGTCCTTATGGGCAGGGGTACATTTAGTCTTGGCAGCACATGTAGTATTCCCAGGAAATCTAACTGCTACAGAGATATATAGTATATTCTTCGGTTTTACGTCGGCTTTAGCGATAATTACTGCCGTGATATTTTTACTTGGGCTGAAAAATCTCTATCTACCTTCGCTGATCTTTTACATAATAGACTTCGCTTTACTCACAGAAACTAGAACAGCACCGGCTCTATTTATAGGTAAGGTTTTACCAGTGAACATATACGTGGAATTAAGCTGGGCCCTAGATATTATACTGATAATAGTAAGTGCAGTATTATGGAAAATAGACAAGTCATAAAGTTAAATTCTTTTTTTAATACGTATCGTTTTCCCTATCTGTACTTCCATAATATGTCCGAGAAATTTCTCATTAGGATAGTTAGCCTTATGCTTGAGGGCTTTTATAAGTATTCCTGAGCGGTAGAGGTGTTTATAATAGTTTGAATATGAGCTTAACGGGGCTGAAGGACCTAAGCTAGCGTCTTCACGGAGTCTCAAAAAGAAAATTTTAATCAAGGATCCCCATGGTTTAAGACCCTCTTGTCTTCCTCAGATACAATTTTTTAATTAATGGGGGGGGGGGGGACTAACTCCCCTATGAGGTAAATAATATAGCTCTTCTATCCAAAGAGAAGTAGCTTAGGTCCTGATTTTTGACCTTTTTCTTCTTAGCCGAAGGTTTTAAATCCTTAGTCTTAAAGATCTATAATAACCAGCGAGGGGATCAAGTGCTCAGTAGAGCTTCGATGAGATCCCCTTGTCCCCGAATTTCCGTAAGTTAACTTTTTCACCGACCTTGTCGAAATTCAGACACGTGAACTCCATAATAGATTTCCTTATAGAGAGAAGGAGTATAAGGAAATTCAGAAGTGAGCCAGTCAAGATGGAACTAATAAAGGAGCTGATAAGAGTTGCAAACTATGCCCCGAATTCTAACAATAGGGAGCCGTGGAAATTTATCGTTATTACCGACGACCTGATAAAGAGAGAACTCTCTACCTTGCATAAGGGCGCTTCTCACATTGCAGAAGCTCCAGTAGGTATAGCTGTGGTAGCCGAACCAGATGTAAGTCCCGAGACGTGGATGATAGATACGGCTAACGCTACCCTATATTTCGTGCTGGCAGCTTATTCAGTAGGACTCGGTGTGGGTTGGATAGCCGCTTATGAAAATAAGAAGGCTAAGGAGCTCTTGAAAATACCCCAAGATAAGGTCTTAATGACCCTCCTCTCTTTAGGCTATCCAGATCCTACATACCAGCCGAGGCATAAAGACGTCAAAAGGCCAGAGGAAGTACTATTTAAGGACTACTGGGGCTCAAAAATGCTTTGATATAAATTCTTCGTAGTATCTAACAGCTTTCCTTAAATTTTCTACCTCATTTTCATGTTTTGATAGTTCCACATACGCTCTGGCTAAGAACAAGGTCTCATTTGCCCTTTCAGCATAATTTATAGCCTTTTTTAAGAAGTCTATCACGTTAGTCCTCTTATAGAGCTCATTGAGGAGCCTTACTTTATCGCTATCAGTTCCTTCTCCGTACTCTTCGAGCTTTTGTAGAGCTTCGTATAGTAGGTCTGGCCGATAGAAGGACAGCCTGTACAAGGTTCTGGCTTCGCCTCTTACATCATTTAACTCCCTGAATATAGCTAAGGCTTCCTCTAGGTCTTCTTCCTTATCCGATGTCAGGAGGGCTTCTGCTAAAAGTTTCTTGTTACCCAGTATACGTGCTAACTCTAATGCTTTTTTCAAGTACTCTCTCCTCCCATTTCTAGCTAAATATATGTATGCTACGATAAGGTCTTCGGTAGGTTGGTCGAAGTTTTCCAGTATTGCACGGGCTTCATCTACGTGCTTAATGTCCCCCATAGCTAAACAGACTTTAGCCAGTAGCCTCTGGGCAGGTACTTTTACTACACTCTTACCTAGAGAAAGTTCCTTAAGTAGCTGGTATGCCGAAGATAAGTCTTTCTTCCTAAAGAGGCATATACTGAGGTTAAATTTTATGATAGAAACGTCTTCCTCGTTTTTAGACTTCTTTAAAGCTTTTCTGAAAGACTCTTCAGCCTCGTCAAATCTCTCGAGCTCGGTGTATATTAGCCCCAGTTGGTTTAGAGCTTGCGGGCTATCTTCCCCTTCTAGTAATTTCACGGCTTCTTCAAGAAGAGTCTTGTCTTTCTTCTTCTTATAGTCCTCATAGAGTACTTTGGCCTTGTCTAGTCTGCTGATATCTCC
Organism: Stygiolobus caldivivus; assembly: GCF_019704315.1. Lineage (NCBI taxonomy): Archaea > Thermoproteati > Thermoproteota > Thermoprotei > Sulfolobales > Sulfolobaceae > Stygiolobus > Stygiolobus caldivivus. Next base: position 1,643,215 of record NZ_AP024597.1, on the reverse strand, counting down.
CATATATACTTATAATACTCTTCTGAGGTTTTATTCCAATCGTACCTAAGCGATGACTCATAGCTCAGTTTTGAAAAGTACCGCATAGTGTTTTCGTCCTCAATTATATAGTCTATGTCTTCAGCGGCTTTATCGTAATTTTTATATTCCACTAAAAAGCCGTTAACCCCGTCTTGTATGATTTCAGGGAGGGAACCTTTAGAATAAGCGACTGCAGGCGTACCACAGGAATTTGCTTCTACTACTGTCATCCCCCAACCTTCGATAAAAGAAGTAGACAGTACCACCCAAGCTTTTTGGTATAAATTTATCTTTTTTCCCTCCTCGACCCTTCCTAAGAAGAATATGTTCTTTTCCCCAGAAATAGCTCTTTTAACTTCGTCTTCCATCTCTCCAGTGCCTACTATAGTCAGGATGGCTTTCCTGTTCTTAAGCCGTTTAAAGATCTTAATGGCGTCCAGTGGGTTCTTATATTTCTTGAGTCTACCTATCCAGAGGACGAGAGGGTACTCCGACTTTTCGCCCGGCTTGAACTTTTCGTGGTCTATACCGTTGTATATAACTCTTATCTTGTCCTCATCTATACCGAACCTCTTAATAAGTTCCTTCTTAGTAGTGTTGGACACTGAGATCAGGTTACGGTAGTTTTTCACCCCTTTTTCGAGGTGTTTAACGATACGTGATAGGACCGGGTTGAGTTCAAAATCCACTACGTCTTGGTGGACGTGGTGTATTAACCCTATGGTCTTTCTATTAACTTTATACGAAAAAAACGGTACTGCGTGTGCTATGCTATCAATGACTACATCATATTTACCGGCTTCCCTAAGAGAATAGTAGTGGAGGCTAAGGGGGTTACCTTTACGGATCAGCCTTATCCCGTCAACTTCACCCTCTGCATGTCCCTTGTTTTCACTCATCCAGTAGACTTCTATTCCTTCCTTCACTAGCCGTTTTCCTACTTCATATATTACTTGCTCAGCCCCGCCAGCTTGGGGATGAAATATATCCCTGTGGTTAATAAAAAGTAATCTCAAGTTAAGATTATCTAAACTTGGATACGTATAAAACTATTTGCAAAGAATTATTTTAGATAAGTATTAGACACGGATGCGAGTTCTTCACCTCAGATAGAAGTAAGAACTGTAATTATAATCTAACAAATGTAAAAGTCTGCTCGTTAGAAAGAAATTTATATTCATAAACTAATAGTTCATCTCCGAACAAAGATGGAAAGTAAGTGGATAGCATTATCAAATACCAGTATTGCAATTTTCATTGCATTCGCTAATTACAACATGATAATAATAGCCCTACCAGAAATATTCAACAGCCTAAAGTTTAACCCTACCTCTCCTGATGCACTCGGTTACTTAATCTGGTTGATCTTAGGTTATATGGTAGTCACTTCCTCACTAGTAGTAACATTTGGGAGGATCTCAGACTTAAAGGGAAGGGCTAAACTTTACTCTATAGGGTTCTTAGTCTTTGCGATATCCTCAGGTCTAATCTCAGCTATAACAGGTTACGGAAATACAGCTGTCCTAGAGATGATAATACTTAGGCTATTCCAAGGTGTAGGGGGAGGCTTGCTGATGGTAAATAGTGCAGCAGTACTAACTGACTATTTCCCCAAAAACGAACTCGGGAAAGCACTGGGACTAAACCAAGTAGCGGGTTTAGTAGGAGGAGTAGCGGGGCTTATTATAGGGGGAGTGCTATCTGTAATCGACTGGAGATATATTTTTCTCTTAGATTTTGTGGTAGGCTTGGTAGGTACTGTCTGGAGTATTAAGTCCTTGAGAGACATACAAAAACCCGTAAAACAGACCTTGGACGTAATAGGGAACGTATTATTTGCAGTGGGTATTACACTACTCCTAATCTCAGTTACATACGGGCTTTTGCCTTATGGGTCTCAACAACTAGGATGGGGTAGTCCCTATGTAATTTCCGGGATTATTTTGTCACTAGTAATCTTAGGTGCATTTATTGCCGTAGAAAGAAAAGTAAAGAACCCAATGTTTGACCTCTCTCTGTTTAAGATCAGAGACTTTTCGGTCGCTAACTTTTCCAACTTTATCGCCTCAATGGCAAGACAAGGGATATTACTTATGATGCTAGTGCTACTCCAAGGGATATGGCTACCCCTCCATGGGATCCCTTACTCTCAGACTCCATTCTGGGCCGGGCTCTATTTAATCCCTAACATGTTAGGTTTTGCAGCCTTAGGTCCGGTGAGTGGAATACTATCAGACAAATATGGTTCAAAAGTACTTACTACATTAGGCCTTTTCGTGAGCGCATTAGGCTTTTTCCTACTCTCATTACTACCTTATGACTTCCAGTTATGGCAGTTCTTCGCTATCTCCTTTATAATGGGTGCCGGGATGGGCTTATTTTCTTCGCCAAACATGGCTGATATAATGGCTTCAGTCCCCATACAGAAAAGAGGTGCTGCTTCAGGTATGAGAGCGTCTTTACAAAACTCAGCTTCTGCGTTAAGTGTAGCTCTCTATTTTAGCGTAGTAATAACGGGTATGTCATACACATTGAACTCATCTATTGATAAAGCACTTGCATCATACGGTGTGCATTTAAGCCTCAATTTGCCTGCAGCAGTGGCGATATTTTCAGCTCTACTGGGTTATGACCCTTTAGCGGGTATAGCGTCCTCGTTACCGGCCAGTATCGCGTCCCATATAGATACGCCTACGTTCTTTGTCTCAGCAATAGCACCCTCCTTTATGTCTGGATTTAGGTTAATGCTAAATATATCGGCTGTGTTATTAGTAGTGTCTGGAATATTATCATTAGCAAGAAAAGGTGTTAGAGTTGGAGAAATGGGAAATAGTGTTGAAAGGGCACAAAAAGCTGAAAAAGCTCCTACAGATGGAAGCTGAAAAACTCGGGCTTACTTACACCGAAGTCCAAGTCCTTTACTACTTGACTCAGGGAGAAAAGAACGTTACATCGTTGGCTAAACTTGTAGACGTAAATAAGTCTACCATGGTAGAAGTGCTGGACAAGTTAGACAGGCTTGGATATGTGAGCAGGGAAAGAGACGCCGAGGACAGGAGGGTCGTAAAAGTAAGGATTACAGAGAGCGGGGAGAGTATATTAGAACAAGTCAGGGCTAGATATAAGGAATTAATCAACTCATTACTTGATAAAGTTAAGGAAAAAGACAACGTAATTGAGTTCTTTAAAGTGGTAATGGAAGAGGAGTGTAAAAGAGACAGCCAAGTTAAAGTAAAAGGAGAAACTGAATAGTAACGTACCTAGTCTTTTTCATAGTAAATCCTAATGGAAAAAGAGGGAAAGTAACGCTGGTTAATGCAAGGTATGCCGGTTGATTCAATTAACTTGCCCATTTTTATCTTAAGTTAAAACTTATCCTAACGCGTTTTTGACGTGATGAAAAAGGCTATAGCATTTTGCACCGCTTTTAACTATTTTAACCGCTTCTCGACATGGGTAAACACTATAACGTAATAATGACCACTATTAGGAGTACCGTTATAATTAAGTAGATAATATACCATTGGATAGAACTATTAACTAAATTTCTACCTACTAGCTTACCTATTTTTCTTATCATAATCCCTATTCTTATCATTTCCTTCCACACTACGTCTGTAGCATCTGTATTAATATAAACACTTTCATGTCGTAAGATCTTCCTTAACATCAACCTCACGTTGTTTGAAAGGGCATATGCCGTGTACTCCTCTTGGTCTACAACTCCGTTATTCCACGTCCTTACTTTTCTGGTCTTCGGTCTCCCGAAAGCGATATATGTCGCTGATGAAAGCGTAGCTACCATTAACACGATATATAAGGGTGAAATGCCCCCAAATGTGTGTCCGTTATAACACGTGATTAGGACGCTGTTAAAAATCATCCCCAAAGAGAGCAGAGAAGTCTTATAGGGATAGAGGACATATGGCAGGGTGAACCCTAGTAAAAATACTAAAAGACCGGATGTAAATATGGGGACGGAAAGGGGCTTGTAAACTCTTTCCTCGTCCCTCTTAAATACGCTTAAGTATGATACATATTTTATCATAAACGCTGTAGCGAAACCTTCCCCCATGGCTATGGTAAAGCCTGATATGATGAAAAAGATGGATGAGGAGTTATGGAGGATGTAAGCAGATATAAAGAGTAATTCTAGTAATAACCAAGAAGATACTCCACCTAGGTTCGGCAGAAGTCCAGACATAGAGGTTGAAATCAGCACTAGAGCTATTGAATACAGCTTGTCCCTGATCTTCTTTGCTAGAGAAATTGCAGTGGAACCTTGTAGAGAAGAGGTCAAAAATAAGCCTGTTTTAGCTATGGAATGTGCAAACGAGTATAGAATTACACCGTAAAGTGATAGATATTCCAGTTCGAGCATACCCAGAGATTTAGAGACCATAAAGATACCCAGTTCGCTCAACATAGCACCGTTATTTTCAACAGTGCTAAATGCCAAAGCCCCCTTAATACTCTCAGAAACATAAGCATATAGTGCACCAAAAAACGTCGTAACAGCCCCTAAGATCATAAGTGCTAAGGGAAAACCTATCGGAATAAAGCCGGTCAGGGAGGACATCCTTACTATCCCATAAACTCCCATTAAGGTCACTGTAGAGCTAATTAAAGCAGACATGTTACCAGGGGTATTACCTTGTGATATTGGCAACCATTCAGCTACCATAAAAGGGGTCACTCCCATTTTGACAATAAACCCTATACTGCCTATGATCAGAGGTAGGGGGGAACTAAGGGGTGCGAAATACATGCTCTGTGTGCTCGCTATTATGAACGAGAAGAGGAGGAGTACCGTACTAATTTCGCTAAACGCGATAAACACGAAAGCCGACTTATAGTTGCCCTTTATCGCAATATACGCGTATATGGGTATTGACATTACCTCCCAGCCAACTAAAAACTCCAAATAGTTTGTGCTCTCAAGTATCGTTACCATCCCTGAGATAGATAAGGATAATAGAGCCTCTAACAGTCTTTCACAAGGTGAGAATAGAGAAAAAGTAGAGATAATAAGCCACACAATAGAAGAAAGGAGTAAAAAATAACTGAACACTCCATTTGGTTCAATAATAGATAGAGAAGCAAGAGTTATGGAGAGCAACGTTATAGATAGGTATCCCAGTTTACTTCTTACAACGGATAGTAAAGGAGGCAAATACGCTAAGACTAGAACTAACCATAGAGGTACATTCATCCGCCCTTCACCTTCCTGAGGGAATCTAAAATTGTAAACGGGTTAGGTGGACATCCTGGGACTATTATGTTCGCATCACTCGGTATACCCTTTCCTATTATCCCTCCAGAAATCGCGCAAGCTCCCAATAGGATAACTACTTTAGGACTGGGCATCGCTTCATATGCTTCCTTGATCACATCATTCATTCTCTCTGTTAAGACTCCCGTGAGGACTAATGCGTCTGCATGCCTCGGCGTATTGGTGAAAAAAATCCCAAACCTAGTCATGTCATATTGGGGGGATGCAATAAGCTTCAACTCTAAATTGCACCCTCCACATGTCCCAGCGTCTACTACATACAAGTAGAAAGAGCGCCTAAACGTTTTTTCACTTTTATGTAATGTCGAGATATAAGGGTTTAAAGTCGGTCTATAATTGGGGTAGCACTTTCTACAAAATATACACTTACCGGGCTCCCACTTTCCGTCTCTTATTGCGCCTGTAGGACAATTCACTTCACCAGACCCTGAGATTTCAGTACTCCAAGGTGCTATTTCTCTAGGTTTGTCTTCAGTTATTACTCCCCTTTTTAGCCCACGGATAAACCACCAGTTTTTCAACACAGTCTCACCCCGACCTCACTCACCCAAATCCCGAAACTTTCCCAGTTAAAAGGGAAGTCTGTAAAGATAGTCCCGGTTACACTTTTAAGAAAAAGATTCAGGTTTACATAAGACGGGTAAAGGGAAAATACCTCGTTAATGACACCATCATTTACTTTTACGTAATATGCGAGGTCACCAGAGGGGCTTTCGACACGGGCTAACCCTTCTCCACCTCCTCGTAACTTATAGACTCCAACAGGGTTCCGTAAAGAGTGGACTATGTCTTGGATAAGTCTGGAAGACTCTAAGACCTCATAACCCCTGACCAGGAACCTCCCGAAAGCGTCTCCCTCTTCTCTCGTAATCACCTCGAAGCCGAAGTCCTTATAGGGCAGATAGCCACTATCGACTCTTGCGTCGTAGGCGAAACCTGAAGCCCTCGCTGCCGGTCCTATCGACATCTCGTCTTTCAGTTTTCCGTTGGACTGGAGCCTATCTATGAAAATCCTACTCTCCAGTAGCCCTTCAAAGATCTCCTTAAACTTATTTTGTACCTTTTCAACACGTCCTCCTACACTTTCAAAGTCACAATTTACGGCATTCACTTCGTTGACTCCGAAGAAATACCTATGTCCACATGCGTTCCCTATAAGCCTGTTCATATCCTCGACTAGTGAGAGGAGGTCATAGGTGGGTACGGACAGTGAAGCCATCTCAGTAAGCCTCGAGATTACAAAGAGGTGGTTCCTTATCCTCTCCAGTTCCATCTCTAAGATCCTCCTGAGCTGTACTTGGTAATCAGGGTCAATATCTAAAGCGTCTTCCACAGACATAAGAAAAGATAATGTATGTGATGCCGAAAAAGGCGCATTTATCCTTTCTATCCTCATTATGGCGTCTCCGACAGTTAGTCCCTTTACTTTAATAACCCTCTCCTTAAATGGGGTCGCGTCGATATACAGTACTCTCTCTCCATCGGTAATTATGTCAAACTTTATGCTCTCCAGTAACCCCCCTGACGACGGACCGTAAACGAACCTAAAGCTACCGTAAGCGTCTCCCCTCTTAGGTCTTTCGATATCGCATACCTCTTCGGTGATTTCGTTTTCATAAAGACAGTACTTACCTAATCTCCCTATCCTCCTCCCTTTCCCTTTCTCGCTCCACTTATACCTCCTCATTTTCACATCACCGTCAGGAGGTAAAATACCCCTATTACTAGCGATATGATCGATGAGATTAGCGAAATAGATGACATTATAGGCGGTTCTCTGACCGCTCCCTTCTCCCCACCGGAGAATATTACCTTATTCACGTGGTAATTTATTGAAATAAATTCTAACGGGATAGCTATTAGAAGTACTATAAGCGGTAATATAAGCCCTCTTTCTAACAACGTCCGTAATATTAAGAACTCTCCTACGAAAGTCCCGAAAGGCGGGGTCCCAGTCACTGCTAATGAAGCAAGTAGGAGAGAAGATGACGCCAGTTTTAGCCTATTAACTCCTTTAAATTCGTCTATTCTCTTCTCCTTTAACACCTTTACGAGGACGCCGGAGGAATAGAAGGCGGAGGCTTTACCGAAGGCGTGAGAGAGTAACAGGATTAAAGCACCGGCGGGCTGACCTATAGTTAGCCCGATCAATGCAAGGTTCATATTTTCTATCGTAGAGTACGCAAAGAGCCTCTTTATATTCCATTGATAAGTTAAAATAACCGAAGCGGTCAAGATTGAAAGTACTGAGAAGGCTAGGTATAGGTTAGCTAGGGGGTCTAATTGGTACACTCTGTATAAGACGTATAAGACGGACGGTAATAGTACGCCGGAGAATAACGCACTAACGGGAGAGGGTGCTTCGCTATGGGCATCAGGTAACCAAGTATACATGGGGAATACTCCTACCTTAGTCCCAAAGCCTATTAACGCCAGCCCCACTGCCAGCTCAATTAGTTTACTGGGCTGATGTAAGCTCAGGAGAGTTGATACTGTAAGCGTATGGTACTGGTAGTAAATTAGGATGATTGAAAATAAGGCTATAGTGACCCCGGCTGACACTATTATTATATACCTCCATGTAGCTTCCAAGGAGACTTCTGAATATTCGGTAGTTATCAACAGTGCCGAGGTTATAGTCGTCAGCTCAACACCTATCCACATAAAGCCGAAGTTATTAACGGAGACCGTGAATAACATAGAAGATACAAAAAAGTTTAACAAAACGTAGTAAGTCTTAGAGTTTAGTAGTCCGTTAACGTCCTTATCTTCAATATATTCTAGTGAATACACGGATGATAATAAGTATATCGAGTTAATCATTAAAATGAAAAAGACAGTAAAGCTTGTGACATAAAATAGACCTACTATAGGCAGTAATGAACCCTTTTCGATCAGGAGCAGTATTGAAAGTAATAGTGAGATAGTAGAGCTTATCATCGTAGAGTTCTTCAGGGCTTTAATGTTAAATGATGTTATATTTGCGAGCGAGGGTATAAGGATTAAAAGGGTTAAGAGTAATTGGCCGTCCTCCATTTACACTCACCCCCTTAGTTCTTCAATTACTTTGTGTTCCCCCTTGACCCGAGTAAGGACAGAAGACACAAGCACTAAGCCTAATACATCCAGAAATATACTAGCTTCTACCAAGAAGGGAATTGGTATCAAAAATATACCGAATAAGACTAAAGAATTTTCTTCTTCGATATATCCTAAGATCTGTGAGATAGTACTCTTTCTGCTTAATATCAAGAAGAGACCTTGGAAGAATAACATAAATGAAAAGACGAGACTATAATAGTCTTTTACACCTAGAAAGTACCTAGAAATGACGAAGTAATATATTATCACTAAAGCCGTTAAAAAGAAGGCTAAATCGATTATCAGTTCTGAGGCCACCCCCCGGGTATTTTCCCGATAACCGTGGACTTTCTTTAACCCCTTTAGTAAGAAGAACGTGACTAGTGTAGCCCTTATAACTATAACTGCAATACCTAGAAAGACATAATCTAAAACCCCTGTTGTGAACGCTAGATAAAAGGAAAGGACTGATATTAGCCCCGACTGGACGGCTTGGGCGTATATTTGGGGTTTAAAGTATGCTTGTCCTTGGATATAGAAAGCGGTGATGACTATGATTGAGTTAATTAGTTCTATAATTTCTTTCATGGAGCTCCACCCGGTAATACCGTTAAAATTAAGGAGAAGAAAGAGAGTAAAAAGGCCACAGCCAAAAAGTCCTGGACTTTGAATAGCCTTAACTTAGCCAATGTAGTGTTTATTATTACCGCTATCAGTATTAATAACAACCACTTCGCAAACATGACCCCTACATCCTCAATAGCACCTAAGGGCCCAGTCTCCATAAACCAAGGAAAAATAAAGACGTTGAGTAATACTGACCCCAAGAGGTACTGCTTTAGGTAAGACCCCCATTTTAAAAGGGCTAGTAATTTACCGCTGTATTCGTAGAGTAGTCCGTCATCTATCATACCGAGTTCACTGAGCCCTGAGCTCTCTACGGGTAATTTCCCCGTCTCAAAGAGCCATAGCATAAAGAAAGAGATAGAAATGAATATGTGAGTAAGGCTTAAGTAATGGGCTGTGCTTTCGGTGAGGTAGGACAAAGTCACGTACGGGTTATTTGTACCAGTGATAATCGCTACTCCGAAAAATACCGTGATCAACGTAGCTTCTGATAGGAAGGTAAAAGACAAGATACGGCTAGCGGATAGTGCGACAAAGTTACTACCGCTTTCCATTGAAGCTAATACCTTTATAAAAGCCGCAAGGGAAAATAACAAGGCTCCGCCTAAAAAGTCTACAGTAGGAGTAAACAGTACCGGCTCAGGATAGACTACCGGTATTACGAAGGAAATCGTCAGGTAAATAGAGAACACGATATAAGGGGAGTAAATAAACATATCAGAGCTCGTAGTAGGTACTAATACTTCTTTCGCCAACAGTTTTTTGATATCATAGTAAGGCTGGAATATACTCTGCCCTTTTCTACCTTGTACTTTCGCTACAGCCTTTTCATATATACCTTGATAAAGTGGTGATAGTAGTATAACCGAAAGTACTTGGACTAACGTCTCTTCAATTATGTAGACCTCATCCGACGCCATACTTCCAACCTTTCAGAGAAGTAGGCGTCATCAGCCCCCAATGTTAGGAGGCGGTTCGGGGCATGAGCCCACAGGGTGACGCCATACCCCGCCTCACAAATCAGCACTGGTTAATATGTTAAGTAGTTAAAAAGGGTTAATTAATAAGACTTAGACCCTTCTTTATATCTGTAGTGTAGTTTTAACTTAATGTAAGTAACAGCAGATGTCCTTTCTTTAGTGTAGTCTACCTTACGCTTATGTAACTTTTAGTTATTTTCAATCCTCCTAGCCTTCTCATAGCTACTAAATAAGCTGACGCTATATTCCTATTATAACCTCTCTATCATGACCAGCTTGCCCCTTAGGACTCGCAGTACTCCTATCCACTGGTGAGGGGAATTGATGGGGCTGAGTAACTAGAAGTTATTAAGAATAACTACTATTTATGTTCAAAGCTGGACTCTACTATAACGCGTTAGTATAGTGTTTCGCCCTGACGTGCAGTCATCATTTATCAGCAAAGACCAATTCGCACACTTACTTAATCTAGTAGTGTAATACCTTAATTAATTTATTTTTACGCCTCATTTCCTTTTAGCTTGTATGCCAAGTCTCTTTCTCTCCTTACCTAGTTCAGATATAAACAACCCGCTGAGGATAATTCCCATCCCCCCTACTACTGCGGGTGTTACCTCAATGACACCCCTAAAGTAATCAAAAAGTGTACTGAAGACTGGTATCGAAAATATTAGCACTACGACTTTGTTTACTTTCTCTACCGATAGCATCAAGTTCCACAATAAAAACATGACTAGACCTCCTAGGAAAGTGCTGTATGAAAAGTCCAATAGAAACCGTGTAGACAAGTCTAGCCTATAGTTAAAGGGGATGAGTAATAAGAAAAATACTGAACCTAATAAGAACTGTGAAGAGTTAACTACTAGATGGTCATAATCCCTAAGTTTTCTATAATACACTGAGAATAAAGCCCAGAATATTGCATTTATAACCGTTAAAGTCCCACCTATTACCGATACTGTCAGGGAACTAGCATAGACTAATACCCCTATAAACCCAACAACTATTCCCGCTATTTCGTTAACCTTAGGCGTCTCCCTCAGGACCAGGAAGGAAATAGGTATGGCGAATAAGGGCATAGTATAACTCAGTACAGCTGATTCCGAAGGCGGTACATAAAGGAGTCCATAACTCCAAAGTGCGGTACTAGTACTGGTGAATAAGCTTAAGAGGAATATGTCTTTATTAATGATTATTTTTCTAGTAATCGCGAACAAGATTATACCTGATAATAAGTACCTCATTTCCATGAAGACAGGAGGTGATGCATACTCCAGTCCGTCCTTAGTAACGGAGTAAAGGAAAGTACCTATTAATACATACGGTATTAAATAGACCGGTAACACCTTCTTCAATGTCTATCGCGACTCTGGGATTACGGAAAATTTTGAATTTAAAAATTTTCCTTCAAATTTTTTAAGTTCCTACTATAAGGGTAGCCCATGTCCCCATTGCGAATTAAAATATTCATTCCCGAATTAGTATAATTCGCGGACAAATAACTAGTTATGTTTAACGTTCTATCTAATTGGATTGTCATACCCTTATTGCTTGCCCTACTAGCTTCCTTGTATTATTATCTCTCTCGTCTTGTATAATTAACCTTTAACACCCTATTGAAAATAATGGAAATCGCAAAAGATATCTGAACCCCCCGTTAACGGAGCCTTCCAGTAAAGATATCCCGATTTAGTTATCTTGTACTCGCTAAGTTGATAAAGTACAACAGAACCATAAATATAGTGCGGAAACATTTGTTGGAGACAAGAATGGGCGTCTGTACTCTAACGTCTTAATGAGTATAATAAACTCTTTTAAGTGTTTATCTGCTCGCCCTCAACTAGACCAAGGACTCGATGAGGTGTGAAAAGGAGCATTTAGTAATAGCTCTACTTTTCGTCATTGGACTAAAGGCATTCACTATGGTGCCCTCTGTGGGTTTTCTCCAATACTTAACTGTCATGGGAGGAGCATTACGTTCTTTGGAAAGCACATAGAATTAGTTAGAAGGCTAGGACATCTACATCTCAATTAACTATGATTAAGGAAATATTAATCGTGTATAAATAGTATAAATTCATATTCTGACTAGCTGATCATGACAAAAATTATATTTTTTACACATAGATTAAATATACTCTATTCTAATATGATCTTAATGAGTACGAGACTAAAGGTTCACAAACCCTACACCTTATATGAAGATGGTGACCACAAGTTTATATGGCTAGGTTTGGATGAGTCAGAGTACGAGAAAGGTGTTCTTACTAACCAATACTTAATTACCGACGGAAATGAGGGCATATTACTCGATCCAGGTGGGTATTTTGTCTTTGAGAGGGTCTTTCAAAACGTAGGTGAATTCATAAAGCCCGAAAACATAAAGTACATATTATTTTCCCATCAAGACCCGGACGTAATAGGTTCCTTAAACTTATGGATGGACGTAGCACCTAACGCTACGATATACGTATCGACGCTATGGGAGAGGTTCGTCCCGCACCTTGGTGTGGAAGTAAGGGGGAGGATAGTAGACATACCAGATGAAGGGACTAGGATAAAGTTCGGTAGCTCTGAAATAATAGCAGTCCCTGCACATTTTCTCCACTCACCAGGAAATTTCCATTACTACGATGTTAAGTCAAAAGTCTATTTCTCTGGGGATTTAGGTGCAGCCGTATTTCCAGAAGACAAGTGGTATTTAATTGTAGATAACTTTGAAGAACATATAAAGTATATGGAGGCGTTCCATAGGAGGTATCTGGCTAACAAAAAAGCGTTGTCCCGTTTGTTAAGCGAAATAGAAAAACTCAGCATCGAAGTAATAGCCCCTCAACACGGTTCAATATTTGTAGGAGAGAACGTGAAAAAGTTCATTAACTGGCTAAAATCACTCGATCGTATAGGCGTAGACTACTTGTGGCCTTAGGTGTAAAAAAGATATATCGAAATATTTTTATTTTGAGACTACACTCTACTCTTTATGGACTTGAAGACAAGGACTCTCCTAATTCTCTCAGCTATGTTATTAATAGTGAACTACGTAGAGACAATGGTAATCCCAGCCCTTCCTACAATCGAAAACGACTTTTCAATATCGACCACGCTAGCTGGGTGGATAACTTCAGCCTATATGATAGTGGCTGCCGCTACGTCTCCGTTGATGGGTAAGTTAGCCGACACTTACGGTAAGAAAAAGATGTATGTTATAGCGATAGCCTTTTACATTATAGCAGTATTCACAGCAGGCTTTTCCCCAAACATCTGGGTCTTAATAGCCGCGAGGGCTATCCAAGGCGTCGGATTTTCTATGTTTCCGATAGCCATTGCGATAATAACTGACTTATACCCCAGAGAAAAAGTAGCTTTTGCACAAGCTATCCTCAGTGCTACAATAGGCATAGGTCCTGCATTAGGCCTTTTAATAGGGTCATATGTGGTTGAAGACCTTGGCTGGCCCTATGCGTTCCACACAGCAGCCATATTATCCCTTATACTCTTTGTGATATCTCTAAAGTACTTACCGCATACTGGTCACAGGGTAAAAGAATCGGTTGATTATGTCGGGGCGTCACTAATAGGACTGGGCACAGTAATGCTACTAGTCTATATTACGGAAGGCCCTACATTAGGGTGGGGTAATGCGGAAAACCTCATGTTACTCTTCCTCTCATTCCTGTTCTTCGGTGCTTTTATAGGATACGAGATGAGGGTTAAGGAACCCCTACTTAAGCTAGACCTCTTTAAAATCAGGAACTTCGCCGTAGCAAATATTGTAGGCCTAATTTCTGGGGTCGGTATGTTTACAGTGTTCATATTTTTGGTCTACTATGCGCAACTCCCTAAACCTTACGGTTTAGGGCTGTCAATTATACAGTCTGGCCTCTTAATGTCTCCGGTAGCTTTCGGTATGGTCATTTTCGGGCCTATATTTGGTAGGCTAATGCCTAAAGTAGGCCCTAAGCCCCTCCTCATAATGGGTAGTATATTATCTATGCTGGCATATATGTTATTAATGGTGTACCGTACTACGCCCCAAGACGTGTTAGTAGACGGTTTCTTATCTTCGTTAGGCCTCGTCGCTGTAATCCTCCCCCTTGTTAACATGGTAGCACTATCCCTACCAGACCAGTACAGGACTACTGGTATGGGTATGAATACACTGTTAAGGACAATAGGCGGTGCTGCAGGCCCTGTAGTCGCCACGGCATTAATGCAGACATACCAAGTCCCTATTGTAATGATGTTTAATAACCAAATTCTAGTTATGGGATATATGCCTTCGTCTACAGCATTTAATTATATTGCGATATTCGGGTTTTCCATGATGTTATTAACGCTTCTGGGGTCCCTCTTTACTAAGAACTACAAGTTTGCAGTGAGAGAGAAGGAAAAAGTTACTGCCGTAGCTGGCTAAATATTGTTGTTGCTTATTTTTATTCCCTGATAACTCGTCATTTTTTCCATAGTTATCCACAGCAAGAAGGCTATGTATGGGTAGTATAATAAGTACTCTGGATAACTTCTTGTAAAAGTGAGAATTATATACATGGGGAGCATTATCAAGACTTCTCCTAGTCTCTTCCTAAGTAGGTAACCTAAGGTAAGTGTTATAGCAAGTGTTATATAAGGTATCGGCTTAAAGGACGACAAAGGCCAAACAGTATGGTACACAGCAGTCCCTAATAGGGTCGTTATCCCTATCCCGGCCATGGGCAGTTTAGCAATGACAGGAAATAACATGAGATATAGGGACTCTGGATAGGTCAGGACAAACGGTAACAATATTAAAAGTGCTGATAAAACCGCCGTCAAGAAGTATTGTTTAAAGTAGTCTTTACCCATTTTTTCGTAGACGTAAATCAGTAGAAACGGGAATAATACTATCGCCTGAGGCATTGAGTCTATTGCAAGTCCGGTCATCAGTCCAAAAACGAAGGGGATGTCATAAAATGCCATACCTAGTATTATGAAAACTATCCAAGATGTTGAGTCCAACAAAAACGTAAAGCCGTAGAGTGAGACGAAATAACCGGATAATATGATTACCACTAAGGCTAGTGATTTTTCCCATTCCTTTCTTCTCAATAGCTGTAAAAACAGTGCCGTAATAGCGACTTCATAAGTCAGGGGTTCCCACAGCCTTATAGGGATATGGAGGAGGTGTGCAGGTATTAAGAATATCGCATTCATAGGAGGATAGTCATAAAATGTAACGTTATCTGTAGGTAGACCATAATACATGTATGTGCCCTTAGGAGTGTAATAAGGTGTAAAGACTTTTGAGGCATTTATGGAAGTAAGGTTAATAGGTACATCGGAATAGGGGATTATTTTATACAGAGAACCAAAATAAGGATCTCTAGCCATTATTTGCTGGAAATTGCATGTATAAGGGTTAATGCCTTTAATAATACTTTCTGAGGCAAGATTTGGTAGGAGCATAGCATCTCCGATATAGCCATGTCCCATTAATACAAAGTTTGTACCGTGGAGCTGTGAGGGGATAAAACCTAAGATCATTACAGAAACAAGAACGATTATAATAAATATAAACCAGCTGTTTATTTTAAAAACCAAGTCTCTAAAATATATAATTAGTGGGGTAATGGCGAAGAGAATAAATAAGGACAGACCTATTTCCAGGTTTAATAAAACTCCAAATGTGTATACACCATACATGTAGATGATAGATAATAGACCCAGTACTAGAGAATAGGATGATATCCTAGCTAAACTATTGCTAGATAAATCTATGTTTATATCTCCTTTTCTTACTATAAATATATAGGAAAGAAATATAAGAGGAAGGAAGTATAGGTAATAAGAAGGTAAAGGTCTATAATAGAAGAAAAATGAAATTAAAGGGAATGTCAATATCCCGTAACTTAGCTTGTGATAATATTTTAGGGATAATACTAATCCTATAACTAAAGACGCTGATAGCCCTAGATAGTAAAATATTTTGTCTATGGTTATGCCGAAGTAAGTTAAAGAGACCAGTCCAGGCCCTCCATCATAAGGCCTGAAATTAGCTAAGAACGGGATCAGGTTGTCGTTAATAAATGCGGTAGGGTTAAGGAGGACGAATGGGGCATCAAGTAGTAGCGCAAAGACTAGACCGTATTTTATAGTGTCTTTTACGTTATACCCCTCTTTACTCAACAGTATTAGATAAAAGATAGTAAATATAAGTACGTATAGACGATATGTGGAAGCCCACGCTAGCATAGCCCCTGCTAAAAGTGGGTTATCAGGGAAGAGGATAGCTATAACGAATGGTATTAACCACCCCGCAGTATTTCTGTACAGAAGTAAAGGAGCGAAGTATATGAACATAAAAGAGGACAACAATAGGGGGAATAGCGCCTTATTTTTACCTTTAAGTCTGTGAAAAATTAAAGCAGATCCTACAGCTAAGATAATGGAATTGTATATATTTGCCGGAATACCTAGAGCTACTGCGGGGAGGTAATATAGAGCAGCAGAAGGAAGGTAGTCGAATACGTGGACGAAACCTATGATGTTAGAAGGTGTATAATTATTAGTACCGGACTTAAAGATCCATGTGTATTGCTGAGGAGCTAAAGACGAAAGCATTTGCCTTGCGAAGTTTTCGGTATAAGGGTTATGTCCATCCAATAGCGACTTAGAAGCTAATAGTTGGATCAACTGTGCATCGGTAGGCGAGGGTAGTTCCAGTAATATTTTCTCCGTCGAGAACCCAAAAGAGAACCTCGCTACTAAAAGGCTTACAAGGAGTAATGCAAATACTGAAATAAGGCTTATTTTAAGCCTTTTTTCACTTGGGTTCAGTGAGGTAAATACAAGGAGTATGCCTAATGTGAAAGATATTATGGAGACCACAACAGCAGGTAGAAACGGAGTGTACCAATAAAGTGGATACCCGTTATAGCTCCCTACATAGTTATACGTACCTATATTGTAATAATAGAAAACACTGAGTGCAGTGACTCCTAAGGAAAGCAAAAGGATAAATATTGTAACCGTCTCCTTGTTCAACCTTATCTCATGATGCCTTCATGATATAGTACTATAAATGATTTTTCGATACTATTAAAAGAGAGAACAATTTATCTTAAAATAATTAAATTACTCGTAAGATTATTAGACAAAAATTTACCTTAAAACAATTTTTATAGCCTTAGTTGTATAAAACCTTGGTAATCTGAATAGTATGCATTTATTTCCACAATTTCATTTTCACTAACATTTACATACAAGAATTCAAAGGGCGCATAAATGTATACAATTTCGCTCTGTCCGCTTCTTAGTGACGTAGAGTTAGAGCACCACAATAAACCGTTAGCAGATATAGTAGGAGAACTTAGTAATATCCTGAATAAAGGCTTAATTTCTCCCTTTCCAACAAAGGTTACATTTAGAAGAAAACCGTATATGTGATTTCCTCCTTCAAATATTTTGATTAATCTTATTTTAATTGAATTAGAGTAAGAGATATAATTGAAATGGAAAAATATTCCTAAAAATGATATTAATATTATTGCGATAAATATAATGGATAAGTCTCTTTTCTTTTCTCTGCTAAAAGAACCTTTTTTAGTGTTATTTTCTTTCTTGTTAATACTATTTTGAGGTTCTATATAGGAGAAGAAGGGCCAATAAATTAGATAATTCCATAGGACTCTGTAAAAGAAAAGAAAGGCAAAGTAAACTATGCCGTACCACTTGACTTTATTTAACAAAATACCTATAATAATAATTAGAAGCGGTGTTATTATAAAGAATAGTGGGTAAAGATAATATAAGTTAGTGATAGAAAGTAAGTCTATCCCGTAGCCAATTTGGAGTAAACCCCCATTTAACGGGGTAAGTATGTCCTGAAAGAAGAGCACGGGTGAGGAAAGGATAAAATAAGAGTTGAGGAGGAAAAAAGACAGAGCCGAATAGAGGATAAACTTAAGTCTGTCCTCTCTCCCATTCAGCCTCATCAAATAGAAAGGTAGGACGACTAACGGGTCTTGCTTGTAAGAAATTGCAAAACCATATAGAAGTCCCTTTATTCTAATGTCCTTTACCGTAAACGACAACAGGACAAAGAACACCCAGATTATATCATCTACACCGCCTAGAGGATAGAGTAGATAATTATAATTAAGTAGATATATTGAGATAAAAAACAAAAAAGTCATATTATCAGTATAAAAATACATTAATAAGCCTGTTAAAAGGTAAAAGAAGAGAATTGTATAATTTGGTGATATTTTTAAAACTACTGAGGGAATTTCTATCAAGAAGAACAATGAGGGGTAATCTAGATTGGTCACAAATCCCCCGGTAGTGTAAGGAGTCCCGAATATATACTTAGCGTAATTTATGTGATAGAACTGGTACACGTTAGCTGTTAACGTATTATTATACGGGTTTAGGTGATGTAAAAACAGATATGCTGAATAATACCCGATCATGATCTCGTCGGTGCCGAAAAAAGTCTTATCAGGGAGAAACAGGAGAGGGATCCCGAAGAGGAGGACCAGACTAACCCTCTTAAAACCGTATTTAAAGCCTAGGAATAAAGGGATGTAAAACAGTAGAAATAGAGGGTTAAAAGTAATCGTGAAATATACTACCGGTATAGAGAATAATTCGATTAAAACTAGATAATATGACCTTTTATCATCTAGTTTTACTCCGGTAATAAGTATAATCCCTCCAGCTAATAGTAGGCAAAGTGCGGTTATCGAGTACGAGTAGTCCAGATACGCGTTACTACTATCGAGGAGCATTGAAAAGAACAATAGTAACTGGGCAAGGTTACCGGCTAACGGCTCTCTTTTTGTTATCTCCACGTGAGGAATATCCTAGTCAAAGTTAAATCTTTAACCCATAGACCGTTTTTAGCCATTAACAAATTTAAACATGGTTTACATTTTTTATAATTCTACAAATAAAGTATTGAATTAGCCTTAACAAGGTTATGGAAAGGTGGATACACTCAACAGTTGCCTCAGTTTTTGCTTGGGCAGGTAATATATATGACCTATTGATTATTACTTACGTATACAATGACCTCTCTAAATGCTTGGGAGTAAATACAGAGATAGGCACGCTACTTTTTGCATTAGGTCTTATCTTTAGGGTTATAGGTGGCTACACATTCGGCAAGGTAGCTGATATAAAAGGCAGGAAGATAGTATTAAACATAGGTACGGCTGGTTATGCGTCGTTTCAAGCCCTAATGGCATTTTCTCCCAACGCTTTCGTATTGCTCTTTGCTAGGGCTATGCAAGGCCTATTTATGGGTGCACAATGGACTGCAGGGACTGTGATAGCATATGAAAACGCCCCTCCGTCTATGAAAGGTCTGATAAACGGTATCGTCCAAGCCGGATATGGGTTAGGGTATGCATTAACTGGTGTAGCCTATTTGTACCTCTATGATAATTGGAGACTATTCCTACTTACCGGGGCCTTACCCCTAATACTCATCCCCTATATCGTTGCTAAAGTCAGTGATGTCACAAAATTTGCGGAAAAGAGAAATAAGGTCAAAATAAAGCCCTATGCTAGCGTCATAATTAGGTCTACTATAGTTATATCCGGTATGTTCTTCTCGTATTACTCAATATTTGCAGTATACCCTGAATTCCTTTCCTCTCTGGGGATTTCAGAGTCTTTAGTAGGGATATTAATGACCGTATCAAACATCGCTTTAGGGATATCTTTCATAGTGTTTGGAAGGATCTCCGATAACATAAGCAAAAGGAGCTTAATAATGGGGGGAGTTATAGGTGAAATGGTAGGATTACCGCTTATGCTAGGAGTAGTTAACGGATATGTCGGACTAGGTTTAATAATATATACTATTTCTACCGGTTTTTGGCCTTTAGCACCTCTGTTAATAGTCGAATCAGTACCGATAGAAATAAGAGGTGCGATGACGGGTTTGACATATAACTTAGGTAGTATCATAGGAGGTATAGGGAGTATATTAATGGGGTACCTAGTTAGCATTTATGGTATTAGGTCTACTACACAATGGGGGTTAATAATGGGCTATGCTTCTTTGCTGATAGTATTTTTAACCTTACTTACGTGGCACCGAGCGGGTAATAAGGTGAAATCCAATTTATAAATAGAGTTGTATAAGCCCTTTAGTATGATAGGTAAAATAATCGGGATCCTTTTTGTTATTCTGGTGTCCCTTACAACCTTGGGTTTTTATTATAATTATATAAAGATTCAAGGTAGCAAACTTGTTATATCAATACCCACGACTTTTACAGAGCGTATAGATAAAATAAGTAATACTACGAAAATCTCTTACTCTCATTTTATACAAAAAAACGTAAGTATCACTCTGTGTACCAATTCCTCTAACTTCACATATACCTATACTGTTCAGCCTATCAGTAACCATTATAATATAGCAGTTTATTCTACGTCTCACGCCCCATTCGTAATTAAATTACTTAACGCTAATGACAGTGACGTAATCTTTGTCAGTCAAGGGAAGACTGAGGTAAACCTTACCTTATCGAACATCTCATATGGGGTTAAAATAGAGGTCTTGAATATATCCAGTACAGTTTGGCTAGACATCGTAACATACTCATAAAGGTTTTTGTTTTTTATCATTAACATATTCTTATGAATCCTCCCCGGTATTATGACGCACATTGCCACTATTCTAACCTGAAGAAACATTATGACGGGTTTGTAATAGCTGCAGTCTCTATGGACTCATCTTCTTCCTTGGAGACCCTCAGCCTGAGATCTGAGAGCATCTTAGCTGGTGTCGGGATCCACCCTTGGAAAGTCCATGAGGAGAAACTGGAGCTCGTTTCTAGTATGGTAGACAAAGCTGACTTCATAGGTGAAGTGGGGTTAGATTACCGGTTTGCGAAAGCACCTAAAGAACTACAGAGTAATTATTTCAATTTTTTTGCCCAAAAGGCTTCAGAGACAGGGAAGTTAATTAACGTCCACGCTTTGGACGCGTGGAGGGACGCATTTAACGTACTGACAAGAGCCGGAGTTAAGAGGGCGATATTCCACTGGTATTCAGGCCCAGAGGACCTACTTAAAGACATACAAGGGGCAGGGTATTATATAACAGTAAACCCTTCAATCACATTTCAACAAAAACACAAGAGGGTAGTAGAAAAAGCCCCGTTGGACATCATCATTACGGAAAGTGACGGAGGATATGAGTATAGGGGTAAATTGCTTGAGCCCACAGATATCCCAGCCGTTATACCCTTATTGGCTAAGTTAAAAGGAGTCAATGAGGATGAACTTCTAAGGGTGATAGAGTCAAACTTTAAGAAAGCTTACCAATTGTAGAATTAGGGTAAAAGTTTTTGATTAGTCAAGTAAGTCTATATCTGTGCAGGAGCCTAAAGTCGCAGTAGTTACTGGGGCGAGTAAAGGGATAGGAAAAGCCACGGCGATGAAACTGAAGGAATTGGGTTATACCGTAGTCTCGATCTCAAGGTCTAAGCCTGAGGTAGGAGACCTAATATACCAGGCAGACGTAACTAATAAGGACGAAGACTTCAGGATTATAAATGAAGTAAAGGAAAAGTTAGGAAAAATTGATGTCTTAGTTAATAATGCAGGGTTTGGTATATACGGGTCCTTCCTAGAGACCTCGTTAGAAGAAGAGGAATACATGGTTAGGACTCTATTCCTCGCCCCTTTATACTTTATAAAGGCCGTCCTACCGGATATGGTAAAGAGGCGAAACGGTAGTATTGTCAATATAGTCTCAGAGGCAGCTTATGTCGCGTCACCAAAGCTAATAGTCTATTCCGCATCAAAAGCAGCCTTAGCTCATTTTACTAATGCGCTCTGGGCCGAAATGAAAAAATACAACGTCAAGGTCAGTGGGATATACCCCGGCCCCGTTAAAACCAATTTTACTTCCCATTACTCATTTAAAAACGTAAAGGAGAGTATTTTCGACAAATACGCGGTAGAACCAGAAAAAGTAGCTAATGCTGTAGTTAAAGCTATCCGGTCTGGTAAGAGAGAAATATACGTTTCGTCAAAGTTATTGATAGATCCGTATTTCTTAAAATTATCGATGGCGATGCAGAACTTGACTTATTACGTCGTGTCTAAAATCTTTGATTAAATAGTAAGATTTTGCCTAAAAATAACATTTACATTTAGAGTTCAAATTACGGGAGATTTTATAATATGCGGTTAGCTAAACTTTACCAATGCGGAAACGGGTTATAAGTCTATTACTCGTATTTTTAATACTAAGTCCTTTAACAATACTTATATCTTCTTCCAATGTGGCCTTTGAGTGTAATGAGTTGCAAAGCCTTCCTATACCTATTCAGGATCCAGCTGTAGCATATTATAACGGCTCCATATATGTTATAGGGGGAAATACGGCCGGGCCCTATCCAGTGCCTAACGTATATGTGTACTCGGACGGGAAGTGGGTCCAAGGCCCAAGCTTGCCCTTTGCCCTAGCTGGGGCTAGGGCTGTAGTTTATGACGGTTCGTTATACGTAGTAGGGGGGGCTAATTTCACGAATATATTTGGGGGAGTATTAAAGCTCCAAGGTGATCATTGGGTTGTCGTTTCAAACTCAATGCCTAGACCAGTGTACAACGAAATCGTATTCGTGTATAATAATGAACTCTATGTGGTAGGGGGAGCCAATTTCACGGGATTTACAATATCTCCACCTTCTGACTTAATTCAAGTCTATTCATTCCAGACCGGTCAGTGGGAGATTATAGGTAAAACTCCTCAACCGCTATCTGACTCAGGTTATTTCTTTAACGGGACAGTACTTTACGTGGTAGGTGGGTATATAGGTTATGCAGACGATACAGCTTGCGTATACGAGTATTTTCCGGCTAATAATTCTTGGGTAAAATTAACTCCCTTGAGTTCGGGGATCGAGGGTGAGGCATTAGGATATCAACAAGGTGTTATTTATATTGTAGGGGGATATTTCTTTAACCACGGGATTATCGATCCGGGGGTAGTGGCTTATTATTATAATGGAAGTTGGTATTACCCTGGGTTTGTCGAGAGTGTACCTACTGAGTATAGCGGTTATGTTCAAGTTGGTGATACTCTATATATAGTAGGAGGTAATGAACTGCCTTCTCAGGACTTTACCAACGCTTTTCAGAGCATAAAAATAGAACTACCCCCACCTAGACCTAACTTAGTCTATTACACGGCCGGTAACGGAACGGTTACGTTAGTTTGGGACGATAATAGCTCATCTGGGTATTATATTAACTACTGGGGGAATAACGGCCAGAGAGGTTCAATAATTACTTACTCTACTTCTTACACTTTTAGTAATTTGGTCGATGGGGTCACATATCATTTTCAGATTATTCCCTTTAATAAAGTAGGAAATGGTACACCTTCAGAAATTATTACTCTAACTCCTTTCTCAGTCCCGAACACCCCATTAGTAAAAGTAAAACTGGGAGATAAGAACGCCACTGTGATGTGGAGGCCTACATTTAACGGTGGGTTCCCTATCGAGGGGTATTATCTATTCATTGAGGGGGGAAACTTACGCTTTGAGGAGAACGTAGGTAATATCTCTTCTTACACTTTTACCAATTTAACCCCGGGCGTTACTTATAGGGTCGGAGTGATAGCGTATAACGAATTCGGGAACAGTAGTCCGGCCGAAGTAGAATTTGTGGCAATTACCAAGGCTAACGTAAGCTTAGTAGCTACAAGACTCGTTAACGGGTTATTGTTATCATGGAATTCATCACAACCTTCAAAATTTATACTAATCGTAAGCTCAAATGGTAAAATGTTGGAGAATCTAAGCCTTTCAAATTATTCAATACTTCTCAACTTGCCTTTCGGGACTTATAACGTTACTTTAGAGGCTGTTAACCAAGCTGGCATCCAATCCACTAGCTTATTAGTTAATTATTACTTAGTTCCACCTTTACCTCAAGTACAAATTACCCTTGAAGGCAATCTACTTAACGTGAATTGGACAGACACGCCGTACGCTACATATTATCTGGTTTATGTTAACGGCACGTTATTTGAAAACACTACCTTAAACCACGTAACGGTTCCCCTTACTCCGGGGAAAACAGGAGTTCAGATAGTTGCGGGGAATGCTCTATACCATTCTGAGCCTCAAATTTATACTGTATACTTGTCAAGTTATTCAAATGTTGTTATTACGGACACTACGTCTACTGACGCTAACTCTACTATTGTACACTCCATACTACCTGTAACTTCAACAGTTGATGGTTTAAGTATCAACTTGACCACTGCCTTAGTGATTCTAGTTTTATTCATCGTTTCTTTAGCCATAATCATGGTGGTCATAGAGAGAGAAAAATGACCGAGCATGATATAGTCTTTTTCATGAGAACTGCAACAAGGGGTTGATTACAGATAGATTTCAATTTCAGTTTGTCTTATTGAGCTATTTTAACTGTTATTATACGTCAAGTAAAATTAATACTAAAATGCTGATAAGATGGGTAATGGGGGGATGCTTTAACTTTAATTAAATTATGATGTTAAACATACCTCTGGTTACTTATACATAGAATTATACTAATTCCACGGAGGATATTTCAATTTAAAATGGAGACGTTAACGATCCGCAACAGGGAATTAACCTTTATCCGTTCATGACATAGAAGGAAAATCGGAAAAATTTGAATACTAGATAAAATAATATTGATAAGTGTTTAGCATAAATAATATCTAAAAATTAGTAAAATTTTTTATACCGCCCTTTCTGGGTCTTTTACGGCCCTTTTGTGATCTCCATTTGTCTAATGGAGTGAGATTATAGTCACTGAATATATACAAGGCAATATCAATACATGGAACAGTGTAAAAGTGTAGGATGACGGGTTAATAACTTAATTTACATAGAATAATCTTTCGAGACTGTATTATTTGTACATTGAATTATATTAATTTAACAGAGGATATTATAATTAGCAAAGGATGCATGAAGGTCCTCACAACCAGATTAGCGGGATAAATCCTAGGCAGTTATAAAATACATAAATGTGTATTTTATTACAATAAATGTCTCTTTGCCGTATTCTTTCAACTTGACGAATGAATATAGCAAAAATTAACGAGTTGCTAATAACTATAAAGCTATTTTAGCAACCCTAATACGTGATGGAAAATAACGAGAGATAAGACGCGTTATAAATATAGCGACATAATTATACGTGAGAGGAAAGGGCAGTATTATGTCTATAAATTGGAAACGATAAACGGTGAGGTAAGGGAAACTTATGTGGGCCCCTTAATTGACGTAGTCGAATCATATCTAAAAATGAAAGAAAGTGGAGGTGTGGGGGTCTTAGGGGGTATCCCCCTAATATGGGGCCGCCGGGATTTGAACCCGGGACCACCAGCGATCTGGTGGTTGGGGTTTTAACCCCAGGCTGGCATCCTAGTCCAAGCTAGACTACGGCCCCATATAGTTGTTATGTTGTTGTGCACTAAAAAGTTGATTATATCTCATATATAAATGAATTCATTTGTAATACCTAATACTTTCGGTTAACTCTCCCTCACTTAGTTATAGCACTCCTTTAACTATCTCTTCATAAGACTGTTAAGGTAAGACATGGCATCCTAAATATATTTATAGAGTGCAAATAGGATATCTGGTGAGTAAAGATACCGGTCAAATACTCATGTAAAAACTGTGGGCACACTTTGTATAAATTTGAAAAAGTAGGACAAGACTTCTACGGAGTAAGGACACCTTCAGAGATAAGACTCATCTATGGCGGAAAGTGTCCTAGATGCGGTCATGAAATAACGGTACCAAACCTAGAGGATATCAACATAAAGCCTAAGAAAAAGATACCAGCAGTTCTCTGATTATATCCTCAATGGTAGCTCCTTTTATATACTTCCTCGCAAGGTCTACCCTTTTTAACCACGACAATACCGAAGTAACATTTCTGGCCTTTTCTTTTATGGTAGCATCGTCATAATCTATAATGTAAATCTTGTCGCTGATTAACACATTCTTATAAGGTCTTACCAGCTCTTGGTGTTCTATTTTCTTATCCTCTAATTCTTTTGCTGCCCTGAGCAAGCCAATGATCACGTCAATACTTTCGCTTTTAGATAAGTGCCTACCGTGGACGTATTCCATGATTATAAAATTTTTGCCGTAACTGTATACTCTGGGTGATACGGGGTATGCTAAGGACTGTATCTTTGCCTCAACTTTAAGGCTCTCCTTAGGTGAATCACTCCTCCTTATCTTAATTACTTTACCTCCCCCCATATACGCGACTATACCGTTTTTACCCTTTCCTATCACACGGTATTTACCCAACTGCGTGTTCCCGAAGGAAAAGACTTCCTCTACACCGTTATTTAGGAGCTCTTCCTCTATCCCCTTGTCATAGTAGGGGTATATGATCTCCCTTACTTTAACCAAGGAGGAGACTTTCTCAGGAAACGCATCAGGCATGGGTCTCCCTTCACCTCTTTAACCCATTCTAATTCTAGCTTGAACTTATGCTTAAAAGATAAGTTTGACTTTACTATTTCTGTTACATCAGTCTCTTTTCTTTCCTTAATCGAGTAAAGCCTGCCGTCCCTACCTATCCAGATGTTCTCGTTTTTTCTGACAAAGTTGTCTATGCTCTCCCACTGATAAAAGTAAGGGCCAATATTGAGGTAATATTTACCGATATCTTTACTCTCCAGCTGTATAGCAATAGTCAGTTTCTCATTGTTCCCCCACGCACTGATATCGATCACTCTAAAGCCCCTTTCAGTAAGTATATTCCTTATTTTATCTACGTTCCTCCAGACCTGCCCCCATAAGATATCTTCTACCACATTTTCCTCTAATATTACGTTTACGAGTAGTATGTCCCCCTTTATTTTATCGTAGTGCGGTTCCTTGGGGAAAAAGAACTCCATAGATGGTTCTTTCAAGTAATACCTTGATGCTAATGAAAACAGACCCAATTTTTCCATGGATACGGCTGAGGCTGCGTTCCTCCTAGGGTCTACCGGGTCTGGTATCTGGAGGGGTTCTGTAAACTCCCTAGCGGGCTCCGTGAAGTACACCTTTACCGGCGGTACCCATTTAGAAGCTTCTGCAAGAGTGTTCTTAAAAGTCTCGTAATGGATTATCAAGAGCTCACTGACATAACCTGAAAAGCCCTGGACTTTGATCTCTGCCCCGTAAGCCCCTATACCCTTTAAGAACCTTTTTAATAACCTCACTTCGTCTTTCCCTTTTTCATCGAGGTGTTGGGTCACAAACCTCGTATGGAAAGGAGTCCTGTCAGCCGCAGTAACGGCTTCACTACCGCTCAGGACTTTGAGAGCTGGGACTATATCGACTTCGACTCCCTCTACGTCGAGCATTAAGTAAGGGTGTTCCGCATACGCAATAGTGTAATTGTAGTCGGAAAAACGCGATACTAGTTCCTTTATAGCCATTTCCTTTAAGTATTCCTTACCTACCTCTTTTGGGAAGAAGACAAAAACGTCTAAGTCAGTATCTCCCTTGAGCCATGTCCCTTTTCTAAATGACCCTTCTACCTCAGCTTCATACCCTTTTAACCTGTCCATTACGTTACTCAGTATCTTCTCGAGTTTATGCCTCTCTACATCATCTGGCTTTATTCGTTTCAGTACCTCCTCTTCTATCAATACTCCTCACTCCGTAT
This sequence comes from Stygiolobus caldivivus, assembly GCF_019704315.1. NCBI lineage: Archaea > Thermoproteati > Thermoproteota > Thermoprotei > Sulfolobales > Sulfolobaceae > Stygiolobus > Stygiolobus caldivivus. The sequence continues at coordinate 1,615,522 of NZ_AP024597.1, read as the reverse complement.
AAAGGATCGTATATTGGCCCTTTTGGAGTTAACGTACTTTTGAAGAGGGTCACCTCTTCAACGTTCACTTCTCCGAAGTCCGTACTGGCGTACTCATTAAGGACTTGGACTAAGTTTACTACATTTCTGGGCCCTTTGATCCTGCCTAACGTTAAGTGAGGGGAAAACTCCTTTTCGTCTTCAGGCCTTATACCCCTCGAGACCAGCTGTTTATATAACTCTCCTCTGAGTTGCCTCAATTGAGTAACTCCTTCATTAAGCCCTATCCATAGTACCCTCGGTTTGTTCAAGTTTGGGAATGCCCCGGTACCGAAAAACTTTACCTTGAAGGAAGAAAAGCTAACTGCGTCCATTGAGTCCTTTATCAAGTCTAGCTTGTTTTCGGGCAGTTCACCCAAGAAGACTAGCGTTAGGTGGATGTTCCACGGTTCAACTAGTTTTACGTCAGCTCCCACTCTCCCCAAGGCGTCTAGTGCTTCAGTAATTTTCGGTAATTGAGGTACTTTAACTGCGATGAATAACCTCAACAATTTTTAAAACACCTTTGATGAGGTTGTAGGTGGTCACTAATTAAAATAATTGCAATAACCGGTATGCCTGGTTCGGGAAAGGGAGAGTTAGCTAACCTCTTCCGGGAGAAGGGGATTAAAGTAATAACTATGAGTGATGTACTCAGGGAGAGGTATAGTAAAGAAGCGAAGCAAGGAGAAAGGCTCATGGACTTCGCGTTTAGAATGCGTAATTCACACGGAAAAGGCGTAGTGGCCAAGATGTGCTTAGAAAAGCTAGATGGTTCGGAAAAAGTAGTAGTCTTTGATGGCGTTAGGAATTGGGAGGAGATCGAGGAGTTTAAGAAAGCTGGAGAAGTAGTGATAATTAATGTCCACTCCAGCCCAAAAGTCAGGTATGAGAGGATTTTACGGAGGGGGAGGAGGGACGACTCGCTCACGATGGAAGGTCTTAGGAAAAGGGACTTTGAAGAGCTCCAAATGGGGATCGGTACGGTAATTGCGTTAGCGGACTACGTCTTAGTCAACGATAAAGGACTAGAGGAATTTAAGAGAGAGGCGGAAGATTTAGTAAATAGGTTAATATGACTAGGATAATAGTTGAGGCCGAAGTAAGGCCATCTGAGAATAAAGATAAAGTGCTCCAAGCGATGCTCAACTTCTTTGACTTCGAGAGGATTAAGGAAGAGAAAGTTGGTATCTCTTTGGTAGTTATCGGGGAGTCGTCGACGTTAAAGTCCTTATTGAGGTTTCACAGGGCACTTCGTGACGAGAAGATACTCGATTCTGCCAGAAAGTACCTCTACAAAGGTGTCAGCGGTAATAGCATTTCTTTCATGTTGAATAAGCAAGCCGCTGCAGTGAGGAGGATATCTTTTGTGGATAACGAAAACGAGTCCCCCCTCGGTCCTATAAAGGTCAGGATAGAGTACGATGACCCACAAGCGGTCATAGATTGGCTCACACCTAAGACAGCTAAGGGAGTCCCGTTATGGGAAAACCCTATCCCACAAGAATAACTTTTCTAGTCCCTAATGACGTAATAAGAAAAGGGTTCAGGGAGAAAGGCTTTTTCAAAGACCTTAAGGGCTTCTTTCAGGAGGGGTGTAGCATCGTCGTATCTGGGACTTATGTGTATTAGGGCCAGTCTCTTCGCGTTCGACCTTAGGGCGACCTCGGCAGCGTCTTTACTGTTAGAATGGCCGTAGTCGTGTGCCTCTTTCTCGTCAAGGAAGGTGGAGTCGTGGACCAAAAGGTCTACGTCTCTTACGGAATTGATTACAGAGGCGCACGGTGCGGTATCACCGGTATAAGCTATTCTGACCCCCTTCTTCTTTACCAAGTAGTCTTCCGGGATAAGGACTTTAGTACCGATCTCTACCCGTTTTCCCTCCTTTAATAGCCTGATAATTTTCCAATCGTTTACCCCCTCAGACCTGAGCTTTTCTGCGTCTATTTTAATCCTCTCTTTCTCCTCAAATAGGAAACCGTAAGACTCTATCACGTGGCACGTCTTAAATTTAGTTATCCTTACGTCAGCGTCTTCATAGCTGTCCCTGAATTCGATACTGAAATTGGGCTGGAAGTGTGTCCTTGAAAAGACTTCCAATAAGAAGTCCTTTAGCCCCGACGGGCCTAATAGGGTTATTTTGTCCCTCCTAGAATACATTCCCATAGTCTCTAACAGCCCGGGCAACCCTAATACGTGATCTCCGTGGAGGTGTGATATCCCTATTACTCTAATCTTCATGAAACCCAGTCCAGAGTCGATTAAGCGTTGTTGAGTACCTTCTCCAGCATCAAAGAGAGCATATAAGCCTTCTCTTTGTAATAATAATGCAGGTAACCCTCTTTTATTAGGTGCACCCCCGCCTGTCCCAATAAAATATACCTTTATCATTTGGTTACCACGTAAATAGCCCTACTCAGACTTTTATGCTCATATATGGTGTGTATTTGGATGTCTTTAAATCCAGAGCTTTTTAAGGCATCACGCCAGTCGAACTTGAAATCCGTAGTAAACACTACTTTTCCCCTGACCAGTTCCACGACGCTATAAAAAAATTCCTCATATAAGTCTGATAATCCCTTAGGGGAAAAAGACCTGCCATAGGGCGGGTCTGTAACTACAGACTCAGTTTCTCTCATCGGCGGAAATGTGGCATCAGCTTGAAGGATTTCGCAGTCGTAATTAAAATGCTTCAAGTTAAATAACGTCTTGTAGACCATGGAAGGGTCTATGTCACTACCTATACAGTTTAGCCCTAGCCATTTACCCTCTATCATGATCGTCCCGGTACCCACAAAAGGGTCTAATATTTGTTGGGAAGACTCAGACAAGTTTACCATGACCCTCCCCAACTCGGGGTTTAGGGAACCGGACTGGGTATAGGGCCTTTTAGAGTGGGAAATTAGAGACCATGTGTCCTTTTCCGAAGCCCTTTTTCCTGCGATAATCATGCCTTCAGTAACTATCAGGTCTAATTTATCACACTTCTTTGACGTCTTTATGCTGGACACGACCTCACCGTAAACGCCTTTTGCGTAATTTTTATACTCCCTCATCGGTACGTCAATGTCCACCGAAAAACAGTGGCCCCGTAGTTGGTCTACTATGTCCTTAACGTCAGTAGACATGGCTAAGACTACACCACTCTTCTTAATCGTCCCTGACTTTTCGGCTACTTTTTCACTTCCGTCGTAAAGTGCTACGCCGTAATAATATTCTTTTTCAGTACCGTGGATCAAACTCCTGAGTTCATGTAAAGCTAAAAAAATGTTATCTAGGTTCAAATACGCGTAGTTCATATTGTCCTCGCTATCGCATCTGATACGTCTACGACAGATACTTTGCTCGGGTCTTGCGGTATAGTATTGGTGATTATGACTTCTGATGCACCGGCTTGTATTAGCTTAGAGTACGCATCTCCTATAAAGAGGCCATGGACAGCTGATACATAAACGTTTTTAGCACCTTGCTTCTTCACCATTGAAATAGCTTGTACCATAGTGCCCCCCGTACTTATAATATCGTCAATTAAGACCACGTCCCTGCCGTTCACTTTGAGTTCAGGTAAGTTCTTTACCCTTACTTCACCAGTATTTAAGTCCCTCTCCTTCTCGATGAACATATAGTCAGTGTTTAATATTTCCGCAAGTCTCTTAGCTCTATTTAAGGCTCCTTTATCGGGGGCTAGGACAAGCGGCCCTTTAGTCTTTTCTGAGATTACCTTGCCTATATCTGGTATCGGGTCGATTACTCTAGTCTCTCCGTCAAAATACTCTAGTTCTTCATAGTGGTGGGGTTCAACTACTGCTAAGGAGGTAGCACCGCTCTTTCTAATTAAGTTCAGTACGGTTTTTACGCTTACGGCTTCCCCCTCTTTAAACCTCCTGTTCTGTCTCGAATAAGCCAGATAAGGTGCGACTACGTTAATCTTCTCTATTTTCATATCGGCTAAGGTCTCTATCATGAGGAATAAGTCTACTAAGTGCTTATCCTGAGGTGGGTAGAGTGACTGGATCAAAACTACCTCTTTATCGTTTATTTGTTCTGGTATCCTGATGTAGGATTCACCGTCAGGAAAGACTTTATGCTCTACTTTTATTAACTTTAAATTAAGTAACCTCGACACTCTTTCATCAATCCCGTTAGTTGCTGTACCTCCTATAATGATCATTAAACTATTAAGTGAGTAAGTAGCTTTTAAGATTAAACGTGATGCTTTAATGTATTTTATTTTCGTATTGGGGACTGCAGGTTCCGGAAAGACGTCATTGGTGAAAGCTTTTAGTGAATACCTAAACGGGAATGAATTAGATACTGCGATTATAAACCTCGACCCCGCCGTTGAGACTTTGCCGTACGAACCCGACTTAGACGTCAGGGACTACGTAGACGCATTGGAAGTAATGGAAAAATACGGTCTGGGCCCCAATTCAGCACTTGTAGCTTCAGTAGACCTCTTACTCACTAAGGCTAAGGAGCTGAAGGAGGAACTTAACGAGATAGAGGCGAACTATGTACTGGTAGATACGCCCGGGCAAATAGAGTTGTTCGCCTACAGACAGACGGGGAGGATACTTTCAAGGCTGATCAGCGACGTGAATAAGTCTGTTACATTGTTTCTACTGGACTCTTTTTTGAGTAAAGAAGCGAGGAGTTTCGTCTCCCTACTTTTACTTTCTAGCTCAGTCAAATTTAGGCTAGACTTACCCCAAGCATTAGTCCTATCTAAAGCCGACTTACTGACACCACAAGAGTTACAAGAGATGAAAGACTGGGTGGACGAAGGTAGGATAATAGACCAGATGGGAGTATTGGACGAATATTCTTTCGAGCTGGTCAAAACGGTAGTAGAAAACCTAGACAATTTCCCCGTACCGGTGTCTTCTACGACACTAGAGGGGATGGAACAGCTCTACGCCGAGGTCCAAAGGGTCTTGGCCGGGGGAGAGGATTATGAGACTGAAGAGCCGAACCCAAAGCTGTAGAAACCCTAGGCTTTAAAATTTTGTTATGAAAGAATAAGGATATGAAGATCAAGGTTGTAGACGCGGTAAACTTCTCGTTCATATTTAAGACGTTAACCGAATTTATGGAGGAGACGACTTTACAGCTAGACCAAGACGGGCTTAAAATTAAGGGAATAGACCCCTCTAGGACTGTCCTAATAGACGTCCTCATCCCCTCAGGCTATTTTGAGACCTACGAGATAGAAGGAGAGACAAAAGTAGGGGTTAAATTGGAAGACATCGCTAATATCCTCGATACGGCGACCAAGAACGATTCAGTCTCAATAGATATAGAACAAGATAAAGTATTATTCCAGTTAGACGGCGAATATGAGAGGACATTTACACTACCAGTCTTCTCTTCGGCGGATGCAGAAATACCCGAAATCAAACTCGAATTCCCGTTTAAGGCGACAATGCTAACGGCTACCTTTGCAGACTTGGTGGACGAGTTAGAAGAGACGGGCAGTGATATCATGAAGTTCAAGAGCGAAGAGGGTAAACTGCTCATAATTGTCGAGGGTGACCTAGCTTCTGCATCTATAGAGCTTTCCAAAGATAACGGAGGCCTTATGGACAGTGAGGGATCAGACGCCGAGAGCACTTATAGTGTAGAATTTATAGCTAATACGACGAAAATGCGTAAGCCCTCGGACACAGTTAACATAGAGTTCGGTACCCAGTTACCGTTAAAATTAAGGTATAACTTGCCTCAAGGGGGGTATGCGGATTTCTACATCTCGCCCAGAGCTGAATAAAATACTTTTGACGCTATTTAGAGAGTATTATGAAACCGCTCAGTTAGAACTACCTAACGATATGGAATTAAGGGAATTCGCTTACCAGCCTTTTAACGCAGAAACTTACGCGAGGCACCTATCCTTCACAAACCCAGACGAACTGAAGATTTTCCTTAGAGAACACGTACCATTACACCTTTATTACTCCTCAGCAAGGTACCAGCTCCCTCAAGCTGAGAACATGGAAGAGAAAGGCTGGCTGGGGTCTGACCTACTTTTTGACTTAGACGCAGACGAGATCTGTGAATTAAACGTGAAGAGGTTTTGCGACGGGGTGGAAGCCTTAATGAACTGCGAAAACTCTATAGAGTATGTGGAATTAACTAGGGAGTGTATTGGCAAGGTATTTCAAGACGCACTATTGATAAGGGATATCCTGAAGGACGATTTTGGGATGGAAGCTAGAATATTCTTTTCTGGGAATAGGGGGTTCCACATAAGGGTAGAGTGTCATGGGGACTGTGCATTGTTGGACTCAAATGATAGGAAAGAAATAGCGGATTATATCTCAGACCCTTCTCCACCATATCAAGGAAATCAGGACGCCCCAGGGTGGGCGGGGAGGTTAGCCAAGGGTATGAGAGGGGTGAGAATAGACTCTCAGGTAACTGTAGACACTAAGAGGCTTGTGAGGATCCCTGGCTCTATTAACGGAAAAGCCGGACTTAAGGTCTTTGAAGTTAAAGGTGATAACTTTGAATTTAACATTGAGTCACTCTCCCCCTTTAAGGGTTACGTAGCTTTTCTCTCAAACGTTACCACTTCCCTAAACCTACCTGACGGAAAAGTGGAGCTAAAAAAGGACACGATGGTCAAGTTATCGGCTCCTATAGGTATTTATCTAAGTTTAAAGGGACTAGGAGTGATCAAAGCTTATGTTAGATGAGTTAGTGAGCAACGAGCTTAAGAGAGATAATGAAGTCGTAGACATCCCTCAGGACACGGTAGAAAAACTGGTCCAAGCGTTACTCAGGTTAAGGAGGAAGTACGACGATGAACTCCACAATGAGGAGTTAAAAGTATTTGAAGAATTAGCAGAGTCCCTCTTTGAGTTGAGGCTTGAAAAAGTGATTGAGGGTATTGAACCTAAGGGTTTCGATAAGGAAGTCTTGTCAGTTATTAATGTTATGAAAAAGGTCTACGTCGGGTACTTAACTGGTAATTATTACACTCACAAGGGAAATGTATTGTGTCTGGTAAATAAGAAAGCCATATTGGACGACGTCCAGTTAGAGCCGGGTGATGTCGTAATACTACCCTTAAATAAGGTTTTAGCTTTAATAACCACTGATTATATTACTCCAATAGAAGTTAAAGAGTGATGAGAAGATGAAAATCCCTAAAGTTATCAGGACATATTGCCCTAAGTGTAAGACACATACAGACCACTCGGTATCTCTCTACAAGAGCGGTAAGAGGAGGACCTTGGCAGAGGGGCAAAGGAGGTATGACAGGAAGAATCTAGGTTACGGTAGCAAGAGGAAACCTGAGCAAAAGAGGTACGCTAAGGTCACCAAGAAACAGACACTTACGCTAAAATGCCAGAAGTGCGGTTACACTATCATGAAGTACGGGATAAGGGTTAAGAAACTTGAGCTCGTAGAGGTGGTCAAATGAAGGCTAAGTTCAGAGTGCTAATACCAGAGCCTAAAAGTAAGTTCTATAGGGTAAAGTGCAAGAACTGTGGTAATGAACAGACGGTATTTTCTCATTCTACATTCCCGGTAAGGTGTCTGTCCTGTGGCTCTCAGCTAATAATACCGACCGGTGGTAAAGCAAAAATAGAGGGAGATATAGTAAGAATACTTGGTTGAAAATGATATACAACCGGAAGCAAATACCCTCCGACGGGGAAGTACTAGTAGCAACGGTAAAACAAGTTTTTGATTACGGTAGTTATGTGACCTTAGACGAATATGCTGGTTTACAAGCCTTTTTACCCTGGAGTGAAATTTCCAGTAGGTGGGTAAAGAACATAAGGGATGTGGTTAAAGAAGGGAGAAAAATAGTAGTGAAAGTTATCAGGATAGACAGAAAGAAGGGGACTATAGACGTATCCTTAAAAAAGGTAACTGAAGACGAAAAGAGGAAGAAAAACCTCCAGTGGAAAAAACTCCAAAAAGTAGATAAGATTCTAGAAATTATATCACAAAAATTAGGTAAAAGTGAGCAAGAAGCTTGGAAAGAAGTGGCGTTTAAGCTGGAAGACAAGTACGGAGACATATACGAGAGTATGATAAGGGCTGTAAAAGAAGGCGAGCACATACTTAAGGACGCAGGGGTCAGCGAAGTCTGGATCAAGCCCTTAATGGAGGAGATAGGCAAGCATATAGAAGAGAAGAAAGTTAAGGTAAGCGAAGTAATTACCGTAAGGTCGATGGCACCTGATGGAGTAGAAAAGATCAGAAAAGTCTTTAGCGACGCTGTAAAGAAGTTTGAAAATGAGGAGGAGGAAATAAGGATTTACACTATAGGTGCTCCAAGGTACAGAGTAGACGTGACCGGGACGGACCCGAAGCGTGTGTCTATCACTTTACAAGAGTTATTAGATACAATTAAAGAAATTAGCCAACAAGAAGGTGTAACGTTCTCAGTGGTTAAGAAATGAAGTGGAAGCTAAGGAAATGCCCCAAAGACAAGGTATACACCATGAAAGAAAACTGCCCTGTTTGCGGTAACAAGACGTTGATACCAGTTCCTCCCAGGTTTTCACCTGAAGATAAGTACGTAAAATACAGAATTGAGTTAAAGAAAGGGACAGAGATTAATTGTTAGTTTTCTATCTTTTTTCTTTTCTGGTCAAGTTTTCCTTTATTTAAATTAGGAATAGAGCGGGAAAGGGATAGATAGTTTACTAAAGCGGGATTCTGTCCTTAAAGAAGGGTTTGGGTTAGTATGAAGGTGAATTTGGGTTCACGTAAAGATTAGTAGAAAAAACTCATAACGTGTATATTAACTTGATGTGCCATTAACAACTACCGTTGGAGGAATAACTACATACGGTTCAACAAACTGGTATATTAGTACTACGATAAAGACCTCAGCTTCTCCACCTGGTGCTGGAACTGTACCTAACGGGTATAGCGAGATATATACGGGCTTAAAGTATAGCATGTTAACTCTGGGTAGATAGGAAGGCGTCAACACACCAGATACAGCAGAACTTAGCGGTATACTGAAAGGTGCAGCTACGGGCCCCTCATTTAGTGACTGTAGCCCTTGTATAAACATATTAACAACTAGTGAATGGTATGCCTTAGGAGTCCAAGCCATCGGTTCGGAGTTAGCGATTATCTGTGCTAATTGCTGTGCTTCCGGAAGGCCAGAAGTCTCAAGGTCAAAAACAGTGGAGTTTATCGCAGAGATATTTATATATTCGTTTATCGGATACCCTGCTATCGTAGTCATTGCACCCATCGCCTTAGCTATATCACCTAGGCTAGTAGTGTAGCCTATAAATGTCCCGGGGAAGTTAGAGGGGTAGCCTATAAACCAAGTGGTCAACCCAGTCGAGTTTATGTATAGTGTAGCTGCGTCATACGCTACTATATATACTGGGATCGTGTAATTAGGACTACCGTAAGGATAGAGGTGGAAGTCCTTTTCTAACACGTTTGCAGCAAACGTCTCGTTATTCAGGAACATCTCTGCCATTAGCTTTATCTGGGTACCGTTAAGTGTGTTGTTCTCGTCAATAACACTCCTATTCCCTACTGTCTCTATCCAATACCCGTAGTCCCACCAGCTCATTATAAAGGCATTGTGGGGCGTATTATGGTTTATCCAGTCCAGTGCTGATGTCCATGCATAGTTTACTACAAGGTAAGGTGTTGCAGAGTTAAGTAATGAGGGTGGTTCATAACTAACTTCAATAGCAATCCCGGCATCTGCGAGTAATGATACCCCTACAATGGCTAGCAGTAGGATAGGGACTAATCTGATTTTCTTTTCCATAAATTTGCTTACTATCTCTGAAACTGCGACTCCAGCTAACGCAGCAGCTACATATGCGGTGTAGTTAAACAAATAGGGCTGTTCTGAAGTACCGTATATACTAGCTACTCCTAGTACTAATAACCAAAGTCCAGGCAGTTGTTGCCTCTTGATCAGTATAAAGTATATCCCTAAGATTGAAAGGAACAGAGAGATCCCGAAGTCTTGAATCATCGCGGATACTGGCTGGGGGATATATTCTGCTACAGTCCTATCAATGGGGACTGAGAACTGGAAGAACGGGTCAACTATAGCATAATACCTCGAGGGAATAGGGCTCTTACCTATCGAAGCGAGCCCTAGTATCCCTAGAGATATTATGAACACTATGAAAGCCCCTATTATTACGTTCTTAGAGTCAACTATTTCCTTAGGTAATACTTTTCTTAGGTATAACTCCAAGTATAGGAAGAGCGGGATTATAAGTAGTGATAGCCCGTGAGCAGCACCTGACATGAAACCTATGTTATTTGGTGCAAGAGAGGTCAGGAAAGCTGAAGTTATAGCTAGCAGGGTCAATGACTTAGCCGTTATTTCATCGTTTTTATTCAGTAGTACAAGTAAAAATGCTGCAATTGCCAAGCTAAGGTCTATATACGTATAACCTCCCCAAGTCACGTTTGCTAAGAATATCATTACACCGGCAGGGATGCCGTAAACTGGTTTCTTTCTCTTTATCGCTAATGTCATGAAGTATATTGCGAACAGTACAAATGTAGCTCCCCAAGAAGTTTTTGGCAGTCCTCCGAGTAAGTTCTTATAGGTTAGAGAGGGCGATACGGCTATAACTGCAGCAGCTACATACGCGCCCACTCTGTTTTCTGTTATTGCGTCTACAGCCAGGAAAGCAGCCACAACTCCTAGGGCATCTAATACTATATCTGATACTATAGCTACAGTATATACTGCGTTAGCACCGAAGTGAGAATAGAAGGGCATTGAGAAGAGCGCTACCAGCCAAGGCAGTCCGATTGTGTCTCCTAATTCTATGAAAAATCCCCAAGGGAACCAAGCATGGACATCAGGAGGTACGGCGTACCAATTACCTCCTTGTTGAGCTATTAAAAGTGCGTTATAGAACAAATACCAAGGGTCGAACTCATTTACTGATTGGGGGAATGCAGTAGCACTTAATATTCTTATGGTTATTGAAACGATTACTAACCCGGTCACTACAAGCGTATCAAGGAGTTTAAACTTGTCAAACTTCTGTTTAGGAATAGCTTTTGTAGACTGCATTGAGTTCATAAGTCACAGTATGTTATATAAGCTTAATCCAGATTATAAATAGAGTAAGATGATGAGCGATGGGCGGCTTGATTTATGAAGACGCTTTCAAGGTCTGATAAGAATGAGAATAAGTCTTAAAAATGATAGTTTGTCACTATTATAACAACTGGGCCCGTAGCTTAGCATGGTAGAGCGCCCGGCTGATATTCCCGGTGTGATCAGGCACCGGGAGGCCGTGGGTTCAAGTCCCACCGGGCCCACATGTATTCTGAACTGAGCTGAATCCTATTTTCGTGTTAATACAAACCTTTTTATATTCATACACGTCGCCCTTCACGATGAAGGTGACCCTCATACCGTACGGGCCATGCGTAAAAAGGTGAAAGTTGTGGAAATATGTGCACTCGCAGTTGTACTCTAAGGAGTTTCAAGGCCCACCTACAATTGAGGGCTGAGCCCTATACTCGATCATGATTGGACATAAAGTAAGTAAAATAAGGTGTAGGGAGAAGCGGTAGAAGGCTTCTCTTCGCTCACTCGTAATTTGTGGATTAATTTTTAATCATAAAGGAAGATGGATAGTAGTAATGGATGTGAAATTCATACTATACGCCTTCCTGATCCAAGGCATGGTATTCTCATACACGTGGTCAGGGTATTATATTGGAGGCGGTCAAATACTATCTTATCACTATAATATGACGTATACATGGCTTGATACTGGGATTAATGTCAACATTGTAGGTAATGTTTCTACACAGTATCAAGGTGCTCCAATAAAACCACAAGTACAGCCATATTCTGCCTCATCGTTAATGCCCACTTATTACTCTCTGTTTTATCCCGATAAATACGGACCCGAGGAGTTTATCTTATACTTTACGAATTTTACAACGACCACAGCGGATGTTAAAGGAGAAGAAATACCGGCAATAAAGTTCTACAGAGGTAACTCATACCTTATTGTGTCTGCCCAGTACGGTTTTCCAATCCAAGGTTATGCCCAAAACTACTTACCGTATTCAAGTGCTACTAGTTTCGACAATATTTCCATAAACCTAACTGACGTGAAACCTCTCCCCAACCTGACGTCCTCAGAGACGCTATACCAAGTCCTATTACACCTTAGGGTAAACCAAACCTCTACCCTAACTAAGGCGGTCTACGTCGTGTCCTCAAAGAGCACTATAACGGCATCATCCGTAACCCATGAAATCAATAACAAGAGTTTCTCTTATACTTCTATAAATATAAACGCCAACGGGTATGCTACAATAATACTGCCTTTATCCGGCTTCCCTATCACAGAGCCCCTAGGACAAATAACGGTAGACGGGAAGAATTACTATTTCTATATGAACCAGACAATAAACCCGTTTGGAGTATATTATACAGCGATATATGAAAACACGTCTAACCCCTACATGGCCGTAACTATCGGGAAATACTTTGTCATATTTGTGCCTAATGGTGGAAACATATCGTTAACGCTTGATGACCAGCAAAACCCGTTAGTCAGCTATCAAGTGATTAATATGGACTCCCCATTACAGCAACTTGAGTCTAACCATTTAATATACTATATCATACCGGCTGTAGTGGCAATTATCGCTGTGTTAGTTATAGCAGTTTTAAGACATCGTAGGGCGTCGTAGCTACTGGGATTCCAGCTTCTTTGAACGCTTTCATCTTACTTTCGAAAGTCCCCATACCCATATAAACTACAGCCCCTGCATGACCCATTCTCTTTTCTTTCGGTGCAGTCATTCCCGCTATATACGCGACTATCTTCTTCGATATTCTACCTTCCATTTTCATCTTTGCCACTTTCTCTTCCATAGTACCGCCTATCTCCCCTACAATTACTACCTCTTCGGTCTCAGGGTCCTTTTCGAACATCTCAACAACTTCATCTAATGAGGTACCGATTATGGGGTCTCCACCTATACCTATTACCGTTGACTGTCCGTACTCTTTCTTTATCACTTCAGCGATTTCATAAGTTAGAGTACCTGACCTAGACACAATACCTACTTTTCCTTTCCTGAAAGCCCTTGGTGGGTATATCCCTAAGTTAATTTCTTCGGGGACTATGACACCCGGGCAGTTAGGCCCTATTATCCTACTCCCTTTTAGTTTAGCGTACCTTTTCACTTTCAACATATCTAGAACCGGTATGTGTTCGGTAATTGCTACTATAAGCGGTATACCGTTATCTATTGCTTCAAATATAGCATCCGAAGCAAATCTAGCCGGGACAAAAATTATAGTTGCATCTATATCATGTTCTTTTAACGCGTCTGCTACGGTGTCATAAACTGGTACACCGTGTACTTCTGACCCTCCTTTCCCCGGTGTTACGCCCGCTACCACCTTGGTCCCGTAATCCAGCATATGCTTAGTGTGGAAGCTCCCTTCCCTTCCGGTGATACCTTGGACTAAAACCCTTGTGTTTTTATTCACGAGCGTAGGGCCTCACCTATGCAAGTTAAGGGGTCTTCATAAGTGGAGATTCCCTTTTGCGATAATATCTTTCTTCCCTCTTCTTCATTAGTACCTACTAACCTTACATATATAGGTATCCTGACTTTCTCTAGGGCTTTTATAATCCCTTGAGCCACTTCGTCGCATCTGGTTATACCGCAGTAGATGTTCATTACTATCTTTTTTACCTTGGGGTTTCTAGCTAGCTTAATTATAGACTCTTCTACTTTGTCGCTTCCAGCCCCGCCTCCTATATCGAGGAAATCTGCAGGTTCACCACCCATGAGCTTTACCATGTCCATTGTCGCCATAGTCAACCCTGCACCGTTACCTATAATCCCTATATCGCCGTCTAGTTCAACGAAAGATTCGGGTTTTTCATAACTCCTCCCGAGTTTTTGTAAAAGGTCTTGGTGCCTGAACAATGCGTTATCTTCCAGGATGACTTTTGAATCAAGTGCTATTACACCGTCATCTTTAACAGCCAACGGGTTAATCTCAGCTAGTTCTGCTTCGTATTCTGTAACTATTCTGTAAAGTCCTTGAACTACTCCCTTCAACCCCTTAACGTCTAAATATTTCTCTATCTGTATTACGTCAAAGTCCCTTAGGCCCCTCTCCAGTGGGACATGAAAAACTTTAACGTTTGTGGCCCTTTCAACGTCTATCCCTCCCTCAGGGGACGCGACTATAATTGGCTCAGCTGTCTCACGGTCTATAAGTGCTGAGATATAAAGTTCTCTATTGTGAGGTATATACTCTTCAACGAGAAATTTTTTCACGCCGGCTTTTTTGAGTTCTTCTATCGTGCTGTAAACGTCATCAGTGACCTTGACAAGCCCTCTCTTTCCTCTTCCCCCTTCAAGGAGTTGCGATTTAACAACGGCTTTTCCGTCCCATTTAATAGGCTCTTCTGTCACCGTGCCACGGGGGACGGGTATCCCGACGAGTTTGAAAAGCTCTTTTCCCTCATATTCATACAGTTTCATTCCGGCTCACAGTATAATATTTGCACAATTCTTTAAATACGCAACTATTACATTTTGGCTTAGAAAAGCAATAAAGTTTCCCCACCGTAACAATACCGGCGTGGACTAGTTTCAGGTTGAACAAGTCTTTTCCAAATAATTCCTCAATAAGTTCTTTAGCTTCTTCCTTACTTAGCTCTATTCCCAGAACTCTACTTAATACCTTTTTTGCGTAATTAGAGCGGGGAAAGACCGGTACGTTTCCAGCGAACAATAGTATCGCTTCTGCCGTCTCATCTCCTATACCTTCGATTTCCTTTAACATCCCCTCGTCCTTAACGAGTTTTTCAACGCCAATGCTGGAAGCTAAACTCGCTAAACTTTTCAGCCTTTTTGCCTTCGTTTTGTAGAAATTAGCTTGTCTTATCAATTCTCCGATCTCTTCTTCGCTTAATTCGGCTAGCCTCTCGAGGCTGTTAACCCCCTTTTCCCTCATTTTTTGGAGGATCCTCTTTACCGTCTCCCACTTTGTCATTTGCACTAGTATTGATGAGATAAGGAGCTCGTCTATACTCTCAACTCCGTCCCACCACCTAGGGGACTTTTCGTCGGTAACAATCCAACCTGCTTCTCTGAGGACCCTCTCGTTTTCCTTAAAAATACGTATAAAATCAGTACGCAGTGACCTCTTCACCTCTTCTGCTAGCGCTCGTCTCATCACTTAATTTCCTCCAATACCCTCTTTACTAAATTAGGTGTACCTATGTTATAGCTTTTGGGTTGGCTCACACTTTTAATCGCTCTTTCGATCTCTTCTGACGAACCCCACTCAGACGGGTCATTGAGGAAGGTAGCACCAAGTATTTTCGCGTATTGGACCGAATCTTCTTTGGTTGCAGCATACTTCCAGTCGTTATTATAAACAATAATAGTCGGTTTTTTATACATCACAGTGGCTTCCATAGCTGTCTTGCCTTGGTGTGTAATTACCAGCGAAGCACCACTGATGAACCTTTCCAAGTCTCGATCGAAGGAAAAAGCCCTAATCCCCCTCTTGATATAAGGCTCAGGGTCTACCTTACCGGTCTGTAACACGATATTTTTTCCTAGGTCTAAGCGTGTTACTACGTCGAATAGCCTCTTAAACCCCATTGTCCCGGCAGTAACTAAGACGAACCCCTCGTCTTTTGGTACATATTTGGGCTTCTCCACCACAGGCCCTACAACCAGCCCTTTTTTAGGGTAAAGCTTCTTCTGTTCTTCCCAATGCAGGAAGACGTTTTCAGAAAAGTGTGATAAGATGTTTACTGTTTTCCCCCTAGTCACTATTCTATCTTGGCTTTCGATTAAAAACAGCCTACTCCCTTTTAGTCTAAGTACAAATGAGGGGATCAGTGAATGGTTAGAGCCAGTCGCTATCACGACCTTATACTTTTTTACTTTTATGCTCTGAAAGACGATTTCAGGTATGTTAAATGCCAAGTTTATATTTGACTGGTTCGGCTCTTTTCCCTTTTTTACGTAGTAAATTCTGTTTGAAAATTCCCTCAGTACTTCTTCGCTGTTTTTATCGCCTTCCGGGATTACAAAATCCAGTTTTGAAGGAAAGTATTGGGCTATGGCCCTTGCAAAACCGGTGTGCCCACCTCCGCTAGCGATAACAAGTACGTCACTATATTGCATTAAACTATTTTATTTTCTTCGGGATAAAATGGCTATCATGGAAGAGTACAAAAGTGTATGGCTTAAAGCGGGCGTAATATATGCGCTTAACCTCGCACAAGCCGGTCTGAAGCCAGTCGAGGTAGGGTTAGGAGAGAGGGACTTTTACGTTGATGTAGAGTCGCAGTCTACTATAACTTTAGAAGAAGCGAAAAAGTTTGCTAAGTATAATAAGTTTTCTTATGAGCTAAAAGACGGTGAGGTAGTATACAACGGTATCAAAATAAAGGTTAATGGTGGTGAGCCTGCACCAGTTGAGCCCCAGTATTTTGAAATACTCAATGTGTCGGTGCACCACCCTACCCCGGAACTACAGTACGTAAGGATAAGGGGAGTGGGGTTCGAGAAAGAAGAGCAGTTAAAGGACTATCTTAATTGGCTAGAGAAAGTGTCTGAGTACGACCATAGGGTAATAGGAGAAAGGCTCGACTTGTTCAGCTTCCCAGACGAAGCAGCCCCCGGTGTAGTCCTATTCCACCCGAACGGGCAAACAATAAGAAAAGAGCTGATAAGGTATATGGAAGAGATAAATAACAGCATGGGCTATAAGGAAGTTTACACTTCTCATGTATATAGGTCTATTTTGTGGAAGATAAGTGGCCATTATGATCACTATAAGGACAAAATGCTACTTTTTAATGTAGAAGACGAAGAACTAGGGATTAAACCTATGAATTGTCCAGCCCACATCCTCATTTATAAGAGCAAGACGAGGAGTTACCGTGACCTACCGATTAGGTTTTCGGAGTTCGGTCACGTATACAGGTGGGAGAAGAAGGGCGAGCTCTACGGGCTTTTGAGGGTGAGGGGGTTCACACAAGATGACGGGCACATATTCCTCCGTGATGACCAGTTAAAAGACGAATTAAAGATGTTAATAAGGAAGACGCTAGATGTACTAGCTACATTCGGGTTTAAGGGAGACGACGTGAGGATTAACTTAAGCACTAGACCAGATGACAGTATTGGGACTGATGAACAGTGGGATAAGGCTACAGAGGCATTAGTTACGGCTCTAAAGGAACTTAACGTAAGTTACGTAGTAAAGGAAAAGGAGGGTGCATTCTACGGTCCTAAAATCGACTTTGACATTAGGGATAGCCTCTCTAGGTGGTGGCAGTTATCGACTATCCAAGTGGACTTTAACCTTCCCGAGAGGTTTAAGCTAGAGTACGTTGATAAGGACGGTAGCAAGAAGAGACCGGTTATGGTTCATAGGGCTATTTACGGTTCTATTGACAGGTTTATGGCTATCATCCTAGAGCACTTTAGAGGAAAATTACCTACTTGGATCTCTCCGATTCAGGTAAGGGTGTTGCCTATAACTGAAGATGTTGACGAGTATGCAAATCAAATACTGTTTAAGCTGAGGGAGAAGAACTTTAGAGCCGATATTGACACTGGAGAAGAAACTTTGTCCAAGAGGATTAAGAGAGCCTATGATGAAGGTATCCCTTATATAGTCATAGTGGGTAAGAAGGAGATGGAGAAGGGGGAGATTACAGTCAGGGCTAGGGGTAATGTAGAAGTGCGTAATGTTAAGTTAGACTCCTTCCTATCAGCCTTAATGGAGGAAATAAAGAATAGAGATTTGAGTCAGAACAGTACAATAAGTAAACTCAAATGATAGTCTATGGTGTTTACAAGAGCCCGTTAGGCACGATAACCGTTGTGAGGACTGAAAAAGGTTTTTCAATGCTAGATTTTTGCGACTGTGCAGAAAAAGAGCTGTTGGATAACTCCTTTTTTACTGATTTCTTCTATAAATTAGATAAGTACTTTGAAGGTAAGGAAGTCGACTTTTCGTCAGAGCCAATAGACGTCATGGTCAACAGTTTCAGGAGGAGGGTATTTAATGAGACGAGGAAGATAAAGTGGGGCCATGTCAAGACTTATAAAGAACTAGCGGAAAATCTTAAGACTTCTCCGAGGGCTGTGGGTGTAGCCTTATCGAAAAACCCCGTCTTATTGATCATTCCTTGTCATAGGGTTGTCGCAGAAAAGAGTATAGGTGGGTACTCGAGGGGAGTGGAAATAAAGAGGAAACTACTAGAATTAGAAGGGATTAAACTAACTGAAGAAGACAAATAACCTTATAATCTATATTTCACGTTATTTTTTAATGAAGGCTGTAATTTTAGCAGGTGGTTTTGGAAAAAGGTTAAGGCCCTTAACCGATGAGAGACCCAAACCGCTAATTGAGATAGCCGGTAAGCCAATCCTAGAATGGCAGATTAGGTGGTTAAAGAAATTCGGGGTCACCTCAGTGTTTATACTAGCTGGTTATAAGAAAGAGGTACTTATTGATTGGGTTTCTAAGAACCAAGAGAAACTCGGCGTACCAATAGCGATACTTACTGAAGACCAGCCACTTGGTACTGGTGGTGCGATAAAGAGACTACAAGGTTTTATTTCTCCGAATGAAAAGTTTTTCGTACTTAACGGAGATATACTGACCAACTTAGATTTATCAAAACTCGAGGACCAGAAATCTATAGCTATAATATCACTCGTCCCCCTACGTAGCCCGTTCGGTATCGTTAAAGTCGATAATGAAGGCAATATTACTCAGTTCGTTGAGAAGCCCGTGCTTAAGGACTATTGGATAAACGCCGGAATATATCGCATGAACTCTGAGGTATTTGAGTATTTGCCTGAAAAGGGAGATATTGAAAAAGAGACGTTTCCCTTACTTGCACAAAAAGGCTTACTTAAAGGTATTACTTTCAACGATGTATACTGGAGGTCTATAGACACCTTAAAGGACTATGAAGAGGCTAACGTGGAAATTAGCGAAGTGTTTAAGGACTGACTGTGAAGCCTAAGTCCTCGTCCTCCTCCCTCAACCATTTTTCTAAAGTCTTTACCAAGCCTAAGTCCCTCAAATCGCTTAATAGCTTTTTGCTTAGAATTTCTATGTCCTCTTCACAGTCAACAGGCAAGTTGTACTTTACTATTTCCAATATTACTTTTGCAATTTTTACTGCATCTTGCTCGTTCATAATTCTTTATCCCTTTAAAAAGGGGGTAAGAGTATTATGAAACTGATCTTTCACTTATAGTTTGAGGGTCTAAATCTCTTTTCCTAAATCATCTTTTGATGACTAGTATACTTTGTCAGGGACTAAAGGGTAAGGTCTTATTCTCTTGTTTAGTAAATTTTTTAGCTCTACATTAACGGTACTGTTGCTCTTTATTGGCTGTCCGGGTATAAAATTCCGTTAGCGTTTATTGAAAACAATGGCAGTAGATAAACTAAACATTTTCATGCATACTATACTTACTTTCACGTTATCAAGAGCTGCCAACTCCTAATCGTGGAGTATGTAATAGTCTAAACCTGACGAGTGAAAACATGGAGACGTAAGGATTTTATGTAAAATGATGTCCCGTAAATAGATCGTCTCTAGCTTAAAATAGTTAACTCGGAGTAACAATTATTGTAAATTTAATTAAACTGAAAAAAACACGGTTATAATATGAAAAGGATCGTAATTGTTGGTGGCGGAATAGGAGGAATGGGAGTAGCAACGACATTATCCCAGAAATTAAAGAACGCTGAGATTACTGTAATAAACAAAGACGACTATTACATTTCTGGTCCTAGTAGGCCATTAATTCTCACCGGGGAACAGAAATACAGTAGAATAATCAGGGGGTACGAAGAAGTAGGGAAGAATGGAATTAAGATAGTAGTCGGTAATGTTTACAAGATTGATCCCGCTAATAGAAAAGTGTACTTATCAGATACTACTTTTAATTCAAAAAAGGAGTTAGATTATGACTACTTAGTTTTAGCCCCTGGGATAATATTCGATGGCTCCTCAATCAACGGTTACGAAAAATTCTGGTGGAAAAACACTACAGTGTATGACCCTGGAAGAGTTAACGTATTAAAGCAGAGGTTATGGACAGCAGAGAGCGGTACAGTGGTAGTGTATGCGCCAAAAGCACCTTATAGGTGTGCACCCGCCCCTACTGAAACGACGATGCTAGCACATACTGTACTCTCACACAGAGGGGTCAGAGGTAAGTTTAAGATCATCCATATAGACGCGAACGATAAGACACAACCCCCAGTAATTGCTGATATTGTTAAACAGACATATGAAAAAGCTGGAATCCAATTGGTGACTAACCAAGAAATCGTTGAGATCGGCGAGAATTATGTAGTGACAAAAAGCGGGGAGAAATACGATTATACTATTCTCGCAATGTTAGAGCCTAACAGAGCACCTAAGTTTGTAGAGGAAGCTGGGTTAGGGTCACCTTTTGCGGAAGTTAGGTCTCCCCAGGATTTGAGGAACCCTAAGTACGATGATGTCTTAGCCGTGGGAGATGTTGCTAAACTACCCTTCCCTAAGAACCAAGAAATAGCATTCGAAAGCTCACAGTTCGCTGCTAATAAGATACTTGAGATGGAAGGGGTAAGTGAAAAAGTCCCAGTGCAGTACGCATTTGTAGGTTGGGCATATTTAGGTAATTTAGAGGGTAAACTAGAGACATTAAGCCTTCAGTTCCAGTTGGACTTAACCAAGCAACCTCCAGCTGCGTCTAAAGACCCTCAGCTAAAGAGGGACTATACAATCCAGAAGGATAACTGGGAGCAAGCCTACCTATCTAGGTTATTTGGGTATAAGAGCGATTAAACTAAAAAGGGTCAATTTTTTATTTATTCCCTTAAATGGTCTATCGCAATGAATATAGCTATTTTCTTAGCTTCCTTTGGGATTTCACTATTAGAACTTTCGGAAGCAGGTGCTGTCGCGTCGATATACCACGGTATATATAAAAATAATACTCCGTTCCTTTATGCGGTTTTAGGAGTTTTGGTGGTCTTGGTTCCGACTTTTACTTTGGGTCAATTTATTTACCTATTACCCTTGAAGTATGTACTTATCGCGTCTAGTATTATATTATTTTACTTCGGATATAGGCTACTACGCAGTGCAAGGAGGTATTTTAAGAGGACTAAGAAGGTGTCAAAAGACGACGAGAAAAAAGAAGGAGTGGTAGTAGTATTTACGATATCCGCGGTGGAAGCATTAGAAGCTGCATTAGTGATTTTAGCCCTGATTGACCAAGATTATATGTCCTCACTCTTAGGTGCCATCTCTGCGTCAGTAATTGTTATGATACTTACTTATCTTTTAAAGTCACAGATCGCAAGGATAAGGTTACCTCATATGAAGTTTGTATTATCTGCACTTCTTTTCAGCTTGGGAACATTATGGTTTAATGAAGTATTCATAGGTCTGAGTGACTTATTCCTGCCTATCTTCTTTCTCGGGTTCTTAGCTTTTAATTTCCTTATCGTAAAGGTTTAAATTTACATGTACCTCTCATTATGAAATAGAAAAATTTTATAATACCGTTATTATGCCGTGAATCCTTTTTCCCGTGTTTCTTATTTTGTTTGTTTATTTTACGTTTCTAGTCCAAACGCCCCCTCGTTTTGGTGTGGGCTGTGCCTAAAAGAGCTATTAGGGACATGTGAACCTCGTACTGTTAAGCCCAAAGAGGTCCCGTCATTTACTTATAATTGAGGGCTAAACCCCTACACTTGACCATAATTATAACGAAAAATGATTTATTAGTTATTCTGTTTTTTCCTATGTAATACGAAACATCTGGTATTGCTGATATAGTTTTTAGATTCACGGTGGTTTTATTGAAAAATATGAAGTGGTAAAAGGAGTTTAAGGACTGCTGAGGGCTAACTCAGCATTGGGGAGCTTGACATCTTGGAGAGCGCGGAGGAGTTTTCATAATTCGTTGAAGTAGGTTTAGGAGGTATAATTTGTGATAACGATCTTGAAGAAGTTACGTTAAAGTAGAATAACTGTTAATGCAGATAAGAAAATCACCGCGACGTTATTGCTATTACGAACCTATGAGAGAGGGGTTCTCTGGGCCTTTTGGCTGCCCCCAAATATAACCCCAAACCGATGGGGAAACTAATGTCCTTTAAAGTGGTGAAGAAGTCAGCTCATACACAGATTGTAAATTTGGCTTTCCTCTACGTTCTGGAGAACTGAGGGTTAGGACGCCTCTAGATTCCGTGGAAGAGGAGGCTGTAGATTTTCCTCCCTCAGTTCCGTGAGCCTTAGCTGATCTGTAGAAGAACGTTATTAACATCACTTAAGGATATTTAGGTAAAAGGCTGAATAAACGGGGAGGGTTGTTGTTCATCCCCTTCTCGAGGCTTTATACTCATTAACCCCCATTTTGTAAAAAAAAGATTAGTATGGTATTAGATCACGAGGTGTTTACAGTTTAGTCAGAACCTTCCTCTAATTCTTTGCCTACTAAACTCAGGTTTTCTTTGAGGTTCTTGCTTGGTTTCTAGTCTCTTTGGTTTTTCGTACTTAGGTGCCTCAAATTTAGTATCCCTCATAACTACATAATCCCTAATCCTAGCCAGTGCTTCTCTATAGTCCTTCACTCCCTTTAACATCTCTGCGAGGGTATTGTTACCTATGTACTTTAACCAAGACACTATATGCCCTTGCTCCAAATGCCAGTTCACGCATGCCGGGTCTACTGCACCTATCCTCATTATCTCGCTCTCTAACTCCTTCTCGTTATGTGCTACGCCTACTATTTTGTCGTATGACTTAAAATAGAAAGGCTCCATGCTCTAATTCTTGGATATAAAGTGGTTAAAAAGAGTAGGTCTACATAAAGAACCATGAACTGGGAATAATTAGATATTTAGCTTATTCACAATAATATTTAAATTGATGAGCGAGATCCAAGACGCATTAAATGCGTATAAACAAGGTAACCTTAATTACGCGTTGAGAAAAATCCAAGAGGTCGTGGAAAAAAACCCCTCACAAGAAGCTTATAACCTCCTAGGTAAGATCCTGAAAGAAATGGGTAAGGATAATGAAGCCCTAGATGCCTTCCTGAAAGCAGGTAATAAGATAGAAGTAGCCAAGATATACTTACAGCACGGCTTGTATAGGGACGCTATCCAACAGTTGACAGACCTCAACGAAAAGGAAGCGAGGTTAATCCGGGCATTAGCTTACATCAAGTTAGAGGAGTACGAAAAGGCTAAGGAAGAACTAACTAATTTAGACGATAACTCACCAATATTCCTTAAGGCTAAAGGGATCGTGGACTATCACACTGGGGACTACTATGAGGCGTTAAGGGAGTTAAGCCTTGCAATTGAGTACTATCCGTACGACGCTGAACTCTTCTACTATAGGGCTTTAACTAAGCAGGAGCTAAACATGGATCCGGAAGACGACGTAAATATAGCAATCTCACTAAACCCGTATTACGCTGAGCTCTATTACAGTAAGGGTGTAATATTGGAGAGTAAAGGTAAGATAGAAGAAGCAATTAAGTTCTATTCTAGAGCTTTAGAAGTTAAACCCCAGTTAGTTAAAGCGTATTATAGGAGAGCGAAAGCATACATGAAAATGGGTAAAGAAGATGAAGCAATGAAGGACATTGAGAGCGTTAACCAGATGAAGAACTCAGGATCAAGTTAGCAACATTATATGCAGGTATTCCCGTGACTTGACCGCCAGGATACGTCCCTGCACTGCATAAGTATAAGTTAGTGTATTGAGTTTTATATCCAGATCTCTTCTCAAATAGGAATTCGTCGGTCATAGGTAAATGGTTGAGGTTACCAAAAGGTAAATTATAAAGAGCCTGGCTAACCTCTCCGTTTATTTTATCTACATAGACTATGTCCTCATCCCTTATCTTAAAGATTTCCTTAACTTCATCGAGGTCTCCCATAGTCTCTAAGACTACGCCTCCTCTTGACTTGTCAAGTACGGATGGTATTATGACCTCACCTGCCTCTGTATCTAATAAAGAGTACTCGTAACCCCTCAACGGCTCCGGTATCCTAGGGAAGTCCCTTAATATGATATTATACTTCTTCCATCTGGCTATTGGTAAGTTCACTTTTACCTTAGTTAAGTCGGGAAAGACGAGCGGGCTTGTAGCGAGGACTACGGCGTCTGCGTTATATTCCTTACCGTTTACTATCACCCCCTTTACTTCTTCACCTTTAACTATAATACGCTCTACCTTGGAGTTCACCCTATATTCGACACCGTACCTTTTACCGAACTCAACTACTTTTTCGGCTACCCTCCCCATACCCCCTTCAACAAGTGCCCAATCTGGAGAGAAAAAGTAAGCAATTACGTAAGCCGAAGTCCTTTCCATCCCGGGGTAGATAAAGAAGTAATGGTATTCTTCAGATATATATTCAGAGAGAAGTTTTTTAGCATGGGAATCAACGAACTCCCCTAAACCGAGTTTCTCCGCCTCTTCCCTTATTTCGTCTTTTGTTGGAGGTCTGGAAACGAACATAAATTTTTTGTAGAGTAAATCCTTGAACTTTAACAGTTTCTCCTCGAACTCAGGGTATTTCTTCTCTCCAGCCCTGACTAGTTCCTTTATCCTCTTTTCTTTGTCCCTCCAGAATGGTATTACCTTACCGTTAACATAAAAAGTCTGAAACACGTCACCCTTTATTACGGGTATACCAAACTTCTTTACGAGGAAGTCTGGCATTAAGCCCAGTACGTATGAAGCCCTGCTCAGTTTTACCCCATTGACCTCTACAGTATCGGTCATTCCTCCGAGTTTTTCTCTGGCTTCAAATACCGTTACTTTAAACCCTTTCTCGGCTAAAAGTGAGGCTACAGTTAACCCGTTATGTCCTCCACCGACTACGATTACCTTCATTTCGCTACCCTTCTCCCCCTTAATATATACCAAGTCCCGAGCGCCTTTGCACCTAACACCCCGTCCTTATCAAAGAAGTCTACTTCTACCACTACCGCGGTCCTCCCTGCCCTTACTACTTTCGCGACACACCTAAAAGGTCCGTTGCTCATAGGCTCTAAGAAGTTTATTTTAAGCTCCTGCGTAACTTGGTCTTCTCCGTCATTTACTGTCATAGTAGCTAACCCTCCAGTGTAGTCGATGGTAGTCATTATTGCACCCCCGTGGAGCACTCCTCCTATTCTTAACACGTTTTCGGAATACTCAAGGGAGGTCTCTACATAGCCCTTTTCGATCTTAATGACCTTTAGTCCTAGGTAGCTAAACAGTTTTTCCCTCGACAAGATCGTGTTAACTTTTTCTGGGTCAAAAGATTTTACTATCTCAATCCGATTATAACTCCGTATGCTCTCGTCGGTCATACAAAATATTATCCTCCTTTCGTTACAAAAAGTTTCGGTCAGTTTTTGCGGTGTCTTTTCCCTTAATACTTGGTACCGCCTAACAGAGGGTAAGACGGGGAACTTCATAATTATCGGGAGATATGAGGGGGACAGGGCGGAAGTAAGGTGGTATGACGACGAAATAAAAGATAAACTAAGTCTTAAACTCAGTGACGGTAGGATCAGGGCTTACTACAAAAGCGAAGAGAAAGTGTTCAACTTTGTTGACATTGGTTACTTGTATACGTGGGTAAGCAGTACCGTATATACCTCAGGAAATTACGAAGGGCTGTGTCAGACCGGTAAAAGGAGGGGCAAGATAGATGTAAAAACAATAAGGGGAAAGGACGTTTTACCGCTTCTGGATAGGGAGAAGTTAGAGTTTATATTCACAGAACCTTTTGGGCGGGACACCAAACTGGTCAAGGTAGTAACTTCCTCCGATAAAAAGCACGTATTCTTTCAGTTTTACCGCCACGGTATATTTTGGTACTCCGAATTAGATAAGTTAATGATAAAATATCACCACTTAAGTAGTGAACTAATTGAACTTAAGAGGGAGATCATGTCGATCTTAAATAAATGAGAAGGGAAAGTATTATCATCAGAAGACCCGAAACCTTTAACGTGATGGTACCCCCTTTTGAACATATAATTAACTATCTCCTTTTCTCCCCTGTTTAATACGAGTACAGCTGTAACTTCACATAGCTCAGATGTTAAGTAATCAATGTGCCAGTGTTTTTTACTCTTTTCTCTCTTCATATGCCTAGAGACCCTCTTAGCACAATTTTTCCCGCAGGAACCTACATAAGCATAAAAGCCGTCCTCGATATGAAAGGCTTTAGCTTTAGTCCTTACTTCTCCTCCTCTGCAACGTAGGAAAGCGATATATCCTTTCATTTTAATCTAATTACGTGAAAGTAGTTATTGAACATTTAGAGCCGCAACTGTCGGAGTGGCTATTATACGAATATGAAAGTTCCTATTCCTTTTTGAATGATACACTTATGGTGACCAGGGTTAAACTACCTGGTATTCCGAGCACGGAAAAGAGTTTCGACCAAGTTTTTGACCCGTCACGGGTAATTATTCTAGACCCCTTTGCCGAGGAAAAGTTAAGCAGGAAAGACCTAGAAGAATCAGACGCGGTCATTATAGGTGGTATACTCGGTGACCATCCCCCTAAGGGTAGGACTAAGAAATTGCTTTCTGGTAATTTCCCACCCTCGAGAAGGAGGAACTTGGGAAAAGACCAGTTCACTATTGATAATACGGCACTCCTAGTTAAAGAACTCCTCGAAGGAAAAAGCGTTGTGGAGTATACTTTCATGCCTAAAATTATTTGTAACTATAGAGGAGTAGTCAGTGAGATAGAATTGCCCTATGCTTATGTTCTCTTTGACGGAAAACCTTATATCTATCCTAAGTTGCTTTCCTATATAACTAAAGGATTGAAAGAATGTAATGTAATTTTTGATAATGTAAAACAATTTGAAATTGTAGAAAATTCAGTATAAACTTGATAAATTTTTATTAAGGAAAAAATAGGTAATTATAACAATGAGCGAGAAACTAAAAACAAGTAAAGAAGTAATACGATGCTGTTATAAGATATCCGATACCGATATAGATTGTCTGTTTAAGCTTATAGAAATAGGTAAGCCTATTACATCTGAAGAACTCTCAGCGCTACTTAGGATGAGTAAGACCACTGTTGAGAACAGCCTAAAGAAGCTGATTGACATAGGTTTAGTGGTCAGGGAGAAAGGTGACGAAAAGAAAATAGGTAGACCAAAGTACTATTACGAGGTAATCAGCAATTATATGGAGAAGTTAAGACATGACTTAGGAGAGTGCTCAAGGAAAATACAATCTAGTATGACAAATTTTTAAAGAAATATTTCACTAACTATTTACATATTTCTTTAAAGTATTCTTGACTTTTTCAATTTTTTCAATATAATAGATTGTGTAGAATAAGAAGAGTATAGAATCTATTTCAAAACCCAAACTTAGACCTAAAAACAATAAAGATAACTGTTGTACTAATACTAGAACAAGGGAAGTCAAAGCAATTATATTAAGGATTATGCCATTAGAATAATAATGTTTTACCTTCGAGTAGAAAGTATTAACTACATCTACAATATTTAAAGTATCTAAAAGGGCTTTAAGGTTACCCTTTAGGTTAGTTAACCTTTCCTCGACGAAGGAAGACATTAAATCTAGGGTGGGTTGGGTCCTCAACCCTACCATTAACTCTTCTAGTAGATCTTGCGCCTCTTCGGCTGAAACCACATCTAAAAACTTCTTAAATGATAATAGTGATGATAACGATTTTATTCTAGGCCATTCTTTTTCCAGATTTTTGATCTTAGAATTAAGGACTATATATTGAAATAAACCGTTTAATGCAGATACTAAAGCAACTGTAAAAGCCAATAATTCCATTATATTCATACATTATAATTCTTCTGATAACTCATTAATAAGCTCAGCTAATCTAAATTCTAGTTCTCTAACCCTTCTCAGTTTCTCCAGTAATTTCTCTCCTTCGGGAGTTATTCTATATCCAGCATCAGTCTCCTCTAAATATCCCTTGCTAATCAAATAGTCGGTGTACTTTTTTAGTATAGTAAAGCTTAAATTTGCATTTTTCATCAGAGCTGATTTTGCAGTGTGCCCTTTCTCTACGAGATCTAGAATATCGCTAATTATCTCAAGTTGATCTCTTTTACTCCTCATACAATTATATGGTATGATCTAGTCATATAAAAAACTTTTACACACTTTTTACGTACTTTTATTTTCATTGCTAACACTTTCAGACTTTTCTACGATTTCTTTTAACAATTTATAATCCTTTTCGCCTCTAAACCTTTCCACAATCTTCAATATGTTTTCTAAGTCATCTTTACTATAAGGTGGTTCTACAATCTTAGTTAATCTACTTAAAACTTCCGTTAAAGGTTGAATACTCTCTACATACTCGGGGATAGTGAGCTCAGGCATCGCAGAGTACAGACTAACCAAGCCTAGGGATATCAAGTTTAGCCCTTTACTAACGATACTCCTTAACTCTTCAATCTGTTTCGACCTATCTTGTATCTGCACTATCTCGTCCTTTTTCTTACTCAACTCGTTGACATAACTCGCTATCCTATACTTTTGGACTTCTAGGGCTATCATAGCGTCCCTTACTTGCTTTGACGCGAAATACCTTATTTCTCCCCCGTTGTTCAATATAGATATATACCCCTTAACGTATAAGTCACCTATGCTCCTCTGCACTGACTCCTTATCCATATACAAAGATAGGGATGAAAAAAGAGCGTTGACATCAATTCCTCCGGGGCCGGATTGGGAAATTAAAGTTAAAACCAGCCTATCCCTTTTTTGAATAAACTCCATAACTACAATTAGGGTGAAAGAGATAAAAAGTGTAGTCAGTGCCCCGGGCAAAATACTCTGGGTAGGGAGTTATTCAGTAGTATTCGGGGGAATAAGTCACGTTATTTCCGTAGACAAGAGGGTTCACGCCGAGTGCAAGCTATCTACAGAAAATACGTTTGAGACCACCTACGGGGTATTCAGAGGGAGGGGAAACGAACTCATTGAAAGTGTTTTAAACCAGTTCAAAAAAATGTACGGAGAAATCCCTAAATTTCACGTAAAACTTTACAATGACGATGCGTTCGTCATAAACGGTAAGAAAAGCGGTCTAGGGAGTTCCTCTGCGTCCACAGTAGCCTTAACGTCTTGTATTTACTCTCTCTTGGTAGGTGATATTAACCTAGACGAAGTCCACAAGATAGCCCAGAGGGCGAACTATGAGAGGCAAAGAGGGATAGGAAGCGGCTTTGACATAGCCTCAGCCGTGTATGGTTCTATAGTGTATAAGAGGTTTACAGATATCGAAAAGATGGACTATTACATTAAGCCCCTTAAGTTAAATAAGGGTATTGTTATCGCGTTTATAGGTAAAAGTTTTGATACGGTAAGTTCGGTATCTGAGTTTGTCAAAAAGAAAGATGACCCCAGGTTTAAAGAGGTGATGGAATCTATTGAATGGGAAAACAACTTCGCGATAACTCTAATTGAAAAGGGTAAAATCGAAGAGGCTGTGGAACACGTGAGGCTTGCTAGGAAAATGCTTGAGAGGTTAGCTGAGGAGATAGGCGTAGAGGTAGAAAACCAAATGACCAGAAGATTAGAAGAAATAGCTGAAAGGGAGGGGGCCTTAATAGCGCTCTCACCCGGTGCGGGAGGAGAAAGTGTTGTCGCTATCGGGGATGGACTTGAAGGAGTAAAAGAAGAGTGGAGTAAAATTAAAGGGGTGACAGTGATCCCACTAAATGAAGACGAGGGTTTGAAAATTGAGAGTTGAAGCCGAGGCAATAGCCCCTTCAAACATAGCAATTATAAAGTACTGGGGGAAAAGGAATGAAGAACTAAACTTACCCCTAAATTCATCCCTATCCATAACTTTAGAAGGACTAGAGGTCAGGACTAAAGTGATATTTGATGAAGGGCTCGAAAGAGACGAAGTGGTAATTAACGGTGAACGTGCTAGTCCTGAAGAGGTCGAAGAGTACAGTGGGAGAGTACTAAAGATATTCAGGAAACTGTACGGTAAAGAAATCCACGCTAGAGTGGTCTCCAACTCTAATTTCCCTAAGGCTGCAGGTCTGGCTTCTTCAGCTGCCGGGATAGCTGCCTTAGCTTATGCAGCTAATAGTGCATTAGGGTTAGGGTTAGACCAGAAGGAACTGTCTAAAATAGCGAGGATAGGTTCAGGTAGTGCTTGCAGGAGCACAGTAGGGGGATTCGTAATTTGGACTAAGGGAGAAAGAGACGACGGGGAAGACTCGTATTGCTACCAACTTTTCCCTGAAACACATTGGAGGGAGCTCGTAGACATAATACCTTTAGTCTCGCCCTCTAAGAAAAAAGTCTCCTCGCGTAAGGGTATGATAAGGACTACCCAGACGTCTCCTCTACTCAAGTGTAGGTTAGAGTTTGTAGAAAACACACTTAAAGACGTGATAGCTGCGATAGAAAAGAAAGACGAGGAGATGTTCTACTATTGGACTATGAGGCACAGTAACAGCATGCACGCAGTGATACTGGATAGTTGGCCTTCGTTCTTTTACCTTAACGACATGTCTTTAAGGGTTATGGAGTGGGTACAAGAGAGTGGCATAGCTGCCTACACGTTCGATGCGGGGCCTAACCCACACATATTTACTACGCAGAGCCACGTTGAAGAAGTGATCAGTTTCATCAAAGAGATTGGTATTACGGACTACTTTGTCACGAGGGTGGGCTCTGGTCCCAGACTCATTCATTAACACCTTGAGACGCCTTTAAACATTCGTTTATCTCTTTCTCAAACTCCCTGACCCTCTCTGCTTGGCTGACATGATATACTATTATTGCCTTTTTCAGGTCCCTCACGGCATTGAGTAGGTTTGAAAACTTGGAGAGCTGATAAGTGTTTTCCCCGTCATATATATAAACAGCCTCTTTCTCTTCCCTGTACGGGGTATCGAAAAATTCATAGTATATTATACCACCGTTAGTCTCCCTACTTAATTCCAGGACTTTCTCCCTTTCGACCTTATCTAAACACTCCCCTTCTATGTCACTCTTTATCCTTTTATACCCAGAGCGGAAGAAAATTGCATCTGAGAACTTTTTGTCTCCCATGGAAGAGATCATGGAAAGCACATTGACGTCTGTGAGGTGGAGTATATCAGATAGGTCTATCTTTTCTTCTAGGATCAGCTTGGCAATAGCATGAGATAATATAGAGTTATACATACCTACTACACTGTGGAAGTAGACGTTCTTGAACATATACATCCTCGCTAGGAGGAACTGTTCTACAATAGGGATAGCCTTTTTCAACACTGCTATCTTTCCGTTGACGTATGTCAGTACCCTCTTTAGCCTCTCAATGTCGTATGAGCCGTAACCGACACCAGCATAGTACGAGTCCCTCAATAGGTAGTCCCCTCGGTCGGCATCAACGAAGTTAGATACCAGTTGGAGGGCTAGCCTCTCTTCTTCGTTCTTAGGCTCTTCCTTGAGGACGTTAACTACAAACTTTACCGGGTCACCAATCGAGGAAAAGTTTTTCTCCAAAGGCGAGGAGAGGTAGTCCTCTATGACCTTTATTCCTGTGTAGACGTGAGTCTTCTTACCTTTATAGTCCACCCGATTTTCACCGTATACTTCCTTAGCCACATGTAATCCTGACTCGAAGGTGTGGGAGAACGCTAAGTGCCCTATGTCGTGTAGCAACCCGGTTACTCCAACAAGCTCAATATATTCGTCGTCTATGAACCCTACATTACTATTTTTCTTTATATACTGTAGGAACTCCTTTATTAAGTACATTACCCCTAAGCTATGCTCAAACCTGGTGTGTCTCATACCCGGATACACTAAGTAGGCTAACGCGTTCTGAGTTATGTACCTAAGCCTCTGGAAATAAGGGTCTGAGATAACTCCCAGTGCTCTATCACTTACCTCTACATAACCGTGTATAGGGTCTCGGATGAGCTTACTCATTATAAGATAGAGGGGAGCCTGATTTTAAAAATTGATAAGTGCGTCTAAAATCGCTGTAGCCCCGTCCATGACCCTTTTCTCCAGTTCCTCTTTAGTGATCCAGCCACCTTTGACCAAGCTATCGGAGATAACGACTACAGCCCCGCTTCTTAATTTCCTCATTTTGCTCAGGGCGAAAAGGGTAGCGCACTCCATTTCGACCGCTATATTCCCCCTTTCCGACCACTTCTTGGCAAACTCTTGGTCTTCAGCATAAAACGCGTCGCTGCTGAACACGTTTCCTGTAAAGAACTTTAACCCTTTAGCCTTGAACGAGCTATACAGTGCTAACGTCACTTCGAAATCAGGTGTAGGAGAAATACATGCGTCTTCCCTAAAATACTGATGGAACAGCCCACCTTGGTTGTAAGACGCCCCGGTCACTATCACATAGTCGCCTTTATCGAGCTCCGGCACCAGAGCACCAGCAGTCCCATACCTGATGAAGGTCTTACCCCCGAGCATAGAAAGCTCTTCGAGGACTATAGCTAGAGAAGGCCCCCCTATCCCGTGGGTCGCAATACTTACTTCTACACCTCTGTATTCCCCCGTATATACTAAGTAACCCCTATTTTCATTTACAAGTCTGGGTTGGTCTAAGAGTGCGGATAGTAGTTTGACCCTACCTGGGTCCCCTGCTATTAAGACCCTTTCTGCGACATCCCCTTTTTTAGCCAGTATGTGAACTGGGTTCATTAAGATCAGCATTGATGACGATTTATATCATTAACTCATGACAGCCGGTGTTCATCACCCGGTTTAGCTCAAGGCTGATGTGTGATCGGGTAAAAGCGGTCTTAGTATTATTGCTTGCCACCCGGTTTTAATGTGTTTATATTTATACCGGTCAGTCGATAAAGGGTAACAGGAGCTTGAAACTTAAAGCATACACATCTCATATGTATGTGGCAATAAACTTTCTCTTTAGTACTTGACTAGGCATATTACCTCATAGTTAATGCGGTAAGTACTTTATCGTGGCTCTAGTATAATTGGTAGACGTGTATATTTTAGAAATTAATTTTATTTACATCGTTAACTGTTGAAAACATATTAGGAATATTTGGAATAAGGTTTAAAAAGACAGACGTAATACGTTATCTTATGAAAGAGAGAGTAGTAGAAGCTAAAAGACTAGTGGGAAAGAAGACCGTTAGAGGCAAGACTTACGAATATGAGTACTACACACTACCCCTAAACTTATACATACCGAAATCCATGGTAGAGAGACACGGTACTAAATTTATGCTACAAGTCGACGAGGAGAGCGGTACCATAATTATAAAGCCAACAGAGACTAGGTAAGTTTTTACTTCCCGTAGTCCTTCATTGCCTCTATAAAGACATCTTTTATTTGTTCAAAAGCGACATCAACATGGCACTTTTTAGCGGTCTCCTTTCCCATTAACCCGTACTTATCTGGATCCTTCAAGGTAATATCAATTTTTTGTGCTAATTCTTCATAATTACTGCTCTTGAAAGTAAACCCGTTAGCCCCTTCGATAATCAACTCACTGACCCCAGCCCCGGAACTGACGACAGCAGGTTTTCCGTAAACCCACCCTTCGCAGACCACTAGACCGAAACCCTCAATGCGTGAGGGTAAAACCACTACGTCAGACGCCTCATATATAGCGAACAACTCCTCATCGTCTACGTGTCCGGTAAATATAACCCTATCACTAACACCGAGGTCTTGAGCCAAACCCTTAAGTCTCCTCACCCACGAACTAGCCTTCCCGGTACCTAAAGCTCCACTGGTAAAACTACCGTTACCCACTAACAACAGCTTAGTATTCGGGGTCTTAACTTCTTTTAAAGCCATAATTGCTACGTCTTGGCTCTTCATCGGGTCCATCCTCGCTACGACAGTGATCACTTTATCGTCAGGCTTAATTCCGTACTTATCCTTGACTTTCTGTACTTCACTCTCGCCTACTCTCCTATACCAAGACATGTCGATGTAAGGGTAAATCTGTTTGACCTTTACCCGGGCACCGGCCCTTAAAAGTCCTTCAATGTCCCTCTTAGTACTCACGATAACGTAATCAAAGCCCTCAAAGGACTTTACTATAAAGTCCCTGACCCTGCGTGAAAGAGTCTCGGGCACAAAAGGTATGTGGTACCAAATAACAGCAGGTGCAGAGGGCCCTATAATACCACCTACAAGGAGTTGCTGAAAGTCGTTTATGAAGTACACGTCCGTGTCCTTGTAAAACTCTAGGAGCTTCTTAGCTGAAAGCCAGTTATAGTCTGCATAAGAAATGTAATGAAAGGGCTGTATCTCGTATTTAGTTAGCCCGTGTGACTCGTTATAAATACCTTCCTTGAATTCAGTATACCCTTTTAACACCTCTGGCTGGACGTCGACGAAATAGAATTCCCTACCGTTAAAGGACACTGACGGAGGATAACCGGGCCCCAAAGACACCCATCTGGCCTTAGAGAAGCGGTCTATTATCGCCATCATCATCTTAGCTACTCCTCCTACGGATATATAGTAGTCTGAGCTGTCGATTGAGGAGAGCTCTATAGGTAGTTCTAAGTAACCGTACTTCTCGACAAGGTCCCTATAGGTCTGTCTGAACCTGATAGGGGGAGTTTGAGTATTAATTGCGACAGAGAACATGGTAGGATAAATAATATTGGCTATTACACTTAAAAAAGTGAGTATGTATAATGATACCATGAATTACGCATTCCTCTCCAACGGGCTGACATCAGCACTAGAGTCCACCGGTAGTATTGACTGGTTCCCCGTACCACGCTTTGACTCTCCCTCAGTGTTTACCAAGGTCTTAGACAGTGAAAAAGGGGGGTACTTCTCTTTGACCCCGCTCGGAGAAGGGTATAAAGTCCAGCAGGAGTACATAGGGTATACGTTAGCTGTAAAGACTTCGTTTAAAGTAGGCCAAGCGGAAGCCAAGGTAATAGACTTCCTCCCTCTTTCCTTGCCGGCCGTGATCAGGCTCTATGAAAGCGAAGTCGAGTTGGAGGCTATAATAAGGCCCGTATTTAACTACGGGCTCATAAACGCGGGCACGGAAATAATAGAGGATAAGGGTATCACGTACAAGAACCCCCTTTCTAAAGAAGGCCTCGAACTCCTGATATACGGTAACTACGAGGTGCTGTCCCCTTATGAGGTGAGGATAAAACCCGGTAGAGGTTACCTATACTTACTCTACTCGAAAGACCTAAGATACGGCCTGTTTAGCCAGAAAGGCTTTGTGTATTCCAGGCCCTATGACGCTTTTTCTAAGCTCATTGGATATGTAGAAAAGGAATTGTCAAAGGCCAGGAAAGTAAACACATTAAGGGAGATGTATTACCGCTCACTTTCCGCTATCCTCGGGATGTATTATAAGCCGTCAGGAGGTATTGTAGCCTCGCCTACTTCGTCCATCCCAGAGATCGTGGGTGAAGGGAGGAACTGGGACTACAGGTTTGTATGGGTCAGAGACTCCTCATACGCTATAGAAGCCCTAGTAAAGGCGGGACTTACTAACTACGCCAGGAGGACGCTGGACTTCCTCATCAGTGTCCTCGACCCGTCCTCTAAGAGTTTCGACCACCCGTTCTATACGATAGACGGTACTCCTCCACCCGCTGAAGAGACTTTAGACTGGTTAAACGGTTTCCTCAACAGCAAACCGGTCAGGATAGGCAACGCCGCGTACTTACAAATCCAGATGGACGTCGAAGGTGCCTTTATGAACTCGCTTTACACCTACTACCAAGAGACAGGTGACGATGATTATATAGACAGAAACTTCTGGGCTATTGAGTCAATAGCCTCTTGGGTGAAGTCCTCTTGGAAGGACCCGAGTACAGACATATGGGAAGAAAGGGGGATCACAAGGCACTATACACACACGAAAGTTATGAGCTGGGTCTCGATGGACAGAGCTTCAAAGTTGGCCTCTGCACTAGGTTATAGCGACTCTGCTGAGGAGTGGGGTGCTATCGCTAACGAGATCAAGCAAGACGTAATGTCTAACGGTGTAAGGGACGGGTCTTTTATAAGGTATTACGGTGGCGATGAGATAGACGCAGCCCTACTTACCCTTCCCCTATACGGCTTTATCTCACCGAGGGAAAAAGTTTTCCTCAATACATTAAATAGGATAGAGAACGAACTAAAAGTCGAAGACGGACTTTATTTGAGGTACAGAAGGGACTTCCTCGGTAATACGGTGAACCCGTTTACCTTGGTCACCTTATGGATGGCGAGGGTCTATGTAAGGCTTAACGAAAAGGAGAAAGCGGTAAAACTGCTGGAGAAGTTGAGGGAGTGCTCCTCCCCGCTCGGGTTAATAGGTGAACATGTAGACCCGAAAACGTGTGAAGCCCGAGGTAATTTCCCCCACCTGTTCCCCCATTCAGGGGTGGTCATTACAGTAATCGAAATGGAGGAAAAATGGAATGAAAGGAAGCAGGATGCTCCAACTGATAAATGAAGCAATAGAGGAAATTGAGAAGTACGGCTCATGTGAAAGCGCATACTATATATTGAAATACTTATCAAATAGCCAAGAAGACCTATGTAAACGAGGTGAAGTTAAGTACGACCTCACTATTGACCACTTAATCTTC
The DNA here is from genome assembly GCF_019704315.1 of Stygiolobus caldivivus. Lineage (NCBI taxonomy): Archaea > Thermoproteati > Thermoproteota > Thermoprotei > Sulfolobales > Sulfolobaceae > Stygiolobus > Stygiolobus caldivivus. The sequence continues at coordinate 1,578,878 of NZ_AP024597.1, read as the reverse complement.
CTCTCAATGAACGGTAAGACGTCCCAGAAGAAGTACAAACTCTATGTAAACGCCTTCTTTACGTATGACGTATTGTCCCCTTATAAGGTGATCCAAGACCCAATGTTTACGTTTAGGTGGGGTAAGCTCTACTTCATTTACAGCCCTAGAATAGACTCCCACTTATCTTCCTTAATAAAGAGTAACTTCATGAGGGTGACGAGGAGCCAAATAAAGCTGACAGAGAGGGGAGAAGAAGAGATGGAGAACATCAGGGCCAGCCTTACGAAAGAAGAGCTTAGAAAATTAAGTGACAAGTTAAAAGAGATAGAAGAGATGAAACTGACTGATTTAAAAATATATACAAAGAACTATTTATTCGCTAAGGCATAAACCTGAAAGTGTTTTAGCGAGCTGGTACGTATGGAAGAAGTAGAGGAACTTATAAAAGAGGGAAAGATTACGGAGGCATTGAAGTTGTTAAAGGGGTTGAAAGATAGCCCCGAAAAATTCTACTATATATGCCTAGCCGAGTTTAAGAGAGGTAAACTTAGAGAAGCCCTAACGAACTGTGAAAAAGCGTTAAAGGAAAAGCAAGAACCCAGGACCTTAGTACTCCACGCTTACATTCTATACACCCTCGGGTATGAAGAGGGGATTGAAGACTACATCAGTAAGTCCCTAAAAGAAATGGACAAGGCGTTACTGCAAGATAGGAGGTTAGAAGATGACGTAGAGTTCCTAACGTACAAGGCTAACGCCCTATACGAGTTAGGTAAGTATGGTGACGCCTTAAATGTCATAGATAAGGCTATTTCTCTATCTAAAGATATGAGGTTGCATAAGTTAAGGGGAGATATACTCTTTAAAATGGGTAAGTATGAAGAGGCTATAGGCGAATACCAGTCCGACCTTCAAAACGACGAGAACCTTTACGCCCTGGGTTTTACGTATTATACAATTGGGGATTATGGAAAAGCGTTGGAATTTTTAGATAAAGCTCTGGAAATAAACCCAGAAAACCCTTATTATTATGAGACAAAGTCCCAAGTATTATTATCCATGGGTAAGACCAAGGAAGCTTTTGAAGAGATCAAAAAAGCATTACAGATAGACCCAGACAACCCCTATCTGGTATCTACAGAGATAGAGATCCTCTCATCGCTTGATAAAGGGAATGCGATTAAAGTCCTAAGCGAGTACTTAAAAGACCTTGAAGAGTTCGGAGACGTCTTGTGCGAGGACTTAGAAGAAAAAAGAATAGAACAAGACTTCAAAGACGAATTGTTACAGCTCTGTAAAACGGATAGAAGTAATATACGGTAATAAGCAAATTGTCTCATTTTTCCTTGACGCATATGAGGAAGCTGTTTGAAGGGACACTCCTACTCAAATAAGCTATTGCTGTTATGTTATACTTTCTAGCTATTTCCACCAGTTGCTTACCTTTATCTCTTTCATTTTCATTAGTTACAAAACCTAAAGTAGTGTATCTAGAGAAAAATACAGTTTTAAGAAAGGCTTCAGGGTCTTTAATCGCCTTAAAATTAAAGAGCCAACAAGTGTCAAGGTTTAATTTACTGAGGAACTCTGTAACCGAAGGTTCTGTGAACCTTGAAGCCGGAACTGTCATGACAATTATCCCTATTGTGTATAATTTGGTTTATTGTTTTTAAACTTTAACCTAGTATATCTAGCAAGAGAGTCATTCTCTACTGTTTGAAATATGTTAAATAAATATTTTTTAACCTAAACAAAGATAGAAAATATAGCATAAAAACAAAGAAAAAATTTTCAGTGATAATCATTACAAGTAAAAGGAGGGGTTGACGGTTTGTTTCGAACCGATGACCGTCAATATTAGGGATAGTATTTTACCTGAAACACTATGACGATACGCTTATACTAAACAAATGATAATGATACGGCTCTCCGTTTAGAGCCTTGGGCTTTCAAGAGCTAAACATAAAAATAGGGTAAGATTTGTCGAGATAAGTTCCCAAGGTAGTATCTGGTCACCACGACCAGATTTTACCTAAAAACTTTACGTCGACACGCTTTTACTAATTCATACTCGGTCATTTAATAAAAGGCGAGGTCTTCGTATAAAGCGGACACATATGTTAGACTGAAGGATGAGGTCTTGCCCTTTAGGACTTGCCAAGGTATAAATATAAGATATGACGACTGCCCGGTTTAGAGCTGTTGGGGTCTAAAGTATTTAGCACAATGAGTATAAGTACTAAGGTAAGTATTTAGGACAATAATTAGATGCTACGATTAACGTATATTGAAAAATCGTAGCAGTTGAGTATTACCCTGAACATTTGCCTGAATACTTATACTTGACCTTATGTTAAATACTCAAGAGTATCCAACCCCTCGCCGAGAAGATGTAATAGTATACATCTATTTAGTAAAAATATATTGACGTAAGGATTTTACGTAAATTACCATGCGGTTTTACCAAATAGCTATCGCAGTTTATAAAAAGTTATTATAGTCGGCCCTGATTTCTGGTATTAATCGTGATTTTTATAAAATTCTGTGAGGCCTACTTCCTTAAACTCAATAGGGGTTTAATACAAACATGGCAAATTAAGTAGGCGATGATTTTATAATCCTTTTAAGGTAAAATTTTATTTGCCGCGGTAGCTCAGCCTCGCTAGAGCGCTGCCCTGGTATTTAGGGCAGAAAGGCAGAGGTCCCGGGTTCAAATCCCGGCCGCGGCTTTTCTCCCAGAGGCTAATGTTTACTCCAGTAGGCCTTAGAGTCTCCTACACTATCAGTAAGTCCTTCCGACCAAAATAACTCCCCATGACGAGTTGTTAAACCTTATTCTCAACTTATAATAAGTTTGAAACGGGTGTAAACTTTGAAAGATCACTCTCGAAATATAACTTATATTTTACAAACTTTGTTATTAAAGGGCTAGGAGGTAAAATTCTTTATTTTGATTTTACTTTTAACACATAGTAAAAACTTTTCCTCTCTTAAGTTATCGCTAATAAATGCTAGGACTGAGACCCAGTTGTCCTTTGCAAGTTCGACTATCTCTCTTACTTTTTCCTTCGATCTCTCATTTACGATAATTGCCAAGTTATCGTATTTATTTAGGATAAAGTTATTGAAGAAAGCTTCAGGATTAGTTATAACTTTAAAGTCCAGTAACCAGCAAGTCGTAAGGTTCAGCTTTACAAGAAATTCATAAATTGAAGGCTCTACGTATCTTGATACTGTTACCGTCATTCTAATTAGATATTTCAATCTTTTCCCGTTATAAAAATTTTGTTGATATATAATAGAGCGAAAATTAACAATTTCATTACCCGTTATAGCATATTATGTATTATGTTGATAGCTTTAAAACATGTTTAGGCTAAATTTTATAAATTTATGTACGATAGATATAGATTAATATCGTAATTATTTAAAATACTTACCCTGATTTAATTCTGACCAGATATTATTATAAAAATATTATATTACTATATACATACAATAATATGAACAATAATATAAAAAATAATTTTAGACATACGACTTATTTATTATCAGCCACAAAATTCCTAGAATAATAAACCGCTAGTCCAACTAAAACTATAGCTGGTATCAGGTTTACCAAGCTCGAATCGCTTTTGGTAATTGCTATTATAGGTGGAGGACTGGAAGACGAAGAAGAACCTTGTGATGACGATGATGGAGAACTTGAGGACGAACTACTCGAAGGAGGACTACCTCCGCCGCCATTACCGCCGCCATTACTTGAACTTGAAGTAGATGTAGTAGTACTGCTTGATGATGGAGGAGGGGGTGGAGGAGGTGAGTTACTTGACGTCGTACTGGAGGTAGTTGTGGTACTCGATGAAGAAGACGTTGTAGACGTGGTCGTACTAGTAGACTTACTACTTGTTGAGGTGGTTTGAGAATTTGTCGTGGTGCTCGGTGAAGAGGACGATGTCGTCGGTACCGTAGACGTGCTAGTAGGTGGTGGCGGAGGCGATGGTAGTGGTGTATTTCCCAAAAACACTAATGTCACTTGGACATTTTCTCCGTTACTCAGCCCTACTATGACCTGGTAAGTCTCGCCTTCTTGCGGTATGAATTGAGGTGAGGTAGGGAAGATTAACTCTATTGTGTTTTCTCCGTTAGTTAATGTAGCGTTATTTAGGGCGTTTATGTTTGTACCGTAAATCGTCGCAGAATCTATTTGGAGGTTGCCGTTGGATTTCATGTAAAAATAGGCTATATAATAATTATTAGAACACACTAACATACCCGTGCCTACAGCCTTTGCAGTCGCTGGTGGGTGTAAAAGCCCAAAGAATAGCCCTAGAAATATTAACACTATAATGATAAATGCAACAACAAGGATCAAAACAGTGGTGACATCACTCACTCCTTTAAAATAATAATATTTATTTTTCATAATCAAAATTTTGGAATATGTCTATATAAATCTTGCTATAAATATCACGATAAATCTTACTAGAAATATCTCGCGAGGCGACTTTCTTTATCAATTTAAGGTCACTTAGTACAAAGACAAGTAAAATAGGTAAAAAGAAGCACTCGTCAACAGTAAATTTCCTATCAGTACCGGGGCACTAATCCTCTTTATCCTAAGTAGGTATATTGAATTTATAGTAGATATAGAGGAGAATATTGTAGAGTAAAAAGGTAAGTTATATTCAAAGTAAACTAGCAAAAAAGCAGAGAACAGTATCACTAACATTATTTTAAGGACTAGTAAGACCCTATACGTGAAGGGGCTGGCCGGCCCCTTTGTCTTCGCCTTATGGAGCATCAACTCCCCGTATAGAAAAAAGTAAAGTGACGTAACTGTTATTACTATACCTAGGACTAAAAATACCGTAAACGCCATAAAACCACTTAATAACCTCTCAGCTTAAAACCCACATATTATTCCCGGTTTCGTATATATACGTGGTAGCAACGGATTTACTCCCTTGAGGATAATACCAGACTGTTGCGCTTACCTGAGAAGGAGGGGGATAATAAGGTGAGACAAAGTACCAGTAAACTATTGAGTATATCTCTTTTGGAGAACTTCCTATAATCTGATATAGGTCATTGGAATTATTATATAGATAACCGTTCGTAAGTAGGCTCCCAGTAACTTCGTACATAGGAGCGTTTGGGTTTTGTTCACTTGACATAACGGCTTGGGAAATCAAATTCACGGAAGACGTAGAGTTCCCGAACTGGATTATCGAAGCATAACCGTTAGCACTAGCTATAGCTGGGTTAATTAACTGGACTTTACTTAACTGTTTGTGGTTCGCATCATATAAACTGATGTACATTTCCAAGTTAGGCCCTACAAGTTGTTGTGCCCCGGTACTAAAGTTTAAGAAATACCACTGCCCTTGCACAATCCCCTTGTAAATTGTCTCTACAACGGACGAAGTAATAAGATTATTTAGTTGTAAAACGGTCTCGTTTACGTAAACGCCGTTACCTTGTGTGTAAAATACCAAGGAAACTTTCTGGTTGGCTTTAAGCTCGAAAGTGATGTTTACGAGCATGGACTTACTTGGCGAAATAAGGTACGGTTCAAACCACATCCCGAACACTAACCCCTTATTACTCGCGAATATTAAAGGTGGGTTTAGGTTTACTTGGATGTTAGAAGGGTTATATCTCCCTGAAGAAGAAGCTACATACACTCCTAACCCTTCGTCTTGGGGTACTAAGTAAGTATAACCTAGCCTGTAAAACTTCCCTTGGAACTCCACTAATACCCATAGTACTATGACCTCACTACTGGTCACGTTTGAAGTTACTGAAAATACTTGGCCGTTTAGTACCTTGTAGCCCTCCATGTTTACAGTGCCTAATAAATTACCGTCTGGCAGGTACACTTGACCGTTTACGGGTATAGTACTGCTAACGTTAATGCTACTATTTTGAAGTCCGGTAGGTACGTACAAGTAGATGTTAGGGTTGGAATGTGTAACGAAGGGTACGACGATTAGCTCACCTTTATTTAAATCGTAGTGTTTAACGGAGACAGAAGCTAAGAACGAGACGTTAAATATTATAGGGTTTCTGTTCGTGTACGCTTTAAAAGACAGAGGTGAAACACTTATCGTAATAGACTTTGAAAATGATTCGAAGGCGTTGATATAAGCTAAGTTTGAATTTGTGTACGAGATATAGAAGGAATAGAGGCTTAGGGCGACTATCGAAATTAGTACAGTCGCGATAACGAGCATCATGTTAACTATCGCGTTTCCCATAGACTTTTCTCAGCAAAATTTATATTTATATTTTTCGAATTTCCAAATAGTGGTATTTAGATGGTAGAAAGCGTAGTTCAGACGATGATAATAGTAATAGCTGTTCTGATTATAGGGTTAGTAGTGTTCGGGTTTACATCGGCATTCCTCGCCCCTACTGAAGCATTCACGATAGCCGAACAGCAAGCTTCCCAACTAGCTTCTCAGACTACAATTTCTCCCGGTCCCTTACTTGTCTCGAGTAACGGAGTAGGTAGTATACTAGTAGAGGCATACGACCCTTCCTACTCCGGTAACTACACCGTGTACGTGTTCCTTATCCCCTCTTATTTAGTTACCTCAGCAGGGGTAGTAACCCCTAACCTCCCCGTCGTAAAGAATGTGAACTTCCAAGTGTATTTGCCTAATAAGTTACAAGCGTCACAGATAACTGCGACTCAAATATATGATATTAACGGGAACCAGCTATATCAGGGGAAATTAAGCGTATACACGATCCCGTCGAACACTCCCGTGACAATTGACATGCAGGGGGTACCAAACGGAGGAAAAGGGTATTACGTAGTAATATGGGTTATGTTCAATAACGGCTTGTACATGTTCAGAGTAGGGTACGCTTATACCGGTGTTCCTTCTTCTACGGGGTGAGGTAAATGAAGGGTCTGGCTACTTCTATAGCTTTAATAATATTCTTGTTTATTTTACTTTCGATCTTAATCCCAGCTTTCTTTATAATGTATAATACTCCTTATTATTCAAACCAAGGTAGTGTTGCTGCACAAGCCTACCAGCAACAGAAGGAATTAGAACTAAACAATATATTCAGGGGTAACCCGGAAATCTACTATAGCTCCGGTACTTCTCCTTACGTACAGATAAAGGTACAAACAGTACAGACACCGATTAATATAACACAGATATACTACTTTAACGGGTCTACGTGGGTACCTACATTGAATAGTTCTGTAGGCGTCTACGGTAGTATGGTAATACCCCTTCCGAGTAAAGCTTTCAATGAACCTGTCGTAATAGTGACCGCGCTGTCCAACGTACTGTTTTTAAACCCCAATACGTCCGTCTCAACTTCTAACGTGATAGGTCCAACCGGTAAAATACCGGTTTATGTTGTCGCTATTGCCCTGAATAAGACCTCAAGTGGTTATGTAACCCTCCCGGTGAGTACTTGTGTCCAATTTGGTAGCACTCTAGAAAATACCCCCTATATATTATATGTTGACCCGGGCACCTACAGCGTTTCAGCTAAGGACACCCAAATTTTCTTAAGCGAGTACGGCCTTACCGGTCAGTTCCTAAAGTGGGAGGTAACAGGGACTGCTCAGTTAAGTTCTAATGATACTCCTTCGACCGTGTTAACAGTTAACGGCCCTACAATCCTTACTTTATTCTATAATACTTCATTAAAGCATTATAAGGTAAAGATATTATTCTCGTGCCCAGATTTCCATACCCCCCTTCCGATAGAAGGGGTCACTAAGGATCCTAATACCGGAGCTACGTTAGTAAATGTAAACCGATCATTACCGGTCTATGTAGACAACCATGAGTACTTTATCAACTATACTAATCCCTCTATAACCTTATGTCTTACTTACGGTTTCCACACGTTGACATACCCTTCTACGTTTTACCTCGTATTTAACTACACACTAGGTAAGACTACTATACCCTATGGAGAAATGATCGAATATACTTTAGTCAGTAGCGGTGTTCACAGTAGTAATGGTTCTGCTATAAAGATCTGTAATCCAAACGAATTCAAGGTTATGGGAAGCGGGACTGTATACATCCCGTTTAACCCCCAAGTATACTATTACTTGGTTATTGCAAACAACTCATTTTCACTACCTCAAGGTGTGAGTTTGCAGTCAAACTCTACACCTATATGTGGGGATATCGCTGCACAGCTCCTACGAGCAGATATTATTCCTCCTAAATCTAGCGGTTATCCATCGGAAACTATTGTGATTGGGCCCTCAAAATCTTTTACTAACGAAGAGTTTTATGTACCTAGTGGTACACGTATAGATGTAACTTACTTCTATTTGGAACAGATAGCTGGGCAATTTACGATTAGTAATAATAATTATAATTCTCTATTATCTGAACCCTGTTTCTTTGAAATTGAAAACGCGTCTTATACTCCTAGTAACGTATATGTCTTCTATTATACTCCTAACAACGTATATCCTCCTATTTACGTCTATTCACCTACCATAATAGCCGCTTATTCGATGTGGGAATACGCAGGTTATCCCCCAAGTAGTGGCGGTGGTGTTTCAAGTAATGGAGGTGGTATTTAATGAAATATAGTATAAAAAATAATAGTAGGGGTTTGAGCTCAGCAATAGCAATTTTCATATTTATTGCAATTATAGTATCACTAGCTGTGCCCTTTTTATTCTATTTGCAGTATTTGAGGCAATCAGATCAGGTATCTGGAGCGATTGTGAACAACTACGTATCCCTTAAACAGTTACAGTATAAATCGGTCTTAAGTGGTCACCCTGCAATATATTACTCTGCAGGTACTCAGAAGGGTTCTATCATCTTCGAGTACACTAACGGTACGTTTGTGCCTCCTATAAATCTCACAATAATAGCAATCCTATATCTCGATAACGGGGTTTGGAATAACTTGACAGCGTTGAAATACCCTATTGTTATAAATAGTTCTCAAGACTTATCAATCCCGTCTTACGTAGTTAAGGACCCGATTATTATAGTCACGAGCTTAGGTAATTTATTCTATTTGATGCCGAACTCTTCAATAGGTCCTTACTCCTTGACTAATAAGGGTGGGGTAGAGATATTGGCGGAGATTACCAGTAAAAATAACATCTATGCCCCGGTAGCCAATGTGACTACTAACATCCTAGATGACCAGTTTAAGAACTATACGATGCCAGTAGCATTTCCTAATATAACAGGGACTTTTCAGGCTAAAGTCCCCCAATATGTATATTACGAATTCCAAAACGGGACTATAATTACTGGTGTGTTCCACAATTGGATAATACAAGGGCGAGCGGTCGTTAATTCAACGACTACCCAGGGGATTTCGGTAACATTAGAGAGACAAAGCGTCGTCCTTATAGCTAACTACTCAGAGCTCACGACTCCTTTAACCCTTAATGTCGTAGTTGAAGAGCCTAATTCACCGTCTACGCAACTAATAAGCATTAAAGTGGACGGAAAGTTCTACTCCGTACCAGGTCCCGTTAAGGTGCTAGCAGGGTACGTCTCAGTAGATATACCAAACAACTATCTACTTTTTAATAACACAAGGGATGAATCTAATGGCTACATATACATCTATAAGTATCAATATTCTCAAGTAGGAAGTACCGAGTACACATCACCGAGTTTCGTGTTCTTCATTCCCCCTACCGCCGTTAATCCTACTCTATACATTTACTATACGGAGCAAGGGTACTATGTCCATGTAACCATACAGAAGGAAGGAAATACTCAATCATATTCAGGATTTTACTTTATATTGAATGGTACCGTGTATGATTACGGTAAATCGTATTGGATATTAGCTGGGACTTATGTTGCATCACCTACTGGGGTCTTCATACAGTGTCCCTACCCATTACAGTCCTATTCAATAGGTGCCTTGTATATCTATTATAATAATGTTGAGGTGTGGAATTATAATGAGGTCACAGCTGCTGTTATTAAATTATACTACCCGGGTAATATAGAAGTGAAATATGGGATAAATGAGTACTATCAACAGCTGTGATGGAGGTGAGAGCACATATGAAAGCACAATCTGAATACGTGGGGTTTATTTTTGCGCTGATAATAGTCGTAGCGCTATTAATACCCCTTATGTTCTACTTACTTGACATATCATCACCCTCATCTAAGCCTATAAATTACCAAACAGTGGCGAACCAACAAGTTAACGGAGGTACTGTAATAGTGTATTACAATACCTCTGCCAACCCTAAGTATAACCAAGTAATAGTCTATAAGTCAGATCCCTATTTTGAGTTGACCGGGGTGTACTACATTTACCAAGGCAATATCGTGAACATAACGAAGCAGATACAAGCTGTAAACTCTCAAGGGAGAACAGTAGGGAGTCTTCCGAAGGCTGTAATCTATAATTTCACAGTACCCGCTGAAGCCTTTAATTACCCATTAATTTTGCAGGTATCAGCATATAACTCAACTACTTTCGTACTATTACCCCCTAACGAGACCGCAATAGCATCCTAACTTTTTAACATTTCGAGTTATTTTTTATTTTATTTTACTATTACAGTTTATTCTACTTTAACGCATCTCCTAAACGATTTTCAACCAACCTAAGAAACTCCTTAATGCTCTCCCGGCTGATGAGCTCCCTGATGCTGGGCTCACCCTTTACAGTGCTCAGCTTCTTCTCGTATTTTACATTTTTCAGTAAACCTGACGTAAAATCTAAAAACTTTATTGGTATTACCGGAGTTTTATATTACCAAAAGGAAAAGTAGAATAACTGCTGTTATTATAATAATAAATAATATACGTTTTTATTAGAATGCTATTTTCGGGTTCTTTTACAGATCCATTTTCATTTATATTTGTCTAACTGTGGTGAGATTATCGTTATTAAATTTACATTTAACGATATTAATACATAGTATGTGTAAAAGCGTAAGGTGACTAGTCTATAATTTAGATTACACAGAATGATCTTTGTATTATTTACACACTGAATTATACTGATTTAATGTGAAAAATTATAACTGATGAGGAGTCCCTGAACCGCTCTAACTGCTAAAACTCGGTTCCCTTGTACGTTATTTTTAGAAGTACGCATATCCCCTATCACTAAGGGTGGCCTTAACAGTACTCCCTAAGTCTACCCAGATAGTCGTTCACGTTCCTCTTTTCCGCTTGGTCGTTAAGGTAGGCTAAATCAATCTTATCCAGCTGTGCACAGTAAACTAACACGGCCTTGTTACGGTCTTCCAAACTGTTCCAGAACTTCCATGCTTCTAAATAGTTTAGCACGACTTCTTCAGGCGGGAGGATATAGACGTAATAGGAGTCTACTTTCATTCTTAGAGGGGGCTTTGGCCTATCATATACGTTGCTCACTATGTCAATCCCTTTCTCAGATATCTCTCTAACTCTCGGTAAGTAAATCCTAATGCCGAAATCGGATATCTCCCTTAGGACGTCCCTGACTATTTGTGTGTCACCCTCGACTATTATGTCCACGTCGCCAGTCCTATAGCCCCTGCCCGAATAAACTTCAGCAGCGAAACCCCCTACGATCACCACTCTCCCTACCCCCATCTCCTCAAGTAACGTATTTAAAATCGCCAAGAACTTCAAAAAGCGGTCAGTCTCACTACCCCTTAGTTCTCCTACTCTGGAAAGTAACTCCCTAAGCAACCGGTCTTGTAGTATATTATACCACCTTCTGTCTTCCAGCACCCCAACTCTTCAAGCACCTTTATGTTTTCCCTTGCGAGCCCGGCTAACCTCCTCAGGTCATCGTCGCTTATCTTACTACCCCTAGGCCTGGGCCTATCCTCCAATAACTTTATCACGACTTTGGGGTCCACAAGGTAAACTTAAGGGCGGACGTTAATATACTTTATTAAGTAACAAAAGCTAAGCCTTATCCCTTCCTCTTTCTACCTCGTTAGGGGGCTAAATCATTTGTCCCTACACTTCCTTTTCGGTGATCCGTCTTCATGATCCAGTGTAGGGGCTTAGCCCTCGACCACTTACCCAGCTTAACGGTAGGTGGATCGTGGGACTCCTTTGAACTCAACGGCACGGGGGCCCATATTTCCGCAACCGCCCTTTTGGGCATAGCCCACACCGGCATGAGTGGTTAAATTCACTGAGAAACAGAGTGTGGTCAATAATTTCATTAATTTGTAATTTATTCAAAATTATCTTAAATCCGACCTCCTTTTTGGACACGTTATTATTACAATAAGAAATTTAAATGAGGGTTAAAATTGCGACGTCTGAATTATTATCCGGTAGACCTGCTCATGAATTGGGACTAAGTCCACACTTTATATAATTTATTTCAGGTTAACTAAATTGTAAAGGGTTGAAGGGGGAGGGTCTAACCGCGGTAGAAGTGAACGGGTTAAGCTACGCAACTACTCCGCGTTCTAATGGACGTTTGGTCACGTTCATGTTTATTATTGAAAAGGACTATAGAGCCTAGCCCGCTCCTTATCTCGGTATAAGGGCGGTAGCTTCACAAACTATTTAAACCTGGGTAATCCCCTTTTCTCATGTGCTTTACACTTATTTTTCCTCGCGGTTAAGGGAATTGGGCTACATCTCTCTCCACATAGGTAGAGAAACCCCTGACCTACAGAAACTTGCCGTGAAAATGCTCGTAAAGGGTTACGGGATAGTTGAAGAGCGGAGGGAAGGGATAGTAGTCAAGGAGAGTGATGGTATTAAGCTCCTTAAAAGTAAGGGGAGTGAAAAGAGCGATTGTATTTACAGAAAAGGGGGTAAGAACATAATACCCGACCCTCCACAGTACCCCAAGGTCGTCGTTGACCTGGGCCTCTTTAACGCCTTAGATGAAGAGGAAAAGAAGAAGACTATAACACAGCTGTTTATGACATTGAACGTAGTAAGGAAATTCTGGTGGGACGGCAACATGGTCGTAGTGGGCGATATGAAAGTCGGGAAAGCAGTTACGACCAGTTCCTTTAAGTCAGATGCCCCCACTATAGTCCTAGACCCTTACGGTGATGTCGAAGCGGATGAGAAAATAATTAGGGGGGCAGACGTGTTCATATTAGGGGGTATAGTAGATAAGGGCAGGAGGCTGAAGTTTGCTACATCCGAACTCGCGAGGAAAAGGGGTTACGATTATCCCAGAGTAAAGATAAAGCTAAGGGGATCTACAGTAGGGGTCCCGGACGAGTTTAATAAGATAGCTGAGGTCGTCCTCAGGGTAAAAGAGGGAGAGGGACTAGAAGACGCTGTAATTTCCGTCATGTCTAAAGCCGACAAGGTAGCGAGGATACTACATGACGTCAACCTGCGTGGAGTAGAAGTCCTACCGGAGGAGTTTAAGTGGTTGAAAGCTGACGACAAAGTCGTGAATATGGTGAAGTCCAAGCTAAACAAGCTGTGAGGGAAAGGTGTCGTAGTTACGACTTGTGAGAGTAAGCTGAAGGCATCGGCGAACCGTAAATTAAGGACTAACAATATGTGGTATTGCATGTATTACAGTAAAACTTATTTAACCATCTTACAAATATACATATATGTCATCAGGGCCTGACCAACAGGGACAAAATAATAACAACGATAATAAAAAGACCATTACTGTAAGGGGGATAGACAGTGACCTTTATACTAGGATAGTGAACTTATCAAGGCAAAGCGGTAAGACGGTAGGCGAAATAATGAACCAGGCTATGAGTACTTTCTTGGGTATAGCAGGGAAAGCAGGAGAAAAGTTAGATGACGCGGTGTACAAAGCTAGAGAGACTGGAAGGGCGTTTATTGAAGGGTTTAATGAAGCTAAGAAGGACGTAGTCATAGTCTCTGATGTGGAGGAGCTAAACGCGAACAAGAACGAAATAGTAGCCATGGGCAAGCCTGTTTCGTTCAGGAACATAAAGAAGTTAGTCTTGGAGGACATCGACGACACCACATTCGATAAATATATAGACTCTATCATATCGGTCGACGAACTCGTAATTCCTAGGTCCCTTAATAAGTTTAAGGTATTGCAAAAGTGCCGGTTCGTTAAGAGGATAACTCAAGTCCCGTAAAACAATTCCTAGAGTTATTACGTTATTATATTTTTTATTTCCCTCTTTTCTCTTTGCTTCTCCATGAGGTTGCTTTTTAGCTAGCTTGTGGGTAAAACTTTTCTACGGCTAGACCTTTTGTTGGTAGGGAAAAGAGTAATGATCTTCCTTACGTCACCGGTAGTGGTGAAGATAATTACTAAAGTTAGGCCGTTTAACCACATACAGTAGCTCTCTTCACCGTCGACCTTCTTTGACCTTATGTCCTTACTATTACAGAACTGGTCTATTGCCCTCCTCACTTTTCCTACTATCTCAATACCGTAAACTTGAGTTAACTCTTCTAGTCTTAAGCGTAGCCTCTCTGAAGCGTGTCTTGTCAATTCGCATTTAATACATGACCACCGTAGATACGATAGTACACGGTGCACCAGATGAGTCTCTGTACTCGGGGTATATTGAGATATTAGTAACGGCTATGATGACCTCAAACTCCCTGTCTCCAACTTTTACCCTTATTTTAGGCTCGACTAAACTCTCCACCTTTTTTATCTTTGCAGGTCTTGAGCTCAGCATGTTCGCTGAACAGAGGGGCCCGAACCTCGGCGTATTAGTGTATACTGAGACTACGTTGTTTACGGAAAAGGAGAACTTCTGGTCTTTCTTAAACACCTTAATTAATACGGGGTGTATAACTATTTCTAATTCCTCGTCTTCAGTCTCTACTTTGTACCTCCCCTCATGTACCTCCTCCAAGCTGTAGCTTACTTCACTCATTCTTAATCATCTTTACTCTCTCTTTTAGCTCTGGGTCTAAGGGTTCTATAGATATATAAGAGACCCTACCTCCCTCATCTACGCCTATCGTTACGAAAGCCTCTCCTTCGACTGACTCGACTGTAGGTCTCTGGAACTCGATAATCATGTTACCGAACTGGTTATCTACCATCACGGTAAAGGTAGCTGGGAAGAAGAATATAGGGCCGTTAGATGAGATTTGGAAACCGTTAAACGAGAAGTTCATATTATACTCTCTCTAATAGGTCTCTTAAGCTTTATTGTAATAAGTCACGCCCAATCGTAAAGGTATGACTTTATTTTAGAAACTAGGAGGGCGGACATATTGTTGTCGCTGAGTCCTGAAGCCTTTTCTGTCCTTAAGGTTCGTTATACGTATGTTTTACACGGTTACTCCGAGGTGAGGGATATCTCTCCTTCCGCTAACGTTTTCGTGGTAAAAGCTTATGGTATTTCAGAATAGAGTTAAGAGGACGCGGTCTAATAGCTTATTCGACCTTAACAAGGACAAACTAATATCCCTTTAACCCTTTTATCGCTACCATAGAATAAAGACTATATACAGTTTAATAAACGCAGTCCTCTACAGATAGCCACATTGTGAACCAGTCATAATAGGCTTATTAAGGGTAGGATGATGGGGACTAAGAGTGTCAGGACTAACCCATTAATCATTGCACCTATTGCGTATTCCCCTCCAAACAAGTCCACGTATAGGGGTAGGGTCACGTCCATGGAAGTAGCTCCACCCACTGCTATAGCACCTATGGGTGTAGGTTTTAACCTGAGTAATACCGGGAGCAGGACAAAGGCCAGTTGTTCTCTCAAGAAGTTTGCTAGGAATGCGGTTACGCCTAATGTAGGCCCGAAGTACTTAGCGACGAAAGGGCCTGTGTAGGAGTACCAGCCTGAGCCTAAGGAGATCATCAACGTAGCCTTCAACGGCATCAGGAACGAGAAAAATACCGCTATTAACACACCCCCTACGATGTCTGCGACTATCGAGAAGACCGCTAGTCCTTTAGTCCTTTTTAAGAGCTCAAAGTTAAAGTTCCGCCCTATGTCCACCCCTATCACGAAAGCGAGTAAGTAAAGTTCATAGTCTATTACACTCTCAAAAGGTACCTTAACCTTGACCAGTATACCAGTAATTAAGCCTAAGACCAAGGGGCTCAGGTACTTAGCTTGGACTTTCCAGTTCGCCTTGACATTTTGGTGGTATATGTTGCTTACAAAGAACAGTCCCAAAAGGTACGTGACTAAGGTGAGTGATAACGCCATGAGCAGGCTCAACACTAATATGTCGAGTGCTGAAGAGAGCGTCAGGGACTCCCCTCCCCAGAAAGACACGGTAAATATGAGTAAGAGAATAACTGAGTTAGAAACGAGCGTCGGTACCTTTATCTTTCTCCCTATTAAGAGGCTAATGCCGTAAAGCACCAAAAAACTAAGTGTAAAATACATAGGCTAGTTAGTACACTCATTACTTATTAATCCGATGTATTCCTCGCCGTTAAGCCAATAGAACATAGTCCCTATCTCCTCTTTAATGAAGCTATAGTTAAGAGTATTGCCGAGACCACTATTAGTAATGTGGTTAGTATGTTGATAATGTTAGGCCTTACGACGGCTTCTTCATTTATGGGCTTGTCTACAACGACTACAGCACCGTTAGGTAGGGAGTAAGTCCCTTTCCAAGAAACTGAGAGGTAGTAAGGTACCGTTTCCTCGAGGGTCACGGTAGTCCCGTTGAAGTACCAACTCCCTTTTCCGTTAATTACCACGTAATATTGGGGGTAGTAGACCACTTTTACGGACTCTGGCTTTGTCACAGAGAAGTTGCTTTGAGGTGTAATAGAGAAGACCGCATACCTCTCACCCTGAGAGACGGGGTACGTTATGTTAGTTAACACTGTGACCTCACTGCCGTTAAAGTACCAAGAGGGAGTGAAATTTATTATGTGACCGTTTAATAACGCATACGCAGGGTAATTAGAGGTCACGTTAACGAAATATTGTAGCCTCCATACAGCGGTGAAGTTGATATGGGAGGAGATAGTGACAGTCTCGTTGTTGACCAGTACGTAGCGTGTAAAGTCGTTGACGTATACGTACTGTCTTGGGATGAGGACTTCACACCCTGACTCGTACCAGTTCGTCGTAAAATTGACCTCTTGTCCCCTCACTAGTGCCTTAACGGAGAAAGGCGAGTTAACGTTTACAAAGTATTGCTTTGTTAGTGATACTGTTAAGTTGAAGGGTGAAGTCACCGT
Source organism: Stygiolobus caldivivus (assembly GCF_019704315.1). Lineage (NCBI taxonomy): Archaea > Thermoproteati > Thermoproteota > Thermoprotei > Sulfolobales > Sulfolobaceae > Stygiolobus > Stygiolobus caldivivus. The sequence continues at coordinate 1,561,793 of NZ_AP024597.1, read as the reverse complement.
TAGCTCGGTAGTGTTAGGTATACAGACGATCCTCTCGTATTTGCTCAAATAGTTATAATATGACGGCTTGAATTTGATCACAGTACCGTTATTGTACCAGTTTGAAGTCACGTTAATTAGGGTCCCGTTTACGTAACCGGGTATGACTTTGCTGATCTTTATATAATACTGGTATGCGAAGTCTATTATTATCGTCCTTGACGAGTTTACTGTTAACCTCAGTGGTGTCGTGTTGTAGAAGGCTACCCTCTCAAATTTGCTTAAGTACAAGTAGTGACCGGGCACGGTTATTACAGTCCCGTTGTTGACCCACCCGGTGCTCATGTTCTCCCAAGTGCCGTTGACTTCTACAAGTGTCTCTCTGGGTAAGACTACGAAGTACTGTAATAACCACGAGGCGGTGAAGTTCACCGGCGAATTTACGGTCACCTCTAACGTCTTGGTCAAGACCCACCTCTCCGTCCCTGAGGAGTAATATGTCTGCTCAGGGATTTCTAAGGTCGTGCTCTGGTTTAGCCACTGTATGTTCGGGGCTGTCTCATTGATACCGTCGACCACTTCGTGGACGGGTAAGGGTGAGTTTATCAAGACTAAGTATTGTGTTACCCAGCTGGCGTTATATTGTATACCGGGCTGGTTTAACACTATTACTGTGGGGTTAAGTAACATTTCCCTCTGTCCCTTTGAAACGTAGTAGTACTGACCCGGGATTTTCACGGTCTCCGATGAGTTGAACCACTGGCTGCCGCTAATTGTCTCATTCACACCGTTTACGACCACGGTTAATGGGTAGTCCGTGTTCACGTTCAGTAGGTACTGTAGTACTTCTGTTACGTGTATGGATATATTACCCCTAACTACTATACATGTGACGTTGGGTATCAACAAGTACCTTTCGTCAGGTGATATCTGGGTGTAGTTATAGGGTGGTAGCTTTATGACCTCACCGTAATAGTACTCCCCTGACTTTATAAGTTCCGGGGTGCCGTTAACTACACCCCACATAGGTATGTTAATTGTAACCCTAAGTAGGTTTGGTATCTTCAGGTATGTTACAAAGAGGATATAATTACCGTTACTGAGGTCTATGATAGTTGAACTGGTGTTGTAGTTAGATGTACCGGTCACCCTAGTCTGGGGTGTATATCTGTAAAAAGTAGTCATAAAAGTAGGTAAGACTACTTGTATCTGCGAAGGGTAGGTATATGAGGTAAAGTAAGGTAACCCGTAATCTGTCTGGCTGGGGTTATACCCGTTATTTGCTGTAGTGTTATACCCGTTAACTAAATAGTATTTAGGGGAGAATACGGTTACCATAGTCCACCCCGGTATATCGGGCATAAAATAGCTTGTTAGGTACTCGGGGTTTGGTGTCCCTGTGGTCACGCATACCATCCCGTTATTTGATATAAATGACTGTAAATTTGACGCGGTGTCCCCGGTGTCCCTACCGAAGTTATACACGGCAGGGAAAGGTGAGTATAAGTTTTTCCCTTCTACTTTGTAATATATAGCGAGCTGTGAAGTTAGGGACTGGAACGTAGCCGTCTGGCTATTTGAGAACCCTCCCCAGACTAACTCTACGTCAAAACAGTCACCGCTACCGGTCTTTTCTGGGGCGACTAAAATATATGCGTTATTTATGTTAGGTATCCCGATACTGACGACGTCGTATGTGGTGTAATCTCCGTTGAGGTCGTACCCGAGCTTTATTACGGCACCCCCTGCAGTGTGTGTTACGTTAGTGAAGAATAGGACGTCCATTGGTAACGTGTAAGTATTGTAATTTGTGCAGTAAGTGTAGAACGAGATGACCGCGTTACCGAACTGTTCGCTTACGACGTGCCCGTTACCCTCTACCACGTTAGGGTTCATGCTGGCGTCGGGTGAGGTAAAGTTCCATACGTTATCTATAAACCTCATCTGTCCCCCGTTAAACTGTATGGCGTTTTGGACCCAAAACTCTTCAACAGTTGAAGGAGAAGTGACGACCAATACGACGTTAAATTGTAGTGACGCTGAACTTACACTTATCTGCTGTATCCTTGCATAACCTAAGACCGAGTGTGTTTCCACGGGTATACTTATCCCGGTGTCTGTCTCACCTATTGAAGACACTCCCATGGGGAAATAGGGAGGGTCTTGGGTATACTGTTTGGGGACTAGTGCCTGGTTTGACGCATAAAGTGGTAAGTAAAGGGACTCAAGGCAGATTGTAAATATTATCAATAGTGACGTTATGGTTCTTAAAATCATAATTTAAAAAATACCTTTGTGATTTTAAAATCTTTTGAGAAGAGTAAGGAGGGATATAATGAGAAAAACTAGTATTCCTAGGAATAATATGAAGAGTAATATAGTAATGCTATCGTACACCGGTTTTACATAAGATAAAAAAAGTAACAGACTTAGCGGAGTTGCCGTTTATTACCACCTCAAGGTGTTTCTTGTGTTTCAGCTAATATTTCTTCTATTGCTTCAGTCTTAAACCCGCTCTTGATAGCAACAAAATAGAAGGCTAGGATCACTACTGCAGCCACGATAGTGTCTTCGGGGAACGGGATCACTGGGTTTAAGCCAAACCCTCCGAAGTACGATAGTACGTATATCCCTATGAGGAACCCCACTAGCCACCAGCCAGCATTTACTTCTCTGAGTACTGTCTTATCCGTTACTGTCAGGCCCGCTATGGCCATATTCCCTATAAGTAGGGCGGCAAAGAGTAGTATGTACATCAGAAAGGCTATATTATTAGCTGTAGTGAGGCCTGAAGTCGCGTTAAATAACCCTAGTGCAGATAACAATGTCACTACTATATCAGCGACACCCACCAAGGCGGCTATTCCCTTGTCCACCTTCAGTACTTTATATGCGTAATACCCGAAGAATAGGGGTAGGCCCAGTTCTATTCCGGTAAAGACGTAAAACAACGTAGCAAAACCGGACCAGTAGACTATGAGACCGGCTGCTAGGGTCGCAATGGGTGCTATTATAGACGCGGCGGGGACTTTGAACGGCCTGTTGAGGCCTGGTGCGTGTTTTCTCAGCACCGTGAGGCTTATCCCTCCCATTATGTAAGTCAGTACTGTAGCGGACGATATAAAAGACACCAAGGCGTACCATGAAGGGAAAGGTAGGAGGAAAATAAAGCCCACTATTAGTGCAGCTATTAGCGAGAACACTGGGACTCTCGTCTTCCCTACTCTTAAGAAGAGTTCGGGCAAATACCCGTTAGAGGCGAAAGCGTAGAAAGTCCTGCCAGATGTCCCAGTGTATATCCAACCTGTACCTGAGGGTGATATAACGGCGTCTATGGTGAGGATTATACCCCAGAAAGCGAAAATCGATATCGCTAGGCCTACTGCAGGGGCTGTCCTCAGTAGCACTAAGTATGGGCCGCTAGCTATTTGTACACCGTTAGACGTCACAGCCGAAGTTAATGCCGACCAGTTACCAACTGCTACCGGCACTAACTTACCGGATTCGTTAAGGTATAAACTACTCCAGTCCACTCCGCCTATGAACGCTACTTGTAATAGTGTGTAAAGGAGTATTGCTATAAGTAATGAACCTATTACTGCGAAGGGTATGTCCCTTCCCGGTCTCTTCCCTTCTCCGCCGTATTCTACAGCCTGCCTGAACCCGAGGTAAGAGAATATTACTCCTGTTGTAGGTATCGCATAGAGTACGGCATTAAAACCATAGATGCCTGAACTCCCCCCTACCACATAAGATGGGGAAGGGAAGAAGCCGCCGCCCGCCGTAAGGTTACCCGGGTGGAAGTCAAATGCGAGAATCAATAGTACAGTAACCGTCGGGATTAGTAGTTTCCACCAACCCGCTCCGTGGGTAACTTTACCCAGTATGTTTACTCCCGCGTAGTTGAGGAAGAAGAAGAGTACGAGTAGTAGCCCAGCTAATACAATGCCTAGAGGTGTGAGTATCGTTATTGTTTGACCATCAAACACGCCGGTAGTTATCAACTGTGGGTAATAGGAACCTATGTATTCGATCGCCGCAGCTGCTTCTATTGCAGGTACCGATGCCGCTGAAAGGAAATAAGCCCATGTTATCAAGTAACCCACGACACCTCCGTGGGTATAATGGGGATACCTTGATATTGCACCCGACTTAGGTATAGCTGCTCCCAGCTCGGCATACGCTAAGCCCACGAACATTATTAAAATACCGGCAATTATCCATGAAAGTATCGCCGACCCCCCGGCATAGGAACCGGTATCTAAAGAGGCGAACAGCCACCCTGAACCGATAATCCCCCCCAAAGATAAATAGAGTAACTCTAGTTTACCTAAACTCCTCCTTAACTGTTTGTCAGACTGTGTACCGTAATCTCTCGCTCCTCCTTTAATTTCCCTGCCTGACATGATTCTAATTAATCCGTAACTCCTTTATAAATTTTGGTACATCTAAATGGTTAGATCCTGAACAATTTTTAATAATATTAAGTTTTCATATAACAAGTATACTATCATGGTAGATTTAAGCGGAAACCAGATAGTTGTGTATTCTCAATTACGCTATCGTCTAGAATAGTGAGTGAAGAAAACTATAAGTACAATGTACTTGGTAAGATTTATAGGGATAAGCTAGTTAAGTGTTTACCCGTGACGTAACTTACCCTACATTTAACTACTTCTAATTCCGCCACGGGCAACCCCCTTAAGGGTCATACACCATCACCCTTAACTCATTGGGGCTAGTCGAGGGTAACACCACGACTCTCCCATCCCCACACTTTGTCACTCCCAAACCTCGTGAGCAGAGCCCGTCACCAGTGGGGAGGTCATCAAAAGGTATTACTATGGTAATACTATACAAACATAACGTAATAAAATAATGGTATTTGAGAAGTGATTAAAAGTATTTAAAAGTTACGTGAAGATAGCCTTAGTAAGATTCCGTATATTCAACCGTATTGAACCTCAGTTAGAGACAGCAGGAGTTATCAACTGTGAAGAAGTCAGTATTTATACTTAGTAAGATATCAACAGCTAAGATAGGTATACTGTACAAATATGGTGATTGTATATAGAAATACTTATATATATACTAACATTTTGCATAATACTAATATTAGTATATCATGAGAAAAGTTAACTTTCGAAGAGTGACTGAGTATATAAAAGGCAACGCTGTTCCTCGCTTTTCTAGTCGAAAAAAGATAAATTAACCAAAAGATAGTTGTATCTATGGCAAAACTAAGCGAGCTATCGAATGAATTTAAAGACATATACACTGTAGAGACAGACGGAGTATTTGACTTTAAGACATATCTCAACGGTACTTGGACTTCATCAAAGGAGTTCGATGAGATAAAATCTCCCATAGACCTTGAAGTATTTGCAAGAGTTCCGAGGCTGAATTACGAAATGGTAGACCTAACGCTTCAGACAATACACAATAAGGGTAAATGGGAAATCAGGGACATGCCAGGGGAAAAGAGGCTCGAAGTATTCCATAAGATAGCGGAGCTCCTCGATAAGTTCAGGCAGGACTTCGTTAACGTCCTGGTGATAGGTAACGGGAAGACACCCTCAGCAGCAAACGGGGAAGTAAACGCGTCAATAGAGAGGTTAAAGAGGGCCGACCTCGACGTAAGGAAACTGTACGGCGAGTACGTCCCTGGGGACTGGAGCAGTGAAAGTTTGGAAGCCGAGGCGATAATAAGGAGGGAGCCTTTAGGGGTCGTTTTAGCGATTACTCCTTTTAACTACCCCCTATTTGATGTCGTAAATAAGTTCGTGTACTCTACAGTAGCGGGTAACGCGTTTGTAGTAAAGCCTGCAAGCTCTACCCCCGTCCCTGCTATCCTCTTCGCTAGATTGGCTGAGCTAGCCGGGTTCCCCAGAGAATCACTGGCTGTAATTACCCTCCCCGGGAGGGAGATGGACAAAATAGTCCAAGACAAGAGAGTGAGCGTAATATCCTTTACGGGTAGTACCGAGACGGGAGAACATGTGATGAAGGTAGGTGGCGTGAAACAGTACGTTATGGAACTGGGGGGAGGGGACTCAGCGATTGTAATGTCAGACGCTGACCCTAAAGCCTCAGCACAGCGTATTGTTATGGGGGTTACGAGCTATTCAGGGCAGAGGTGTGACTCCATAAAGTTCATTTTCGCTGAGGGTGGTGTCTACGACAGACTTAAGGCAGAACTCGTCGAGGAATTTAAAAAAATCAAGGTAGGTGACCCGAGGCAAGACGGGGTGAGCATGGGCCCCATAATAGACTCGAAGACCGTTGATGAGTTCCAGTTCGCCGTAGAAGACGCTGTGAAAAAGGGCGGGGTAATACTCTACGGGGGCAAAAGACTGGGCCCCACATACATAGAACCTACCTTAATAGAGGTAGACAAGGAAAAAATCAAGGATCTATACTTGTACAAGAAAGAGGTATTCTTATCTATAGCTGTCCTCGTTAAGGTAAACAGCGTAGACGAAGCAATAACCCTTTCTAACGGGAGGAGGTACGGCTTGGACGCCGCGATATTCGGAAACGACATTAACAAAATAAGGAAAGCTATGAGGTTGCTCGAGGTCGGAGCGGTCTACATCAATGACTTCCCCAGGCACGGTATAGGTTATTTCCCCTTTGGAGGTAGGAAGGACTCAGGGATAGGTAGGGAGGGGATAGGGTACACTATTGAGTACGTGACGGCGTACAAGACTATAGTATATAACTACAAGGGAAAGGGTGTATGGGAGTACATGTGACTTTTCTCAGCCTTTCTGTTCCGTAGTTACCATAAAGATCGAGAAAATCACAAATAAGGCACCAACTATTTCTCCCGCAGTGGGGATCTGCCTAAAAAACACTATAGCTAAAAGAGTAGCTACTACCGGCTCAAGCAAGCCGATAGTTTCTATGTGTTGCGGTTTCACCTTTCCTGAAGCAACAATAATTGAGGTATGCCCTAGGAGGGTAGGGAGCAATATGAGCCCAGCTAACGCTAAAGCCGAGTCAACACTAAACTCTCCTATACCTTCGATTAAAAACAACGGTAAAGTGAATATTGAAGAGGAAATATAAATGGACGATGTGGCCTTCAGGGCATCGTCGTTCACCCTGCTCAGGCCAGCTGTGTACAAGGCTATTAAGAAGGCTGAGAGTACGGCAATGAAATTACCCAGAGAAGTACTGGGTTGAAAAGGTAAGTTCATTAAGACTACTCCTAAAAACCCCGTAGCTACGGCAAGGAAGTCCCTCCTACTTACTTTTATGTCCAGTAAGGGTGACATCAGGATGACGAAAAACGGCGATGTAGAGACTAACACTGTTGCGTCTATGATCGTTGTAGTGTATACACTGATTATGAACGTTATCATATGGAGGGCTAACAACAGACCGAAAGGAGAGTACTTCACCACTTTCCTCAAGTCTATCCTACCGAAGGAGAGGATTAACCCGGCTATGAAAAACCTGAGGAACGCTATACTCCCGGGGGTCATCTGGGACACTTTTATGAATATCGAAGCGGTACCAAAGCTTATCCCCCCGGCTATTAGTAGTAGGTAATAACCCCTCTTCCCTAACATTACGACACTTTATATTTGCAGATGGAGTATATGAATTATGCAAATAGTAGTCCCAGTATTAACCCCATTTACAAAGGACGGAAAAGTGGATAAAGAGACGTTAAAAGAACACGTAAGGAACCTGATCAAATACGTAGACGTCGTCTTTGTGAACGGTACGACCGGGTTAGGTCCCGCCCTATCCAAGGAGGAGAAAAAGGAGACGTTAAGTGCAGTCTACGACGTTACGGATAAGGTGATCTTCCAGGTAGGGAGCCTGAACCTAAACGACGCGGTAGAACTGGTAAATTTCTCAAAGGACTTCCACTTAGTAGGCGTAGCCTCTTACAGCCCCTACTATTTCCAACGCCTGCCTGAAAAGTGGATACTAAATTACTTTAACGAACTATCGAGGAAGGCGGAGCACGACTTTTACTTGTATAATTACCCTTCAGCTACGGGCTACGACATATCTGCCAAGTTAGTGAATAAAATAGAGGGGATAAAGGGGTTGAAGGACACTAACCAAGACTTGGCACACTCACTGGAATATAAGATAGCAAACCCGCATTTAATAGTGTATAACGGTTCCGATAGCTTGGTCTATTATTCACTACTCTCACTAGACGGTACAGTAGCGTCTGTTGCGAACCATTCCCCGCACCTCCTCTCAGCGATGAGGAGGTTTATTAAAGAGGGAAAAAAGGAAAAGGCGTTACAAGTCCAGTTAATCATTAATTCCATGTTAGACGTCATGAGGAGATACGGGCAACTCTCCTCCACTTATTCGATGGTAGAGGTAATGATGGGGTATAAAGTAGGCTACCCTAGACCGCCAATATACCCACTCTCTGAAGAAGAGATCCACCAACTAAAGAGTGAAGTTGAACCTTTAAAGAGAAAAGCTGAAGAACTTATTAGTGGGTAAAATGGCAAAACTCGTCACTCTGGGTGAGATCTTAATACAGTTTAACGCTATGTCTCCGGGCCCTTTAAGGCATGTAAATTATTTTGAAAAACACGTAGCGGGGAGTGAGGCTAATTATTGCGTAGCTTTTGTAAGGCAGGGGAACGAGTGCGGTATAATCTCGAGGGTAGGGAACGATGAGTTCGGTTACAATGCAATAGAGTGGTTAAGGGGGAAAGGAGTGGACGTCTCTAAGGTAAGGATAGACGATTCAGCACCGACCGGTATATTCTTCGTCCAGAGGCACTATCCAGTCCCCTATAAGAGCGATTCCGTATACTACCGCAAAGGGAGTGCCGGGAGTAGGCTTTCGCCTGAGGACGTGGACGAAAAGTACGTGAAAGGTGCTGATTTGGTGCACTCTTCAGGGATAACTATTGCTATATCAGACACGGCTAAGGAGGCAGTGTATAAGGCGTTCGACCTCGCTAAGAGTCGTTCCTTCGATACTAATATCAGGCTGAAGCTCTGGTCTCCTGATAAGGCGAGACACGAGATAATGAAACTCCTTAACCAGTTCCACTTAAATTTCTTAATAACAGATACCGACGACTCCAAGATAGTCTTAGGTGAGTCAGACCCTGACAAGGCCGCTAGGGTACTTCAGAACTATGCGGACATAGTCGTAATGAAAATGGGCTCTAAGGGTGCAATATTGTACTACGAGGGCAAGAAGTACTATTCCCATGGGTACACGGTACCGGTGGAAGACGTAGTAGGGGCGGGAGACGCGTTAGGGGGGACATTCTTGTCACTTTATTTCAGGGGGTTCACACTCGAAAGAGCCCTAGACTACGGGGTAGTAGCAGGTACACTGAACGTGATGATCAGAGGGGACCAGGAAAACTTACCTTCAATAGAGGACATCCAGAGGTTCCTGAGGGAGTTTAGCTGAAATTTTTTTGAAGTCCTCCACGCGGCTAAGTCATAAAGCTAATGAGTAAAACCCCAATACTAGGTAAGCTGTAGGTGCGTGGGGTTCATTAATACAACCTATAAGTAAGTTAGGATTTATTGAGAACTGGTACGCTTATCCTCTTGGTATTACTTCTTAATTCCTAGCCTAATATTTCAGACCGCACAGTCATGAGAGCTTCAGTGTAACAGTATGACAGAGCTAATGTCCCTCATTAATGCCTTAGTCGACCCGAGAAAGAGGTCTATAGCTAATATCAGGCGGAAAAAGGGATGGGGTTGCGGGTATATCAAGGCACGGCTAGACCGCTATGTTGAAGTTACGGAGAAACTTAATATACTTTGTCACAAAGTAATAAAGTGATGTCCGAGACTATAAGGGTATCGAAGGAGGTAAAGAAGGAGTTATTGAGGATAATGGGTGAACTACAAATAGAAAGGGGAGAAAAGGTTGACTTTAATGACGTAATCGAGTTCCTCCTCTCGCTGTATAGGAAGAAAGACCCGGAAAAACTCAAGGACTTGGTAGGGCTGGTACCAGAAATCTCCGTTAGTGATCTAATAGAGGAGAGGAGAAAGGAGGTCCAGCATGAAAAGGAAAAGTATGGTATTTGACTCCGGTGTGGTCATTGAACTACTCTCCGGTAGTGAAGAGGGTAAGAAGATAGAGGGTTTCATAGAGGAGGGACTAGACGAGGTCTTCATAAACGAGTTAAACATGGAGGAAATTAAGTACGTGGTGTGCAGGAGGAGCGGTGAAGAGAAGGCTGAGGGACTTGAAGGCTTGTTGGCCTCTACGGGTTATTTTACGGTTCTCCCTTTCTCTAGGGTGAAGGGGGAGGTGTACAAGATAAAGTGTAAATACCCGATATCTCTGGCAGACGCGACAAGTATTGCTAGCGGTAAGGCCTTAGGGATACCTTCTGTGTTTAAGAGGGAAAAAGAGATTGAGCCCTTTAAAGAGGAGCTGGGCATACTCTTTGTAGATGAGCTACTCAAGTGATAAGAGGGCTATCCGAGTTAAACACCCAGTGGGGGGGGGGGTCACTTTTTCTTCAATACTTTAATTAGGGTTGACGCGAAATAAGGCAAGTCCCCGGGGTGCCTTGAAGAGATCAGGTTCTCGTCTTCTACTACCGGGCTATCGACATACTCTCCGCCTGCTGCTATGACATCATCTTTGATCGACGCTACTGAGGTCACTTTTTTGCCTTTGATTACACCCGCAGAAATTAGTATCTGCGGGCCGTGACAAATTGCCGCTACAGGCTTTTTCAGTTCGAAGAACTTCCTCGTTATTTCTTTGACCTCAGGCAAAGTCCTTATCCTTTCAGGTCCCCTCCCGCCGGGTATCACTAAGGCTAAGTAGTCTTCAGGGTTTACTTCCTTAAAAGAAATATCTGCGACTACGCTGTAACCGTGTTTACCAGTTATTTTACTACCCTTCTCCTTACCCGCAATCACGGGTGTAAAGCCTTCTTCTATTACCCTATAGAAGGGATAGAGTAGTTCAATATCTTCATATTCATCTCCAACTATGAAGAGTACTTTCATAAGGTAAATTATGAAAAGTAGGATAAAAACGTTGACTACCCCATTTAGTCTTTTCTCGCCAAATTAGCAAAACGTAGTGCTAGTATTTATAGCCGGGTCGGTTAATAAAGGGTAATAATGCCTCAAGTATAGGGCCAAAAAATTCACCTGGCAAGAGAATTGACGTTACCCTCCAGCCCCTGGTAGGATATAACTAATATTGTAGCAAAAGACGTATTATCTTAATTTTTGCATGAGCTATTATTATTCAACTTTTACCTCCTCAGGTAGAGCATATATGTGAAACGAGAAGTCTTAGGCAAGGGGGGAGAGAGGTAACGAAGCTAAGTAACTGGTAGCCACTAAAAGTAATTACTAGTTACGATGAAAACAGAGCTATTAACTAACCTTTAACTCCCCCCCCCCCATATTTTTAATCAAAGACACGATTTCTGCGTGTACAAATACCTGCGGAAAGTTCCCGGTGAACTCACCCCTAACCGGGTCCATATGTTCACCCATGAGGTAGAGCGGGCTAGAGACTTCCTCCAGCCTTTCTAGTATCCTTTCAGCTTTACTGACCTCTCCCAACATTAAGTAAACTCTCGCTAACCACACTGTAGTCAGTAAGAACGGGTACTTTGCCTCGCCCATAAAGTCCTTTTTATACCTCTTCACAAACACGCCATCTATTACTAGTTCCTTCTCTATTTTATCTAGAGTAGCCGTGAAAAGCGGGTCGTCGACGCTGATGAAGCCATAAATCGGTGCTGAGAGTAAAGAAGCGTCTACCTCGTCTTCCCCACCGGCATACCTTATAAAGTGCCCGCCCTTTATACAATTAGTCAGTATCCACTCCCTGAGTTTCTCCCTGCTCTCACTCCACCTGTCTGTCTCACCTAAAGCGGTAGCCATCTTCCCTACCTTGTCCAACGCGATCCACATCATCATCTTAGAGTGGGTATAATGCCTCGGTTCTCCCCTATCTTCCCATATCCCTGAGTCCTTCAGTGTCCAGTTACGGGATACCCAGTCCGCTATGTGGGAGAGCTTATCGAACTGGTCTCTTAAGAACACTTTGTCACTTGTACCTTGGTAGTATCTATACACTGCAGAGACGAAGAACCCTTCTACGTCGAGCTGTATTTGTTTAGACGCAGCATTACCCACCCTTACGGGCTTGGAACCCTTATAACCGGAGAGCCAGTTTAACTTCACTTCAGGGGGAGGGATAGTCCCCTCAATGGTGTAAAGTGGGAAGTAAAAGGGCTTAGACGAGAAATTTATCAGGGAGAAGAGGAAATTTATTATCCTCCTCCCCTCCACTACGAAACCTGCATCTAATAGTCCTATAGCTGTAATTGACGAGTCCCTGACCCACGTAAACCTATAGTCCCAGTTCCTGCTCCCGCCTTCGACTTCCGGTAGTGAAGTAGTAGGTGCAGCTATACTCCCACCGGAGGAAGAGTATATCGAGCCTAGGAGAGTGAACACTGAAGCCTTAAACAGCTCCCTGAACTTTTCAACCTCTTTTATGTCAAAACTGTTCCAAAACTTTACCGTCTCGTCGAAAGACATCTCGTAATTAGCGGTTAGGGTCTTACCCCTCTCGCTCATTATCCCGTGCTCTATGTCCGAACTGTAATTTGCTACTAATACCCCGTCACCTTCACTGAATTCCCATAAGTACTTGTCCTTTCTCCTCACCTTCCCGCGGTAAGAGTGTAAGAACGCTATACAGTCCCTACCTTTAGGGTTTATAAACCTGCTGTTCCTTATGATCGGTCTATATAGGGCGTACCTGAACACAGGTTTAAACAGTACTTTGAAGCCCACTTCGGCGTTAACTTTTCTTATTACCACGGTTTCTCCCAATGAAAGTAAGTCAGATATCGTAATAGAGCCCTTCTCGGTGATTACCTCCGTCCTCAGAACTAAGGGGTATTCGTAGTATTGCCTTATTTCCTTTACCTTATAGTCAGGGAGTATAGTGAATTCTCCGCCTTCCTCATCCAATAGTCTACTAAAGACTGACGGCGAATCGTACTTCGGTAGGGGTAACCAGACTATGCTAGTATCTTGGACTAATGCTGCCGTCTTTTGGTTTGATATAAACCCTAACGGTCTCACAGTAAGTTGTAGAAGCTATGGTTTTTAAACTTGAGAGTAATAGGTGATAACTTTTCTTTCAGCTTCGGCGACATTGTCCCAAGAGGAGTACAGCTTTAAAAAGCCTTCTAGTTTTTCCTCATTCATAACACTTTCATACTCTGCAGGGTTCATATCGAGGATCTTTACTGTTTTATTGGCAGCACTTACAATATCGAACTCGTTAACGAGCTCAACACTTCGTAACCCGCTGTATATTGACCTAACACCGGGTATATCGTATGATATTGCTGGAGTCCCTAGGGCTAAGGACTCCAAGATCGCCAAGGAGAAAGAGTCGGCATGGGTAGGGTAAATTAAAGCCTTAGCTCTCGAAATAATTGCGGAAAACCTCTCTAACTCTTGTCTCCTATCTATGAACCCCAGGTACTCTACATACTTATCGAGTCCCAGTGAACTAATCTTTTTCCAGAACAATTTCTCAATACAAGGAGAAGAAAACTTACCCATTAACACTAACCTTACGTCCTTTTTCTTCCTCACTTTAGCAAATATTTCAGGGAGCTCTAAAACCCCCTTATGTTCCGCCAGTACCCCGAAATATAGGATATAGTCCTCTTTATCCGACGTATTCCTAAACCTAAGGAGTTTGTCCTCAAATGCGTTACCGGGTCTAAGGACTATTTTCGGGATACCTAACTTGTCCAGCCCGGCTTCGATGATAGGCCCTTCACTGACGCTTGAAATAAAAGAAGGGAGAGACCCCCTGAAAAGGGCTTTATGTACCGGCTTTAAATATGTTTCGTTATAAATATACCTCGTGAGGAACCCCCTCCTTTCCATAAACATACACCTGTTAAACCTAGTCTTCACTAGCTTACGTAGGTATTCTAATGAGTCCTCGTAATATGGAGTAGCTTGCAGGGTAATACCGAACTTCCTCTGTGCGTACTTAGCTAAATAAAATATGTCAAGGGACGTGTGGTCCGGTTCGTATAGGAAGTCCACTTTTTTAGCTTCTTCACTATAGGCCCTAGCGACGAGTCTGGCAGTGTCCCTGGGGAAAAACTGTTTGAAACCTGAGGGGTTGACCTTGTCCAGAAGGTAAGGAAAGGCTTCCGCGACCTTTACAAACTTTTCGACCTCATTGACTTTCTTCAAAACTTCCTCTTTCCTGTCCCCCCACCTGAGGAACAACCTGCTTGAAGGGAAGTAAGTTATTTCAAATTCCTTAGCCAGCCTCTTAACGACTTCTAATGAGTGTAACCCCCCTCCTCCCGGAAATATAGGGGCTATGAGTTGGTCGTAGACTATTCCTAATCTCATTCTCAGTATCTAGTTGTAGGTCAAATTTTTAAACTAGGTTATGACTTACCTCTCGATATGGAGTATTATCTGTCAAATATTTCGGGAGTGGCTAAAACAGAAGTGCCTATTAAAGGCTCTAAAGGTGCTTACATACAGTGGTTAATAACCAAGGAACACGGTGCACATTATGCGGTGAGGAAATTCACATTAGACCCTCAAGGAGTGATCCCGATGCATGTCCATAAGTACCAAGAGACGGTAGTCATCACGAAGGGTAAGTGTAAGGTCTGTGTTGCGGACAAGGTCTACGAGATGAAAGAAGGTGATTTTATATTTATCGACGCTAACGTAAAGCACGCTTTTGTAAACTCAGACTCTCCGCTGGAGTTTTTCTGCATTATAGACTACGCTGACGATATGAGCATAAAGACACTTGACGAAGAGTGCAAAGGGAAATAGAAGTCTCGGTTAAAAAACCTGGAGTTTAAGCGACTCCCTTTTTCTATTTACGCATTCGTTACACTGTTACGCCGAGCAGTCCGTACTTAATTTGCAGGGGCTAACGGGGAAAAAATCAGTCGTAATAAGTCAGTGCTTGTTCCCTTAGGAAAGACAGCAGGTAATAAGGTCCCCCCGCGTTCTTTCCGGTCCAACCAGAGTGCTTCCATCCGCCGAAAGGCTGTACCCCGGGCATAGCACCGGTAGTAGCGCCTACAGTCCTATTAGCGTAGACTACCCCGGCTTCGATATTATCGAAGAAGTACTCTACCTCCTTTTTGTCCTCACTGAATATCCCCGCAGTCAAACCGTACTCCACGTCATTAGCCATCCTTACAGCTTCTTCCAAGGTCTTCACTTTTCCTACCAAAAGTATGGGGACAAAGAGCTCAGTCTTCCACATCCAATGCTCATAAGGTAAACCGGTGATGACTGTAGGTTCTACATAATACCCTCTATCTTCGTCGATCACTTTACCGCCTACTGCTATCTTCCCTCCGTTCTTTACTGCTTCGTCTACGAATTTCTTATACTTCTCTACTGCACCCTTGTTTATTATAGGGCCTAAGAACACTTCTCTCTTCCTCGGGTCACCTACCTTGATCTCCTTAACCTTATTTACAAGCTTCTCTACAAACCTATCGTGTACGCTTTCAAACACGAACACCCTCGAAGTTGCGCTACATTTTTGACCGCCAAAACCGAAAGCACCGCGGTAGACCCCTTCTGTAGCTTTGTCCAAGTCGGCCTTATCTGTCACTACTACCGGGTTTTTGCCCCCCAATTCCATAACTATAGGCCTTGGGTCTTTCTCTATCAACCTCTTTGCTAGTGAGTGCCCTACGTCCTTTGAACCCGTAAATGCCAGCCCGTCAGCCCTGGACAGCATCAGGTCAGCTATGTCCTTACCGCTACCGGTCACGTAATTTATTACCCCGGCTGGGAACCCCGCCTCAAGCATTATTTTCACTAGGTTGAAAGCGGAAAGCGGTGTATCCGAAGAGGGTTTGACTACTGCCGTATTACCAGTAATGACCGCCCCCAAACTCATTGTGGTAGTTATAGCCAACGGGAAGTTAAACGGTGCTATTACCGCCCAAGCCCCATAAGGCTTCATTACCGAGAAGGAATGCTCGTTCTTATACATCCTCGATTCCATATCCCTTGAAAACCCCCTGTTTAACTGGAGTATGTATGCGTAGTACTCAAAATAGTCTATCGCCTCATCTACTTCCCCAACGGCCTCGTACCGGTTCTTCCCGTTTTCCAGTGTTATTGTAGCCGCAAGCTCGAACTTCCTCCTCCTCATCAACTCCGCTGTCCTCTTTGCCAACTCGACCCTCTCCCTCCACGAGGTTAACCTCCATTCCCTATACGCTTCTCTTGCTACCCTGAACGCCTTGTCAACTGAGTTTTCGTCCGCCATCTGGAACCTACCTATGACCAACGACGTGTCTATAGGAGACCTAACTTCAAACGTCTTTCCCGTCCTTACCTCTTCCCCACCTATCAATATCGGGTATTCTTCTCCCAAGCGGACTTTTTCCAGCGCTTTTTCGAATTCTTGGTGGAACTCCTCTTCCCTACCCTTATATTTAGCTACGGTGTTCTCGTTTGTGAAAGCCATATCTATAATTATAGATTAACGGAAATAAAAAAGTGGTGTCTTTTTGTCACGTATGAAATAAAGTTTATTTTATTGATAAACTAAGAAAAAAGGTGGATGAGTGTAAACGAGCTTATCGACTACCTAGCTAAAGCTAGGTCAGAAAAAGAAGTCAAAAAGAGGCTAAGTAGGAACGAGCTTGCACTACTGGACTTTTTACTCCAGACCGGAGTTGTGAAGAGGGTAAAGAACTATTACTACATAACTTACGTGCCTGACATGGTACTGTATGACGTCGTAGTAATAGATAAGGAGGATAAGCTGGTGATCAGGGGTACCGGAGAGGGGCTAAAGGACATAGATTTGGACTTTAACGTAGTAATAAGGTCTAGAATAGCAAAGGCAGATGAGAGTGAGCTGAAACTCTGTAAAGACAGGAAAATAAAGTTCCAGTTAGTCTATTCCCCTTCTTCGAAAAACGAGATCCCGCACCAGATGCCTTTTACGTCTCTCTTCCTAGTATACCCCGCTAAAAGGCTGGAGATCAGGGTTGAAGGGGCTTACAGTGAGTTTTTCGCGTTTTCCACACCTTCCCCATACTTCTTCCCTATTGCGACTCCAAACTCAACGTCCCCTCCGGTGTGGAATAACGCTAAGCCTATGACATACGGCGTTTTCATACCGTCTAACCCTAGTAAAGGATAAAACCTTTCTCGCCCTATTAAGGTTATGGACACGGTTGAAGAGGCATATTCTTTGAAGCTAATATCAGAAGTTAAGGTGAGTAAAAAAGGTATTTTCCACACTGAAACTTGGATAGATGAAAACAAGTATAAGTCTTCACTCTTTCTAAACGGGAGCCGTCTAACTTTTGGCGGGAAAGAGACGTCCCCACAGTATGACGGGGAATACCTATATTACGTGGTCGACGGGAAAACACTGGTTAGGCAAAGGCCCTATGGAGAGCCTGAGAAGCTCTTCTCACTCGGAAAGGTACACAAGTACGCCTTTCATAAAGACGGCATACTGGTCGTAGGAGAAAGGAAGGAAAATAAGGAGACACATTTCGTGGCGGGAAAACTCAAATACAGGTTCGACGGGAGGGGACTACTCAGGACTAGGATGTCGTTATTCCTTTACAACGAGAAGGGATTAACACCGCTAATAGAAGGGGACTTTGACGTAACAGACGTGGTGACTAACGGTAAGAGGATAGTTATATCGGCGACCAAAGAAGGGGACGATTACGGGCTAGCTGACTTATATGAAGTGGAAGGTAATGAGTTAAGGAGGATCACCGGCGGAGAAGGCGGTATCTACGCTGTCGCGATGAACGAAAAAGGGGAAGTAGCGTATTTGGGCCACAGAAAGGGCAAAACACCGTGGGCTGTTAAGGAGGTAATCCTACCTGAACGAGGTGAAAGTTACCTTTGCGGTAATTATTGCGGTAATAGTGTACTTAGCGACCTATTTGACGGAGCTAAAGAAAAGTTGATTTTTGACAAGGACGAGGTAATTACAACTGGTCAAGTAGGGGGGCGGGTCAACTTATATAGAATAGCTGACGGTAAAGTGGACCAGTTAACAGAGGGAAATATAGTGGTAAGGACTTTCGACTACGTAGACGGGGACTTAGCTTACGTCTATACTACCCCTGAGAAACCTTCAATCTTAGTATACCCTAGGGGTGACTCAAAGACACCTTTTGAGTACGACCCCAACCCGAAAGTGAGGGGTATTAAACCGGAAGAGGTTAACGGAGAAGTCCAAGGGTGGGCAATAATCGTAGACAAAAACGCGCCTACTATACTTTTTATACACGGGGGCCCGCATACCGCGTATGGTTACTCTTATTTTATCGAATTCCAGTTCTTTGCGAAGCACGGTTTTAACGTAATTTACTCAAACCCCAGGGGGAGTCAAGGTTATGGAGAAGAGTTCGCAAAAGCTTGTGTAGGCGATTGGGGAGGTAAAGACATGGAAGACATTATGAAATTCGTGAAGACCGTTAAGGAAAAATACGGGCTGAGCGGGAAGATAGGTGTTACAGGCGGTTCTTATGGTGGCTTTATGACCAACTGGATAGTGACGAAGACTGATGAGTTCAGTGCTGCTGTAAGTGAAAGGAGTATATCCAACCTTGTCAGCATGTGCGGGACAAGCGATATAGGGTTTTGGTTTAACGTGGTGGAATCCGGGCTAGACGACCCGTGGAAGCAAGAAAGTATAGATAAGCTAATGAAGATGTCCCCGATTTACTACGTGAAGAATGTAAAGACACCGACAATGCTAATCCACGGAGAAGAAGACTACAGGTGCCCTATAGAACAAGCTGAACAGTTCTTTATGGCTTTAAAGATGAACGGGATAGATACGGAACTCGTAAGGTACCACGGGGACGGTCATGAACACGCGAGGAGGGGGAGGCCCGAGAATATGAAGGATAGGCTCAGGAGAAAACTTGACTGGTTTAACAAGTACCTACGGTAGATACACTCCACCGTTCTCTATTTGAAGAGTTAAAATCTCCCAATTTCTACTTGGTCACCGCGATTCTTTCCAAGTTTGATGTTTTTGCGTCATTTTATTTGACGACTAGCGATCCACGTTGTCCCTAATCGTCTTGTGTATTTACATTATAGTCTGCTCTGTTACGTTTATTATAAAGAGTTTATTATCACCCCTTAAGTTTTTGAAATGAATATTTCGAAATTTTTGACAGCGTGTAGATTGCCAGATCGTATAAAGCTAAGCAAGAAGTCGAATACTTTTAGTCGTTAAGCACAACCCCTATTGACGGGATTTTAAATATGTATCAATGTACATTTTTTGAATTTATAATAATTCAGCCGAAAGATACACAAAGTATTTATTAAATTTCCCAATTTAGTTAATCAATGTATCCACCGCAGTTCGGATATTACAGACCTGTTAGCCTGAACGACGCCTTGGACTTTCTAGCCGGAGGAGACGTAAAACCCATTGCGGGAGGCCAGAGTTTAATACCAATGCTTAAGTTCAGGGTTATAAGACCGAAGTTCTTAATGGACTTAAACCCGCTAAAAGAACTCAACCACATCACTTTAGGGGAAGACTCTGTTACTATAGGTGCTACTGTTACACATGCTGAGCTAGTGAGAAGCGGGATAGTAAGGAGAGACTTACCCTTACTCCACCAATCAGCTAATAAAGTGGGAGACATGCAGGTGAGGAACATGGGGACATTAGGCGGTTCTCTATCTAATGCAGACCCCTCTGCTGATTACCCCGCGGTAGTTACTGCTTATGACGCTAAACTGAGGCTACAGAGTAACCAAGGTATAAGGGAAGTCCATGCTAAAGATTTCTTTAAGGGGCCTTTCACCACAGAGGCAAGAGAAGACGAACTCCTCGTAGAAGTGGTCTTCCCTAAGCTGGAGGGGTATAAATACAAATACGGGAAAGTAGTCAGGAGGGCTGGGGACTTTGCCCTAGTAGGTATTGCCGTTTTAGCTAAAGTTGACGAAGTAGTGAAAGACATCAGGGTAGCATATACCGGGGTCTCCGATAAACCTTTCAGGCCCTACGAACTGGAAAAGGACCTCATAGACGCAAAGCCTTCAGAAAAACTCATTCAAGAGTTTGCTGAAAAAGCGAGTTCTCAAGTAAACCCCCCTTCAGACTCGAGGGGTTCGTCGGAATATAGGAGGAAAGTCATGAAAGCCCTTACGTTAAATACCTTAAAAGAGGTGTTAGGAATTGTTGGTTAGGCCAGGAGAAAAAGCCAAGGTTAAAATAAAAGTAAACGGGATATGGTACGAAAGAGAAGTAGAGCCGAGACAGCTACTAGTCCACTTCTTAAGGGACGAATTGGGTCTCACCGGGACTAAGGTAGGGTGTGACACGTCAACTTGCGGTGCATGTACAGTGCTCCTCAACGGAAAGAGCGTTAAGTCATGTACAGTCCTTACAGTCCAAGCTGACGGTGCGGAAGTCACTACTATTGAGGGACTTGACGCTAAAGATATTAAAGAGGCGTTTAAGGAGAACTTTGCCTTACAGTGCGGTTACTGTACTCCCGGGATGATAGTCCAATCGTTTTACCTATTAAAGGAATACCCACACCCGTCGGAAGAAGAGATAAGGGAAGGGATCCACGGTAACATCTGTAGGTGTACCGGTTACCAAAATATCGTAAAGGCAATAAAACAAGCTTCTGGTGATGGTCATGTACACGGGTAAGGTTATAAAAAGGTTATACGACGATAAGTTCGTAAACGGTAAGTCGACATACGTAGACGATATACAGATATCAGCCTATTACGCAGGCTTCGTCAGGAGCCCTTATGCCCATGCTTACATAAAGTCAATAGACGCTTCAGACTCGTTAAGGGTACCCGGGATAGTGGCAGTGTTCACAGCCAAAGACTTGCAAGTAAAGGACGGAGTAGGGATCTGGACTACTTATGAAGACCCTAAGCAGTGGAAGTTTATCAAGAGGAAACCCTTGGCTGAAGGTAAGGTAAAATATACTGGAGAGCCGGTGGCTATAGTCATCGGGACTGACAAGTATAGTGTGAGGGACGCTATAGATAAGGTGAGTGTAGACTATGAAAGGTTACCGGCTGTAACCAAGATGGAAGAAGCAGTAGAGGACAAGGTGCTAGTACACGATGAGTTGAAGACAAATGTAGGCTTTGACCAGACATACAGCGCGGGCAATGTGGAGAACGCCTTCAAAAATGCGGATAAGGTAATCCCGGTAGAGGTGACAAATAACAGGCTGATCCCTTCACCAATGGAGCCTCGGGGGATTATAGCGAGGTATGAAGGGGGTACACTTACCGTATGGTATTCTACCCAGGTGCCGCATACAGCTAGGGCTGAATTTTCCAAGGTCTTCGGGATCCCTTCAAGTAAGATCAGGGTGATAATGCCAGACGTAGGAGGGGCTTTTGGGAGTAAGGTCAACATCTTACCTGAGGACATAAGTGTCATTGCAAGCGCTATAAAGCTAGGTAGACCGGTGAGGTGGACTGCTACTAGGAGTGAGGAGATGTTAGCTTCAGAGGCTAGGCATAACACGTTTAGAGGTGAGATAGCCGTCAAGAATGACGGGAAGCTCTTGGCTATAAAAGGTGAACTCTTGGTTGACCTAGGTGCGTACTTAACATACACTGCTCCCTTACAGCCAGCTATAATCCCCCTGATGATACCGGGCCCCTACAAGGTCAGGGACATCAGTATAAGGAGTAGGGCAGTTTATACTAACACTCCTCCGATCACCATGTATAGGGGTGCCAGCAGACCTGAGGCTACCTTCATCATAGAAAGGATAATGAGTACTATAGCGGACGAGTTAAAGCTAGACGACGTGACTGTAAGGGAAGTTAATATGGTAAGGGCGGACGAAATGCCCTACACAAACCCGTTTGGGTTGAGGTACGACAGCGGTGACTATATCTCTCTGCTTAGGGAAGGACTTAAGGCACTTAAGTACCAACAACTTAAGGGATGGGCTGAAGAGGAAAGGAAGAAAGGAAGAAAAGTAGGCGTAGGGATGGCGTTTTATCTGGAAATAAGCGGTTTCGGCCCTTGGGAGTTCGGGGAAGTGAGGGTATCTGAGACGGGGGACATACTGGTGATCACGGGTGGAACACCCCACGGGCAAGGTACTGAGACGGCCATAGCACAAGTAGTAGCGGACACATTGCAGGTAGACATTAACAGGGTAAGGGTCGTATGGGGAGACACTGAGACAGTAGCGTCGAGTATGGGTACGTACGGTTCGAGGACAGCCTCAGCCGCGGCCAGTGCTGCAATGGTAGCGGCTAAAGAAGTATTGGAAAAGATGAAGAGAGCCGCAGCTAAGATGCTAAAAGTAGACGTCGAAGAAGTGTCATATTCTAGCGGAGAATTTAGCGCACAAGGGAGGAAGGTGACGTGGGATGAGGTGGCTTCGTTCTCCTATAGTTCAAACGAACCCGGTATATATGCTCAAGTGACCTTACCGGGAGATGTCACGTTCCCCTATGGAGTACATGTGGCTCTAGTCGAAGTAGACGATTATGGGATTATCAGGGTGAAGGACTACAAAGCCTATGATGATATAGGTACGGTCATAAACCCGGCATTAGCTGAAGGACAGATCCACGGAGGAGCTACGCAAGCCGTAGGCCAAGCATTGTTAGAGGAGGCTATAATTAACGATGACGGGCAACTAACCGTAACTTATGCTGACTATTTTATACCTACAGCTGTTGAAGCCCCTAAGTTTGAAAGCTATTTCGTAGATAGACCTCATTCTTCTGCATACCCTACAGGTGCAAAGGGGGTCGGAGAAGCTGCCTTAATAGTAGGGCCTGCAGCTATTGTAAGGGCTGTAGAAGACGCTACTGGCAGGAGGTTTAATAAGACTCCCATAAGACCTGAGGACGTAATTTAGTCTTTTTTTTAAAAAATCACCTCATTGCCATTAAGTTCTCATTTTACTCTCCGTCTAAGGCTCTTTCAACCCAACATATACAGACGTTGATGTATCTGAGATTTGAAAGAGATACCAAAAAAGTTATATACATTTTTGTTAGTTATATCATTTCTATTTGTCGAAATTTAAAAAAGTTTTATCTTTGCAAAGAATTGAAGATAAAAAAGATATAATACTTTTTATTGGAAAAACTTAAATTAGTTAAATTAAACACTATAAAATAGGTGGTTTGAAAGAATGGCAAAGACCACGTTAAATGAAGGAAATTCGACTAGGATGGAGTACATATGGCCCATCAGGTTCGCCGTAGGTTGGATGTTCCTAGACGGAGGTCTAAGAAAAGCGGTACTGAAACCAGAGAAACTAGACCCTAATTCTGCCTCGTTTGTAGGTGGAAAACTGGTGAATTTCCTGCCACACGCGGGTCCCTTCAAGCCGTTCTTATTGATGACCTTAGAAAACAGAGCTTTAGACGTCACTTTCCTCACGGTCTTTAGCTATGTAGAACTACTTGTAGGGATCTTGATAGTGATAGGGCTATTTACAAGGTTAGCAGCTCTAGGTGCTCTTGCTATGTCAGTAGGCTTTGCCCCAGCTTATTGGCTGGGCTCTACTTGTGAAGATGAGTGGCAGATAGGCGCACTGTTGACTGCAGGCTCAGTAGTACTTATGTTGACTGCTGCAGGTAGGGTTTGGGGGCTAGACTACTTACTATATAAGAAATTCGGGGACAGGTCATTAGCTAACGTCCCTATACTGAAGTGGATTAAGTTGTGGTGAGAGAACAATGGAGAAAGTAGTAATTTTAGGTCTAATTTTTAGCATCTTAGTCGCGGGCTGGATACTTGCTACGGGTCAGTGGGCATATGGGAATGTAGTAGGCCCATTGGTAAACAACTCTAAATTGCCTAAACTCGATATAACATATGTTAATGCCTACAATACTCCCCAAGGGCTTTGCTTAATCATGAACATTACAGACGTTGACGGGCCTGATGCCTATCCAGCTTCAGCACCTCTAATGGAGATATATAACGCAAACCACACATTCGTAATGTTCCTTAACTCCTCACAGATATCTAACGATACTGTAAAGATAATACAAGCACCGTGGAATTCTAACAAAAAGGATAGCGTAAATTGGTATTCAGGGTTTGTAGTAATATTAGGTAGTGAAGGACAGTTCCACTTGTTGATAAAGGGAGTGCATCTACCCGCAGGAACCTACTACGTGAAGTTATATACCCCTGCAATCAAGACAAGTAGAGAAGCTGTAGCTACTTTTACAATCTCTCAATAAAGGTTTTTTTCCTTTTCTTTTCTCTCCTCATACTCTTTTTCCCTGCATAAAATAAGTTACCTCTAATGTGGGTAAGTGTTTGGTCGTGGTGTAAATTATCCTTGCAATTACTTCTAATCTCACTACGCCCCATGTATGTTCCTATGGTTACACATCGATATTGATGTGTATATACCTAAAAAACTTAGAAGCAGATATTTTTATCGTAAATTGATTGGGTATGCTTGAACACGAGGTGTAATCTTACTTAACGGACACCCCTCCCTGCGGAAAACGGACAGTAATAAAAGCTATAGGTCCTTAGTCTCCTTTAACTTTTGGACATTCGATAAAAACATACTGTGCAAAATGAAATAAAACATATCCTCAAAAAAAGGCTAAGAATATAACCCTGATACAAAAAATTATATCAATGATCAGGCTTTCTACCGGTATACATGACTTTGACAAGCTTATAGAAGGCGGTATTCCTCAGGGCTTCTTTGTAGCGCTAACGGGTGAGCCGGGGACAGGTAAGACTATCTTTTCTTTGAGCTTCACGTATGAAGGCCTAAAGCAAGGTGAACCCGCAATATACGTGACTACTGAGGAAAGTAGGGACTCTATAATTAGACAAGCTAAAATGTTCAATTGGGACTTAGAGAGGTTCCTAGACTCGAAGTTAATAATAATAGACGCGTTAATGAAGGAGAGGGAAGATGAGTGGTCTTTGTCGGAACTCGAGCCCGAGGCGTTGGTACAAAAAGTGATATTGGCTAAGCAGAAGCTGGGGTCCGGATGGGCTAGGCTAGTGATAGACTCCGTCTCAGCCCTATTCCTTGATAAACCTGCCATGGCCAGGAAAATAAGTTACTACTTAAAGAGGGTACTAAACAAGTGGAGGTTTACCATACTTGCCACGTCCCAGTACGCGATCACTACTTCCCAAGCTTTCGGGTTTGGTGTAGAACATGTCGCTGACGGCATAATAAGGTTCAGGAGAGTCATAAAAGACGGTATGCTACACCGATATATAGTCATAGAAAAGATGAGGCAGACAAACCACGACAAGTACGTATGGGAGATCGACATAGTACAAGGGAAGGGAATAGTACTTTTGAATAAGCTTAACGAGAGGAGGGAAGACTACGCCCTCCCTAAGAAGGTTATGGATAAGATTAAAGAGGCGAATAAAGACGAGGACTTAAAAGGCGAAGCTAATGACTGAGTTAGTTCACTTATTCGTTTTCTCAGCCTAGCCCGCTCTTTATCTTGTCCACTATTTTAGGCAAGACCTCCTCCACTGGGACTTTAACCACCACATCGGCAACCGGGTCTAGGGGAGTTTCATCCGTATTTATTATAACCAATTTACCTCCCCTTTCCTTCACTACTTGCGGGATAACGTTAGCCGGGTAGACGGTAAGGGAAGAGCCGAGGACGAGTACCAAGTCGGAGTCGTAGGCTATCTGTATGGCGGTGTTTATCTCCTTAACCGGTTCTCCGAATAGGACTACGTCAGGCCTTAATACCCCACCGCAAGAGCACTTCGGAGGGTTTTCACCCTTGTCGATCATCTCTAAGACCTCAGACGAGTCATAGTACTTAAAACAGGAAGTACAGTAAGACTTCCTCATGGTGCCGTGGAGCTCTAATACGTTTCTAGACCCCGCCTTCTGGTGGAGGCCGTCAATGTTCTGTGTTATCACGTACTTTATTAGCCCTAACCTTTCAAGCTCAGCTAGGGCATAGTGTGCCTTATTGGGCTCAGCTTTGAAGAGTCCCCTCATCCTCAGTGAGTAAAATTCCCAAAAGCCCTTAGGGTCCTTTTCAAAGTAGTCTATAGTGGCCAGTTCAGGGGAGTATTTTTTCCACAGCCCGTTAGGTCCCCTGAAGTCGGGTATACCTGAAGCGGTGCTAATCCCTGCACCGGTGAACGCTATAGAACTGACCGAAGTAAGTAGTAGTTCTGCCACCTCACTAACAGCGTCCTGCCCCATAAATAGAGTGTAGTTCCTATTGGTTTAATTCCTTTACTGTAAAATACCGATTTCGATAGAGAATACATAGTGTAGTTATTAAGCTATGAACTGGACATGGAAGAGAACTAAACCCATTACTACGATGTGGGACAAGGGTCTAGCACGCCTTGGGCTCAATGAAGATGTTTTATAACTCAGTAACTACACTATGAAAGATTATTCAATTTATAAATAAACCTCTAAACTACAATTTGTGGTCATTAAATTATTTATATTTATACAAAATTTTGACATTAAATAGGTGATTCCGGTCAGAGAATTAAAATAAAAAACCAAATAAAATAAAAAACCAATTTTAGTATATACCAGTCAACCTATCATCTTCTTCTCAAGAATACTACTGCTGCTGCTACTATTATGACTATTACGATCACTATACCGGCCACTAAGGCGACGTTAATGCTTGATGTTGTCGTAGTAGTCGTTACC
Organism: Stygiolobus caldivivus; assembly: GCF_019704315.1. Classification (NCBI taxonomy): domain Archaea; kingdom Thermoproteati; phylum Thermoproteota; class Thermoprotei; order Sulfolobales; family Sulfolobaceae; genus Stygiolobus; species Stygiolobus caldivivus. The sequence goes on along the minus strand of NZ_AP024597.1, from coordinate 1,535,106 downwards.
GGAGGTACAGTAGTAGTCACTGTAGGTGTTACATTTAGACTACCGTAACTAAACTCTTCCCTCATATTTCCGTTTACCGTCCAAACAGCTTTGGCTACTATCTCATACACGCCAGGCGTCAACATAGACGTGTTTATACTTGCTTGATAAATCCCGTTACCCATGTTCTTAGCCATAACTACATATGGCTTTCCGTTTATAGTCACGTTACCATAAGGTTTACCGTCGACGTTAAGGTACTTTAAGTAAACGTACACTGTAGCGTTAGAGATCTGAGTGGGTACTAACGTCTGTGTGGAGTTATCCCAGCTGTATGCTGTTACATTAGCAGTGAACGTAGCGGTCTGTCCTTTCTTTACAGTCTGTAAGAACAAGTACGGGTCTATCCTAAAGTAATGGGTGTTAGCTGTTACAATTATTTCCTCGGCCGGTATGTTCCACTCTACCCATCTGTACGGCCCGCTAGATATCAGAGGTGCTATCTTTTCCGCGTACACTAACTGGGGTGGAGTAGTGTTAAAGATGTGAGCAGGTACTATCGGGTACTCGTCAAGGGCTAGTATTTCCTGGATTGGGCTCGTTGTGTTCAGGAATATCTCTATCTGGTACGGGTTAGTCACATTAGTCCACACTAAACCTGGAATAGTATCGAATAAGTCGCTGTTTATGAACCCGTTGACAGCTAAGTAGGTGTAGTTGACGTGAAGCCCGTCAAAGGTGTTTGTACCCATCATACCCGGTAAGTCGTACCACCATATAGAGAAATTGACGTCATATGCTGTGAGCGGTACTCCGTCGATCCACGTGTCATTGTGTACTAGGTTTACAACTAACTCTGTACCGTTAACTATGACTCCACCGTTAGGTAACTTGTAATCGTGCAATGGGATCGTAGTCCAGTTCTTAGCTACCCATGGGATTAGGTAATACGGGCTGTTGAATGTAGTTGGCATAGTATAGTTAGTGACCGCTAATGAGTCGTATAGGTCATCAAGGGTGTTAAAGGCATATAAGGTTGTACTGGCATACGGGTTAATATGCCTTGGTGTATCGCTACTCACTGAAGAGAAGTAGAACGTACCGTTTAGGGCGGAGCCTGACGGGTGGACGTCCGTTATACTCACAGCATACACGTCTGTCACGTTTAAGTATACATAGTTAGCCCAGCCTGGCAAGTACACTCCTTGTATCGCGTTACTCCATACTACTATAATATATGGTAGTTGTTGCTGTAGCAGGTACTCGGCTTCCATCGTCTGGTTTATCATCTGCTGAGTCGTCGGAGCGGTAGCAGCATCAGTGAGGACGGTATCAATGGTGGAGTTGGAGAAACCCCCAACGTTAGCAGGAGTAGTATATATACCTTCCATCCAAGATGGGACTAGTGGCCCTAAACTAATCCACCCGAAGGTCGTCATGTTAAAGTCGTCATAGGGGGGTGTAGTGGCTAGCGTAATTAATGTCCCAAAAGATACAGGTTGTGGAGTAATTGTCAGGTTTATCATCTTAGCTTCTGTGCTCAAGAGTGAGGCTAACCTCTCCTGTGGAGCACTTCCGGTACCGTATAAGAAGGTCAACTGTAATGGTTTACCGTTATAATACCACTGTCCGTTCACATGTGTGATACCCGGTATTTTTTCCAAGTACATAACGGCTCTAGTTAGGTTATACGATTCGTATTGGTCATAATACTGTACTACCTCCGGGTTAAACCAAGACTTATAAACTACTGGTGATACGAAATAGGGATAGTCTGTACCTAGGACTCCGTTGTCCCACACATCGGCAGTTACGTTTTGAGGGTTAATCAGACTGCTTATAGCGTATCTAAAGTATAAGTTAGCTGTTAAGTTATTTCCAAAAGCAAATACTAGCTGTCCGAAGGAAGTTACAGGTGATATGGCTACGTAAACTTTACCCTTATAGTCTGTGAGGAGTGTCTGGATTTCGTCCCTGTGGTCTAATGTTGCGAAGTCGATCTTCCCTTGGATTAGGGCGTTATACTCAGCTGTGTGTGTTGAATAGGAATACAAGTATACTATTGTCCCTACCCAAGGCTCACTATACCTCACCTGATACCAGTTGAGTATAGGTGCGTTAAAGTCTGATATTGCGTATCCGCTGGCTACTATTGGTTCCGATATTATACTTATACCGAATAGTATTAATAGAGCAAATATAGAGGCTAACAAAATATAGTTTCCTTTCATATCAATAGTAAGTTAAGTATATGTGTATTATAAACTTTTATGAAAGATCAAGTAGTGTACTGCAAAAAAGAAAATTATAATGACTGATTGGTTGAAAACATTTACAGTGATAAACATTATTACTATGAAACGTATTTTTTCACAACTTTTCTTAGGAATATCGGGAATATTTCCATTCATTATAATTAACTTTTACATTCAATATGCTTAGCACCATAATTTAATTCTTAGAACTAACTTGTAATATTATATATATTTCTAAAAATAATATAAACGCAGTACAGTAAATAAAGTGTAATATCACTGTATATTTCATTAAAATTATATTAATTTTAACTTTTATAACAGAATTCAAATAATATTACTTGAAGTGGCCCTTCTCCGTCAATAGTCTTTACTACAAAAGTTTAGTTATAGAAGAAAATTCAGACATAATATCTAATAAGTGACTATTTGGGTTATCGCTAAGTTGATAAAATAATCATATACCCTACATACTCCCCGCTACTATTTTGCTCATACCCTACGCCTAGTACACCACCGCCATAGGGGCTCATCTGTTCAATAGTCACAAAAGGCTTTGAAAACACGGAAGTGAATGATTTAAGATTGCTAGTTTCAAGGATGACAGCACCGTACGCAATACCGTTATTCGTGTTGAAAGGCACCTTTAGTGCTACGTAAACGTCGCCAGGAGTTGAGGCTAAAGCTGAAACTACTCCTATCTGGTACTTAAGCTGGATAGGTATAGCGTCTGCACCAGAAATTTCAGCTAAGTAGGGTACCGGAGTGTTTGGTTGAGTCTGGTTTTCTCCCCCTATTAAGGCCGTATTTTTCCACCACGTAGAAGTCAGTATTACCCCGAAATGGTAGTAATTAAATTTTACAAGGGTGAAATTAGTACCGTTAAATAAAGTAGCTGTCATGTTGATCGTGTTGGCACCGCCTACTATTGACCTACTGCCTAAAGTAGAAATTGTATATATCTCGTCTGAGCCTCCCAAGATCCTCATGGCTAATGGCAGGGACGGAGAAAGGTCTTTATGACCGTGTATATTTACCTCTATCAAGAAAGGTATCAAACACGAGTGGCCGTTTAAGCCTATTATATACGCACTCCCCCCCACTAGCCAATAACTCCCCGTCCAATCTATAGAGAAGACCTGACCTAAACTGTAAAAGGGCGACAAGATATAAGATAAATTAACTAAAGTATTTGTACCCAAATTGTATTCGACAAGCGAAGTGTGTAGGTATCCACCAATCCTCGTGCTCCCCCCGATTAAAACGTCACTACCGTTATATCCAAGAGCATATATGTACCCTCCTCTGAAGTAGTTGGAAACACTCTGCAATACGGTGCAGGACTTGTTTGTAAGGCTATACAAGGCAACTATCCCTTCCGGGCTTGAATTATTACCGAGGAACTTGACGCCACCTACTAAGATCTCTCTATCAGAAACTATTGCTAATGAGTAGACCTTAGAGAAGGAAGGGAGAGTCGTATAGCTTACACTTAGGCGATTTTGTAAGGACTGGATATATCCAACGCCTAGTGGGACTACTATTAAAAGGAATATGGCTATAACGACTATTGACGTAATTTTGAGAGTTTTTTTCATTATAAATAGGAATTTATTTTGCTGTATAAATTAGTATTGATTACAATAACGGTTGTCTAAAAAAGTCCCCTATTTTACTTTAAAATGTAAAGGATCAATCAATATTATATTTGAAACTAAATAAAAAATCATTTACTGATAGCAAAAATATTAAGTAACTATGACATATCTATAGTTAAGGAGACTTAATTTAAGTGGTGACCCGTTTTGAGGATCCCAGCCAAGTACCTTATAAAGAGGGTGGCGGAAAGGTTATTACTACTGTTTGCTATTATTAACTTTCTGTTTTTCCTATTCAACGTTATGCCATTTATATTCCATTATAACCCTGCTAATTTCTACGTCCCTTTGACGTACAAAGGTATATCGAGGGCTGCGTTGATACAAGCTATAGACAGACAGTGGGGGCTCGACCAACCTCTTTACGTACAATATGTAGACTATATCAAGAACATGCTCACGTTCAATTTCGGGTATTCCCTTACTTATGGCGAAAATATAATTACCCTGATTATGCAAGCACTCCCTGTCGACCTCATAATTTTAATCCCGAGCCTACTTTTAAGTACAGGGATGGCTATAGTACTGGGACTTATCTCAGTAGCCAAAGAAGGGAAGTTAGTGGACGTAATAAACAGTACTGTAGCAATATTCACATACTTTATACCGGCTTTTTGGGTGTTCGCTATAGTACTATACTATTTTGGGTTCCAACTTAACTTATTCCCCACCAACATAGCAGAAGCTGTAAACGGGACTTCTGGGATAACATATATAGCCGCGTTATTAAAGTTCGCCTCGTTACCGATCATTATCCTTACCATCTTGTCCTATGGAGTCAGGATGATACTGACAAGGAGTTATGGTGTGGAAGCTAACCACAGTCATTTCGTCACATATTTGAAAGCAAGAGGGATCCCCTCAAGGAAGATATTGTTAAAGCATGTGATGAGGAACTCAATAATACCTGCTGTGACCAGGACTGGAATAGATTTCGCGTTTATCCTGGCGGGCGCCGTGTTTGTCGAAGAAATATTTAACTTTTACGGGATGGGCGAGCTCCTGTTACAATCAGCTGAAAATTTAAACATTCCCGTTCTAGAAGCAGCTTTCTACTTTATTAATTTGTATGCGATAATAGTGTTGTTAGCGGTAGACTTAATTTATCCCTTTATCGACCCAAGGGTGAAGTATGAATGAATAGGGTATTGAGAGACCTACTTCACAGAAAGTCTTTTATTATTTCACTAGCGATACTAATATTCTTCGTCCTCATAGCGGTTATAGGCCCCATGACTACCCCATACAAAAACCCTTACTCATCCTCAGAATATTACGTAGCAGGCCCTTATGCAGTACCTTCATGGGCTACAATTTTTCCGCAGTATAAGGACTATCCCCCCGATATGAGCGCTACTCTCAACTTGACCTCTAGTTCGGGAAATGGTCAAGTCTCTTATAACGGTTCATATTACGTCGTGTACCTTAAACCCAAACAGTCCGCAAACCTCACGTTTACTCTAGACTGGAAGTACAGTTACCCATACTCATTTACTTTTTCCACTAAGGTCATCCCTTATACTACGCAGGGAGTCCAAGTTAACGTCTACGGAGTAAACACCTCCGGCTATAAATTTTTCCTACTGAGTTATGTGCCTTCTATTTACCAATTTGAGTATAATTACCCCACAAGTCCACTCAACTTGAATACGCCTAACCCTATCTCAGTAAGCCCTTCTACACTAAACCCATCTGATAGCCCTTATGTGGCCTCTTTACCGTATAGTCAACAAGCACTTGTAGGGCTACAACTACCAGTTCAGCTCATGGGTAAGCCTGGGCCAGTAAGCGTTATAGTGAGTGTGATAAATATCGGATCTACACCTGCTAAAGTATACATAGCCCCCATTCACTTCAGCGACTTGGGTAGGGCATTCGGGATTTTAGGTACTGATGATAACGGCGCCAGCGTCTACGCGGAGTACGTTATAGGTGCTAGGTTCGACCTTGAGTTAAGCGTGGTCGCTTCAATACTCATAGTGGGTATAGGCCTAATTTTCGGGTTAATAGCAGGTTACGTAGGTGGAAAGACCGACCTAGTTTTGAATTCCCTAACAGACTTCTTCCTAACAATCCCGGGCCTACCATTACTAATATCACTTGAGACCGTGTTTGTAGTTACTGGGATTGCCGCTAAAATAAGTAAGCCCGTGCTGATCCTCCTAATAATAGGGGGGCTGTCATGGATGGGGACTATGAAGATAATCAGGTCGGTAACGTTAAGCGTAAGGAGCAGGACTTTTGTAGAGGCATCGAGGGCTATGGGAGGAGGTCCTTTTCACATAATAAGGAAACACATTTTGCCTAATATATTAGGTGTAGTTTTTGCACAGCTAGCTTATGACGTACCCGTAGTTATACTGATAGAATCGGGGCTGGACTTTTTAGGTTTTGGTATCTCCTTATCAGAGTTTCCGACGTGGGGGAACATGCTGGGAGCAGCTACGGACGCTGCGTCTAGTGCTAACTCATTTGCTTGGTGGTGGGTTATCCCACCGGGCCTGTCAATAGTTTTGTTATCGGTAGCGTTTTACTACTTCGGCACTGCCCTACAAGACGTCCTAAGTCCTTTCAAGGTAAGGGGTGAATAATACTTGAACATTCCAACAAACGGGGCTATACTTAAAATAGAAGGTTTAAAGACTTATTTTAAGACTAAAACTGGTTATGTGAAAGCTGTAGACGGGGTTTCCCTATACGTACCTAACCAAATGGTAGTAGGCGTAGCGGGAGAATCAGGGAGCGGTAAGTCTACGCTCATTAACACGATATTCCGTGTGTTATCTAAAAATGCTGAAATAAAAGGGGGAGAAGTGTTATACCAAGATAGAGACATCTTAAAGATGGATGAGGAAAGTTTCAGTAAAAAGATTAGGTGGAAGGAGATAAGTTGGATACCCCAAGTGTCTATGGACGTGTTAGACCCCGTCTATAAGGTAAAGGACCAGATGGTAGAGACTATACTTGCCCATGAGGACACGTCAAAAGCGGAGGCACTAGAAAGGGTCTATTCGATGATAAAGTCTGTTAACTTAAGGCCTGAAGTCCTAGAAAAATACCCTCACGAGCTTTCAGGGGGGCAAAAACAGAGGGTAGTGATAGCAATGGCCCTTCTGCTAGACCCTAAATTGGTCATTGCCGACGAGCCTACTACAGCACTAGATGTAATAGTCCAGGCCCAGATAATAGATATTATAAGGAAACTCAAAAAGGAGAAGAACTTCAGTATGTTATTCGTAAGTCACGACTTGGCCTTACTCGCTGGCTTAAGCGATTACTTAGCTATTATGTACGCGGGAAAAATAGTTGAGTTCGGAAAGGTGGAGGAAATATATAAAGCGCCCTCTCACCCCTACACCCAGTTACTCCTGGAATCCATCCCGGACATAAGGAAGAGGGGGAGTAAGTTAAAGTCTATATCGGGTTCTCCACCAGACCTACTGAACCCCCCTTCAGGCTGTAGGTTTAACCCCAGGTGTCCATTTGCTATGGACGTGTGTAAAAGTGTTGAACCAGAAATAGTTAACGTCTCCCCTACACACTACGTAGCTTGTCACCTTAGGAAGTGATGGGGATGATAGAGGCAAAGAACTTGAAAGTATATTTCAAGACTAAAGACGTGGTAATAAAAGCCGTAAATAACGTCTCTTTAACGGTAGAAAACAAAGAAATAGTATCAGTAGTGGGTGAGTCCGGTAGCGGTAAGACTACTTTAGGTAAGACTCTGTTAGCGTTAATTAAACCGCTGTCTGGACAAGTCATCTGGAACGATAAGAACGTGTTCAAGTTAAGGGGAAGACAGTTAAAGGAGTTTAGGCGGAAGAACCAGATAATATATCAGGACCCCTTTGACGCTATAGATATCAGGATGAAAGTATATGACGTAATAGCAGAGGGGATCAGGATCCACAAGCTCGCAAGAAATGAAGAAGAGGAAAAGAAAATGGTATATGAAGCGTTAGAAGAAGTGGGCTTAACACCCCCTGAAGAGTTCAGCGTTTCTTATCCTACCCAGCTTTCAGGAGGGCAGTTGCAGAGGGTGGCCATTGCAAGGGCATTAGTCTTAAACCCTGAATTCATTGTGGCTGACGAGCCAGTTTCTATGTTAGACGTCTCAATTAGGGCCAGTATCCTTGACCTTTTCACTAAGGCAAATGAAAAAGGGACATCGATCCTGATGATCACCCATGACATAGCTACAGCGTCTTATGTGTCATCTAGGATCTTCGTGTTATATCACGGTGACTTAGTCGAATACGGTAAGACCGATCAGATAATTGAAAATCCCAAACACCCTTACACACAAGCCCTCATAGCCGCAATTCCGGTGCCGGAGCCAGGGTATGCCTTACAAGTAAAACTTAAAGATACTGATGAACCAGACCCGCCAAACGGGTGTCCACTGTACCCGAGATGTCCTTTCAGGAAAGAAGTCTGTAAAATAAAGGAGCCTCAACTCGTTGAAGTAGAGCCAGACCACTATGTCGCATGCCACTTATATTGACGAGGAAAGGGAGTTCAGGATAGGGAAGGCAGAAGTTTTTTCACTAATACTAGTCGTTGGGCTACTTACGTTCTCGGCCATAGAGGGTTACGGTATATATTTTTTCCTATCTGTAGCAGTCTTATCTTTACTGTTGGTGTTTTATAGGAAAGGAGAGCTTATCAGGGCGTTTAAGACGTTGAAGACGAATAAGGAGTACATTAGGGAGTACAAGTATTCTAGGGCAGTGAAGCAGAGCCGAAGGGACAAAGTCCTGTTCCCAATACTTTTCCTAGCCCCTTTTATAGCCCTTTACGTTTTCCCAGTCCCAGAGAACTTGTTTATAGCCCTAGGGGCAGTAGCAGCCTACCCTTTATCAAATATCTTAAATATGGGCCTAATATTATGGATGGAGAGGGCCCTCCACGGAAAGATATACTCGATATTGGAAATAGTAGAGATAAAGGAAGAGGAAGACTTATATGTAAAAAGGTTCGGTTATAAACTAAAGGAAAACTAAGGTCTTCCCTCCCTCTTAATCCTCCCGTGAGGGTTCAACGTCTTCCCTTTTTCTACCACGTTAATTTCCACATGGATGACATGCAGTACCAGCCCGACCAGTAGGGACACTACACCTAAGACAAGGCTTTCTTCACCCAGAGCCCCAATAACCACTAAGGACAGTAAAATTGACATTATTTGGAGGTAAGGGTATAACGGGGCCCTAAAACTCCCCATAATCCCCCTCCTTCTAGATATTATTACGGCCAACGCTGTGGTCAGGTAAGAAAAGACTGTACCGAAATTAGATACTAACCCTATCACTTCTACATTACCTAGCCCTAAAGAGGAGACCATTATTGAAATTACTATAAATGTAGTTATACTCTCTTTTTTGCCTAGAATTGGAGGTATCAAGTTGTCCTCAGCCATCTGCTTAAGTGTCCTTACTGTCGCTATTATTGTAGATAAGGTAACGGTAAGGGTCGCTATCACAGCCGTAGCGGATACAGCCAATACGATGAGTAAGGGAGCTCTAGCTCGTTGTAGGGCAAATGAGAGGGGGTTCCCCTGTTGGCCGTAGACCTGCCACGGGAGTATATATAACATAGAGAAGACGACCATGATGTAGAGGAGTGAAGTTATGACTAAAGAGATGACTATAGCCCTAGGTACTGTCTTTTCCCCGTCCTCTACGTCCGGTGTTAAAGTCGCTATAGTGTTAAAGCCGGAGTAAGCAAAGAAGGCAAGAGAGGAAGCTGAGAGTATTCCATATAACCCGTGAGGTGCGATAGGTGTGAAATGCGAGATGTTAAATTTTCCCGACACCAGGGCAAATGCTATGAACAATATGAGGCCTAATATGTTCACCACTACCAGGACGGACTCGATCTCAGAGGTCAGTTTTAGCCCCGTTAGGTATACTACCCCCAAGACGAGTATAAGGATCCCGGCGATGATAAAAGTTAGACCCGGGACTTGTAGGTAACTGGCGAAGCCTAACGCGGTAGCAGCCCCGGACACGGAATAGGAGATCATACGCATCCACCCGACCAGAAACCCTACGGAGTCCCCCATAGTGAGTTTGGCAAATGAGTACACACCTCCCTCAGTCTCTGGGTACTTTGAGGCTAGTTCAGCACTGTTGAGGCCTATACTCATGGCCAATAGCCCGGTAATTATAAATGAGACTAGTGCTGATGGCCCCGCTAAGTATATCGTACTCCCTGCCATCACGAAGATCCCTGCCCCTATAATATTCCCTAGTCCTATTGCAGTCGCCTCAAATAATGATAACTTCTTTTTCACGTTGTGGAAAAATTGAGAGTAAAGATAAAGTGTTATCGGATTAAAAATGTGCCTCCATAGCACTTAAACTGACAGAACCCTCTGCGTACTCTAATTTCCATTAATCTCGCTGAGAGATATATAAAACTTATTTAGAAGATTTACCTATATCCTTCTTTGGGATTATAGCAGAATTCTTTCATTCATAAATTCTTAGGAATAAGTAATATAACCCTTCGAATACTAGGAAATATGAGGTTTTCGTGCTATAACGACACTATAACATATCCTAGTGATTACCGTTTGTCCCTACACCTTCATTTCCATCATTTTAACTTTTAATTATGTTCGGGTGTAGGGACTTAGCCCTCGACCGCCTACCTAACTTAACAGTATGTGGGTTATGGGGCTCCTTTGAGCCCAACAGCACGGGGCTCACATTTCTGCAATCTTTTGGGCATAGCCCACATTGAGTGGGGTGTCGTCCTGTTATAGGAACCTAACATAAACAGATATAAAAGATTCCTATTAGCGTGAAAAAGGATTCAGCCTAATAAACTAGCTTCTTTATGACCACTACCAAGACCATATTTTAATAAGTTCTGTTTTATATACGGTCTTTTCACCCTATTTGGAGCGTTCTACATAGTTTTATAGTAGCTTTTATTTTTCATCACCTGATATAAACTAACTAGAAAATCCTATATCTATTGAAGTGAAAAGTATAGGTATACAGTATTAATATTAAGCCGTAAGTAATCTTAAGAGTGGAGTAAGGATTAATCTTAGTCATAAGAAGAGGGATGTAGGAGTTTGGGTCTATAGCTTAGGTCAAGTGCAAGGTATTTATACTTAGTCAGACGCTTATACGGTAAGACCTCGTCCTTCTGCCCAGAAAATGTTCACGTTTTATACCAAAGTACTCTTGTCCTTTATAACTGACTAAGTATAGTATTATATGGTGTGAAACTCTGTAGTTCTGAAACTCCATTTGGTGTATTAGGACGTACTGTATGTAGAGGATATGACAAAGATTTCGTCACGCTACTGCATATGCCATGGATTTTCATCTTAACCTCAATACCTCGGACAGCGCTTATTGAAAAAATCGTGGTAACGGAATTTGTCCTAAATAATTACGTCTATGCTTGTACTTAGTCTTAGTTAAATATTCAAGAACCCCCGACTCATGACCATGAAATATATAATATTACATGTCTAATTAGTAAAAACACGTCGACGTAAGGATTTTACGTGAAACATTACTCGGTTTACGTCTAGAAAATTATTTTATATGTATGAGAATACCCTGCTAAATCTGAATAGTATAAAACATTATCATAAAACGTATATCTTGATTATCCTTAAATGACAAGAAAACGCGTCTAGTATACTATTGCTATTATTGTTTATCTTTAGGACGGCCTAGTAAAATAGTATAATTATCGATAATATATAATAGATAAAATGAAAAAAATTTAAATATAATTATCACTAATGTACTAGTAATGATAGAAAAGAGAGTTATGCTTACACTTAAGGCTGATCAAAGACAGTTACTCCGAGACGTTTACGACTTAAAGAACATCAGGAACTGGTGGATGTTCCTTAAGGACATTGAGATGATAAGCGAAGACAGTTATATTGCTAAATTCCGGGTCTTTATGTCATTCAAATTTTCAATGAAAAGGACTATTGGGATAAACCGTGTAGTCCATGAGGGGGTCATGAAATTCCCTAAAGCTTCCTTCAAGTTTACAGTAGAAGCCTACCCTAAGAAGAGCGGTGAAGTAGACTTGCTAATAAAAGGTGAATACTCAGGCCCCCTAGAGAGGCTAGCGGGGACCACTATGGAAGTTTTTCTTAGAAATTTTGCAAAGAACCTTGAGGAAAAATATAAAGGAAGAAGCGAAGAATTGAAAGTAAGGCAAATATTGCAATACCAGTTAGAAGCAAGTAAGGACTATAATGGTGAAATAATAATTACAATTAACGACTGCAGGATAGTAGTAAAGGGAGGAAGGATAATAGAAGCACAATGTGAAGGTGCAAAAGGTGATGAAGCAATAAAGAAAGTATTAAACGACGAGAAACCTAAGATAAAGATAGAGTATACCTAGGAGATTTTAGTATTGCGTAATTGCCATATAGTTGCCTCATACTACGCCTCTAACAGACTTGGGTTTGCAACCATAGGAGGATTATTAGTTAAGGAGAACCTCCTACGGTGACACGCTTTAGTTTATAAGGGCAGTTTGGTCTCCAAATTGCTAGTGATGAGTTCTCTGCATAAACTGTTTAGATATAGAAAATAAATGGATACATGACCGCTCACTATTAAACTCGTAACACTTTATTAATAATCTCCATAAGATAAATTTTTCAATTAAACTCACTAGGCGTATATATTTTAAGGCTTTTTAAGGGATTATTTGCATATCTTATTTCAAAACTCAATAATTAGTTTAAAAACTGACTAAAATTATAAGTGAATGGCCCTAAATTAACCATGATAGAACATGAAAACAGGTTCAACTGCCTTCGCCATAGTACTTCTTCTTATAGGACTAGTTATTGGAGTAGGATTAGGGTATGCTATACACTCCCCTTCAACAAAGACTATAACCCAAACAGTCCCTACGACAGTTACTCAGACTTCAACGGTCACCCAAACATCAACCACAACCGCTACAGTCACACAAACTACTACACAGACTGTTACGCCTCCAACGTCTGGGATCACCTTTCAGACTAAATCGATGGTAATGCCTTCACCGCTTACCGGGGTCAACGAAAATGTAACCCTCATTACTTTCTCTAACTCTACATCTACTTGGTACCAGTACACTTACTACAATTACGGTAACTGTTTATTACCAGAATGGACAATGGTATACTATTACCCCTATAATTTACCTCACGACCCCTCGCAGTCACCTAACTGGACTGTGTACGCTTTCTCACAGAACCACGAGTCTTACCTTAACATAAGTTTCCCTGCAGTAGAATGGGCATATGAACAGATGAACGGCTTACCGCTAAACGCACCGTTCCCTGCATATCAGGCACTCGGAAATAAGTCTTCAGCTGTAACCTTAACTCAGATGGTCGGAGACGCAGTGGGAGTCTCATATTATGACGGCATAGTGTATGTGCCCGCTGATTCTAATGCTATTTACGCCATAAACGCGTATACCGGTAAACTGGTCTGGATGGCAACTACGGCAAACTCTGTGATGAGCAACCCGCTCGTCATCGACACGCCTAAAGGGCCTATAGTAATATCGTCTATAGGGGACGCTGGGTTCTCGGCTTCCCACGGGCTTTTTGCCGCTGTTACCGGTAACTTTGCCAACGTAATAAGGGGGTACAGCTACGGTGCTGTCTACGCCTTTAACGCTACCGACGGGCAACTTTTATGGGTGCACTTTGACAGAGGTAATGTAATGCCCACTCCGGCTTATATTGACGGCTTGGTGATATATGGAGACGGTTCGGGACATATAGTAGCGTTAAACGCTACAACCGGACAAGTAGTATGGAGGACTTATGTGGGCGTTTCAGCGTTTGACTCCATGAGCTCTACTAACTACTACATTTTCCCCAACGGTACCGCAATCGCTATAATGGGCTTTACTTTAGCGGAACCACCTTACGGTGAATTGGTGGCAGTTAATGTAGCTAACGGGAACATCGTATGGAAGTTCACATTACCTAAAGGTTATACTCCTTTCAATACCGGGATGGGAGACGTCTCACCTGCAGTAGACCAAAGTAGGGCAATCGTAGTACAGAGTACCATAGTGAATTTTGTGAAGTCTAATAAGACCATCGGTTTTGCAGTATTTGCTCTAAACGCGACTAACGGTCACCTGTTGTGGATAGAACAAGTAGGGAGAGGTTATGTCCCACCCGCATTCAAGGGTGGAGTGCCGTTGATATATGATGGCGTAGTTTATGTGGGTTCACCGGTAACAAATACTATCTATGCTATAAACGAGACTGACGGTGCAATAATCTGGGAGGCAAAAATACCTGGTGTCCAAGGGCCCCCAAGCGGAGCTGGCGGTGGAAGGGCTAACCCTGTAGTAGTTAACGGTTACCTAATTGAACCTGCAGGGAGTTATGTTGACGTATATAACGCAAGTAACGGGATGTTAATAAAAAGCTACTATGTTGGCGGGAGGTTTGGAATAGTCAACGCTGTGGTAGTGGGTAGTACGGTATTTCTGGATAACAGTTACAGTTGGGCTTTTGCAATACCGTTAGCAAATCTGATCTGATCGACTTTTTTTGTCCTTTCTGAAAGGTTTTTAGCTTTTTTTAAAATCACCGTCAGGTTTTAAAGAGCTAGGGCCTTTTCTTTGTTAAAGCGTAGGTACTAACGCAGTTTTAGACGGCCCTTTGTCCTTTACCACCTGATAGAGAATAAATACTCCCTCATACTCTAAAAGCCGAAGTAAACGTGGACCTTCTCTATGAGTTTGCCGGGCTTAACCACGATTTTCACCATAATTTTATCTTTTTGCCCTTAACATGCTGAGCTGGAATAAAAATAACAGTTCGCCGCCGAGGTCTTTGATGATAAAAAACGTTTACCTTTTACGATTATATTTTTCTGTGGGACTAAAAACTTTATCACGGTTATATTTAGCCCAATATTAGCGATATAAATAGGTGAAAATTTTCGTCATTGATATTGTTTTGATTATTTTTTAAAATCAAGCGATATATAATAAATAATATTTAACGTTTATCTAAAAATCATGATAATTATTAAAACCTCTCAAATAGTTTATACATAAATTTGGCAACGCTTATATTTATCTTGTAATATTTAAATATGACCTTAATGAGTTCAAACAAACAAGTCCTCAGCGGGTTAACCCCTTTATTGTTGTATTCGTTAGCAACATACGTTATGGTAGCCCCAGCGTTTACCGTAACTCAGTTTAATTTGCCTCAGTGGTTGTCCTTCCTGATCGTGTCTATACCGTTCGGAGGGAGAATCATAGGTTCTTTGACCTATCAACGTTTGATAGTCTCTTTAGGTTCTAAGGCTCTATACGTATTCTCAACTATATCTCTCGGCATTTTATCAGTAGCAAGCGGTATTACTATCAATATCCCGCTTTTGTTAGCTGTAAGGGCATTTATCGGCGTAGTCTTCGGGATAGCGACTTCTCTAGCCGTAGAGGAAGCCGTTTCCTCAGGTAAAAAACTTTTGGTTGCACTGACCATGAGTGGATGGGCTTTCGGCTGGATAGGGGGTGCAATAGCATACATATACTTGAAGGAGTGGACTTTGATCGCCCTAAGCGGGTTGATAACCTCGCCTTTCTCCTTGCTTTACCCTAATGTGACCGATTTCGCAAGGTATAAAAACCAGAGCCTATCTTTACCGTCTCTGACTTCCGTCTTGATCTTCTTCTTCTCGTTTGAGCCTGCATTTGTGTTACAGCTGGCACCGAGTATCGTTGAAGACCAAGGCGGGATTATTTGGGTGATTATAGGTTATGCACTCTCAATACCTATGTACTTACTGGTGCCCAGGTTGTCAATAAGTGAAGCCAAAGTCACCGCGATATATACTTTGGTGTCTGCAATAAGTGGTGTACTATTTTTCCAAACGTCTATTCCTTACGTCCTTGTGTTATTTACAGCTTTTGGCTTAGGGATTAATTCTATAGCGCCAAGGCTTGCGTCGGCTTATGGTGCTACGCCCAGGAACATGGGTATTGCGCTGAATACCGCAGCACTAGGAGGGGTAATAGTACCTGTCGTCAGTTCGATAGATATAAAGGCAGTAGCTACTCTTTTCACAGCTATTTCGATGACTATCCTCTTAATACTAAGTGTTAGAGCTAAAACTCAATTAGGAGTAGGAATTAAGTGATTTTTATCTTAATTGAAATGAAGTATGATTAGGCGATTCTTAACAGTATAAGTCTTTATCATTACATAAAATTAGAAAAATAAGGAGCATAGACGCTAATATACCTATTTAGTTACATTACTATTTCTTTAAACCTTGCTCTTAAATGTATAATACCTATTGTCAATCCTATCAATAAGGAAATCAAGGCTAATTCTATCACTTTTGTCTCATAGGGCGTCAGCCTGACGGGTTGGGATAATGCTACCCCTTGATAGACGATCATTAGCGCGGCTAAAGTCATCATAGATAATGTCCCAATTTTTACGTTTTCAGATACATTTTGAAATTGCAGTTTTCTTAGCTATAATTAACTATTGCAATTATAAAAAGTTTCATGTTAAGTGTGTAGCCATATAAAACTTACGTTCTTAATATTCAGATGAAAGCCTATAGACACGAAGAATAACGATCCGAAGACGTTAAGTAAAGACGAGGTTATCTTAAGAAACTCGAGGATTAAGTTTAAACGAGGGCGAGGCCACCTTCTTCCCGTCCTTTAAAATACTGTATGACCTCTCGTTTATCCTTTTCTCAGCTGGAGTAACCTCCTAAGAACTTCTGATTTAACCTCTTTCCAGTTCTCTATATTAGATCTCACCTTTAGACTTATGATCACGTACTCCTTATCGCTCTGTTCGCTTAGAAAAGGACCTTCAACTATTATGTTGGCGTAAACAAAGTTTATATATACGCCTTACGTATACGTACTTATGTCAGAGGTCTTGAGCGTGAGGGTGAGGAGGGAGTTAAAGAGGAAGGCAGAAGAGCTCGGGATCAATATTAGGGAGATAGTAGAAAAGGCGATTGAAGAAGCTATAAGGGAAAAAGAGAAGGAGCGAATAAAGGCGATGGCGTTAGAGCTTAAGGAGCTCATGAGGGACGTGAGTGAAGAGGATTGGGCCAGAGCAGTGAGGGAGAGCAGGGACGAGAGGTAAGGGGTTCTTATTAGACACCTCGGCACTATACCCGGTCGTTACTAGGTATATAGATAACGTCGATCTAGACAAGGTATACATTTTACGTTTGACGTTTTATGAGGTAGGAAATGTGATATGGAAGGAGTCTTATCTCCACAAGAAGGTCAGAGATCCCGTACGTACAGCTGAGGTGTTCGAGGAGATAATGAAAGGGTTCAGAGTCTTAGAAGACCCTCCTATACACAGCGTGTTGAAGATAGCTGTGGAAAAGGGGCTTACCTATTACGATGCCTCATACGTATATTCGTCAGAAGTAAACGGCTTAACCCTGGTGTCAGAAGACAAGGAGCTTATAACTAAAACGAACGCGATCCCGTTAAAGGAGTTCCTCAAGGAGGTCTAAAAGGTCAACGCAGACACCTACGCGGTCTATGACGATTATAGACCGCGAGGTACAAGTAGAGCGTGTGAAGCCCAGAGGTAAGAACTCTTCCTACAAGTCTTATAAACTTGAAGGTGAGCTTAATCAGGTGTGAAGGGCAGGACAGCTCTAAAACTAAGTGTTAAAACCCACTGTAGAGGGAAGGGGGTACTTATAGTCTTTTTAAAGGATGGATAATTGTACAGTACGCATAGTCCAGCAGGCTAAATAGGTTGGCGGTTTGTCAACCTCGACTGCTAAGGCCCTAATAGGGTTTGTCGGAGAAGTCAGCAGCACCAAAATTTTCCTCAAACACCAAATACTGGGGCTTTATTCTGACCTTATGGAATTTCAGAGCCCCGACGGCTCTGCTATGTAAGCCTTCGTAATTACTGATTAAGATACGTCGTGGTTTTACGTAAAACGTTATGAGGTCCTCACCCCTTAGTTACCAGCAACGGTAACACGTCGTTAGTGTATGTTTAACAGGTATTTAAACCCGTGACAAGTAAGCTTAAAAGTTGACGTGGGTGTTTAATAATAATGACTATTATTGTAAGGAAAACTCATGAGAAGGACGGGAAGAGGATTTATATCCGGGTTGGCGAGAGCCCGCCAGCTGTAAAGGAAGGCAAGATAAAGGACGGGGCTTTCTTTATAATAGTCGGAGATGATGATGGAGAGAAACAGATAAGGCTAACAGACCAGGAGGCGTTAGACATAGCCCAAAGGATAATGGCAGTATATCATTTACACGTAAAAATATATAGGAAGTTAGACAAAAAGACTTACCAAGAGTATAAGGAGAGGATGAGAGTCCCGGAAAGCGACGAAAAGTTAGAGAACGACATAATAAGGTTCCTAATCAGGTCTGGAGGCGAAGCCACTGTCAAAGACATAAGGGACTCACTGGGTGTTAAACACGCGGACTACCTCCATACCATGGAAAAATACGGTTTAGTAATAGTCGACGGGGACAAAGTCATACTGAACATGGGGAGAGGTAATACCCACCGCTGATTTTGTACGGGTAGAACTTATTGGTAATGGTAACGGCTGGGTATTACCCTAAACACTTACGTGGGTACTTGTACCTTACCTTACGTTAATGTTCAAGATTTCCCGACTCCCAACCGCGGGGTATTAATATCATACACCTAATTAGTAAAAACATGTAGACGTAATAGTTTTACGTAAAACGCTATACGATAGGTATTACATACTTAATTTTCGGTCTCCATGTGTACTTATAAGTTGCTAACACTTGTAGGGTTCTAAAAGCCAACAAGAAACTGTTTAGCATTTTAAGCATACGTCTATCGTAGCCTCACATTTTTCACAAATGGTTCCGAAGGTTGAAACGGAATATATACAAAGGATTGAAAGCCTCGCCCTTTAGGCGGGAAGTCAGAAGTCCAAGAACAAGCAAGCTGATCCACGCGACACTACCTCGCTCAGGTGAACGTCAAATAACGCCCACATTTATTATAAATGGACTATATATAAGTAAACCTTTCTAAAAATAAAAAAGAAATTTTAATTTTATAGTGTTATTAAGGTAAGTTTTTAAATATTAGGTGATATCTAAAGGTTGTGGCTCTGAAGGTATTAGTCGATAACAGAGAAATGGTGGCTGAAGAGGGAGAAAGTATATTATCCCTCCTTAAGAGGAACGGGATCTATATACCCCATATATGTTATAACGAGGGACTAACTCCCCTGCAGAGCTGTGACTCTTGTATAGTAGAGGTTAACGGGAAGCTCGTTAGGGCATGTTCCACCAAAGCCTCAGAGGGGATGGACATCTCGGTAAACAGCCCCAAAGCGTTAAGTGCTAGAAAGTCTGCAATTACGAGGATTTTGAGGTACCATAAACTATACTGTAGCATTTGTGAGAACAACAACGGGGACTGTGTACTCCATGAAGCGGTTATTAAGGCGGGTATAAGTTCTCAGAAGTACACCGAAAAGCCCTATCCTCTAGACGATTCTGGTCCTTTTTATATTTATGACCCTTCACAATGTATACTCTGCGGTAGGTGTGTAGAAGCATGTCAAGATTTCGCAGTGAACGAGGTAATCTGGATAGACTGGGACTTAAACCCACCCAGAGTGGTCTGGGACAACGGTAACCCCATAGGAAACTCTTCATGTGTAAACTGCGGGACGTGTGTCACAGTATGTCCCGTAAACGCTCTGATGGAAAAGTCCATCTTGGGAGAGGCCGGATATTTCACCTGGATCAGGAGGGACCTTAAGAAAAAGATAATAGAGGCTGTAGGTAAAGCGGAGGACAGCTTTAACTTGTTGATGACCTTTAGCGAGCTAGAGTCAAAGGCAAGGGAGAACCAGATAAAGAAGACTAAGACGGTCTGTATATACTGCGGAGTGGGATGTTCCTTTGAGGTGTGGACTAAGGGTAGGAAAATACTTAAGGTAGAGCCTAAACCCGAATCACCAGCTAACGGTATACTCACTTGTGTTAAGGGAAAGTTCGGCTGGGATTTCGTAAATAGTCCAGACAGGCTTACAAAGCCCCTGATTAGAGAAGGAGATAAGTTCAGGGAAGCCAGTTGGGAGGAAGCGATCTCATACATTGCAAAAAGGCTGAGAGAAATTAAGGAAAAATACGGGCCTGACTCGATAGGGTTCATAGCCTCTGATAAAATGAGCAACGAAGAGGCATACCTCTTACAGAAACTTGCAAGGGCTGTTATAGGGACTAATAACATTGACAACTCGGCCAGATACTGTCAAGCACCGGCTACCGTGGGACTCTGGAGGACAGTGGGGATAGGAGCGGACTCTGGTTCGATTAAGGACATAGAGGAGGCTGAGCTCATAATAATCATCGGCCATAACACCACCGAGAGCCACCCAGTGATCGGGAGCAAAATAAAGAGGGCCCAGAAGGTCAGGGGGGCTAAAATAGTAGTAATGGACGTAAGAAAACATGAAATAGCGGAGAAGGCTGACCTTTTCATAAGACCTAAACCGGGGACTGATGCTGCTGTACTGGCAGCAGTAGCCAACTACTTAATAAACGAGGGGTGGATAGACAAAGAGTTCATTGAGAAGAGAGTCAAAGGGTTTGAGGAGTTTAAGGACTACGTAAAGCAGTTCACTCTGGACTATGTCGAGAGCATAAGCGGAGTCCCAAAAGACCAGATAGTGAGACTAGCTGAGGTGATCCATAAGGCAAAGAGCGTTGTGGTACTGTGGGGTATGGGGGTGACCCAACACTTGGGAGGAGCGGACACTTCCACAATTATCTCCGACTTACTGCTCATAACCGGCAACTACGGTAAACCTGGGACTGGGGCCTACCCAATGCGGGGGCATAATAACGTCCAAGGTGTAAGCGACTTCGGCTGTTTACCCAATTATTTACCGGGATATCAAAGGTTAGATGATGAAAATGCGGTCAGGAAATTTGAGGACTCGTGGAACGCAAAGTTAAGCACAAAGGCCGGGCTTCAAATACCTCAGATGATCGAGGGAGTACTAGAGGGAAAGGTCCACGCTTTATACATAGTCGGAGAAGATACAGTAATGGTAGACTGCGGGACTCCCTTAACCAGACAGGCCCTTGAAAAAGTGGACTTTCTAGTGGTCCAAGACATGTTCATGACCGAGACTGCTAAATTAGCAGACGTTATATTGCCGGCTTCAGCTAGCTTAGAGAAAGAAGGGACATTCGTCAACACAGAGAGGAGGATCCAGAGGTTTTATAAGGCTATTGAACCCTTAGGTGAGTCCAAGCCTGATTGGGAGATAATACAGATGATAGCCAAAGCACTTGGGGCAGACTGGGACTATAAACACCCCTCGGAAGTCATGGACGAGATAGCCAGACTTTGCCCGATATTCGCAGGGGTTAATTACTCAAGACTTGAAGGCTTTAAGAGCCTCTTGTGGCCCGTGAACGATTATGGCTCAGATACTCCCCTCCTTTACGTTAACAGTTTTGCGACCGGAGACGGAAAAGCAGTCTTGCATAAGTTGAGTTGGGCCCCTCCGGACCTAAAGGACGAAGTCCATAGGGTAATCGTAAATACGGGGAGGGTTTTAGAGCACTTTCACGTCGGTAACATGACCAGGAGAGTAGAAGGGTTGAGGAGAAAAGTCCCGGAGACTTTCGTAGAAATATCTAAGGAATTAGCCTCTAAGTATTCTATAAGCACCGGAGATACTGTGTTGATAAAGTCTAGATTCGGTGGAGAGATCAGGGCTAGGGCCGTAGTAAGCGATAGGGTTCAAGGGGACGAAATATTTATCCCCATCTTCGCGTCTGATCCCTCTAAAGGTGTTAACAACCTTACCGGACTGGAAGTAGATAGGGCAAGCGGGACACCGGGGTATAAAGATACGCCGGTAGTCATAGAAAAGGTAGAAGGAGGCACGGGGTATAGTCCCCTACCTCTGGACAATTGGAGGTTTCACGTAAACGAAAGAAAAAGACAAAAGGGGATAGAGGTGGAGAGGAAATGGAGGAGAGAGGAGTTCAGACCCTTGACGGACTGATACAACAATTAACGGAAAGTAAAGAGGCACTAGAACAGTTCCTGAGATTACTGAACGCCCTGCAAAGGTCAGGGATATTACCACTGCTCACCGGGATAATCGAAAAATTTGACGAGAACATGGCGTTTTTGGCTGAACAGAACGCTATACTAATAAGGAATATTGACGTAATTTACAGTGTACTAAGCGGTAAGGAAGAGGTCGAGGACGTCTCACTGAAAGACTTGATAAAACAGCTAAACGACCCTGACGTAAAGAGAGGGCTCTACTTGGTCTTGAGGATATTGAAGGCGATAGGGAGTGCAAGTAAAAAAGGTTAAGTTGACGCGAGTTAAGGACAAGGACGAGACCGTAGAGGAAGACTTTGTAACAATAGAAGAGCCTTTACATATTAGGGTATGCGACGAAAACTGCCAGACCTTCGCTATCATAATGAGGACGCCGGGAGACGATAAGGAACTGTCAATAGGTTTCCTGTATTCTGAAGGTGTAATAGAGGGCTTGGATGACATACGAGAGATAGAGGTCAGAGATAACACGGTGGACGTATGGTTAAATAAGGAACTTAAAGTCAGGGCTAGAGACCTAATAGTGAGCTCCAGTTGTGGTGTCTGCGGTAGGGCATTTCTTTACATGGTGAGCATAATAAAGTCCGAGACTAAAGTGAACAAAGAGTTGATTTTTTCCTTGCCCGAAAAATTGAAGCAGGGGCAGAACGCGTTTAATATAACCGGAGGCCTTCACGCTTCTGCGTTATTTACAAAAAACGGCAAGTTAGTCTATATCTACGAGGATGTCGGTAGACATAACGCCGTAGATAAGGTAATAGGTAGGCTTATCCTAGAGAAAAAATTACCAGCTGATTCACATATAATGCAAGTTAGCGGTAGGTTAGGGTACGAAATAGTGAGCAAGGCGATAAAGGCTGGGATACCGATTATTTGCGGTATATCTGCCCCCACGAGCTTAGCGATCGACATGGCTGAGGAAGCAGGAGTGACTTTAATCGGCTTTTTACGCGGTAAGAGCTTCAACGTCTATACACATAAAGAAAGGATCGTATAAGCTGGGAAAATTTAAGACCAGTGGGTTCAGTAGATAATCGGTCTCACCATCATCCTTATATAAGGAGCGATCCCCCCGTGTTCCTCGTCTATAAAGGCACTCCTAACCTCTTTCGATAAAGCGTCTATAGTGACCAGCTCCTGCAGGGGGATCGCTATCTCTCTCACTATGATATCTCCCTTTCCCAATAGAGTGACCCTTCTCGGGAAGATCCTTATGCTTTTTCTCATTAACTCACTCCTTTCAACACCGCTGACTATTATCCCTTCTTTAGTCTCCTCCCTCAGTTCCTCTAGCTCCCAGTCCCCTCCTTTTACTATGAGGTTGAAGTAATCCGGTCTCGGTATAACCCCCCTAGCATTTCCGGGCTTGCCCTTCGTCAGAGTACCCAAGTATTCTAATACGTATCCGTCCCCTATAAGTTCCTTCTTAACCGTCCTAACACCTTCGTCGTCGAAAACGGAAAACCCTACTAACTCTTGGTTTAGAGGGTCATCAATTACGGTTAGATAAGGTGAGAGCCTCTCCTCGAGTTTCAGCCCAGGTTCATCGCTCCTCAGTAAAGACATAACGTGGTGGAATATGTGTAACGTGACCTCAGGGTCCAGTATCGCCGTAATCCTCTCGAGGCTGAACACCCTGGACTGTGTGTAAGGCTTAGCTAAACTCCTCAAGAAGTCCACTACAGTGGGTATCTTAGACGGGTCTCCCGCATAAGCGAACCTCACTCCCCTATACTCCACGTAATTGAGGACTTTCTCTTCAACGCATTCGTTAACAGCTCTCACAACTTTCTTCGATATAGCGCTCCCTTCTTGTACCCTTATATCCTTACTCTTGTAGAACTTGTCTACTGAGTCAGACCTAAATGAAATGCAAGGGTCGTGATCAGGAACCCTTTCTTCCTTTGCCTCAGTCAAGCTCCAGCCGTCTTTTGTAAAATAACGGGTCGCGTTAATTTCCTTCATTTCGGAGAAATTGCCCTTCGGAGTAATGTGTATATTTACCTCCTTCAGGCTGAACGTCTGCACATAATTTTCTCTTGATAAAAGGAATTAAGTTTAACTTGAGATAAATTTTAAGTAAATTCACAATAATTAGACTTTACCGGCGACTCAAGTCCCGTGGGTCTTTCAAGGCTCTTTTACAATTTGACTTTACCTCGCAAAGTCATGGTTAATTACACACAGCAATACTAACGGGATGTAGTGTATAAGTTTATTAACGTGTTATAGAGAGGTCGTAATTTGTAGAGTATTAAGACTAATCCTACATTAACGTGTTACTCGTCCGCAAATTATACTAATGCGAAAGAAAATTACTTTTTTAAAGGCCGAGTGAAATACCCGGGCCATGAGCGTATAGGGTAATGGTACTACTCCCCTACCGAGGTTTTTCCCCGGTAAACGCTATTCGGAAATCGAGATCTTTTAGAACTGATAGTAAAAAATGGCTCCAAATATACCCTTACCGCTAGTGTAGTTGGTTTGTAGGGCTCAACGACCTCTGTCCCCCTTATTGAAGATTATTTCAAACAACATAGCGTTCCTTTCTTCTAGTACTGTCTCTACTAAGCTTCTAACTATTTTCCTGTATTTTTTGTCCTCAATGAAATCGTAACCTTCAATAATGCACAAGACCACCAAGTGTGGGAAGTCATCGGTTTTCATGTGGTAATGCCTAATTATATTACTGAACTTCTTACCGTCCGGGCCGCATATACTACACCTACCGTCCATATGGCTTTTTCGGTAGTGGATCCTGAGGTCTTTAAAGTCATCAAATACCTTTTTACATTCGGGACACCTATAACCCATTTACTCACTCTCCACGGTCACTCTTCCGAAGCCGTTCCTCCTTGAACTCCCTATCCCTTTAGCTATAGCGTTCTCCAGTGCACCTTTAACCCTCTCGTCCTCCTCCAGAAGTGTATAACGTAATTCTCCGACCAGTCCCACCACCTTTTTCCCCGCATAAATCACGGTCTCATACCAAACCTTAGAGGGTTCTTCCCTTACTTTGCCCTCTACCTCGAGGATAAGGCCCCTGAACTCCTCTCTAGTGAGGCCCAAGTGGTCCATGAAGTTCACCGCGAACACGAACGCGAAGAGGTTGGTAAACCTTTTCTTCTTCGACTTCTTTAGAGGGTCTGCTATGAGTGCGGGTGTCCTAACGCTCACCTTTATTTTATCCTTAAACTCAAACTCCACCTCCCTCAATTTCACGTCCACGACCTCCCATACGGTGTTGAACACCTTCTTCCTTTCCAAGCCTTTCAGAGCGTCTATGACGTCGTAGTAGTCCCCGCCTACATCGAAGGAGTACTCCTTCCCTGCTTCGACCTCCATGAAGTAAGGTACGGTAGAATACCTGACCAGATACGTGTTACCTACCCTTAGGGGTGATATTGTGACCTTTCGACTGAGGACTAACGATTTACCCACCTTAGACGTAAAAGGCGGTATAATAGCAGAGGTCGTGGGGGTAACTACGACTTCAGCGAGTAAGTAAGTCATCTCTGTCTCCCCCCAAAATACCGTAAATGATGTCGGCAAGCTCTCTATCGACCTTAAACACATCATCTAGTCCTACGGAGTAGACCTCTGGGTTCATGAGCACTATCCTCATCATCCTCCTTGCTGGGTCGTATTTGACCGGTATAAACTCGGCATACACCACCTTGGGTAATACCTCATCTACCACCCCAGCCTTTACTAGGGCCGATGCGTTCCTCAGAGCTTGCAGTGCCCCTATCTTTAAAATGCAGTACTTCTTCGACGGGCTCCTGTTCCCCTTTTCAGGCCTCATCGTCGTCTTTACTTCTATAATGTATTTAGCCTTACGGCTGCACGCGGCGTTCAGTATTACTGCGTCAGGGGTATATTTAATATCGTCGTAAAATAATCGTATATCCGTAAATATACGTACACCCGTGTCTCTCCTCTCGTAGTCTTTAGCCAAGACGTCTAATACTGCGTCTTCAGCAGACCAGTTAAAGTAGACCCCTGAGCCCTTCCTCCTTGCAGTTGTGGCACATTCCGGTAAGAATTTTGCGTATGTGTTATTCAGTGGGTGTTTGGTCTTGACTGCGGCTTTCTTTGCGTAGTAAGGGACGTTCTTATCGACATTAATCTTTCTTTCTTTAAATAGAGAAAGGTGGTTTGATAAATTATACTCAGCGATAAATACCATAGAGGCATCACCCTATTTGTCAGCAAGAGTCCCTATACTCACGTTTGCTTATCAGCACCTTAGAGCGTCCTTTACTTAAATAACTCGCGATAGTTCTATATACTTGGGTTAAAGTTAGAAAAATGCTTGAAATGTACATATTGAATACGTTTCGACTTACCATTGATTTATCACTAAATTAGAATTATTACCATATGAGTATATAAATTTTGATGCTCACGTAAAAAAGACTCATTATGGGAAGTTAACTATATTAATCATCGTGTTAGCCGTAACGTTTTCGACTAGTTCATTCAATTCATCGGGGCTACACAAAAATTTGGTCATAAAAAATAAAGTTTCCTCTTGTTCTTCACGGGTCTTCTAACTTCACCCTCTCAAACCCGTACTCGTCAAATACGTGGTCTGAACTTATTATACTTCCGCCGGAATACGCGGCGTGGAAAGCGTCAAATACGCCCATACCTTGCGATATCAGTACCGCCGCCTTTAGTACCCTTTCATCAAAGTACCTCGTTATCTCCATGACAGCTAACGTGACTTTTACGGGGTCTAGGCCGAACTTTTTGCATAATAACATCAACTCAATAAAAGTGGTCATGGAGGTAGTTATTTCACCTTTATGCTCGTTAAGCAGGCTAAGGGCTTTGTCCTTCAGCCAGTCCCTCTCCTTTAGTAACGCGAGGAAGAAGTCAGTATCAGCGTAGACCAAGTTCCCTCTCAGCCTCTTCTCTGGCAACCCTCTTTAACTCCTTCACGCTTACGTCAGGTAACTTCTTCCCTTCTTCCCCTAACGCTTTTACGGGGTCTTCCAGCCTGGGGATTAGCATTATACCGGTAGGGAGTTCAACGAGGTAAAACTCCTTCGACCCGGCTTTTTCCCTTATTTCCTTGGGTAAGTATACCCTCCCTTTATCGTCTACCCTTACTAGCATATTACTCTATTGGTGGGAAAGGTAAAATGCTTTTCCCAACGTAATACACTCCTCCCCACATACCCACAGACCTATTTTACCAGGTGAGGGTTTAAGTAGACGGGACGAATATAAACCTTAGTAGACGGGGGTTTAAATACAGCAATAACGCCACTGCTTTCTGTTTACTATGCGTAAATTAACGTAACCTAAAGCTTATAAATGTCTAGTTGAATAGAATCTTTTATGTCTCAAGCCGTGAAGGCGAACACAGACCTGCTGGACATAGCTACCAAGATAGCGATATCTGCGCTGACCCCGCAACAAGGGGGTAGAGGGACGCCCAGGCCTGCAGTGGATATTAGTAATATCAATAACCTCCTCACCTATATGCAAAGCAGGAAGAACATAAGAGACCTTTTGGCTTACATCTTGAGGCAGATGGGTAGGGGGGAAATAGACAAGAATACCGGGAAACTCCTACTTTCTGCGCTAAAGGATATGGGGAATACTCCCGAAGACGTAAATAGGGCCCTTGAGCTCATAGGCTACGTTAAGTGGATCTACGAGACCCTGGCTGGCCTCAACATAAACGTCACGAATCTGAAAGGGGTAGACACTTTCCAGAAGTTGGTCAACGAAGTGGCAAAGATGATGTGATATGGCCACTAACCCCTGCTACGATTTAGACGTGATTAAGAGCGTTGTGAGAATCAGCGGAAAAGTGAAGAACGAGACCCCCCTGAGGATAGGTTACGGTAAGTCACAGAGCTTTATCGACGCTACGGACAACCCCATTTTGAGGGTCAACGGGAAACCCGTCATCCCGGGGTCGAGCTTTAAGGGGGCATTCCGCAGCCTAGCTGAAGCCTACGTGAAGTCGTGGAACGACCCTAAGTATGTCGTATGTGACCTAGACGATGACGACTGCCCCAGTTGCGTTGAAGACGAAAAAGGAGCTAAGTTTTGTATCCCTTGCATAATCTTCGGGTTTAAAGACCTCTCTTCAAGGGTATACATACTGGACTCGGTAGCTGAAGACTACACGATTTCACAGAGGACTATGGTGACGATAAACAGGGTCTTCGGGGGCCAGTTACCGGGCCACCTTTACACACTGGACTTTGTAGACCCTAACGCAACGTTCAACTTCACGATGTTCCTCTACAACTTGGACATAGTAAACGGTGAGACCGAGGAGTGGAGAAAGAAGACAGTCGAAGTTATGAGGTATGTCCTAAAGACCCTGATAACAGACGGTATTTTTATGGGGGCAAAGAAGAGTGCGGGGTTCGGGCTGGTGAAACTCGTCTCAGGTGAAGTGGAAGTCCGTAAGCTACCAGACCTCATGAAGTCCACCAAACTGGACCTTATGGAGGTGGTAAAGTCATGGTAGACTACACCCTTATCAGGAAGGACGTGATCAAGAGGCAGACGGTAGTTGAAGGAGTTTTAGAGCTCCAATCCCCACTCAGGATCGGGGTAGGGAAAGCTGGGGGTTTTGACCCAGCAAGCACAGTAAGGGATACGGTATTAAAGGACGCCGGCGGTACCCCGGTCATCCCCGGGTCGTCATGGAAGGGGGTCTTCAGGTCGACGGGGGAGAGGATATTAAGGAGCAAAAACGTGACAGTGTGTAGCGGTGTCGGCAAGGACTATTGCCTGAACAACTTCAGGAAGTACGACGACTTCCAACGCAGCCTTTCCCGCGACGTGGCAGAGGCTATGAAGATATTTTGGGACTACACATGTCTCAACTGCAAGGTATTCGGTACCATGAGCGTTATAGGTGCCGTGAAGTTCCTGGACTCGAGGGCGATAGACTTCAAACTTGGGACGAGGACTATGGTAGCTATAAGCAGGACTGAAGGCGCTGCTGCTAGGGGCGCGTTAGTCCAAGTAGAATTCGTCGAACCGGGCTCGAAGTTTACATTTAAGTTCATTGGGACTAACTTGCCCAACTACACTATAGGGTACTTATTGACCATAATGAAGACTATCCACGATGGGGTGACCCAGATAGGAGGGCATAAGAGCAGGGGGTTCGGCTTCGTTAAGTTCGGTGAACTGAGGCTTTTAGACCTCGGAGAGAAGAAGATAGGCGACGAAGACGTTAAGGTCTCCGCTCCTGACGAGATAAAGGGGGAAGGGGACAAGTTCTTTGAACAAGTGAAGCCCTTTGTGGAGGCGTTTAACGGTGCAAAGGTACCGTACCCCATACACTGAGAGGAACGCCCCCGGGCTCGAAGGGGCCTTAGACATAGAGATGGAGGTCGTCTCAGACTACCTCCATGTGGGTAGCGGGGTCTATGACGTCGAGATATTGCGCCCCTTAGACGACATAGACAAGCTCGTGGAGAGCGCACTACAAGGGACAGTACCGGACGTCTCCGGCTACTTTTCCCCTGCGACCCACGAGATGAATAAGTACCTCGGTAAGGTAGTTATTCCAGGGTCTACTATAAAGGGCCTGGTGAGGACTAGACTGGAACTGTCTATCAGAGAGTCGTGCTATGTAGTATCAAGGAATTCAAACACGGTCTCAAATACTTATAAGAAGATATTCAGGAACCCCAAGCCCAAGTACTCTGATAGGTTCCCTGAAAGGGTGTGCCCGGTCTGTGACTTACTGGGTAACTCGGGGCTGGCCAGTAGGGTATCATTCACAGACCTCGTCATGGCCCAAGGGAAGACGGACTTCGTAAACGTTAACGGTCAATACTATGAGAGTGCTATTAAGGGCTCCAAGTTCGGGGGGAAAGTAGTCTACCGGTCATTAAAGCCCGTAGACCTAGGGATGTTACTTTACGGCCTCGGTTTCAGGTTGAAGGGCAATAAGTTGGAAGGGAAGGTGATGTTAATGGGTAGGTTTAAGTTCTCTGATAGGCGTTTCGGGAGGGTCAGGTTTTCATTACCAGCAGCGAAGGTGGAGTTTGTAAATGCGTTAAACGAGTTTATGAAGAAGTTTAACCCGTTCGACTATAACGAGGAGTGGTAGGCATGAAGGTCTGCATTAAGTACGACCTCTCTGTGGAACTTGATAAGGAGAGTAGTGAATGCCTCACCGTAGTTGAGGTCGACCGGGAAGAAAAGGCTAACGGGGAGGTAAAGTTCAAGGCAAACAAGTTTGGTATTGAGTACTATTCGATGGTGGTGAGGTATGACCCTGAGGGGTAAGTTAAATTTACCTGAGTATAAAGTAGTCTTTGACGGGGATAAAGGTAAGCAATACGAAGGCAACCAGGACTTGAAGGAGAAAATAGTGGACACTCTCTCTCATATGGCTCTGGTCTCATGTGAGCTCGCGGGCAACGACGAGAAGAAGGCCATGGACATATACGCAGACATGGTCTCTATGCTGTACAAGTTGCCTATGTTTATGTCATACGCACCTATAGAAGGTGATAGCAAATACCTACCTACAGCTTTCGAGTACTTCTTCGTTTACAGTATCGCGAGGCACGTACAAGACCTCACAATAGACAAAGACACTCCCTTAAGGGAAGTCTTTGAAAGGCTCGAGAAGTTTGAGAAAGCCGACGTCCTGAAGGGACTGGTCAGGGGCTACTTCTCATCGATACTGGAAATTTATGAGGCCCTATTAAATACACCTGCAGACACTAGGCCAGGGTTTAACTTCACATCTCTGGCATCTCACGTCCAGTTAACGTCGTTAACCTCTTGGCTCCTCCAGCCCTATTCGATAGACTTAAACTACTTGAGGGTAGCTTCTTTACTCCACGACATAGGAAAGGTAATTAACCCGCGTCACCACGTCGCTGAGGCTATCGATATCATGAGAGAAGTACAGAACAGATTAGAGAGCGATAAATCTTGTATAAAGCTGAACAAGGTCAAGGACCTCATTGCGTCCCACCACGGTGACTTTGAGAGTATTGTCAGTAAGGCTGACCGCTTAGCTTCAAGTGCAGACAGGCTAACAGAACTGGTAATGAAGGCCTTGGACGACGTGGAGTACGGCAAGGAAGTGAAAGAGTGTTTCAGTAAGAGCGGGGAGGAGTCCTATGACTGTTTTACAAGGCTCGGTAAGGAGAAGTATGAAAAGGTAACAAAAGAAGTATATAAGAAGATCCTGAGCTACGTAATACCTGAACGCATAGCACAAAACGAGAACTCGAGGCTCTTCCCCTTTATACCGGAGAAGGTCGAAAAGGTCGAAAAGAGAGTAAGCTTAGGCAGGCTGTTGGGCTATATCGTCTACATAGACCTCCCCGGTATACAGAAGTTCATTACCAATTTCCCCAAGCTCAGGGACATGTCCTTTGCCAGCATGTTAGTTGACTTCATGGTCACCGTTTACTCCTTTATGTTATTGGACAGTGAGTTCTCTAAACAGGGTAAGTCCAGACTACCTGCAGAGGCACTCCTCAGCGGGTACGGGGGCCACTCGTATATAGTGGTCAGGAGTGACATTTGCCCCGAAAACGTAAACTGTAAGGAAAGGATAAAGGGGCTGTTTAAGGGCCTTAAGCCCCTGAGGGATTTGGACCTAAAGCTGAGCGTGAGCGTTGCTGAGTTCGCATATGATAACTACATATCTAACTACAACGAGGTCTGGGAAAAGATCAAGGAGTCCTTCAGCGAGAAATACTTAGTGGACTTTGAGGAGGAGGTGTTCTCGGTAGGGCTGCACAAGACTTGTGAGAACTGCGGGGTGAGGCCTGCGACTAAGGAGTTCCCGGATATTGACGGTTATAAGTTACTCTGCGACAGATGTTACGAGATAAGACAACTGTCCAAGAACAGGGGTTTCATGAGCAAAGTGGGGTCTACCTATTCCCTCTCTGCAGAGGTCGGTAAGGTAACTCCTAGCGAGGTCGCTAGGTGCTTATTCGGCGATAACTATAACGAGTACGCTATGGAGTTCATAGCAGGGTATAAGGCCCCAGAAGACACACGATACGTGGCCTTGATCAAAGCTGACGGGAACTGGGGTAGTGTGATCTTTTCCTCGAGCGCTACGTTTTCAGACTACGTGGACAGGAGCTTTAAATTAGATTACGGGGTAAAGAAAGCGTTTTACGAAACGTTGTTAGAGTTAGCTAAGGCTGAGGTGGAAAGACAACACGGCGAACTCTCTCTGACAAGCAGGGTACTCTCAGGCGTACTGTACATAGGCGGGGACGACATAACCATTCTGGTCCCATCAGTAGTTGCTGTGCCGTTTGCGGTCAAGTTCTTTGAGAAGGCAAAGGAGTTCACCGGGTTCACATTTAAGGTGGGGGTGGTCAGTATCAAGCCAGACCACCCTATCCAGTTTGCCTTCCAAGCTACCGACGCGTTGATGGAGGAGAGTAAGATAAAGCCTGATATAAAACGACCTGAGGGTAACAAGACCAGCATCGGGTGTATGGTATTTTCGTCGACACTAGCCAGTAGGTCTGTAGTAGAGTCTGAGATCCATAGGTACAAGAGGCCTAACAGCCCTTCCTATTTGGCGGTCTCTAATGATGTAGAGAGCGTAAGGGAGTTGCTTAAGTTAGCGGGGCTCTATGAGTTCAAAGACGTAGTAGCCCTTTACTATAGCGACAAAGACAGAAGGGAGGCTAGGGAGAAGCTGAGGGTGTTGGAAGACGTAGTGGGTTATGCCGAAGTAAGGGTGGACAGCCCTAACGGTTACTTGACGACCTTAGCTTATATCTTAAGGCAGATAGCGAGGAGTGACGACGGCTACGATAAGGAAGTGCTAAAGAGGTTAGTCGCTAAGAAAAATGGTCAAGACCCGTTGAAAGGGATACCACTCTACGATTATTTCTTCGTCCTCAAGACCTTCAGGGTAGGTGTAGGGTAATGGAGTTCGGGCTAGTAGTAAAGAACTTGACTTCCCTAACAGTAGGAGGAGGGAGCAGTATAGGAGCAGTAGATATACCGTTAAACCCTGTGGTACTGCCTCCGTCAACAATAAAGGGGGTGTTAAGGACTGCCGTCCATAACTATTTACCTGACGGTTATTCCTCCTGCGGGCAGGTAGAGCCTGAAGAGATTAAGAAGGCCCATAAGGGCAAAGGCCCGTGTGACGTCTGCACGCTCTTCGGCTACCCTGACTACCGGGACTCGGGGTGCTTTGCTTTGACCGTGAACGTCCCGAGCGTGAAGAGGCACAAGGTGACGAGGGTGAAGATAGACGACAAGACCCAGAGGAGTGAAGAGGGCGCCCTATTTACGCAGGAGGTCGTATCACCTAACACTGAGTTTGAAGTGACAGTCTATTTCAGGGACTCCTGCGGTGAAAAGATGTTGAAGTTACTACTTTACTCTGTCTTAGCCTTACGTCTCTGGAGGATAGGTAGGAACGCAATGGTGGACGTAAAGTTAAAGGACGACATATGTCAGAAGGTGAAGTGTGACCAAGAAATGAAGGACATAGTATCGTCCTTGTCAGAGTACATGTGGGGTGAGTGAAATGGAGTTTTCACTGTTAAAGATAACGGTCAACGGTTACATTACGACCCAAGCGAGGAGGATAGGTAGTTATTACTTCTCTGTTACAGACTATATACCGGCGACCCAGCTCAGGGGGGCCCTCCTCGCCGAGTACTACTACCAGAAAGGGAAAATCGACCAAGGTTTCTACGCCTCACCGGCGTTCCCACTGGACTCAGCTCCGTCACATTACTTTTCCCCGGCAGAAGGGAGAAAGAGCAGTGACTTCGTAGAGGTAAGGGGTGTGTTAACGGAAAAGGGAAAGGAACTTGAGTCAGGGTCGCACCTAAAGGATGTCCTGAGACTTGACGACGAGATGAAGCCGACGATAGGTGTTATAATAAAGAGAAAAGAAGGCAAAGACGTGAACCGGTACTCCAGGTTTACAGCTGAGTCCTTTATCTCAATGCACGTAGCCATAGACAAGGTCTTAGCCTCGTCTTACCACAAGATGTTGTTCGCTTATGAGTTTAAGAAGTTCGATACGTTGTGGGCACTGGCGAGGCCCAGCGAGGTAATCGACGTAGTGAAGTCAGGTAAGATAAGGTTGGGGAGGGGTAAGAACAGGACTAACTCGATGGCTAGGGTGGACGTAGTAGGTGAGGTAGACTTACCAGAACCCCAAGGCCTCTCCTACTGCTTGTCACAATGTGTACCTTCACTGTTGGGAAAGAGGCTGTTTGACGTAGGTAAGGTGGACGGGAAGAGCGTAATAATAGGGAGTACCTCCACTTATGTGGGTTGGTTTACGAGCGATAAGGTATCGGGGCAAAAGCCCTCGTTCAGGACGCTCACCGAAGGTACGTTGGTACTCGTCAGAGAGAAGGGAGAATACGATAAAGTCCTGCCTGCAGGGTTAAACTTCATGTTCGGGATAGAGGACTTAGGGTCATTACTCCAGAAGGTGAAGGCGTAATGAAGGAGGTCTACTTATTTAAACTAAAGTTCAGTACACCCTACGGGTTGAGGGTCGGGGGTAGTAAGGAGGACATAAACGTGCTGACCCCGCTGAAAATGGACGAGTACTACGTAATACCGTGGAGTAGCTGGAAGGGTATATTCAGGAGGGCTACAGAAGTCTTAATAGCAGACCCGCACCACTTTAACGGACACGAAGACGATAACGTGGTCGATGACGGGAGCCTTGACGAGCTGTTGAAAGCTAAGGGGCTGGCCGATAAGAGTAACGAGAAAGTAAAGAAGGAAAGGAAGAAGTTTATAGCTATGTGGAACTGCCCCGTAGAGAGGCTTTACGGTAGTGAGTACTTCGCCTCCGCAGTGACCTTTTCCGACACGCTTATTAGCTCAGGAATAAACGATAGGGCACACGTAGTGATCGATAGGAAGACTAAGAAGGCAAAGGAAAGGCACTTATTCAGGGAACAGATCATAAACGTGAGTAGCGTTAGCGTTAAGGTCATAGTCAGGGACAGGATAGGGGACTGGTTTAAGACGTTAAAGTTCCTCAGTGAAGTGGGGACGTTTATAGGGGGAGGGAAGTCCAGGGGGATAGGCTACGCTATGTTAGACTGGAAGGAGAGCGAATACGCTAAAGTAGACGCACTAACCAGGAGAGCTGTGTTCCGGCCGTTAGGGGACTTTAAGTTATGACTTTTTTCAAGTATAGTCCCTTTATGTAGGCCCTCATAAGCTCTCCTAAGAATTTTTTAACAAGTTGTGGACTACTCCATTAAGGTGCTGAATAGTAGTAATAAATTGTAATAGCGAGGCAATGCGCGTACAATAAAGGCCGGTAGGCACGTGACGACTCGGGTTTAAGCACCTATCGGTGGATCGCCCCCGTTAATTACCCTATCGTCACAAGCCAAGCCTTACGCGTTATCAGATAAGCCGTTTGGCGCGGTTTTTACACCTTGACCTTTAAACCTAGCCGAGTATACACCCCCGCTCCTTACTAGGTCTTTGTCAGGGACTGGAGGGCAAGTCCCCACACTTCTTAGCAAGTCTTTACCCTTACGCTAACGGTACTGTTGCCCTTTGTTAACTGACCGGATATAACCAATTCCGGTCTTTCAAAATAATTTTTACCCCTAGACTTTATCTTTTACCCAAAAATCGTGGTGGCTGATTATAAACTCGTCAATTTCATCAGTAAAAAGGTGAGCCGGAATTAAGGGAGTTTACAGCCGCTTATATTAGCCTAGATACTATGACCAATGCAGGTATTATAACTAATACATACACTAACGTCCCGTCGTAGAAACCGAACTTTAACACTGTTAAGTAATAAGTGATCAGGCCCACTAGGTCTAACCAAAGCCCGTCCGCTAGACCTACGCCCCCTATTATCCCGACCCCCGTCTCCTTACCGTAAAACCTCATATACTTGTCCAGCTGTCTACCCCTCAAGTAGTCTGATAGGGTATTACTTATTACCGCGGGAAGGAAGATGATAGGGAAAGTCTCTAACGTCAAAGGCGAGATATAGTCACCGTAATGAAAGGCTGAAGCGAGGTCCCTAACAATTGCCCATATTATCGCGACCATAAGAGGGAACACTAATGAGAGTGCCTGTGACGAGACTACACCGATAGGGGTTACGTCCCCGGTGATACGGTTTACCAGTACCGCCGGTCTCATTGACACCCAGAAGATGAGGAATGACGCCCCCAAAACTAATAAGAGTGTAGCAGTAGTCACGTGGTATAATGCCCCGCCGGTGTATACGAGCGCGATGATAAACATAGGGACCAACGATAGGTTCACCATACTCTTTTCAGTGCCTACGGCTATAAACGACAGCAAAAGGCCCGCAACAGCACCGTAAATGAAAGTGGACACGGTAACACCAGTGTAAAAAGAGAGGAGTATCAGTGCCGAAAACATGACCGTCCCTGCCCATAACTGCGGTGTAGGTAGGGAATTGGCTTCTTCACTTTTACCTATCCTGACTGCGGACATGACCAGGGAAGGGGGAATAGCGTAAAGGAGGGAAGACACGCCCCCGGTGAGGACACCTAAGTTAAAGGGGAAGTACGGTATGACGTGAAAGAAATAATAGTTGATAAACAGCGACCAGAACCACATGATGTAGTACTTACCTGGCTCATTACCCCCGAAGAGCTTATAGGTCAACACGGAGAGTACTACTGAGTATAAAGTTAAGTTAACCACTTCCTCTACGACGTTATAATAGACGGGGGGTAACCCCTTTATAGGGAGAGATAAGTAGAACTTTGCGGAGTAGTGGACGGCTAAGAACGCCATTACTCCGGTCACGAAAAGCTTGAACTCGTGTGAGTAAAACCTTACAGCCATATAATGGTATCCCACTCTAGACCAAATAAAGGCTCACTACGCCATACACTTATTTATGCCTCTTCTTCAGTTTCAAGAGGAGATAGCTGGTTTACCTGAAAATTCAAGCAGGGTGCCGTTTTCGGCAAATACAATAGGCCTACAATGAACGCCCTTTTTTACGAATCTCTGTCTTCTTTTATACGTTTTCCTTGCTCAGTATTTCTTCGATCTTAGCTAAGTCCTTCTTTAACCCTTCACTGACATACCTTATGATATTGTCAGTTTTCTCGGGGTTTTTATTTACCACCTTTTTATCCTTTATTTGGGTCTTCAGGTCTACTGATAGCCCCCCGTGCATCAAGATGTTTCGGTATTGCACAAACCTAGAGTCTATTATCCCCTTTTCTTTTCCTACTAGAGAATTAATGACCTCATTACACTGGTCGTAAGGTGTGGGGGCCTTCTCCTGTCCACCATGACCTTTACCATTACTTTCAAACACACCTCCACCATGCTTGTCCAAACATATCGCCACCGCCAGTTCTCTACCGAGTGACAACGCGTTATCATAGTACTGTGCCCTTATATAGATGTCCAATATCCCCTTTAACCTCTCTATATCGTCTCCCTTTACGATTAAGTCTTGGACGGTAAGAGTAGAATAAAAGTTTGAAAGGAGTATGTTGCCCTCGTTCTCCAGACTCAGGTGGTCATACCACGACTCGTAGAACTCTTTTAGCTTATCTACGTCTCCTTTAATCGTGAGAAAGTTCGCCGTTACATCCTCCATGTCTTTAAGCGCGTTGACGCTGAAGCCCAACCGCAGGTTCCTTAGTAACTCCATAACTATGCTCGGGTCTAATCCCCTCAAACTCTTCAACACGTCTCTCTCTTTCTGGTAGTTTTTCACGTTAATCTTTAATAGCTTCTCCCTATAGTCCCTGAAGTACCTCTCGTCTACCCACTTTATTGAGAGGTAGACCCCATAAGAGTCCTTGAAAGCCCTTACAATATCGGTTACGTCCACTACGGTCACAGCACTACCCGGGCTCCCGATGACCGGTGCCATGAGAAAAGTACTGTCAAATAGGGAACCTGCTATCAGCGTTATCGCGATCAGGACGTTAGTACCGTGAGTGAGGTCTACAGTAAACTTTTCACAACCGTTATCAGCTAAGTCCTTAAAGACCGAGTAAACTACGTTATAGATAAAGACAGGTGACCTTTCGGACTTATATTGGTGCCTCTTATACCTCGGTCTATTGTCAGGGCCCTGCTCCCTAATTAGGTGTGCGTCATCGTCTATCTGATAAGGTGACCCTACCCCTACGTTGGGGATTACCCTTATGTCTAGTGAGTTTACGAACTCTTCTACATCTTTCCTCGTCTCGAAGTCCACATTTACCTCGTTAAGGCGGGACAGTATCATGTTCCTATAGCCTTTGGTTAACATCTCCTTGTACTGTGAGATATCGTCTTTATAGTATAACAAGCTGTCTGGGAGTAAGGCTACGACCTTACCTTGGTTCGTCAACCTTGCAATAGCATGTGCTGAAAAGAAAGACCTCTTTACCCTACCCTGATATACGTAGTCAATTGTGGAGTAGCTCATGACATCGCCAGCTATATAGACGAGACAGTCCATTACTAACTGTCTAAAGGAAAGGTTTTTAATCTTTAGCTCGGTTATTCATGGTATTTCCTAAAAACTAGGCATAAAATTTTCCTAAATTTAATTATGAGATTTTAAACTTAATCTATCTATGATATCTATTTATTAACAACGAATTCTGCAAAAAGTCACGTTAATACAAATATATTTGATAGAAAAAAGGGAGTCTCATATATTACCAAAAATTTTATATATACAAAAAATTTTTAATAAACTTTCTCGTAATATTATCTCAGGGTAGTATGAGTAAGTGTTTTCGAGAAATTACGGTCCAAGCATCGAAAGAGAGGGTAGTACGTTGGGTATCAGACCCGTTCCTGCTGTCAGGCGTGTTCGGGCACCTAAGTATTTTACAAGTGTTCGACCCGAAGTCCCGGACTTACGTGACCCCTTCCTCCATATCAGGTTTCTCCAACAAGTTCAGAGTGCTCTACATCTTTGGTACCCCTGAGACCAGACTGTACACGTCGTTAGGGGAGATGGAAGGGCCAGTATATACGCCTTCTGGGATAGTTTATAAGGGACTGAGTTATGACGGGAAATTAAAATGGGACATCAGCTTCGAAGTGAAGAGTGTTAAGTCTCTGGAGACTTTAGTCAAGGTTTACACTAATGCTGAGTACGAGGTCTCAGTCTTCGACAAGTTTTTCGGCAGGCAACCCTTTGCGCTAGCAGAACACATAGTCAGGGATCACATCGTCCCATATGTAAAGTACTATTTTAAGTCAAGCGACACCGGACAACTCGATATAACACCTACGGTCGTCTATACCGAGGAAGGGGCCCTGAGCGAGGTAATACCGAGAGCGCTGAAGAACGTTGACGAAATACAGTACGGGGTAATTATCATAGAAGGGGAAGGCGTAATGGGAAAGGTACTGGTCAAGAACGGTAAGTTAGAAAGGATCAGCGTAAACTATAACGAGAGCATAATATCAGGACAAGACGCACTATTACAGCTTTTGAGTATACCTAATAAGTCCAAAGTAACACTGTA
This sequence comes from Stygiolobus caldivivus, assembly GCF_019704315.1. Taxonomy (NCBI): domain Archaea; kingdom Thermoproteati; phylum Thermoproteota; class Thermoprotei; order Sulfolobales; family Sulfolobaceae; genus Stygiolobus; species Stygiolobus caldivivus. The sequence continues at coordinate 1,495,598 of NZ_AP024597.1, read as the reverse complement.
CAGCCTCGACTTGGATACAGCCGTCATGACTATATTGGAGAGGATAAGAGAGGAAAGGTCAGTGAGGGTTGAAAATTTTAATGATAAGTAAAAAATCTGCTTACCCTTAGAGTGTCTTGTCCTTACTTTCAACCCATCCCTCAAGGGTCCATATACAGTTACTATCTCGAGGTCACCCTAAAAATTAGGGCGGTATAGGAAAAGGTTTATAAATTTTGAGGTGATTGTGTAATCTTATAGCGAAATGCCCAAAGTATGTCCCAGATGCGGATACGTAAATGACGATTTGAGCATTATATGTTCTAAGTGTGGCTATCATTTCCCAGAGACCAGACACGACTACCAGTACTATTTCCCTAAAAAGAAAAAGAGGAATCTACCTATAATCAGCGTAGTCATTTTAACCATAGTCCTCCTAGGGATAGGGGGATTCCTCCTTTACAAGAATTCCGTTAATACCGTCAGAGTACCTATATCGTCTTCTGTCCCTGCGATTTCTTATACCCCTATATCGCTGTTAAAATACCAAGGTTGTGCGATCTCGTTCAACGGGGTAGACCAGTACTTCATTACTCCTATATTCTATATTAAGGATAACGGGGAAAATGTGCCAGTAGGGCTGTTCAGTTATGTGGCAATGGAATATAAAGCGGAGACTATAGCTATTAGGGCTTACTTAACGCCAAATACTCGAGGAGTCCTCATAGGGCTGTCAAAGGACACATTACCGTTTAACCCTCCAAAGTCGGGCTGGTCCCCGTTAGTTTATATAAGCCACGGAAAATTAATAATAGCTGATATATCGAATAACTCGTTAGGGTCGCTACAAGCATTCTTGCCCATAAAACCGTTCAAACTCGTAAAGACCGGTATAGGTCAACCCATACCCACACCTAACGGTGGAGAAGCCGCGATGTGTGTAAGTATAAATAAACCCGGCTTCTATTGGGTTTTGTTCCAAGAGTGGTCAGCTGACGGTATGACGTATATAGCAGGGTACATCAACGGAGAGCTAATAGCCGAGTTTTGTGCACCGTTTACTGACGCTTCGTCACTGTTCGGAGAGATAGGGCCCTATAAATACAACTTTGTCGGGGTCGCGTTCACTAAGCAGTGGCCTCAGACAAATTACCAATGGTACCCATTCAAAGGCTATATAAACAGTATTGTCGTATACCCGTCCTTACTGTCTAAGTCCCAGATGTATCAATTAGGTAACGGTACTATCCCCGGGGGCTATATAGCAGCATTTATTGCCTCAAGTAGTTACTATAACCAGAAAAGCGGGGTGTGGTACGCGTATAATAACACCCAGCTGGGGCTCATAGCCGTAGGTAACCCGTGTGTGGCTTCGGTGTAATATTTCCCCGTATTAATTTGGGAAGGCTAGTTGTCGACACCCCTCAATTGCCCAACTACTTTTTTTGGCAAGGATCGTTATCGAGTGTCGTGAAGTTAAGGGGGCCATCGGTTTATGTAAAACCATCACGTTTAACGTGTTTTTACTAATTCAGGCGTATAATGTAGGAGTACTCTAAGAAGTGAACTAACAACAAGAGGGTACCAGCGAAGATAAAACGCTTCCGCTCCAAGGCTAAGCGGGTTATGAAAGGTTTCGCCGAGAAGGTCGGTAAGTTAGCCGTTGAAGCCGTTATCACGCGTAGTACTAACTTAATGAAGCCAGAGGGCCTGAAAGACTTGATCAAGCATGTCGACTATCAAAGTCCCAGACTAAACTCTAGTTTACGCGTACAGCAGGGCTCAATATCGGACTTAATGTCAGGCGGAAAGGCATGGCTGTGGAGTTTCTTGACCTCAGGTACTCGTCTAATGCGTGTCCGAAATGTGGCGTAAAGACGGCGGGAATTGAGTCAGTTCAAGTGTTTTGCCTTCTGTTACGAGAATGACCGTGACGTTATTGTTACCGCAAACTTAAATGGGAGGGGTAGTCCGGCCCCCCCCGAGCTGCCCCTTATGTGACAGGTGTAGTCCCGGATCGGCGAGGAGGACTGTGTTATTGGGGTGACAAGGGAGTCAGTATAAAAAAGGGATAAACTTTTTCCTAACTTTAGACTTGTATTTTACATATTCTTCCCCTAGGCTTTCAATCAGGAGCCTTTCCTCTATGTTAGCCCTATAGTTGAATACTAAAATAGCCGGTAGGAGCAATACTAATGAAAAAAGGCTCCTGGTAGATAGGGCTATACCGAGGAGCGATATGGCTCCACCACCGTATGCCGGGTGCCTCACATATCCGTAAGGGCCACGTGTTACCACCCTGTGGTCGGAATATACAGTAACTACGGGTGAAAAGTACTTGTTTAGAGTAAAGATAGCCCAGAGCCTAAACGACTCCCCGACTATAATCAAAGAAGTCCCCACGTATAGAAATAAGAGCGGTAGTTCTCCGATACCGCTATAATATGAAAAGTAACCGAAGAAGAAGGAGAAGGTCACGGTAAAGTACATGGTAGCGAAAAAAATGAAGAATGACTTCCTTTCCCTCTTCCTCACTTCTCTCCTTCCCCTAGTTAACGGTATACCGTAAGTCATTACAAAATCCGCACCATAGAAGACAAAGAAGACTGTGTAAAACAGCACCTCGTTCAACTCGTTTGCAAATATCGGTATCATGTTGTAGACTTACACACGGGACTTATTAAAGTGAGGAGGTATTCCGAATATTAAACTTTAATGAAGGTTTAAAAGGGGTGTCCCGAAAAAGGTGGTCATCGTTTTTGCTTAAGTACGGACGGGTCACAATTCGAATATACATGCAGCGTTAGTACATTGTGCCGGTAAAGGAGTAAGGGGTGGGGTAATGACCAGTTCATAAAATAGCCCAACGAGTACTGCGGGGAAAACAAACATTGTCTATATATTACTATATAGTAGTAGATAGGCAATATAGAAAATATTTTTATCACTGATATAAAATGGGATTATATGAACAGTAAGCCCTTTTCCTTCATAGACGACCTCAAGTGGAACAAGTTTATAAGCAAGAACACCTTCATCACGGGGATGGGGGTATTCGCCGTAGGGTACGAGTTCACCGCGATATCCCTTACCTTACTTATCGTCCTCTCTTCTTTACACATTACCGGCAAGGAAAAACCCCTGTTAGAGGGCCTGTTAGTCTCTTCGGGGTACTTAGGTATGGTGACCGGAGGTATAGTGTTCGGGTTGCTGTCCAATAAGGGCAGGAAGAAGTATTACGGGGTCGACGTCCTATTGATGGGCATAGGGTCTCTCCTCCAGTTCTTTGTGAGCGATACACTGGAGTTAATACTCCTCAGGGCACTTATAGGGATAGGGGTAGGGGCTGACTTCGTCCTCTCACCCGTGATAATAGCGGAGAACTCAAACTCCGCCGATAGAGGGAAGGCGATTGCAATAGGCAGAGTCGTCATGATAACCTTAGGCGATATAGCGGCGTCCCTCGTGTTCTTAGGGCTGTTGCTTTCACACGTCAGCCCTTCCCTTTTGTGGAGGGTCACCTTGTCCCTAGGGGCCGTCCCCGCCTTAGGGACCTTCTACCTGAGGAGGAAGCTACCCGATACCGTGAGGTACCTCGGGAGGGTCAAAGGTGACTTGAACGCCCTAAACGAAGCCGCGAGGCAGATAACGGGTAAGGAGGTAAAAATACGTGACATAACAGTCGATAATACGCCTGTACCGGTGTACTTTAAGAGGAACTGGAGGCTCTTCCTTACGTCCGCCCTCCTTTGGTCGCTGCTAGACCTGAACATCGGGATAAAGGAGTTCGGCCCTACACTTATAGCCCACCGCATAGGGATAACAGACCCTGCAGTTTATAAAATCGTAACCGACTTAGGGTTTGCCTTACCGGGAGCTTTTCTTGGGCTATGGTTAATAGATAAGGGGAGGAAACTGTCCCAAACGATTTCATTAGTGTCACTAGTGTTCATCCTTTCATTGTTTGTAGTCCTTAGGGGTGTACTACCCGACGTCGGGCTATTCCTCATCATCTCCACTTACTACTTTGCGTATAACATAGGTACACACCCTATAATAGGGACAGGCTTGCCTGCAGTAGAACTGGCTCCTACTAAGGTCAGGGGCCTCGTGCAAGGGATAGTGGTAGCGGTGGCAAAAGCTGGTGGGGCAATAGGTACATTAGTGTTCCCCCTCTTAGTCCACCAGTACGGGCTAATAGGTGCTTTTATACCGTCTATAGCGATCTATATCGTGATGTTACTGTTGTACTTGTTAGTTATACCTGAGACCGGGAAAAAGCCACTCGAAGAGGTGTCGATGGAGGTAGTAGAAGGGCAAAAGACTGAGGACAAAATGTAGCATTCCAAGCCCCACCAGGTCTGTAAGGGCGCGAACACCCACGAGGCGGTAGGCTTGTTCGATAAGGTTAGGGCTTGGTTAAGGCCCTTACTTAAGTTAATGTATGAGACCCACATAATATTTTAACTATAGCCTATCTCGTGATAATCGGAAGGACATGAAAGGTACGACTCATCCATAGGGCCCCAGTGGGTTAATGGTGGTTGTGTATGACCCCCGAAAGAGGTGTGCATAGCGGGGTCAAAAGTGATAAAGGCAAGGATAAGTCACGCCGTGGGTAAAAACAAGAGCTATTGCCCAAGCGTAGCCGCTCTCGTCTCCATTGCAAATTTTAATACTCTCCATCAAAATCAAATTAGTATAATTCTATGTACAAATAACAAATGTGTGTGAAACATTCTATTTAATTTAAGTTATAACACCTCATAACCCTCTCGTCAGTATCTTAGTATTAATTTTACCTAATGTATAATTAACAGTTAAAATACCACTTTGACGAGACAAAATGGAAATTGAAACGGACCCGTGAACGCCCCTAAAGCATGAAGAGCTTTTATACCCTTTCTCAGACTACATACTGTGCACGGGCTCCATATTGAACTCTGTAAGAAGGCCTTAGAATACTTGGTCTCTTCAGAGGAGGCATTTAAACGCGGATTGTATAACGCTTCCGGGTTGCTGTCGCAAGTCTCTGCGGAGTTAGCGGTCAAAGCCACTATCTCGTACCTGGGCTACACGTTCCCAGAGACCCACGAAATCAGGAAACCCTTATCACTCCTCTCAGCGTTTGCGCTGAAGGACGAAATTACGGAGTTTGTAAGGGGCAAGAGGGGTGAGTTAATCCTCTTGGAGGACGCTAGGCAGAGAGGGCAATACTTGTCTTATGGGCTCACCAGAGAGGACGCAGAGGTGTGTCTGGGTACTGCTAAGGAGGTAATCGGACTTGTGAGGAAAGTATGGGGTGAGAAGTGGTGTTCGGGTTAGAGAGGATCAAGTTCCTAGAGGAGAACTGGCGGGAGGTGGCACTCCTAGTCCTCGATAGGGCCATGAGGTTCGCTAACGTAAAGGGGGCCATAGTATACGGCTCCGTGATAAAAGGGAGGGCGTCTGGTAGCAGTGACCTCGATATCGCGCTAATAGTCAGGGGTTTAGACGTGAAAAAGTACAGTGAGCTGTTAGTCAAAGTCCACTCGGTGTTACCTGAGGAGGTATCCGAGTTAGTCGACCTGAAGTTCGTAAATGAAGCCGACGAGGAGGAGTTCCTGAAGTTCGTCAAGGAGTATGTGGCACTGACCTACACCTCTGCTCCGCAAGGCTGAGTTAACTCACCGGAATTAGGAGCCAGCATAACAATCAGGCCCTTATTTTAGGTGATTCTTGACGTTCTCTAAACACTTACCATAGCTCACGTAGATCTCATCCCCCTCCTTCCTTAAGTATGTTACGTTCTGTTCAAAGCCCGCATGTGCGTATAGGTTTCTCCTATTAGAGTCACATTCCTTCTGTGCTTTCCTACGCTCGTCCCCTTCACGCCCGCTGTTAGCCAGTATTTCTGCGTATAGCCTCGGCTCTTTTCCTATACCCCTCTTTTTCATCAGGTCTACCTCGTTTAAGACCATTGACCTAACGGTCTCTGAAACAGAAAACTTTTTCGCCATCTCTTCTATATCGCTTAGCCTTACTTCGTCTCCTGCCTTTACGTTAGACGTTACCTTCATCACCACATCGAGGAACGAATGGAGGTGGCTCAACTCCACCGGTAACTTATCCTTATATACCAGTCTACTAGCCCCTCCTTCGTCTCTGACCTCGGTCTTGACCCTGAAGTTCATGTAGTCCACTACGCTAAGCTTGTCCTCCACTGCCCTGAAGCACTGTTCTAGCCCTCCCTTAATTAAGGCGATATAGGGGAATATGCCCGAGAATAGCGCTGTCACTGACGAGTAGATTAGGTCTACGTCACACTGTGTCTCCCCCTTAAGCACGTTGTTTTGCACTTTGTTCTTGTGGTCTTTAGATAAGAAGGGGGATAAAACGTGTAGCAGTGATAACCGGGTGGACGTCTTCTCCTCGTACACTCTAGTAATGTGGTAAGGCCCGCTAACGCCTTGTACCACAGGTTCCGAATTAAAGGTAGATAAATTGAGGGCCTCCTTCTCATTGACCATGTATGTATATGAGGCGAGCTTTATTGCGTCCGTAGCCAGCAAGGGCATGTAGTTTATCCCGTGGGTTATGTCAATATATACTTCGTCAGGCTTTTTGTCCTCCAGCAACTTTAGTGTGTTATAATATATGAAGTTAAAGAAGAGCGTGTTCTTTCTGTCTTCTTGGACGAACGTGTTCCCAAAGACGTTAGGTGCTACAATCAAATCTATGTCATTTATGTTGAGCTTATCTTTTACGTACCCTGTGACATAATTTACACAGTCCTCGTAACTCCTGTTCTTGGTGAGGTCACACAAGCTTAACCCCGCGTAGACTACTACGTGGTCTATGCTTAAGGCTTTACGTATCGCGTCGAAACTCGCCTTTGTGGGGTATTGATGGTCTGAGCCATCTACCACATATTCTACTTCCTTATAGTTCTTAGGATCACCTATGGGGGCGAATAAGGTCTTCATGAAAGATGGTTTGAAAAAGATGTATTTAAGCCTAGTTGCCTTATAAAACCGTTCACTCCTACACTTTTATCTCCATTGTGATTAGGTGTAGGGGCTTCAGCCCCCCAGTACTCCCCGTGTACTCTGTTCATTTATGTAGACAATAAAGAGCTAGCCCTCTGCTCTCTACCGTAAATACACTCACCTTATGCTGACGATAACGCCTTTTGTAGACCGACCGGGTATAACGGAACTGTTTAGGTCATAGTAACAGAAAAGATAAGGGAAATAAAACTTATAAATGTCTCATGAAAAAATATGGATCATGAGTTATCAAGAATATTCCGGGCTCAGAAAATTGAGGTTAGCGAGCCTCTTCGCGAGTATATCAATGCTCCTGGTCTATGTAAGCATACTGCTCGGCTATACTACACTCCTAAACTTGATAACACTTATAATATCTTTCGGTTTTTCAGGAGCGAGTGCAATAGCGTTATTACTTTTGGTAATAGCTGGTGTACTCCCCTTCATAGGGGTCGGAATAGGGTTGTTCTCGACCTTCGAAATGCTGTTCGGCTTTAACGACCTTTCCTCTAATATGGAAGAGGCCAGGACTGGTAGGTGGGGGGTTATATTCTTCCTTGTAGGGGTGATCCTATTTGCCATTTACCCTATAGGTGTCATACTGCTTTACGTACATGTAGGGGCAGGTCTAGGGATAGCTATCGGAGGGATCGTCACAGGGTCTGTCATAATTATTCTCGGGATAATATTGATCGGGATAGGGTATCACAGAGTAGGGATAAAGTATAACGAAAACACGGTGAATGTAGGGGGGATAATTACTACAATACTCCCGTTTGTAGGGTTCATCATAACCTACGTTGGGTTAGGTTACTTACTGAGGAAGCCACCCTTCAACCAGTACCAGCCTTATCAGTACCAACCCCTCATACCTCCGCAACAACAGCCCCAAGCTAGACAACCCTCATCACCTTTACCCATTTACCAGACCGGTCCGGTGGCGGTCATAAAACCCGACGGCACGGTCAGCTTTACAGTATTCTCATATCAGCCGGCACAGCTGGTAAGCGCTACTATAGAAGGGACAAACTATAGTACCGGGTCTATTTCACCTAACTTTGTGCAGCCTAACCAACCAACTAATGTGACTGTGAGCTTCGGGCAGGTACAGTTACAACAAGGTAGCCAATATAAAATAATAATGACCGCTATGGTGAACGGTTCTCCACTACAGTTCCCAGTCATAGCTAACACTTGAGGGGGTCTAATCTTTTTCTTCTATAAGGTCTCTGAAAGCTGTGTCCAAAACCTGTGTTGAACCTTTCCTTGTCTAAATTTTCCTCTACGATAGGGTGTGTACCCAGGGCAAAGTAGGGGCTTTTTAGCGTCTTCCCTATTTAAGTAAACCGGTCCTGATAATGATGTTAAGACACCCATTTCCTAACTATTATCTCCAACTTAAGGTGAGTGATGGTGAGAAGTAATAACTTTATTTTTCAGCAAGTACTGATGTAGATTGCCCTTGGTACGGTCCTCGTAGAATTAAAGGGTTGCCGGGGGTAGTTTTCTCCCATATCTCTTCTGGGGTTAATAACAATTTTCTGTAAAGTACTACGATTGGACTAACACCTTTGTATGACGGTTCAATATTGGGTAGTAATAGTTTTTCTTGATATGCGTAAACCCCTTGATAATGCGGGACTTATTTTAGTTGGTGCCGGTTACATGCACCTATTGTCCCTAACCATTAGAATTTGTATTCATGTTATGCAGTTAAAAAGAGGTGTGACTATATACGGGTCAAATATGAGCTCTGTAATGTTTCATTATTATTAATTTTTATATTAGTGATATAGAAAAAAGAGACTTTCTAGCTATATAGTTTCTTTACTGTCCAATCTTTAAATAAATCCCCTCAATATTTTTTTACCAAGATATGTAATTGTTATCACCGTGTTGATTGTAAATTTTAATTAAACAATAATAAAAATAATAACAATCAGGTTAGCTTAAAGTACGTCTTAGCTACCCGTATGTACCCCACTTCCATAACGGTCAGCTACCCTATTGTTTGGTAGTACACAGTTTTTCATAACGTCCCCAAAATGGGGGAAGGGGGACGGTCTCACTTATACTTTGGCACAACTGACTTGCCCTCCGATCTGCAAGAGCGAGGGAGTTTAAGGCGAGAGACTCTCCGCTGGAGTCTTTATCTAATGTTACAGTTATAAGGGGTATATAGACGGGACATGTAGGGGACTTAAAGAGGGGATATGAGCTCCGTCATCTTCATTGAATTCATGCCTAGACCCCAGAGCTCTGGGTCCCATTGAGCTACGAGGCGTTTCTCGGTTCCCTATATCGTAGTACTAACGCTCGAGGCATTTCGGAGCAGGAGGTTGATAAACCTCCGTAACGTCCCGTCTTTTTCGAGGAAAATACACCGCGTCCGGTGACAAGGTCTATCGATCGTCCCTTTTATGTCATGGAGTATATAATAAAAAATTTTCTTAGTTATTGCTTTGCGGACTAGTTCGATTTTTATCTGAGTTAACGTGGAACTTGCTTTTAAGTCAACGCCTGATTTTGAACTTAAAAAAGTTTAACGAGCTTATCATCTTAGAAAATTGAAGGATTCAGCAAAACTTAGTTATCTGAGACTACTACTAACGGCACCTCACTACAAGGGGCCTAAGGTATTGAGTTTACCAAGGTTACCAGCTGGTCAGCAGCGACTGTGGAGTTACCAAATACTATGACTTCATTGATCGTACTACTGTCCCACTTCACTATTATAGACGCGTCTTCTACTATCTTACCCTCTGAGACCACCATACTGTGTGCAGTAGACAAGTTATAGTTGTAAAATAAGAATTCGTTTGGTGATACGTTCTCGAAACCCGGTTCTGTAGACGCCTGGTCTTCCAACCCCATAAACGCGCCTTGTGCATAGCCCACGTTACGGTAATTGAACTCAAACCCGCCCAAGCTTACGGCCCCGTTAGTAGCGTTATTATAGAGCAACTCTATAGTCCCGTTTGAAAGCCCTTGGACGTGTTCTCCGAGCGCGAGAAAGATTAAGAAGCCTATAGTAAACGACGTGTTCTGGTTCGCCTTAACTAAGGACCCGTTATCTGACACTACGTAGATGCTGTTGTTCACTATCGCAAAGCTCAGGTCGTCCACTACACCCCACTCCCCGCCTAGGGTACCGCTGACTTGGGACGGAGTTATAATACAGAACGGTACACCTGACGCGGTAGCTGATGTGGTCTGAGTAACGGTCGACTCTGTCGTGGTCTCTGTGGTAGTCGTGGTCTGTGTAGTCGTGTATGTCTCAGTCGTAATGGTCTGTGTAGTCGTGTATGTCACGGTGGTAGTCTCGGTCTGTGTAGCTCGAGAGGTCGTACTGTTCACTTGTGAAGCACTCGTCGTTATACTGCTCAGGGGACTGGTAGTCTGTATTACACTTGTCGGCGGGTGACTCGCAGTGTTTTGTGTCGTAGTGAAATAGGGAACCGCAAACACAATACCCAGAATTACCGCTAAGGCGCCTATTACCGGTATTACCTTCACTAACAAGGGCTTCCCACCAAATATATCTACAAGTATTTTTAAAATAGAGGGATAACAGGAATAGCCCAGTTTTGTCCTCCTCATAGTAGGTCACACTACATTAGAGCTAACCTTTATAAATTTTTAGAAGGTTAGAGGCACTACAATGAGTAGCATCACTGCGATGGATCATGACTTAGGTAACGGTAGTAGTCCACGTATAGGCTTAAGCGTTATAGGACATCAGAAGGCGGGACAAGCGTATTGGGCTTAGTCGAGAGATCAAAGTATTTAATCGGTCATGATTTACCCCCGAGTTTTAAGGGGGATTCCCTGAAGTAGTGAGGACCTTAAAAGAGCTTATACTTAGGGCTGAAAACGATTATGAGGAGTTGCCGAACCGTTAGGATATAAAAAAGAAAAGAGAAAAAGAGAAGAGGGAAGCAGGCGGTTATTTTCCGTGTCTGTTATTTACTCCCTGATTTCCTCCACTTCTGTCAGAGGCTTAGCTATTTCTTCCAAGCTCTTCCTTTCCGCATTTACACCGTACAGGACTTCCACTACGCCGGCTACCGCCATCAGTGCGGCCCCGAGTAAGTACCCGTAGAACAAGTTTATCCTTAACCCTGACCCTATTAGGGCTCCGAATATCGCGGGTGCCATGACCCCACCGATCCCGGTACCTATGGCGTAGAACACGGCTATCGCCATCGCCCTTATTTCCAGAGGGAACACCTCGCTCACTGTAAGGTAAGCCGAGCTGGCACCGGCAGAGGCAAAGAAGAATATTACTACCCAAGCGATGGTTTGCGTTAACGCACTAAGTACCCCCAGATAGAAGAGGTAGCCAGTGACCGCAAGTAGTGCCCCGGACAGTATATAGGTCAGTGATATCATCGCTTTTCTGCCGAAGGTATCGAATAGCCTGCCTAATAGCAGGGGGCCGAAGAAGTTACCTATAGCGAACGGGAATATATACAACCCTATTTGGTCTGCTGGGATACCGTAGAACTTCCCCAGTATCAGTGAGTAAGTGAAGAATATGGCGTTGTATAAGAACGCTTGTCCGGCCATCAACCACAGGCCCAATACCGTCCTCGTAGGGTACTTCTTAAAGACTGTGTTCACTACGTCTCCGAAACCTATGGACTCTCGCGGTGTAATTACTAAGTACTTCCTCGGCTCTTCTAGCTCCTTGCCCGTCTGGTCCCTTACCTTATTCTCTATCTCCGAAACTACGGCTTCAGCTTCTTCCTCCCTACCGTGGACTAGTAACCACCTGGGGCTTTCCGGTAAGTATCTCCTGATCAAGAGGACTGCAAACGCCAGTGATGCTCCCACGAAGAACGCTAACCTCCAGCCCACGTCTATGGGGAATATATGCGGGTTCAGTAAGTATATTGAAAGTATTGACCCTACGATAGTCCCTACCCACCAGCTACCGTTTATAGCCAGGTCTACATGGCCCCTAACTCTGGCCGGGATCAGTTCGTCTATAGCGGAGTTAATTGCTGAGTACTCCCCTCCTATTCCGAGCCCTGTGATAGTCCTGAAGAGGGCTATTGACGCGAAGTTCCACGAAAACGCGGACGCTACGGTACCCCCGATATACGTAGCTAAGGTTATCATGAAGAGCTTTTTCCTGCCGTATCTGTCTGTTAGGTAAGAGAAGAATATCGCGCCTATTACCGCCCCTATCAGGTACGCTGTCCCTAAGAAGCCCACCTCGAAGCTGGAGAGCGCTAAGGTCTTGGGGCTCTCTAAGACGTCCCCTATTACCCCTACTATTGTGACCTCTAACCCGTCAAGGATCCAAGTAATCCCCAATGATATGACCACTAAAACGTGCCAAGGAGACCACGGTAGCCTGTCCAGCCTGAAAGGTATATTTGTGTGGATCTTTTTACTTTCAGCCACAAAAAGCCACCTTTCCACAACTATGTGAGTTATCTTACTTAAACCTTTCTAGTAAATATAAACCGTATAAACGAAATAAGTGAATATAATAATTTTTGAGTACATGTTTTAATCATTTTGAAAAGTTTAAATCCGGACTCACCTTGGTAGGTCTAGTTAAAGGTTGTTGTGTAATCTTTAAGAGAGCCACTCATTTTTACGCTGACTCGTTTATACGTGGTGACAGTAATTAACTCCTCGGGACTGCTCTTCAGCTATTAGGGAAGTCTTCTGGGTTTATCTGTGTGAGGACACGTTATTTATACCCGGTCGGTTAATCAAGGGCAACGGTGCATTTGTGTAGGGCTAAAAAATTCGCTGAGTATGGGGATCGACATTGCCCTTTAGTTCGGACAAGTTATGGCTCGCCGTCATCAGGTGCTTAACAGTTTATAGAGCGTTAAGTGGACATGTGATAGGGACACCTAAAACTGGCCCTAGCAAGTACAGTCCTAGGACTAAGAGGGACTCGTCCGGTACCTGCTTACAGTTAAGTGAAGATCGTGTTCATATGTAGCGGGACTTTTACTGTGTGTAAGGAGACTCCGTACCACTGCTACCATAAAATAGTCACAAACTATGACCGTGCACGTTAAATAATACGGTAGAAGGACACCGGTTCCCCTTTTCCGGGGGTTCCCCTTTCCAGATGGCTCACCGCCCCGACCAATAGGCTGGGGTCGTGTCGGCGGACGGTAGAATGGGGTACACGTTGAAAGTAGCTCATCATAGAACGCCTCGGGCCTTGTAAAAGAGAGATAGCGGTCTACATCTCACAGTCCCGTTAAGCCTTCGACCATCTTGTGGGGCCGTCATTCACGTCACCAAAATTGGTAAAGGTGTGCACGAAATGTATAGGGTAAAAAAAAAAAAAGGAAAGGCGGGGCTTTTCTCCCCAGTCACCTAACTTTAGCGAGGTAAATCCCCGGGAAAATTATTAAGGCAACCACGTATTGCCTGAGTAAACCCGTCAACTGTCTGACGATAAGCGTCACAGCCCTTCAAAGACAGGGTGGAGGCTAAGGTAATTTTCCAAAAACCGCTACACCTACGATGTCCGCTCCGGGCTTATGTACTCTGCAGTACACCGGCTAAAGCACCTACCATGGGTACTGTCTAACGGTACGGTCGCTGATTTTGTTCATATTTAATAACTATAGAACGTCAAAAACTTTAATTTGAAGGTAAACTCTAAACGCTATACGACCAACGATATGAGGGCCCGGACTACTGATCCCTTTAAAGGTCACGGGTAGTGGAAATACACCACCTTTGTCCTCGTATAGAACTGTATAGCCTCCTCCCCGAGTTCCTTATATATATCGTTACCCGACCCCTTAAAACCCCCGTAGGGCACCCACTGGTCCAGTTCAATGGTAGGCCTGTTTACCTTCACGTTCCCTACCTCGACCTTTTGGCTGAACTCCATGACCTCACTTATATCGTTACTGATTATCTCCGCTGTAAGGCCGTACTCCGTAGAGTTCACGATCTCTATAGCCTCATCTAGGTCTTCGTATTCCATTACTGAGAGGACTGGCCCGAAGATCTCTTCCTTAGCGATCCTCATGTCCTCAGTTACCTTATCAAATATTGTGGGCCTGATGAAATAGCCGTAATCGTATTCGTCACTACCTTTTACGGGCTCTCCCCCATAGACCAGCCTGGCACCTTCGCTTTTCCCTATCTCTATGTAATTCAGTACCTTCTCGTACTGCTCCCTGCTCGACACGGGCCCCATTTCTACCCCTTGTTTCATCCCGTTGCCTACCACTACCTTCTTAAACCTCTCGGTCAACGCGTCCAATACCTTGTCATGGAGCTTTTTGGGGACTAGGAACCTTGAAGTGGCTAAACAAATTTGTCCTGCATTCCTCACTGTGGACGCGGTCACGTGCTTTATCGCCATGTCGATGTCCCCCTTATCTGTCAGCACTGTAGCGTTCTTACCACCTAGTTCTAACTGTACCCTTACAAACCTGTTCCCCACCCTCCCGTTTATCTCTTTGCCCACCTCCAGCGACCCCGTGAACGATATTGCTGAGACGTCCTTATTGGTGACTATCTCGTCCCCTACTTCCTTCCCCGACCCGGTCACCATATTTATTACCCCGGGCGGTACTCCGGCGTCGTGAAACGCCTTAACTATTTCCAAAGCGGAGTTTGGTGTAATACTGGCGGGTTTGAGGACTACCGTGTTCCCGGTAGCTATGGCCGGGATGACCTTCCATGAGGGGAGGAGGAAGGGGAAGTTCCATGGAGTTATTAGCCCTACTACTCCCAATGGTTCCCTCATAGTTAAGGTAAAGCTGTTCTTGGTACCTGAGGGGATCGTCCTGCCCAAAGAGTTGAGGATTAGCCCCCCGTAGAACCTCAGGAGTACTACTATCCTCTCCACTTCATACCTGCTCTCTGGTAGGGTCTTCCCTTCTTCTAAAGTAATGGTCTTGACGACCTCCTCGCTCCTGCTCTCTAACACCTCTGCCGTCTTGAACAGTATCTTCGCCCTCTCATAGACTGTGGTCTCCCTCCACTTCTCAAAGGTCTCCTTAGCGACCTTTATGGCCTCTATCACGTCGCTTCTCCTAAGCATGGGGAACTTTGAGACCACTTGCCTGTAGTCCGCGGGGTTCCTGATTTCGTAAAACTCCCTGTCCTGCGGGACGACGTATCCCCCTATGAAGACACCTTTTTCTATCATTTAGCCATAATTTAGTAATTCTAGTATTTAAATTTTTACTCTCAAGTATATATTATATCAACTCTTTTTTAATTTTTACAATTTTTAATATATATTTTCAACCGTATATATTTCTTGGGTACTGTTAGGTACCTCAGCGGGCACCTCAAGGAGTGCTAAATAGCTCGGGCTGGGCTCAGGCTGGGTTATTGATGCTCAGCTCCCTATTGTAAATTTGGAATAACTCCCTTAGGATTAGTATAATCCATGTATAGATAACCAATACTTGCTAAGCTCCTATTAATCGAAGTTACCCTCCTCATCCCCCCTCTCCACCCGCTAACACCCCTTCAAGCTTTTCAGCACTAACTTTACCCGTGTGTAATTAACTGTTAATAAATAACTCAATAAGACAAATTGTAATAGGTCTGTGGACGACCTCCAAGTCATCACGTCTCTAACGCCGAGATCCTAACACACCTTTATATTTTGTCTTTTCGGAATTTATCTATGGAATACCTGATTATAGGTAGCGGAATAGCGGGCTATAACGCGTTAAAGGAGCTCATTAACGTCGACCCTAATTCTAAAATAACATTAGTGTCTAACGACAAGTACTACCCATATGATAGGCCCCCACTGTCAAAGTATTACTTAAGGGGAGAAATGGGACGTGATAAACTGTTCTTTGAAAGCGAAAGCTTCTACAAGAGGGAAAACCTCAAGGTAGTTCTGGGGAAAAGCGTAGAGAGTATAGGGAAAAACGAGGCGGTCCTCGATGACGGGACTGCGGTAAGGTTCGACAAGGCTCTAATAGCTACCGGAGGTAGGCCGAGGAAGTTAGGGCTCCCCGGAGAAGGCCTTAAAGGCGTCCATTACCTGAGGACCCTCGACGACTGCGACTCAATTAAGGCTGAAATATCGAAAGGGAAGGAGGCGGTAATCATAGGCGGGGGGTTCATAGGGATGGAAGTAGCCTCCAGCCTGACTATGTTGGGAGTGAAGGCTAGGGTAATTGAGGTAAAACCTTATATTTGGAACACGTTTGTGGACGAAAAGGTCTCTAAGTTTATACAACAGTACTTCGAGAAGAAAGGGGTGGAGTTCCTCCTCAATGAAGGGGTTAAGGAAATACAAGGTGAAGGCAGGGTTTCTAATGTCCTCACTAACAGCGGTAAAAGGCTCGGAGCAGATATAGTACTTATTGCCGTGGGGATAGTACCTAATGTAGAGTTAGCACAAAAGAGCGGTATTAGCGTGAATAACGGTATAGTAGTGGACGAGAGGCTGGAGACTAGCATGGGTGGTGTATATGCTGCAGGAGACGTGGCTAACATTTACGACCCGGTTGAGGGAAGGAGGAAGAGGATCGAGCACTGGAATAACGCCGACTATACCGGTAAGTTAGCTGCTAGGAATATGGCGGGCAAAAACGAGGTATATAACTTCGTTTCGTCAGTCTGGTCTGACATATTTGACCTCCATATAGAGTCGGCAGGGGACACGGCAGGCTACGACGAATATGTAATAAGGGGGAAGTTCAACCTAGATAACCCGTCATTTAACGTAATATACCTTAAAGGCGGCACGGTGAAGGGGTACTTGGCGGTAAACAGGGACTTCAGCGAGCTTGAGGTCCTGAACAAGCTGATCGAGAAGAAAGTAGAGATATCGGGGATGAAGGACAAACTTACAGACGAGGGTTACGACCTAAAGGGGCTAATAAAAGAGTAGGCGGAGTTACCTAAGCCTTTTATGACCGGCTAGACTTGCGGTATATTTTGAAGGTAGGTGTGGGTCTCTCCCACGGTTAGAGACCCGAGTTTATAGGGGTGTCAGCGTATGTCACCTCCTAAGAGGTTTAGCCCCCCGTCAGGTATAACTATCGCGTTGCAAAACCACGCTACAGCCTCGTAGGTGTTTTTTTTATTTTACTTTTGCTCACTCTCAACATGTAGTAGATGTGTACTTGCCCCGCTGGTGACCGGTGTATTTACTCTCTCCGTCCGGGCGTAAGGCTAATGGTACCAGTCTTACCTACCTGAAACGTGTCAAGGCGTTAAAGTCACCGCGTGTTATGTCTTTCTCTTTTTTTATTCTATTTTCTCTAATATAACCGCGGGTAGATATTGTTCGAAATCAAACTTTTTAATAAATAAGTTATTTGTTAGATCATGTCGAGGTCTCTTTCCTCGATTTCAGTCCTCATACCCTTTTTACTTTCAGCTTATGCGATGTATACCATTTCCTTTGTAGTCCCGCAACTCGCGCACTACCTGTCCACAAGTATCTCTAACGTGGTCTTCGCGATAACTCTGTCGTGGATAGGCGGGGGCATAGGTGGCTTTTTATTCGGTAGGCTCGCAGATATAATAGGGAGGAAAAAGAGCTTACTAATCTCCTTCTTCCTCTTCGCACTCCCTGAGATATTGGTCTACTTTGTACACAACCTATTAGAACTTTATATACTGTGGTTTGTTATCGGGCTCGGCGTAAACGGTGAAAACGGTATAAGTTACGTGATAGTAGCGGAGCTCAGGCTCTCTAATTTACGCGGTTTTCTGGGAGGGGTGATGCAGGGCTTCTACGCTTTAGGGGCACTGTTGGGCGCTATAACCGCGACGCTGGTAGGGGGTGACTTCCTGCTCATATTCCTTATCGCCGGGTTAGCCTCTTTACTCTCCTTTGTCTTTTACCCGTTTATTCCGGAAGAGCGGGTGAAGTACGGTAACAAGAGTAAACTGTCAGATATATTTTCGAGTAGGATGATAGTGTTAACTGTGGTGAGTTCAATAGCCTCTCTGACCTCTTTCCTGTTCATAATCCCCGCGTTTGAGCTTATGCCCACCATCCTCAGGGACGACACGTTAGTAGCTGTAGGAGACGTGATAGCTACGCTGTCCTTTGCCCTTTCCGGCTTTATTTCTGACGTTAAGGGCAGGAAGTTTTCCGCAGTCCTCTTCGGCGTGTTAGCCGTAGTGTCTTCGTTCCTCTTCCTCATATCGGACTTATTTGCCTTAGCCGTCTATTTTTCATCGGCTTTCTTCGCCTTCTTCGGTGTCTGGTTAAGTGAGCTATACCCCGCGGAAGTAAGAGGTACGGGGAGCAACTTTGCACTGTTGGTAGGGAGGGTTATAGGGGGAGGTTTCGGGACTTTCCTGATAACGTTATTGCCTTTTCCCCTGAAAGTCTCCCTAGCAATAGCTCTAATCGCCACTTCTGCGGTAAGTACGGCGAGTATGGGCCTACTCCGACCTGTTAAATGAGCCTATTTCACCCCTCTAAGAATCGCTTTGGAACGCCTAAACGCTTGTTTAACCTAATACCGTGGGCCTACCGGACAGCGACTACACCCGATAAGGGTGATATTAAGGCAAATGTAGGATAAAAAAACTTGGCTTAACGCAAAAAGAAAAAATGAGGTAACCTGCTTATTTACTTGACGGGGCTGTAACAACGACTCTCTTCCTTACTGTGCTCCTCTGCTTTATCATACTCTTCTCGTACTTCTCATAACACATAAAAACAAATCTGGATTTTCTCATATATAAATATTCTTTTGTAAAAAAATTAACTATGGTTTGTTACAAATAGAGTAAGGCTTAAACCCCACATCGAGCTCATTAAGCTCTCATAGGGTCGGGAAATTCAGCTCTGCGTGGGGCCAGGACTTATTCACAAGGGTTAAGAGACAGTTTAACTCATTTTTAACTCATGTTAGCTAGGCACTTTTACCCTTTATAAACAGTGTTGTTGACCTTACTCACCACTCGGTACATTAAGACGGATACCTCTTCCTCCTATTTACTCTCCACCCCCTGAACAGCAGGAAAATAATTAATTCAGTGACTATCACGGCTATTGCACCTTCATAGAGCTTCTTTGAGGGGGATGGTTGGGTTATGCTCGTAATTATCGAAGTGATTACGTGGACGGTCACGTAAGACGTAACAGTCGTCCGTGCTACAGTAGTGGTCACGTAATCCGTTACAGTAGACGTAACAGTGGAAGTAGTGGTAAACGTCACTTTAGTAGCCTGTTCAGTGGTGCTCAAGTCTATCGTAGTATTCCCGTCGATCAGGACGGGTTCGTAAGACCCGTCTACCAGAGCGAATACGTACTCCTCCTGCGGGACATAAAAGGACTCGCTACCGTATACGGGGACGTTAGAGTTGACGTAATAGAGTTTTTCCAGCCTAAAGTGCGTCACATTGGGCAGACGGTCTTGGAAAGGTAGGGAGATATTACCGTAAGGGCATACTTCAGCCCCGCCAACATACCGTGTCTCGTTGACGAAGTATGAAGAAGTCCCGTTAGGGTACCTGACCACCCATAGGCTGTTAAACGGGAACACCACCACCTTATTACCGGTTATGATGACGCTCGGTAATGCCAGTATCTGTGGTTCGTATAAGCCCTCGTGTGTCTTGTTATAGACCACGAAAACCCTGTTCCCGCTCCCCAAATACGCCCTCCCGTGGACGGCGCTCTCACCGGTGTTAGGGAAACCGCTGAAAATCGCTGGCGGGACGTACCACTTGTCGTCTACCTCGACGGTAGTGGAGACCGACACGTTAAAGCCCGGGGCGAAGCAAGCGATACTACTGTCACCGTACCCTACTATTACCGTCCCGGGTAAGCTAACCGCGAGGCCCTTATATACACCCGGTAGGTAACGCGAGACGTTAAGCGTATCGGTCCCGTTGGACAGGTAAAAAGTGACCACTACCCCGCTCCCGTTATAGTGCCACAAAGTGGTCAGGGTATAGGACTCCCCCGTCATTACGGGCTGTGTATCGTAAGTGTGGTAACTCCCGTTGTAGTAAAGGCTTATGCCCCACTCAGGGTAGGTGTGACTCCCGTAGTACCAAAGGACGTTCTGTACGAACACTTGTGTGTTATTGATAGACAGACACACGTTCTGTTGGGTCGAAGGTATCTGTGAAGTGACGTTAACGCAGTAATAAGTGATAGTGGAGTTTATCCCGCTTATCTGCATTATGGGGAACTCATACCCGTAATCACTTGAACCGACCCCTACGTATATGTTAATTTGAGAATAAGTAAGCAATGAAACTAGGGGAAGGATTAAGAGTAGGGGTAAGGCAACACTCAGAAACCCTTTATCCACTGCTTCATAGTGTAATGAGGGCTTTTAAAACTTATCGAAAAACAGCCCATAAGGAGCATTCACGTTACCCCGTTATTAAGGGGAACAGTACACGTCTAGGTATGATATAAGGTCGAGGTAAATGGGTCATTCATGGCCACGTTACAATTTCAGTTTGTGTTATTGAAGTGGTATTTTAACTGTTAATTACACGTGGATAAGATTAATACTAAAATGCTTGCGGGGGATAACGGGGGAAGATGTAACTCTAACTGACTAAATAGTTTAGCCAGTATCTGGTTATTTGTGTACATAGGATTATATGAATTTGACAGAGAGTATTCCAAATTATAGTAGAGACATGTACGGCTAAGTGAATTATAGTGATTTGTCATAATGAGTACGAGAGCGGACATAGTATCCTCACCGAGCTACAAAGTACCTTTACGGT
Source organism: Stygiolobus caldivivus (assembly GCF_019704315.1). Taxonomy (NCBI): domain Archaea; kingdom Thermoproteati; phylum Thermoproteota; class Thermoprotei; order Sulfolobales; family Sulfolobaceae; genus Stygiolobus; species Stygiolobus caldivivus. The sequence continues at coordinate 1,474,899 of NZ_AP024597.1, read as the reverse complement.
ACTCGAGGCGTGTTAAGGTCTTTTTCCTTACAACGTCGCTCTGATAAAGGATTCCCTTTCACTCGTAATTCATATTTAGTAAAAACACTTTGAGTGTTGAGGGCAAAATTTTATGAAGAATTTATTTAAAAACGCCTTAAAGGCCTGCTTTTGGACACGTTGTTAAGGGTGATGTGTAGGGAGAAGAGGTCGCATGGGATCGCAGGACTGATGTCTCCAGCTTAAGCCCAAAAAGTTATGGAAAAGTTAATAAATTCAACACGAGAGAGTTAAGCTATGGGAGTACTGCTACCCCCTCCCCATATAAGGTACAGGGGAAGCGAAGAAGCTACAGAAGAAGAGGAAGAAAAGAAGGACACGTGTTACCACTTTCAGGTAAAACTCTTACGCACCGACTACGGCTTGACACTGGTAATAGACGGGAACGTCCAGTTTACAGAAAAAGACGAATACATCTACCACGAGGCCTTAGTGCACCCTGCAATGGCCGTAGCCAAAGACCCGGAGACCGTGCTCATCATAGGGGGTGGGGACGGCCTCGCGCTCAGGGAAGTGCTGAAATGGAAGAGTGTAAAGAAAGTGTATTTAGTGGACATCGACCCCTGCGTTGTCAAGCTGGGTATGGGAAAACTGAGGGAGCTCAATAACGACGCGTTCCTCGACCCCAGAGTAGAGGTCGTCATAGGGGACGGGAAGGAGTTCTTGGAAAAAAGAGACATTAAATTTGACGTGATCATAATCGACTCGACCGACCCGGGCGGGGACGTTAGCTCGGGAGGGCTGTTCACGGAGTCCTTCTACCAGCTGGTGAAGTCCAGGCTTAACAAGGTCATGGTGACCAACGCGGGGAAATACGGTTCTGAGGAGTTCCAAAGAGTATATTACACCGTGTCCAGGGTGTTCCCGTACGCTAAGGGGTATTACGTTAACGTCCCCAGCTTTAACGGGGAGTGGGGTTTCGTCATGGCTTCCACGTCCCCACTGATGGTAGGGTATGTAAACCTGCCCGAGGGGGTAAAGTCCATTAACGGGGACTTCCTCTACTTGGTAACTCAGGGAGTCACGCCGGTGAACACTCTGAGGGCCGTAAGCGAAAGCGACCCCATTTCCCTCAAGTACTTTTCAGGGGTAGAGCTCGAGGACGGAGAGAAGTTAATAAAAGCGTTTAACCTCCCGTCCTATACTGTAGGGGTTACCAACAAAAGGGTAATAATAGGTGAAAAAGAGATCGGGAAGGCCAGGGTGGTCGTGCCCAATAAAGTCAAATCGGTAGTCGAGAGGAAGAGTACGCGCGTCACCCGTGTAATAGTCGCGTTAGCAGCACTCACTTATTACACCTTATTCCTCTCAATCGACGCGTCGGGTGTTGACGTGCCCCTGACGGAGCTCATAGGGATAGCGTCGTTACCCGCCGTCATCTTTATATTGTTAGGCCTATTTTCGGCCAAGAAGGTAAGGTATACGGAAATTAACGATATATTCCTCATACCGGACGAGCACAAAGAGGTATACAAGGCTATAAAGGAAGTGTTCAAACTCTGACCCACCTCTTTTTTCAGGCTGTAACCCGTTTGGCCCCACAAGTAAAGGGGGTGCTGAAACCCTGATCTCCTTTTAGCGGAGGGACCTAAGGCCTTTGTGTTTTGCCCGGTCAAGACGGTAATAACGCCCTTAGAGGTCTGTATGTACCCCGTCGGGGGTTTACAAACCCAACAACTTTCGGGGGACGTATAAGTAACGAAGTCTTTGTTCAGGGTCTTGACCCAGCCGTATATTTACAAACCCAACTCTCGGGGAGCGTATAAGCCTCCGACCGACCGGGTTTAGTTTCTCAGAGGGTAAGCTTACCCCTTGTAAGACCACCGTGACACACACTGGGACTCTCCGGCCTCTTATACCGTTTTACCTAAAACCTATGCCCACAAGCCTTACTAGCTAAGCCCTTGATATCACAAGAGGCCGAAAGCTTCGCCCTTAGGGGCGGTGAGGAAGTCAGATAACTCACTATCGAGCACCGGGTTTTAAGCGTTTATACCCGGTCAGTCAATAAAGGGTAGTATAGTTATTAGTGTATGTCTTAAAAAATTACTAAGTGAGAGAGAGGGAGGGCCTTATACCTTAGTCCCCTAATATAGAGGAGTGCCGCTGATAATAAGGTCAAGTCCCTACACTCTCGCCCGTAACCACCTCGAGCTGACGATAACGTGGCCCTTTATTATTCTCTATCAGTTAATAAAGGGTAAAGTCGATTCCCTTGCTTAGCGAATTTTTTTTCCCTACATTAACGGTACCGTTGCCCTTTATTAACCTACCGGGTATAACTTACTGGGCAAGTGTAAATCACATTAGGGTAAAAGGGGTACAGTGACGGGTAAGTAAGCACACGCCTTCACAAATCCCAAATCGCTCACCCATCACGAGGAGGGCTACACAGTCAAAACGACTATATATCCAGTTGCAGTCTTTAACTTATGGTCAAGTACAACTCAAAACAAGTCCTGGACTACGGCGTCCCTTTGGGCGGTATCGGTGCCGGAAAGGTAGAACTCAACAACAAAGGTAAAATGGTAAACCTGACAATTTTCAATAACTGGCAGAAACCCGTAACCGGTATGAGGGGTTTTCACGTCTTCGTCATAGGAGACGACTACTATTTCCTTGAGGATGACGTAATGGTCAAAGGGATGGAGGACAGAGGGACGACACTGACTTATGAAGGCGAATACCCTTTCGTCAAGATAACCGGGAGGGGCACGACCCTTACGGCGTTTACGCCTATTATAAAGGGAGACCTAAAGGACTCGTCTTTGCCGGCCTTCGGGCTGACGGTAAAGGCTAAGGGGAAGATAGCCATATCCGTGGCAAACCTCGTCGGTAGTTTTTCGGTAGGCAGGAAAAACGAGCCGTTAAAAAACGGTTTTAAAATGGTCAACACTAAGGCTAACAAGTACGACCCTGCAAAAGGTGATATGACGTTCATCTGTAAGTCCGGTAAAGTAATACACCAGTACAACATTAACCTCTCCCCTCGTGAAGTTTTGGAAAAAGGGTGGGTAAAGGAACTATACGAGTCCCCCGACCCGTGGCTAAAACTAATAGACGGGTCTTTAACCCCCACGGACGGTGAAGCCAGGGGTATGTGGGAGGACTTTGCGGGCATGGTAGTCTCAGAGGACGAAGCCACGTGCGTCCTGAGTTGGTACTTCAACACCCCCACCCACCACTTCCCTTATAAACACTATTACTCTAACTTCTTTAAAGACTCAAAAGAAGTCGCGGAGTATTTCCTCGATAACTTTGACCTATTTTTTGCCAAGAGCTTGAGGTTTACAGACCAGCCTTTCGGCGAAGCGGTCGTCAACTCAGCTTATATACTCTCTACCTCAACTTGGCTCACCGATGACGGTAAGTTCGGGGTGTTAGAGGCACCTGAAGCCCTACCATTGGTGAACACCATAGGGGGCCTGACTTATGAGGCCTCTTCCCTCCCTATACTCTACCTTTACCCCGGACTTGAAAGGAAAGTAATAGAGATGTTTTTAAAGTCGGTCAGAGAAGACGGGTACGTCCCCCACGACTTAGGGTACCTGGGATTTGACGCACCTACAGACGGGACCACAGCACCTCCCGAATGGAAGGACACCAACGCGACCCTGATCTTAATGGCGTATAGGTACTACAAGCTTATGGGAGACGTCGAGGCCATAAAGGAGTTTTACCCATCAATACTCAGAGCCTTTTCGTGGTTCAACGGCGGAGTACCGGGTAAAGAAGGTAGTGGAGATGACGCATTTGACGCTACTTCTGTGAGAGGCTACGACTCCTATATTACATCACTCACTTATGTCGCGTCAGTAGCCATGGAGAAGATCGCCGAAGTTGTAAACGACCCCGACACGGAGAGAAAGGCCGAGGAGTTGGCCGAAAAAGCGCTGCAAGAGCTCAGGTGGAACGGGAAATTTTACACCGCGTGGGACGAGCCTGCAACTGACACACTGTTTCTAGGTCAATTTATCGCCTTCTGGTGGGCTGAACTCTTGGACTTACCTTACGATAAGGAAAAAGTGAAGAGGGCGTTAAGGGAAGCCTATGAGAGGATAAAGAGGTCTAAGACCTGTTGTGTCCCCAATACGGTTAACCAAGACGGCTCTCCCTTTAATTACTCCCCACAGACCGTCTCCTCTTGGGTAAGACTCGTGTTTGCGGTAGGCTCCTTAGCCCTCTGGCTGGGGATGGAGGAATGGCGGGAAATTATTGAACTGGAGTGGGAGGCGTTAGTAGAAAGGGGGATGGTGTGGAACCAACCTTCACGTCTCAACGTATTCACCGGGTTCCCAGACGTCTATCTAGACCATTACATAGGTAGCCCTGCTCTGTGGGGGCTGGTCTTTAAAAAGTAGCCACGTCCAGAATTATTAGGAGCGACAACAGGGTATATTAACTCTCCCCAACTCCCCCCCCCCCACCACTACCTGAACATTTACTTGAATACTTTACTAGGGCCTTATGTTAAACTACCAGTGCCTTAGCTTTTAGCCGTAAACGTAATTCACACGCTGGTAAAAATCACACGTGGGGGGATTTTACGTAAAACGCCATTATTATCCGCTCACACTTCAAATACCCTGCCTACTCCTGCGTCTATATACTTCTCGCTTAACCTTACCTGAAAACCGCTACAGTGTGCAGGGCCGATTTTATCTGCGACGCCCTCCAGTTCTTTAAGGACTTGGGCTACGTGCTCCTTCGGGGAGGAAAGTAGGTGTAACCCCCCTATTATAGCGTGGATTTTCTCCTCTTTAGTGACCTCCTTTGAGTGGCGGACTATGTTGAGTACCCCGGAGTGCCCGCACCCTGTTACTATTACCAGCCCTTTATCCGTATTAATATAGAGCGGTGCGTCATCTAAGAGTTCGTCATCCACTACCTTGTCGTCTTTTGCCTTCAGTAGCCCTTTATTATACCTCGGAAAACCGTAACCCTTTACCTCCCCCGCGAATACCACTCCTTTTGTGAACTCGATTGGTTCTCTGGTCAGGACGAGCTTGAAGTCACTCTCCATCTCTTCCCTGCTCAGGGGGAGCCCTATATACTCGATCCTCCCCCGCCAGTTAAGGAACTTCTTCTCGAAGATATCTGGGTGAGCTATTACCACCTTACCCCTTAAGAGCTCCCTCAACTTGTCGTTCCCTAACCCCCCCGGTGTGGTCGGAGTGCCCGTGGGAAAGTACGATATAGTCTACGTCTCTCTTCAGGTCTATGCCGAGGTATGGGGCGTTGTGGACTAGCGGTAAGCCGCTGTTCCCCACATCATATAATATCCCTACGTCATCAGCTTGTATAAACGCTGAAAAACCCCACTCCCCGATCAAGGGAGGGACTATCGTTGAGGTGAAGTTATCGCTGAGGACAGTTATTTTCAGTTTTCCCACTCTTTCCATATAATGTAAATGGTAATAGGGGTTTAAAACATATTGTAACAAGTTAAACCAAAGCCACTTTTTCACGGGGTGAGGTAGAGCGGTCTCTACAAGACGTCAAACCCCATTATGATAACAGACCCTAGAGTGGACATAGTGTCATTACGCTATAAAGTCTCTTCATAGTACTTAAGGCATGTCAAGTCCCTGATCCGCATCGTAGTTCTATGATGAGGCCCATTTCACGCTTAGTTTATAGCAGCAGTTATTCTACTTTTCCTTGGTAATACCAAACCACCGTTAATATCGATAAAGTTTTTAAGTTTACGTCTGGTTTATTAAAAAATGTAGAGTACGAAAAGGGCTGAGCACTGCAAAAGGTGAGCTTAGCACGGGAGAGCTCATCAGTCTGAGGGGTATAGAAGAGGGCTCCTCCTGTCCGTTGAAAATCGTTTAGGAGATACACAAACTCTAGTGAAAATATTTAAGTTACGTTAAAGTAGAATAAACTGCTGTTTATAACTTAACAACGAACACTATGACCGCACTCAGTAGCTCTAACTCAAAGCGCATATACCCCTTTGTATGCGGTAATAAACTTCCCCTCTAGCACTATTCTGAGTATAGAGTTACCTGCAGGAGCTTACGGCCTCCCCATAATTCATACCCGTTCAGTTAATAAAGGGCAACAGCACCATTAGCGTAAGGCCAAAAACCTGCCAAACAAGAGGACGGACGTTGCCCTTTGAACCCTGACAAAGTATAGCAGGACGCTAATTTAAATAAAAGTGTAATAACCGACGGGCGGGGGGGGGTGACCACATCTTGGAGTTCACACGTAGAGGATCAGCGAAGCGATATACTTATTTATGTTACCTTTGATGTTGATTTCGTCAAATATCTTCTTAGTTATGAACAGCGGTATCCCCGAGCCCCCCTTCTTTACGTACTTGGTGACCTTCTCTATCCCCTTTTTGTCCCCTTTTAAGTAGAAGTAAGTTAAGAGTATTGGTGCTAATGAGTCCATCACCTCTGGTTCCCTCAACAACTTCAGTCCCGTGACAGGTCTCCCACGTACTCGTATTTCCTCTACTTCTTTGAGGAAGCCGTCTACGTCTTTCCCGGTAAGGGCTAAAGCCGCTCTATATAGTACCTCCGCTCGGAGGGGTGGTATCGGTTCCGCGACCTCACCGTATAGCAGTAACTTGGATATGAGGTATGCCAGTAGCACCCTCTCCTTCAGTGTCTTGTCGGGTAACCCCTCGACCTTAGAGTACAGATCCACGATGTCCTGCAGTACGGCCTTGTAACCGTACTTGGAGGTGAGGAGTTCTTTGGCGAGCTTTACCTTATAGGCCTCCAATAACCACGTCGCCCTCTCTTTATCCAGACTGGGCTCATTAACAATATAACTGTACACCGGGGTGACCATTAAGTCTATTCGTTCTAATGCGTCGGCGAAATCTCCCTCTATACCGTAATTGTAAAAGGTCATAACCCCTGCTGCGAAACCGTACATGTCCACCACTACGGATATATAGTCCAAGAACTCTTTTTTGTCCTGCAGTTCCGCATCGTAAACCACGTCGTAGACCGTACGTATAGCCTCGTCGTCTATCACCTTAGCTACCTTAGTGAACTTGTGGTAGAGCCCCTCGAGGACGTTATAGAACTCTACGGCTAACCCCAGATTATCCTTTTCCATTATAAGGGGTCCCATTTCAATGAGCCCCATCAACGCCCCAAAGACCTCTACCGGGTCCTTTATCCCCTCGGGTTTGACCTTACCGTTCAGCACCATGTCTACCGCGTATACGGGGCTACACGCAGCCTTGGCTACACCTGAAAGCCCGGCTATTTTGGTTACGTGGTCTACTATTTTTTGGGGGCTACTCCTAGTATTGAGGTAATACTTAAAGGCCATCTTCATGTACTCCCGTACTAATTCCTCGTCCTTAGTAGCGACCACAGCGTCATACAGCTTTTCCTCAAGTTTTTCGAATACCCCAACCTCTTCCAGATAATATACGTAGACCTTCATAGCATAAAACGCATTCCTAATACAGTTTATGTCGACGTCATGTGAGGACAGTACCCTATATACCGCCGCGTAATTGTACAACCTGCGCTCAAATATGTTGAGGGCACTTTTCATCACCTCCGATGCATTATCCTCGTCGACCTCATAAATGTGTTTCAAGAGCTCCCCCAGTGAGTCGCAGGTCTCCTTTAATTTGTCCCCTAAATCCCATCCAAACTCCTCCAATATGTCGGGGTCGTAAAGGACTGCGTCCGCCAAGGGGGAATAATTGCCGTAAGCGGTCTTTACGAAACCGTCTATACCAGTCTCGGGGTAGTAAACGAATTTTGACACATTATCAAAGTACACCCTCAATAGGTCGTCCTGCAGCCCTTGCTCCTTTACCGCCCTTATTAATTCCTCCCTCACCCTCTGCACTGCCTGCTTTTTGTCTATTTCTACGCCCTCCCCTATAGTATCACTCCTATAGTAAAAAGCTGAAAACCACCTTAGGAACGGTTCGTGGACACTTTTGTTAAGGTACTTCAGCACAGCCTCGCTCGCCTTCACAGGCAGGGGTAAGTAGTCTTTCCCCAACGCAAATAGGGGTAAGTAGTTTTCCATTAGCTTGACGTCACCGCCGAAGACCGTGTTTTTAATGTAGTTGTCCATCTCGTATAAGTATTGGTCTTCTATTTCGTCTTCTTCCATACCGTACTTAAGCTCGTGGAGGTCGTAGTAATAGTCGGGCCCCGGCCTTAAGGTGTCGGCGTGCGGCCTCTTACGCCTCTTATTTTCCTTTAGGTATAAATAGTCTATAAATTCCGAAATATACTTGTCCGAGTGTATCATAATACATACCGTAGGTATGGAGTAGTATAAGTCCTCGGTGAGTACTGCGATATACCGCTCCCCTGATGTAAGCTTCTCGTTTAAGCTTAAGAAGTTATAGTTGTTGTAGTCGACCACGTCTACTTCCCCTATCATTTGACGTATAGAGTCAGCTAAGGTAGACTTTGCCGACTTTATGGGGCCTACTATACACAAGTCTGCTCCATTAAGGTATATGGACTTACCCCACTCCGCTAAGTCTACGAAGAAGGGGTCTATTTGGGGTACGGACACCGCTTCTCCCTTAGGTGTGACCTCTTTCCTAGCAAGGACTTTCTTCGCTGTACCGGGTAGGAGCCCCAGTGCCCAGTCCAACCTGTAATATACCAGCTCCTTCCACGTGTCGCTTAACTCCCCCCAAGCGGTCTTGAAGTCTATACCCTTTGGTAGTACCGACCCAAGTGCGTGGACTATGGCTTCTTCCCCGCTCACGTCCTCTGGCAGGAGCAGGGCGTAGAGCCTCTTCAGCCCTAACACGACGTTTAGGGCCTTGTCCAACTTGCCCTGCTTATACAGCTCCACCCCTTCGTTCACGAGCTTTGGTATGACCGTATAGTGGTCTGGCATTGCCACTGTGGAATATAACAGGACTTTTGATACCACTTTGTCATCCCTTATGCCCTCCTTATATAACGTCCTGATCGCTCTTAAGCCCTTCACTTTCACTACTTCACCTTCTATCCCCCTGAGCGGTGACACCAGGGAGGGTTTGTCTGTGGGGGTCACTTTCCCCAGTACGAGGTCTATTACGTAACTCCTGCCTTCTATTACCCCCCTACGTACCTTGTCGACTTTCTCCTTCCAAGCGTTTAGTTCGTCGACGCTGTGGAACTCCTTGGGCAGTTCTATATACTGGACTTTCTCACCGCAAAGCCCCCCGCAAGCTTCAGTGATAAGGGTGGTCTTCCCGACGAAGGGTAGACCACCTACGAATACCTTATCCTGAGAACGTAATAATTTCCTGAGCTGTTTGGCGTTTAAGACCTCTACCACTATATAACTAAACATGGGGTAAAATTTAAACCTTAGAATATTATGGGGTGTAACGTCTCCATTGTAGATCGAAATATCCTCTACGGAATTGGTATAATTCGTGGACAAATAACCAAGTGTGTGGGACGTCCTATCTAATTTAAGTCATGCCCCCTACTCTTCACACCAGTTTTTTAGTATTATACTTCGTCAGGGGTCAAAGGTCAACGTCCACCTTCTTTTCTAACATTTTTTTTTTTGGACTTACGCTAATGGTGCTGTTGCCCTTTATTAACTGAACGGGTATAATTTTACTTGAGACGTATAATTAACAGTTAAAACCCACTTCAATAAGACAATTAGAAATTCCAATGGATATGTGGAACGACCCGAGAGAGTAGGTTATACACAATTAAATATACACTTGTCAATATTAATACATATCACTTATAAAAGTGTAAGGTAACAATTTTATGATTTAGTTTATCTAGAAGGGTTTCTCGTATACTGTATTATCTTCTCACGAACTATACTGACACAAGGGAAAAATTTCAATTTGCGACGGCACTTTAAAGCTCAGTTTGCCCCTCATTAGCCTACCGAGTACAGTAACCGTTCACCTTTAGAGGTAACTGAAAACCATTAGAGTAGACTTGAATAATATGGAGGAGAGTAAAAAGACTAATGAAGAAGTCATTTATTATAATACTATTAATCTTGTTAGTTGTTACAGTTGCTGGAGTAATTTCATATGCGTACTACACGGTTTATCTACCGCAGCAATACCAAAAAGAGTCAGCAAACTATTACAACCAACAAATAGAGAATATGGGTTATTATTCACGAGGGATGATGAGTGGAGGGATGATGGGGAGTAGAGGGATGTATCATATGATGGGTTATTACGGAGGGTATGAAGTGATGTATGAAAGTACGGTACCTATACCTGAAGCCGTATCCACGACGAAAAGTGTGCCTTCATACGCGAAGGTATTCCCTAATAATGATAGTATAATATTTACGTCAAAGGATATCACTATAACGGTCTTATCGATGGGACATAAAAGGGCTGTAAACTTAACCGGTTATACTCCTCCCTCTTATGCTCAAGATAACGTTTTCGTGATTTACGGGTTAATAAATCCCACGTTGATAATACCTCCCGGTGCGTCAGTCCACGTCGTATTAATAAACCTAGACGCGGGTGATTATCACAATATTGCCATAACCTCCGTCCCCCCTCCTTATCCGTATTACGTCATGATGGACATTAGAATGAACGTATTGGGAATGACCCCCTTCTTACCTCCAGCGAATTATAACTCCGGACAAGCTTATGAGTTCAGTTTTACTGTTACGTTTTCTCAACCCGGAGTCTACTACTATTTATGTGAATACCCAGGACACGCGGAAATGGGAATGTACGGGAAAATTATAGTAGCGTAAGATGGGGATCCCTTTAACCAGTTCCTAAGCATTTTATCCAAAGCCTATGTGTCGGCATGTTTATACCAATTACACACGTAGTATTGCAAACTTCACGATCAGGGTTTTGGAGCTATTGAATATTTGACGTAAAATGATATATGAGTAGCATTTTACGTAAAAACTTACGTCGATATGTTTTTACTAATTAGGTTGAGCTATTACATTTTTCACGGTTAAGAGTTGGAGACTCTTGAGCTTTTAACATAAGATTAAGTATAAATATTAATATAAATGTTTAGTGTAATACTCAGCAGTCGCGATTTTTCAATAAATGCTATATGAGTATTAACGTAACTGTTCAGGGTAATACCAGACCACACGTTTCTCAACCCTAACTGCAGACCTATACCCAGTTAATAAAGGGCAACAGTACCGTTAGTGTAAGGTCTAAAAATTTTTAAGGAGGAGATGAGGTTTTTGACCTTTGACCCCTGACAAAACCTGACTTTCAGCCTAAAGCTTTTATTTACTGTGTGGGGTTAAATATAGGTGTGGACGAACCTTACAGGAGTTTGCTAGAGAAGCTGGTTAACCTGATGAAGGAGAAGCTAGGCGACGATTTGGTGTCTGTAGTCGTGTTCGGGAGCATAGCTAGGGGTGACTACCGGAGGGACAGCGATATAGACCTCTTCATAGTCATTAAAAACCTCCCCAAAACTGTGACGGAAAGGGTCATATTGTTTGACCAGTTCGAGGTGATGTTAGAGGGGGACTTAGAGAGGCTTATGGACGACGGCTATTACGTGACTTTCTCCCCTATCCTCAAGACCCCGGAGGAAGCAGGACATTTCTCGCCCCTTTATATGGACATGACACAAGACGCCGTAATACTTTATGACGTAAACGGGTTCTTTAAGGGGGTACTCGACAAGGCGAGGAAAAAGCTGGAGGAACTGGACTTTGAGAGGGTCTGGGTGTCTAAGAAAGCGTGGTATTGGAGGAAAAGGGACTACAAGTTCGGGGAAGTAATAGATTTCGGTGACTGAAGTTGGATAACAAAGACTTAGTCAGGTCTTATGTTAGGCAGGCCGAGGAGAGGATAAAACACGCCAAAGAGGCCCTGAATGACGGGAATTACCCCTATGTAGTACGACAGTGTCAGGAGGCCGTTGAGCTACTCCTTAAGGCGTCCCTCAGGTTCGTGGGTGTGGAGCCACCTAAATGGCACGATGTAGGAGTAGTCTTAAAAAGGGAAAGCGGTAAATTCCCTAAGTGGTTCCAAGAGCTGATAGACGAGCTTTCTTATTATTCGAGGGTCTTGAGGAAGGAGAGGGAGCCGGCGATGTACGGTGACGAGGAGACCGGTACCCCGCCAGAAGACATTTATTCCAGGTTTGACGCCGAAAAGGCTTTACAGATGGCGTGCAGAGTCCATGAGGTCGTGGTCAAGTTAGTTAATAGTTAACCCGTTTATGCCCAGCCGAGCACTAAAGGGCAACTCCCTCGTTGGGGATGTGCGTATTTTAAGTAGGCTATTATCACGCTTTGACAGTGTCCAGATAAGCGACAGCAGTTATTCTACTTTTCCTTGGTAATACCAAACTAGCGGTAATGTTGATAAAGTTTTTAAGTTTACGTCTGGTTTATTAAAAAATGTGGAGTACGAAAAGGGCTAAGCACTGCAAAGGTGAGCTTAGCACGGGAGAGCTCATCAATCTGAGGGGTATAGAAGAGGGCTCCTCCTGTCTGTTGAAAATCGTTTAGAAGATGCGCAGATTCTGTTGAAAATCTTTAAGTTACGTTAAAGTAGAATAAACTGCTGTAATATTGCACTAATTAGTGAAAGTGTCGACGTAAGGTCTTTGCACGGAAGCTCACATCTTCGTCGGGTTTCTACTGTGGGAGGGAAGAGGGCCTGGACGTTCATGGCCTTTGCAGCCGCAAAGGTATTAGAGGACGGCCGCGATGAAGGACGACGAGTTAAGGTCGTGTCACGCAGTGGGTTGGACGTCATCTCCCCCTATAAGGGACTGCGAAATATACCGTTGTCCATATGCGGTATCGTGCATCGGTGCGAGGAGGGGCCTAATCGCCGTATATGAGGCCCTGCTATGGCCTTTCCGAGCAGGAGAGCCCTTACGCCCTTCGTAGTGCATTGAAGGGCCCTGAAACAAAGCCCTTACCCTTGGTTTTTCCCCGCTTGTATGTAATTGGTCAGAGTGGTGCTGACTAACCTCGCTGAGGCCCTTAGGGTACTCGACTGCTCAGGGGACAGGTTTTAATTAGAGCACCGTCTTAAAACTTTTAATAGGAAAGGTCAACCCTTCTAGTAATGCTAAAAAGGAGGGGCTCGGGAGAAAACGTAAGACTTCAGGCACCCGAAAAGCGGTGCGGTAAGGGTCGCTACAGCTTACTGCTCGCCTTACCATTTCCCGCCTTATTACCCGTGTGTGTAGACCGATAAAACGTGACCGAAAAACAAAGCGGTAAATGGCACTGGGGAATCCTCAGCTTTCTGCTCTACCCGAGGCATATCCCGTAAAGGTGATAGGCTAGCTTGTAGAGGGGTACACGGACGGGCTATTATAAAAAGCGGTACTCCTTATTCTGCTTTGTTGAATCCTTCAATTTTCTAAGATGTTAAGCTCGTTAAACTTTTTTAAATTCAAAATCAGGCGTTGACTTAAAAGCAAGTTCCACGTTAACTCAGATAAAAATTGGACTAGTCCACAAAGCATCCTAATTCACCACCCTTAATAAAGAGCTTTACACACGGTTAAGGCTTACGAAAGGGACTGCTCATCACTACCCTAATACGTACTATATCTCTACTGTCAAACGGCTCAAATGTCGGCGCTGGGACTATCCTCGAATACGCGTTGATCTGGTGCGACTCTTCTTTAGTCCCGTCACGGATCTTTATCTCCGTAAACCCTATTGTCCTCCCGTTAACCTTAACGCTTGAGGAGAGGAAACTCGCATACCTTTCCATGTCCGAGTACACGACGAATTCGTACGTAGAAAAGACTAAGACGTTGCTTTTATTTACCGTGACATAGAAACGTGTGGGCCTTTTCCTCCGCGTGTGAAACTTTATACTGCTCACGTTAGCCTTAACGCCGATCTCTTTAAGCTTTTCGAGGACGGACTTTACTTTTTTCTCCTCCTCGTTAAGGAGCACAAAATTTATATACACCACAAAGCTTATAAGCTTTTCTGTGGCTTAGTATTATTCTATATGTTACGTCTTTACACTACATTTGCCCACCCGTACCGGAGCTGTCCAGCGACTTTGTACCGTGACAGCCCATGTCCATTTTTCGGTTTCTACTCCTTTCTTACTAAGGTAGCAGTGAGGACATAGTGCCGTTATTAAGCTATATATACCGGGAACGAAAGGGACATTTTCCCCGGAGCGGCGGGTCGGGACAGGGACTTATTATGCCTCATGCAGTAAAAAGGGACAGCTCAGCGACTACACTATGTCCTATAAAGGCCCCACATGCTCCGCCTCTAACAGGCTTGCGTTTGCAGCTGTGAGAGGTCTATTACTGGACGTCAGACTTAAGAGTATTGAGAAGGCCTTTTAATACCCCATGACTTGTGACGGGTATTTTGGCCATTTATAGATAGGGCTCGTCTAATCCTCTAAAGGACATTTCAATTAACGACGGGGACTCGGCTACCAAACACGTAATACACTAACAGACTGTGTATTAAAAGTTTTTATTTGTAAATACTTAATTGTATACATGTTTACGATAATAGGGAACGAAAAGGTCGATTCAGGTGAAAAAATACCCGTGAGGAACCCGGCGACGGGTGAAGTCATAGACTACGTCCCTTCTCTTCCTAGGGAAGAAGTGAAAAACGCGATAGACATAGCACTCGACACCTCCCCCCGCCTCAACGCTATCGCACCTGCAAAAAGGTCGAGGCTTTTAACTGAAGTCGCTAAGGCCATTAGGGGTAATGTAGATGACCTGGCCGTGACCATGACTAGGGAGACGGGGAGGCCTATAAAGAGCTCCAGGCTGGAAATCGAAAGGACTGCACAAATATTCGAACTCGCGGCCTCGGAGCTGAGGAGGGCCTTAGAAGGGCAATTCATACCCCTAGACCTCTACGAACTACCGGCGGGAAACGAGAACAGGGTAGCGTTCGTTAAGAGGGAGCCATTAGGGGTAGTGGCGGCCATAACCCCGTTTAACTTCCCCGCGGCAAGTTTCGCCCACAAAGTAGCCCCCGCTTTGGCGGTGGGGAACACAGTAGTATTTAAACCCTCGTCACTGACACCCCTAACACAGCTCAAGCTCGCCCAACTAGTCCTGAAGGAGTTCCCCCCGGGTAGCCTGAACGTCGTTACCGGCAACTCAGAAATGATCGGGGACGAGTTTGTCTCCAACGAAAAGGTCTCCCTGATAACGTTCACCGGTTCAGCGTCAGTGGGGCTCGACCTAGCGAGTAGGGCGGTAAAGAACGGGAAAAGGGTAATAATGGAGTTGGGTGGGAGCGACGCTATGGTCGTACTGGAGGACGCCGATATAGACAAGGCAGTGAGGTCAGCACTGGTAGGCAGGTTCGACTTCGCCGGGCAGTTCTGCAACGCGACGAAAAGGGTGATAGTGAGGCGGGAGGTAGAGGAGGAGTTCACGGAAAAGCTAAAGTCGGGGTTGCAAAAGTTCAGGGCAGGTGACCCTATGGACGAAGGCGTCGACATACCCCCTCTGATTTCGAGTGACGCAGTCGCGAGGATGAAAGAGTTTTTAAACGACGCGTTAGCTGCGGGAGGGGAGGAGGTATATGAGGGCAAAGTCCCCGATAAAGGTTACTATTTCCCCCCGGTAGTGTTGAGGCTAAGCCCCGAGAGTAAGGCCAGAGTCCTCAGGGAGGAGGTCTTCGGCCCCATTTTACCCGTAGTCCCCGTGAGTAGTGACGAGGAAGCTGTAAGAGTAGCCAA
Source organism: Stygiolobus caldivivus (assembly GCF_019704315.1). NCBI lineage: Archaea > Thermoproteati > Thermoproteota > Thermoprotei > Sulfolobales > Sulfolobaceae > Stygiolobus > Stygiolobus caldivivus. Next base: position 1,459,208 of record NZ_AP024597.1, on the reverse strand, counting down.
CTCCACACAATACGGCCTTGACGCGTCGGTCTTCACGAAGGACTTCTCAAGGGCTTACGAGATAGCGTCAAAACTCAAGGCCGGGACGGTGGTCATAAACGACACCACGAGGCTAAGGTGGGACAACCTACCTTTCGGAGGGGTACTGAAAAGCGGTATAGGGAGGGAAAGCGTCATAAACACTATGCTGGAAATGACGGAGACGAAACTGGTGGTGTATTCGAGGTGAAAGGCTTTGAGGATTAAAGACGTCAGAGTATACTTGGTCAACGCGGTCTGGAGGAACTTCGTAATAGTCAGGGTAGACACCGACGAGGGGGTAACGGGTTACGGGGAGGGGACTATGGGGGACTTTGAGAAAACTGTCGAAGCAGCGGTCAACGACTTTAAGCCCTTCCTGATAGGCAGGGAAGTGAACGTCCAGGAGGTGTCTAATTTCTTGTACAGGCACTTCTTCTGGAGGGGAGGGCCTATACTCATGTCAGCTATAAGTGCCGTAGAACAAGCCCTATGGGACATTATGGGGAAGAGCCTCAACAGGCCCGTCTACGAGCTCTTAGGGGGTAAGGTCAGGGACAAGGTGAGGGTCTACGCTAACGGGTTTATATCGGGAGATAGGAGTCCGGAAGAGTTCGCCAGGGCGGTGAGGGAGACTGTGGAGTCCGGTTTCACGGCTGTAAAAATCGACCCTTTCGGGGGTTCAGGGCCACAGATAAGCGTGGAGGAGCTGGAGAGGGCCAAGGCGAGGCTTAAGGCGATAAGGGACTCAGTAGGTTACGGGGTAGACGTGATGTTGGACGCCCACGGGAGGTTTAACGTCTCCTCGGCTGTAAAGGTGGCCAACGAGATCGCGAGGTACGAGCCCTTCTGGTTAGAGGAGCCCGTCCCGGAGGAAGACATAAAAGCCCTCAGGTACGTCAAGGAGAGGTCCCCAGTCCCTATCGCCAGTGGGGAGAGGATAGTCACGAAGTTCAGGTACCGCGAGTTCCTCGAAGAGAGGGCCGCGGACATCATCCAGCCCGACGTGTGCCATGTTGGCGGAGTCTGGGCTTTCAGGGAAATAGCCTCTATGGCTGAGACCTATTACACCACAGTAGCCCCGCATAACCCCAACGGCCCCATTGCCACTGCTGCTACGCTCAACTTGATGCTCAACATCAATAACCCGTTGATAATGGAGTTCTGGGTCGACGCACAGAGCGTGAGGAAGTCGATAATAAAAGAGTACTTTAAGGTGAAGGACTCGTACATATACGCTACAAATAAACCCGGCTTGGGCGTTGAGGTAAACCAAGAGGCCTTAGAGAAGTTCCCCTACAAGAAGTTGCATCTAGAGTACTTCAGCAGTGACTACAAGTACTTTGGGGACGTGAACGATGGAGGTAGTAAGTAAGTATAGGGCTATTTTAGCGGAGGGCCCGGTCTATTTTGAGGGGAGGCTCTTCTGGGTGGACATCGAAGGTAAAAGGGTCATAAGGAAGGACCTCCAGAGCGGGGATGAACTGATAGTCGAGGCCCCCGACCTTGTCTCCTCGCTCTGTGTCATTGACGGGAGGAGGGCCTACGCGACCGTAAGGCACGGGATCTATTTAGTTGACCTCGAGGGGAAGACGTTTAAGGAGTTGGTCGAGGTAGAGGCAGAACTGGAGAAAAACCGTTTTAACGACGGGAAATGCGATAAGGTGGGGAGGTATTGGGCAGGGACGATGAACATGGAGAAGTCAGCCCCCACGGGAAGCCTCTACAAGTTCGACGGAAAAGGGGTCGAGAAAATGGTAGAGGGCTTAACGGTCTCTAACGGCCTGGGTTGGGACCCCGATGACCGGTTGATGTACCTAATAGACAGCCCCGCCAGGAAAGTCTACGCCTTTGACTTCGACTTAAAGAGGGGGAAAGTGTGGAACAGGAGGGAATTAATAAGTTTTTCAAACGACGTCGGTAACCCTGACGGGATGGCGGTGGATGAGGAGGGCTTTCTGTGGATGGCCCATTGGGGAGGGGGTAAAGTGAGTAGGTGGTCCCCTCAAGGAAGGAAAGTACTAGAGGTCAGGCTCCCCGTGACTTATGTGTCATCTGTCACTTTTGGGGGGCCTGAGCTGGACACCCTTTACATAACCACGGCAAAGAAGGACGGGGAACCGTTAAGCGGGATGGTATTTAAGGAGAAAACCCGAGTGAAGGGACTGGCGACCAATATAGGGAGGCTGTAACAGGGTTCGGCTTTCATTGTAACTAGTAACCTTTTACGTGACTACTAGTTACTTAGCCTCATCACTCCTCCTCCCTCCCAGTGCAGTCTACGTGACTAACTCCCTTCAAGGACACGGTGAGTTTCATTGAGTGCCTTTCTCCCCCTCGCGACCGCTTACGGAGTTCACGGCGGTACTCTCTGAGTGACCGGTAACTACGAAACTTATGAACTTTGTAATTACTAAATGTCGTCCGGAACAGATAGTTTTCAGAGGAGTGAGAGCATCAGCGGGTTAGGGAAAAGTACGGCGAACAGAGGTACAGGATAAACGCGCCGAAGAAGGTCAGAGAAAAAGCGGAATAACTAGTGGTGGTGATAGTGTAGCGTTTTACGTAAAAACCCTTACGTATGGTATGTTTTTACCGATTGCGTGTGTGCTATTACGTACTTCACGACCGGAAATTAGGAGTTTTTGATTATTTAACGTAAAGTTGTGTATAAGTATTCACGTAAGTATTTAGGATAATACACTCACCACCACGATGAATAAATACTATACGTGATGAACAAGTCGATATCCCGGTAAACGTGTAAAAGGCAATAACACCATAATAAATGAGGCCCTCAGCATATAATGACATAGACCTTGAAGGTACAACTGAGAATGACTTTACGGGAGTGCCACCAGTAAGACATCAGACCCGCCCTTACCTTCACTTACCTCTCCTCGGTGTGATTACGACAAGACATGGGGAAAAAGATTCATCGTCTGTCACAGTCTAACAGTTATGGACGACATTGACAAGGGGATAATTTTCTATTTGCTCAAAGACGGTAGGGTTTCCCAGAACAAGTTAGCTAAGTTGCTTAATATTTCTTCACCTAGTATTAACGTTAGGTTCAGGAGGTTAATCGAAGAAGGGGTAATAAGGGGTTTCAAACTATTTGTGAACCCAAACGCGTACGGGAAGTATTTTATGTACCTCGCGTTCCAGAACTTAAGGGACATAGAAGACGACAGGATATTCATAAAGTTTAGGTGTCTGGAAAACTTCAACGTCTATGGGGTAGAGGCCGAGAGCTCGTCCGGGTTAGACGCACTGGTCAGGGACTTTTCGTTGGCGTTAGGGCCACCCGTGATGAAATATGCCCCTACTCAGGGACTCATCGCCGCTAAGAAAAACGTAGCAAGACTCTTGTCTTTCCTGTCGGAGTACCCCGGGGCTGACGTAGGGGAAATCGCTTTAAAACTAAAAACTACAAGCCAGAAAAAATAAGACGGACACTGCTGAAATTAAACGGGATAGCCAGGGTCATTCCGGAGGTGGACCTCGTAAAAGCAGACGTAATACTTTTAGGCATATTCACCAATAGACTGGAGGAAATTAAACGCCTTACCCTCAACTGTTCGGTAATCACCATAGATAACGGGGGGAGTGAAGGTGTTGAAATACGCTTCACCGGCGGTATCAGGGAGTCTAAAAAGACAGTCGGCTTGGTGAGAAGTGTCGACCCGTATGCCCAGGTCATGTTGGTGTACAACTACTCAGTCAGGGGTATAAATGCTTTTTCTAAGCAGTGAGTAGTAAGCCCTTATCATATATACTACGCTATTTATCTTATGGGTTGGAACACAATAGTCAAAAAGGGCAGAGTGATAGTATTAGTCTGGGCCATAGTCCTCTCCTTAATGATAGTACCAGCCTTAAACTACAACAAGTTCATTACTTATAGCCAACAAAACCCCGCCTCCAAAACAGCGAAAGTCGCATAGCCAATAAGATACTATCGCCGATAAACGACGACACGCTAATCGTAATAGTCAAACACGACCCCTATAATACGTCACCCGGTAGTGTCCTGAAATTCCAGCAAGAAATAATGGGACTACCTTATGTATCTAAGGTAGAGTCGCCCTTCTCGGACTATATAGCTTTCTTGACAGGGGTCACCCACAACGCCACACTCGCGACCCAATACGTTGAAAAACACGGGTTAAAAAACGCCCCACCTTTTATTAAAGACGGGGTATATCAGCAAGGACAATTCCACCTTTCTCATATTTATTGTGTTTAACGTGTCCAGTGACCACTACCTACCTAACGGGGAAACGGCTCCACAATACGACTACCCTGAAATAGAGGGGATAGCTTCTAAACACTTAGGTTCTTTCTACATTACCGGAGACGGGGCGATACTCTACGATACCCAACGCCTGACATCACAGAGCGGGTTCGCCTTCGGCTTGATCTTCGTAGTGTTGGCAATAGCTGTAGGGGTTACACTATACAGTTATAGGGCTTCAATACTTGCAGTCCTCTTGGTGTCCGTGACTACGCTAATAGGTTACTTAGGGATAGTGATGGCGGGGCTCCTGATAGGCCCCGTGGACTATGTAGTGAACTACACCCTTACCGCCGTACTAATAGAGATCACCACGGACTACCTAGTGTTTATACTGAGTAGGTTTAAGGGTGAGCTGGAGGCTGGAAAACAGGGTGAAGAAGCCGCTCTGGAGACCGCCAGTAGGGTAGGTAAAACGGTGCTCATAAGCGGGCTCACAGTAGGGTTTAGCTTGTTCACGTTCTCGTTGATCCCGGGTTTCTTGTCTTGGGGAGTAGTCTTAGTCATTTCGGTCTTGCTCACTGTTACGTTTATGGTCACGTTCGTACCTTCAATGACCTCTTGGTTAGGAAAAAAGGTCTTGGGCAATGTGAAGGTCAGGGACAACAATCCCACTGAAAAGTCGTTTTTCTATAAGGCGTCTAAATACTCGGTCGACCATAAGTACCTGGTCATAGGGGTAATCCTTATCTTAGCCGTCCCGTCCGTCCTATTTTTTATAAACCTACCTACCACGTACAACGTCCAGTCCGGTCTACCCGGTAGCCTACCCAGTGTCCAAGGGCTAAACTACCTTGAGGACAAATTCGGCTCTAATTTCATTTTCCCTATATTCGTAATAACAAACAACACCGGCCAGCTAAAGGACATATCCAACTACCTCCTTACGGTGAAGGGGATTACAGGTGGGTCGGGCCCGTTCTTACAGGAAGACTCTGTCGTTAATAACAATATCTCCGACTTTAAAATCGGTAATTACTATTACTATGTACTTTATTCCAATTACTCACCTTACTCTACAAACGCCATAGACCTGGTCAAACAACTGAGGGGTAACAGCGACTTAATAGTGGGAGGGCTAACATCTAGTATAATAGACCAACAGGGGGTTAACAGCGTTTATTACTCTCTTCTAGAAGTAATACTAGCCGTCGTGACGGGGTTGATCATAGGGGTGTCGTTTAGGTCAATAAAATACGCGTTAATTTCCGTATCTGGTGTCATAATAAGTATCAGTTGGTCTGCTGTGTTGCTCTATTTCATTTCGACCACATTCCTCCACCAACAGCTAATATACCTGATCCCCATAATATTGTTCGTGATGTTAATGTCACTGGGGAGTGACTATAGCACCTTTATCATATCCACTGTGGAAGAGGAGTCTTATAAGGGCTCCAGAGAGGCCATCCCTAAAGCGTTTTCAAAGACCGGGAAGACCGTCACAGCACTGGGGGTAATTCTGGCCGCGTCCTTAGGGGTCTTAGCGTTAATACCGGTGGGGTTTTTGGAGCAGTTAGGAATAGCTTTTATACTAGCTATAGGCATAGACACTTTCGTTATCAGGAATTTCTATTTCCCAGCCATGATAGCAATACTGAAAAGGGCTAAAGGCCAATAGTTTTTTTTATTCTTTAATTTTTCTGTTACCAAGAAGCTTGGGACGAATAAGTCTCAGAGCTTCCAACTATTTATAGTATTCCCGGGTTTTTAACCTAACACTTAGGCTAAAACAAGTTATAGATTACCACCCTAAATAGGACTGTAGAGCGGACATCCTCCTCCTGACCTTTTTTAGCGTTTATTGAAAAACCTGACAGCTTGGTATTACCCTAAATATTTACGTGAACACTTATACACAACCTTATGTTAAATAGCCAAAAATTCCTAGTTTTCAATCGTGAAGTACGTAATAGCACACATGTAATTGGTAAAAACACGTCGACGTAAGGGTCTTACGTAAAACGCTATTCCGGGTAAACTAAGTTAATAAGCCGTCGTCCAATACTTTTATACGATAACAAGTATTAATATTACTTAGTCCAAATTCACTGTGATAACCTAGCTCTCCTTAGACAAATAGAACTTGTAAGGGCCCGTGAAATGGGAGTGTTTTCAACGGTCACCAAATTCGATAAATTTTGTAAAAATATTAGAGTATCTGAAAAACTATCCTTTCTAACACCCCTCGCGGGAAAGGGCCGGCAGTGTGTATAGCAAACACCGCTTTATAGCAGTTACCCTACTTTATAGTGTGTTAATAGTCTCCATCAGGACTAGTGCACCTCTAAAAGGGCCTTCAACAGATTATAAAAACCCTTATATAAGTTTATTACTGGACTGAACGCCCTTGCCTACATGGTGTCCCCGACGCTTTTGCTCTTGCCGGGGGTGAGTGTTAGGGCTAGTGCTACCTCCTCACTCAGCTCGTCCATTGGGGTATCTCGGCTAAGTAGTTGTACGCTTTGGTGAGCTCGTTTTTCGCGGTGTTTAGCCCGTTTTCGTCGTTTGTTTTTCCGTGTTTCATGTTTTTGAAGAGATTGGACGTGAGCCTAAAAACTTTATCAGTAATACCGGTGGTTTAGTATTTCCAAGGAAAAGTAGGACGACTGCTAATGAATATTTTGAGTTTTATCGTTATGTAGTGTGATATCGGTTGTACCATTAGGGATCAATGAATGTTATATAAGCGCCCTTAGTCTGTTCTATTCTCGAAATTTAGCCATGAGGTTTAACGCTAAATGTATCAGAAAGCTAAAATAAGGTCTTCAACCTAATGTTTCCTCTCTTTCCCTCACTTTAAAAATCCCTTGGGTCTATCCTTTTGATTCCAGCTACTTTATCGAATATGTGGTCTGTGGAGATCATGGTCTTATCCTTATCGTATAATAAGCAAGTTGCTGCATAATAAGAATCGAATACTGAAGTTATACCGTATTGGTGCATCAAAGATATTGCGAGGAGATCCGTATCTACGGTAGTAGGGACCCATTCTATGCTAGGTATACTTTTTAACGCACCAAGTTTTAGGAGTATTTCTTGTAGAGATAAATCCATATTCCTTAAAACATAATAAAGCTCATGAAATACTTCTCTAGAAGCTATTACTCTCAACTCTCCTTTAGCTATCCTTAAAAGGACTGTGTCTGCCACTGTTTTAAGCCTATCGTTAGACTTAATATGTGCTAAGAGAGTGTCACTCTCTATCATCATTTTGAGTGCCTAGTGCGTCTTTTTCAGCCTCCTTTTCAGCAACCTCTTTCAACTCCTTAACACTGAGTTTGGTCTCGATTATGCCAGAAGTTTCAGTTAGGGGGTCCTTGGGTATGGGGATGCCAATGAAGAAAGCCTCAGCATCAATAATTATTACTGAGTCGGCATTAGCCAGGTTTTTAGGGAGTTTTATTCGACCACTATCATCGACTTTTACGACGTAGCCCATACTATATATTGTGGATCCCCAGTTTATCACTTTTTCCCCACTTACGCAAATTTATCCCACATAGTCTTAAGGTTAGTTAAGTATTATATTCTGCTTGAGCTCATTTTTATAAGAGGAGAATTAGGGGAGTGTCCCCGGACAGTCATGAAATTCGACAAGTATTCGTAATATTATATCAGTTTACTCCTGATATACTGTACGCCCTCCGAGTAAGCCCCGTTCAGCGGAGCCCCCATACATTGATGATATCTGGTGTTGAACAAAAACCCTTTAGCCCAAATTTAAAATCACATTGTCCACATTCAAGGGAAAGTAGGACAACTGCAATAATAAAATAAAACGGTACCGTATAATAGCCCTAAAAGACCCGACTTGGAGGTGACCCGTTTACCTTTGACCAATAAATAGACACTCCTTATTTTTTTTAAGATGTAATTCGGTTAGTATGAAAGGTTTATAAGACGTTATCACACACCTAATTCTATGACGATCTCGAGTAGGATAGACTTTAGTCACAAATATTCATATAAAGAGAGGACTAGAGGGGTCTTCAGGATAATGCTCGTCCCAGAGAGGATGGCTACAGCGACCGGCTTCCATTACATCGTACTGGTCGACAACTCCGGTCCTATGAGGGGAGAAAAACTCGAGACCGCAAAGAGCGGTGCAATAGAGTTATTAAAGAGGATCCCTGAAGGGAACAAAGCCACACTTATAGTCTTCTCCTCTTACGTAGAAGTCTTAGACGAGTATAAAGACCCCGGCTCCCTGATAGACACGGTATCAAGCACAGGGACGGGGGGACTCACGTCGATGTACTCAGCGTTAATAGAAGCGATAAGGATAGCCATGAGGTACGGGCCACCAGGCTACATCGTCCTCCTCACAGACGGTATCCCGACTGACGTACCGTTTAAAGAGCCCTATGAGGACCTAGAACTACCTCCCGGGTTTAAGGTCATCGCGTTCGGTATAGGTCAAGCCTATAACGAGGGACTACTGAAAGCCTTAGCGGACAGAAGTGGCGGAGTATTGAACCACATTAGTGACTTCACAGAAGTAGGTAACGCGCTCCCCCAAGCGGCCGTCACACAAGTAGGCGCGAAAGATGTGCGGACATAGCCTCTGAAGTGCCCTTGACCTTACTGAACTACGTAGGCCCCCCAGTAAAGCTAGGTGCTATCGAGGCCTTAGTTAGGATTCTCGGAGAAACGACGGTCCCACCGAACTACAGCGGGACCTTAATGACCGTTAAGGTGACCTATGAAGACCCGGTAACCGGTAGAAGGGGATCACAAGGACACACTGTAAGGGTTAATGCGACGTTGAACCAACAAGCCTTCATCAGCGGAGTCGACAGCGACTTGATGATGGAGTACCGTTACTACGCGCTGATGAAGGCGTTAGAGTCCCAAGTGAGTGCCGACAACTTAGCAGACGCTACAAGGACACTTAACGAGATGGAAAGGATAGCCCAACAGACCAAGGACATAAGGCTAATGCAAACTACCAAGAGCCTAAAGCAGGGGTTTCAGAACACCACAGACCTGAAAAAGGAGATAACGAGCCAAGTGACGAAGAAGATGAGGTCATGAGGTAAAATAGCGGAATACCCCGGGTCAGGGCTTTAAGAGGACGATGCAGTCGAGGTCTACCCTGAACACCTACGCTAATATTTATACCCAACTTCCCGTTAAACAGCCACTCCCACCCGTCATAACTTGAAATATGTCCGACTACACCCCGGGTTGACAAAAACACGTCGACGTGAAGTTTTTAAGCAAAACGCCGCTCTGGTTTTTAAGGGACACGCGTGATCTTAATTTCTTATGTAGGGGGTAGAGCTGAATCCAAGACGGGACAGCCCCGGAACCCCTAACTATTTATAGTATTTTTAGCAGGATTATTTCTAGAGCCACTACCCCATTAGTTCTCTCGCTTTGGCGGGCTTACACCCCTTTCCCTAAGTCAACAGTTATTTTATAACTCTCCCGCACCCGTCCACTTGGCTAGCTCACCTGCCTACAAAGGGCTTATAGTCCTCGTCACCTAACACGTACTTCTCCACCTTATACGCCTCCATCCTGAGGAGTGTGGAGTACCTCGCTTTCCTCTTCCCCACCTTCACCTTACTCTCCATCTTTTCGTCGAACTTCTTAACGAACTTCCTCAGCCCCTCGTCCTTCAGCTTCAGCCCCTTCACCTCAAAGTCCCCCTCACTCACTTCCTTCCTGTTTATCATCGCTATCACCAGCCTGTCCACTATTATGGGCTTAAAGACGTCGGCTATGTCCAAATTAAGGGAGAACTTCCTCATGTTAGTAGTGTGGAGGTAACCCACCCTCGGGTCCAGTTGGGTCTGGTATATAGCCCCCAAGACCTCAGTATACAACATCATGTTGCCCAGGCTAATGAGGGAGTTCACCCAGTTCTCCGGGGGCCTCTTACTCCTCTTCCCCAGTCCCCCCTTTAGTATGACGTCCAGTCCCCTATAGTACTCCTCCCTGGCACTCCCCTCTACCCCCATCGCTTCCTCTACGCTTTTTGCACCCTCCAACCTCTCCAGTGACGACTTCAGGGCAGAGTTGTCCACCTTGTTCTCCCTCAAGACTAACGACATGTTCCTAATAGACCCTTCCACGAACCTCTTTGCCAAGTGCAACCTCTTCCCGGGGTCTAAGTAAGCCTCTACTTGCTTCACCAGTACGAGGCCGGACATGTGGGGCTGTTTCGGTATAAACGACCCCACGTACCTCCTCCTCTTCGAGAAAAAGTGCACCACTATACCGTTCTTGGCCATGAAGTCCAGGAACCTCCTGTTAAGCCTCACCTCAGAGAAGACGTATATTGCTTTGACGTCGTTTATAGGCGCGTATTTAGTGCCCTCCTTCGTCACCAACGCTATAGTGTTGTTCTTCCTCTTCAACGCCCCCGGGGTGGTCAGGAAAAGCCTCTTAGGCAAAGCACCTCACCCCTCCTGAATAGCAGTAGGGCTTGGGGGCAGACACCGCAGGGCACGTGCGACACTTAGGTGTCACGTAGACCCCCGACAACCCCCCGCTCACCACCTCAACGCCCGCACGACGCCCCCGCGCAGTGCACCGCCCGCTAAACACACGGTGCTGGAAAAGCTTGGGGACAAACCCCCTCACCTTCCACACACCACTCACGGCAGAGACCACGCCCCGCACGACGCTAAGCACTTTCTGGCGCCCTTCTCCCCGCATTTCTCTACCTTCTCCCCGTACACATCCTATGCACCTTTGGGACGCTTTCACGCGTACTACCCCCTGCACGTCCTAAACGGGCCAGCAGAACTCCCTGTAGGCACACCTCTTACAGTACTTTACCCTCACCTTTTCGGGAGGCCTCTCCAACGCGACGATAGCTTTCACCCTCTTGATGTCCTCCAACACCTTCCCTTCGTCCACCTCCTCTAACCTCTCCTCCACCCCCTCGTCGGGCACCCTGACGACGCCTACTGCTTTCACCCCCACTTCCTTCAGCCTGTAGAGGTAATACCGCAACTGTGCCCTAGCAGACTCCAAGTGCTTACTGGAACACTTCACCTCCACCACTACCCCGGTCTCAGTGTTATAGCTGTCCACCCTCATCCCCTCCATTATCAGGAAAGTCTCATCGGAGTGGACCTTATGTACCGCCCTGCCGTATTCCAGCCTCCTGTCGTCTTGGTATGGTACGATCTGCCTGCTCATCAACCACACCTCCCTCGGGCAAATATAGGAGTACCAGATCAAAGTCCCGGTCACGAAGACGTCACTACTTATCTCATAAGGCTTTTGTTTACCTGACATAGTAATTAATAATGTATATGTAATATATTACTTTTGTGTTTGTTTTTCTCCTCCCTCTTTCTCTGTCGTCACTCACACATTATTAAAAACTCGCGACGGCCGTATTACTTAAAACGCCTATACCGGCGACCTTAGCGACCCCCGTTAAAAGGCTGTCCTTAACTGCACGACTCGTAAAATGGGAAAAATCTTAATTGTGCTTGACATTAGGGGAATACACTCTTACGCTTTACCTTATAACGGATAAAATGAAAGAAAACGACTTGCGCTAAACCCATAAACTATTTTCCCATTTTCTCCAACTCTTTATCATAAAAATGTTGAAAGAAATTGAGACCACACTTATCGAATTAATGCAGCTCTGTGTGTAAACAGCCGAACGTATGCCATCTTACACTACTGGTTTTCACCGAGTCCATGTAATACAGCCCTATGTGTAAACGACAAAACCCCCGCCGCACGTCATGTTCGACCAAATCTTGACGCTGATAAAACGACAAGTCCCCCATTAGACACTGTGCCTTACCGAAGTAGGATCGCGTTATTAGCTCTCCTATCAGTATCCCAGTATTAATTCAGCCCCGTGTCTAGTTAACAGTTAAAACAGCCCAACAAGACTAACAGAAATTATAGCGACCGAGGACCGTCCTTGGGACGTAAAACACCCTATATTTACGACCGATTTTCCGATTCGGGTAATCAGGACAAGTGAATTCAAAAATAAAAACAAAAATAAAAAAACACGCCTATAACGCCTCCCACACCACAGTCCTTAATTTGTTACAGTTCTATATATATTTATTCATTTTATATGGCAGGGAGTGAGATCGGCAGTGAAAGGTAAAACAAAAATATTACTACTAAAACATATTTATTTTTACGTAAAACTCCCTCGGCAGTGAAAGGTAGCTTTAAGGCGTTGTACCGCTGCCGAAAAACAGCAAAACTTTTATCAACCTAGAAAACATATAATACAAGAGGAGTTTGTAGCAATCCCTTGGGGGCTTGAAACGATATGTATAGACCTCTTCAAAAGTCTTCAACGTAAGTTTGTAGCAATCCCTTGGGGGCTTGAAACTAGAAAAAACTACGATAGCTGTTCTAGATTAAAAATTGTTTGTAGCAATCCCTTGGGGGCTTGAAACCGAATTTTTTCCGCTGTCGTAAGGTCTACCGCAATAGGTTTGTAGCAATCCCTTGGGGGCTTGAAACCCTTTGTGTAACGCGAAATAACACGGTGAGACTATCGTTTGTAGCAATCCCTTGGGGGCTTGAAACTTCACCGCGTTATTAAACTCACTTTGGTTAAAAACACGTTTGTAGCAATCCCTTGGGGGCTTGAAACTTGAGCCGTGCTTTGTCAAACTTTGGTAGACCGTACCTGTTTGTAGCAATCCCTTGGGGGCTTGAAACCAGCTAGTAGTTGGACTTCTGTTGGAATCGGTAGTTTCGGGTTTGTAGCAATCCCTTGGGGGCTTGAAACACACATTTCAGCGACATCTACATATTCATTAGTGTGTTTGTAGCAATCCCTTGGGGGCTTGAAACACTAATGCTACTACAACAGCTAAATTCCTCTCGCCTGTTTGTAGCAATCCCTTGGGGGCTTGAAACTTTCTATCACTTTTTTTATTACTTCATCTTTTTTTTCAGTTTGTAGCAATCCCTTGGGGGCTTGAAACAAAATGTGATGTGCATATGTACATAGTGAGAGTGTTCGTTTGTAGCAATCCCTTGGGGGCTTGAAACATGTTTTTCTCTCTAGATTACCCATCTCTTTTTGACGTTTGTAGCAATCCCTTGGGGGCTTGAAACTCGATCAATATGCTCTACAGTTTGGAGTTGAAATCTGTTTGTAGCAATCCCTTGGGGGCTTGAAACGCTCTATCTCCTGAATACCTGTTTTTCTTGCCAATATTCTGGGTTTGTAGCAATCCCTTGGGGGCTTGAAACCTATAGCAAAAAGTGATTAAACATGAATAAAGTAATGTTTGTAGCAATCCCTTGGGGGCTTGAAACTCCTTGACTTCCTCCCCACCCTAAAGGGTGGAGGTTGTTTGTAGCAATCCCTTGGGGGCTTGAAACGTGAAATAGAGATGATATAGAAAATATAATATAATGTGTTTGTAGCAATCCCTTGGGGGCTTGAAACCAGGTTGTGACCATTCTATACTAATTGTCACCATTTTCGTTTGTAGCAATCCCTTGGGGGCTTGAAACGGAAGTGGAACACTCGGAATTCCTGAAGCTTTATATAGTTTGTAGCAATCCCTTGGGGGCTTGAAACTTGCAGCTTCGATAGCATATAATGCGTTCCGTGGATTTGTTTGTAGCAATCCCTTGGGGGCTTGAAACATCAGCCCTCTTTGCATTTGAATAGCTGTTTCAGTAGTTTGTAGCAATCCCTTGGGGGCTTGAAACGGAGTATGTACAGAAACTTCCAAAGGCACAAGTTTTGTTTGTAGCAATCCCTTGGGGGCTTGAAACTCTTGTGATTGCATAAAAACTTTGAAATTTCATCTCTGTTTGTAGCAATCCCTTGGGGGCTTGAAACATGACAGATAGCCTAATTTTTGCTCTAACTTTTGCTTTATGTTTGTAGCAATCCCTTGGGGGCTTGAAACGAGCCCAAACCCCCGCCATATAAACCCGCATAACCTGAAGGTTTGTAGCAATCCCTTGGGGGCTTGAAACGGGATTGGAATTAAGTAAACTTCTAAGTGTCCCTGTGGTTTGTAGCAATCCCTTGGGGGCTTGAAACTATCTTTCATAATACGCGTCACTGGGATCGCCGTTAAGGTTTGTAGCAATCCCTTGGGGGCTTGAAACGAAGAAAAGGGAATAAAGGTAATAAATCGTTCTATAGAGTTTGTAGCAATCCCTTGGGGGCTTGAAACAAAAAACACCTATATTTGGGTTTGAATTCCCGCTCATGTTTGTAGCAATCCCTTGGGGGCTTGAAACTAGACATTTATATGTATTTTGTTAACCCCCCAGTTAAGTTTGTAGCAATCCCTTGGGGGCTTGAAACTGTTTGCATTCGCCTCTCCGAAATTTGTAACGTTAAGTTTGTAGCAATCCCTTGGGGGCTTGAAACCCCCCGGTGATTTGAGATGAAGAAGAAAGATAAAGAGTTTGTAGCAATCCCTTGGGGGCTTGAAACTATTTCTTGGAATTTGAGCTTTTCAACTACAGCTTTTGGTTTGTAGCAATCCCTTGGGGGCTTGAAACCCTTGTCCATTTGTGGCATAAGCTAAAATTGTGTAGGGTTTGTAGCAATCCCTTGGGGGCTTGAAACATCGACGTCTTAGCTGACGCGATGCCCCCGCTTGTGTTTGTAGCAATCCCTTGGGGGCTTGAAACATTAATAGCATACAGGTAGAAATAGATTCTAATCAAAAGTTTGTAGCAATCCCTTGGGGGCTTGAAACTTGACCCTGAGGGAACTACCGTGGAAATCACTCTTAGGAGTTTGTAGCAATCCCTTGGGGGCTTGAAACTTACAAGAGAAGAAGAAGAAGACCATGTTGATTAAAGTTTGTAGCAATCCCTTGGGGGCTTGAAACCAGGTGTTGATACAAATATGGGTGCTATTGAGTTACGTTTGTAGCAATCCCTTGGGGGCTTGAAACGATACTTTTTGCTCTTTCATTTTCCCACCTCATGGAGTTTGTAGCAATCCCTTGGGGGCTTGAAACGACCAGAACAAACTCAATCAAATCGATAATACAATGTTTGTAGCAATCCCTTGGGGGCTTGAAACCCGAATTTGGCAACTTCTCTGAACTTTTCAGCCTCAGTTTGTAGCAATCCCTTGGGGGCTTGAAACTCCTCACCAAACACTATTTTTCTCCCGTTCTTCAGGGGTTTGTAGCAATCCCTTGGGGGCTTGAAACTATTTGAGTTTTTCTTCAAATAGATTTTTGAAGATGTTTGTAGCAATCCCTTGGGGGCTTGAAACCCATTTTGGTAATAGCCCTTTGACGTCTCAAAAATGTTTGTAGCAATCCCTTGGGGGCTTGAAACACGTACTAATAGGGCTATCGTGGACTTTGTTACAAAGTTTGTAGCAATCCCTTGGGGGCTTGAAACACTCCATTGCCCTGCTCCAATACTCCCACCTCATGATGTTTGTAGCAATCCCTTGGGGGCTTGAAACAACCGAGACGTGGAGGGACTGATAACCCTCATTGCTGTTTGTAGCAATCCCTTGGGGGCTTGAAACTCATGCTAGTTCTGAGAGCCCTTGCAGTCCTGTAAATGTTTGTAGCAATCCCTTGGGGGCTTGAAACTCGCAAGCACTAATATTAAGGCTACTAACGGATTTGCAGTTTGTAGCAATCCCTTGGGGGCTTGAAACCACAAATCATAGGTTTCAAATCGCTATCATCTTCACGTTTGTAGCAATCCCTTGGGGGCTTGAAACACAGACCGCTGTTCCAAAGGGTTTGTCGTCACCCAGGGTTTGTAGCAATCCCTTGGGGGCTTGAAACTCAATCCTTCTAGCCTCACTCCACGGCATTTTTACAGTTTGTAGCAATCCCTTGGGGGCTTGAAACCATAAAATTCTACGTTAAAATAGGATACCTTGATATGTTTGTAGCAATCCCTTGGGGGCTTGAAACTCCCTAAATTTGCGATAGGGTCATCATCTTTTTTGCACGTGTTTGTAGCAATCCCTTGGGGGCTTGAAACGTTGATCTCCTGGCGGACGCGATGCCCCCCATCGTGGAGGTTTGTAGCAATCCCTTGGGGGCTTGAAACATATTTTTCATTTGTTTAAGCACCAAGTTCACTACGTGTTTGTAGCAATCCCTTGGGGGCTTGAAACAGAATTACCTTATCCTTAGCCATCTTCCATATTATCCGTTTGTAGCAATCCCTTGGGGGCTTGAAACCTACAGAAAACTACCTAAAAAGTACAAGGACTTGGCGTTTGTAGCAATCCCTTGGGGGCTTGAAACACAAATATGGTGAACGGTCTCAAAGCTTATTATATGTTTGTAGCAATCCCTTGGGGGCTTGAAACTTTTTGCTCTTACGTATTACCATTTCACACAATATTCAGTTTGTAGCAATCCCTTGGGGGCTTGAAACTCGATCAAAGAGATATTCAAAAATTAGGAGGAATATAGTTTGTAGCAATCCCTTGGGGGCTTGAAACATAGAAATGTCATTGCAGTTTTTCTATCTTCATCAAAAGTGTTTGTAGCAATCCCTTGGGGGCTTGAAACTCACGACTATTTTGCCTTTCAGCTCTCTGAGGTTTAGTTTGTAGCAATCCCTTGGGGGCTTGAAACTCAGATAAAGAAATTTACAGTTTTTCAAATGATGATAGTTTGTAGCAATCCCTTGGGGGCTTGAAACTTCATAGGGTCAATGACGTAAATGTAGGGGTCATACTGTTTGTAGCAATCCCTTGGGGGCTTGAAACCAGGAAAGAGGTGGGGTATAAAATGACGAGTAAGGAGGTTTGTAGCAATCCCTTGGGGGCTTGAAACGCGATAACCTCTGTTCTTCATGGTCTGGTGAAGTGTTTGTAGCAATCCCTTGGGGGCTTGAAACCTTCATTTATCTCTTCGGACATTTTTTATCACTCAATTAGTTTGTAGCAATCCCTTGGGGGCTTGAAACTTATTACACTCTCTTTGTAATTGAGCTTATTGCATGTTTGTAGCAATCCCTTGGGGGCTTGAAACCATAATAAAATGGTCACCAGTAAACCCCTACCAGTTGTTTGTAGCAATCCCTTGGGGGCTTGAAACCCTCTTGCGAATTAACTTGTTCTTCACTCATATCTTAGTTTGTAGCAATCCCTTGGGGGCTTGAAACATTGAAATAGTAAGTAAGATAATAAGTGAAATAGACCGTTTGTAGCAATCCCTTGGGGGCTTGAAACGGAAAAAACACTACTATAGCAAATTCGCACTTTTTAGGTTTGTAGCAATCCCTTGGGGGCTTGAAACACTATTGAGTAGTCTATCTCAGGTGCATTCGAAACGAGTTTGTAGCAATCCCTTGGGGGCTTGAAACCCAATTCCTAAGTAAAAAGCTAATCTCTTTCTTGTTGTTTGTAGCAATCCCTTGGGGGCTTGAAACACTATTGAGTAGTCTATCTCAGGTGCATTCGAAACGAGTTTGTAGCAATCCCTTGGGGGCTTGAAACTCATCATTTCTATACCCTGTTCAAGTTCGTTCTTCACCAGGTTTGTAGCAATCCCTTGGGGGCTTGAAACAAGGGTTCTTTGGTAGGGTATTTAACAGCGACGAATGTTTGTAGCAATCCCTTGGGGGCTTGAAACTCTGACAGCTGTCTGACAGAATTGCTTTTTAACCCGTGTTTGTAGCAATCCCTTGGGGGCTTGAAACATCTTTCCCGAAATTACTAACATGATACCTGAGACGTTTGTAGCAATCCCTTGGGGACTTGAAACCCTCTCGTCCACTCTTCGATCACCCTTATCAATTTCGGTTTGTAGCAATCCCTTGGGGGCTTGAAACTTCAGACGAGAAAAAAGTACTACAATTTTGGAAGTAGTTTGTAGCACTCCCTTGGGGACTTGAAACCCATTACCGTGAGAGCAAGTTCTCATAACTAAAATTTTTGAGTTTTGGGCAGAGGGTTAAAGTTATTAGTTATAAAGTACAAAAAATAGTAAGGCGGGGCTCTGTGTGTCAGCCGTTCATCCTATCTCAGTCGTGGGGCGTATCTTAATTGCCCCGCCATGTACCATATTGTACTTTCAGGTATTGTTTATAGTATTCCCTTGGGAACCTGGAACACTAGGGTGGCGTGCCGTCCCGCTATCAGCCTCTCTTTTGTAGTAGGGAGTGTTCTCAAACAGTCACCAAATTCGATAAGGATTTGTAAAAATAATAGAGTATTTATAAAAACTATCCTTTCTATTACTACTTGCTGGAAAGAGCTAGAAGTAATGAGAGCAAACATTACTGTAGAAACACTTATGTGCAAGGGTCACGAGATTTTAAGGGGGTCTACGAGATGGACCTCGTAACCCTTGCACAATTAATACTTTTAACCCTAAGGGATTTAAATTTTAAGCCGAGAAAACACGAGCCGGAAGACCTCGCTTACACAATAGCAGCATACTCGGAGTACAAGTCACCAAGTTAGGGATACCGCCATCAACACTATACTACTACACTAAAAAACTCGGGGTAAAGAGGAGGAGAGAAGAAAGGCCACCTTGCCCCTCGTGCAAATCAAACAGAGTAGTAAAGGACGATCAGCTAGAGGAAAAACAAAATACAAGTGCAAAACTTGCGGGAAGACGTCCTACCAAGCGACAAACCACAAGATGGGTAAAGAACAAAAGGAGAGAGTACTGAAAGAATACACGAATAGGATGAGCATGAGGGGGATAGCGAGGGTCGAAGGGAAACCGTTAACTACAATATACAGCTTTATAAGGAGGAAAGGGGTAGAAGCGTATGCTTACCTACTACTCTTGCAAGGACGGCTGGAGGGTTTCACGGCAAAAGCTACAGTGCTCGACGAGAGTTGGACTTACGTGTGGGCCAGACATGGGCAAAAGAGGGAAGACTTGTGGATATGGAACGCGTTGGCAGATGGTGTACCCTTCTTTATCACGGGTGATAGGGATTACATGACTTTCAGCTTCCTCCAGGACCCCCTACCCGAGAGTAGGGTGTACTATACTGATGGTTATTCAGTTTATCAAGTACTTAACAACCACGTAGTGGGTAAGGAGTATACTTACACTGTGGAGAGTTATCATTCTTACTGTAGGGCCCACTTGGCTAGGTTGGCAAGGGACACGAGGGCTGTTAACAGGGACGTGGGGATAGTTGAGTATAGCCTTGCCTTGTTGAACGTGATGTACCCGGTAGTTTACTCGAGGGAGAAAACTCCGTTGAACGAGGCTTACTTGGAGGGTGTACAGTATATTAGGAGTAAACTGATATAATATTACAAACACTTATCGAATTTCATGACTGTTTGAGAACACTCCCTTGTAGTATTCCCTCGGGGGACTTGAAACAAATATCGATGATTTTAAGTCTAGGACTATAATCCGTAGAAACCTCTCGGGGGACTTGGAACTGAGATAGGGACGACATGGGGGATGGGGGAAGGGGAAAAATTCTCACCTCTCCCTCGTGGAGCCTCTCCACCCATCATAAGGTATGTGGGTGAGTGAGGAAAACTGTCTTAGCCCCCACTTTATAAAAGTGTCCTTAGTACTCCCTGTGGGGTTGAAGAACCGATAAGTCGGTTTCCAATTACGGGTTGCGTTTCACGCGAAACTCTTGCACAGACACGTTTTCGCTGACCGGGCGTGTAGTCTGACACGTTTCGGGGCTTGACAAGTAGGGTCGCTGCTTAACATTAAACCGGCGTATATGCTTAAGGTAATACTCGCCCTACACGGCTCCTGAATTAGCGTTAACCCTTTGACAGCAGTTACCCTACTCCCCTTGCAGTGCGGTATGTCCGGAACGATGTGGAGGTATGACCGGCATAAGGTCTGTTTACACTGGGTAAGCCCGAGGAGGACAGGGGTCACGGTCTAAGGTGTATGCCCCGCGTGTGTGACGGTATACTCCTTAACTCTAGGCTGTGTATAAAACGCGAGTAGTACGAAAAGGGGACGGCTACTGCCAAAGTAGAGAGCGTACACTAGCCCGGGTGGAGCGCGTAGTGGGGAGTGCTTAACCCCCCGGTTTAAGACCGTCTGAGGAGTACTTTAATTCAGGTAGTGCACCGGCCCCGGTAAAGGCCTTTAATTTACGTTAAAGAGGTATGACGGCTGTCCGAGGGCTCACTTGTAGGTTAGATATTGATTAGGGCTTACCGTTCTGATTTAAGGAGTTCAAATAGGAGAGATAATTTACCCAAAAATTTTGAGGGCTTTGACATAAAAGACTAGTTTAAACCCCCTTTATTTGTCTTATTTCTTGTGGCTCATGTTATAGACATGTTTAAGGTCTGGTTAGCCAAGCGTATACCCTCTTCTTACCGCGGGAATGCCGCTTAGGGTGTAGCAACTTTCCCGCTGTCCCCGGTGCTTGTACAGTTCGTATACGCTAAGTGGTATCAAACAAGGTACAAAATTATTCGTGTATTGGGTTTTTGCCCCGTACGGGGGGGGGGGTGGCGGAGGTGGGTTAGTCCTTGTTATTCCTCTTCCTTCTGTGCTTTAGACAGTATGAACACCTTAGTCTGGTACGAATAGCCTAAGAGGATGTGGAAGACGTTAGACTGGGTGTCTGAGAGGTCTCCCCTGTTGGACTTAATAAGGCTTAACGCCTCGCTGTAGAGTAGTTCGGTGTAGGAGTTCAGTAACTTGTAGTCCCTCAGCGACTCCATAAGCCTGTTCGCGTACGCTACCACGTCGTCGTAGTCCATCCCCTCAAAATCTATCTTGTCCAGTATGGCTTTCTTTTGGTCTCCCTTGTTGTACTGCGCCCTCCCTACGTGTGCCGTTAACACCCCTAATAGGAAGAGCCCTTTTAGCCCCCCTTTCAGCCCCAGGCTGTCGGCGTAACTGCTCACGTCTTTTACCACTTGGTCGGGGGCCTGACTAGTATTTGCCTCCATAATTCCCAATTCCTTCATAACATATATAAATATTTCTTGGTATAGTACTAAGTCTTCCAAGGTGAAGGACGTCAAGCTGTTAGTACAAGTGTCGTAACGTTTACACCTTATTACCGATAAGAAGGAGCTGTAAACGTAGTTTTTGTCCACGGGGTTGCCAAGTAGTATGGCTTCGAGGAACTCCAAGAAGACCTTAGGGTCTACCTTGCCCCCTACGTCCCTTACGGGCAGGACTCCGTATAGCGTATTAAACGACACGTCGCCCAGCCCGAGTTTCCCCCCGTCGGGCGTGACGTCGACCTTAGACTTAGCACTGTTCATCAGTTTAACCACTCGGACTAAACGCGGTACCCCCACTTCAGGGATGACCCTCCAGAGCTTGAACTTGTTCTGTTGGGACTCCCCGAAGACGAGGTCGAGCCTGACGTCCGCCACCATTTCTTGTAGGACCTCCTCGGCGTCCCTCTCACCCCTCACCAACTGCTCCAGCCCCTTCAGGATATAACCCTCCCTACTCACTTCGATTACGCTAAGCTTGCCCGCGTCTGCGTCTGGCGGTAAGTCGGGCACTATGGACACGTTAAGCTTACCTATGTTGGTGGTCAACTTAGACTCTACGTAGTTGAGCCCCATTTCGAGCTTGTACTTACAAGAGGGGCATATAGTGTGCGACTGGACCACGTCACCGAACTGAGAGAGGAACCCCTTCTTGTCTGTTATGAAGACCTTCAACATCTTACCCCCGGGGTAGGCGGGGTCTGCTAAGACTTGGTCTGAGCCGCAGAACTGGCACTTACCCTTTACAGTCTCGCCGTAATCCGTCAACGACCTCCTGTAGTCGTCGAGCGTAGCCAAGTCTATTGCCTTACCGTCTTTTGTCTTTACCCTAACCGTGTACAGTGTGCACTCCCAGTCGTCGTCTTTTATGTCTACTTCCGCTTCTGAAGGGTACCAACTCAGCACCTCGTCCAGGAGTTGGCGTGTCTTACCGCCCTTAAGCTTGTCCCTGACCACCTCGAGGGCGAACTTGTTGCCCTTTACCTTTTCACCGCCCTCCTTGAAACCTAAAATGTACTCTAAGTGCTTTGTCGTCAGCCTGTCTTGGGGTTTCTGCCCTTTAGCGTCGTCGATAAAGGCGTACTTCTCCTCGTCGTCTTCCCCTAGTTTTTCTTTTTCTACGTACACCTTCTTCTCCGCGTTGTCGAACACTACGAAGCAGAGGAGCCCCTCCCCTTTTGTCCTTACTTTTACAATGGGCAACTTGGTAGAACTTCCAGAGCCCGTTATTTCCCCTATTCGCAATAGTGACTTAAACATAACAACACCTATTTTGGCAAAATAAATAAGTATTGTGTAGTCTATTTACCGGTATTAGCACCTCTTACTTACGGTGTATTAAGGACTATTTTCAGTATAAGGAGGGGGGGGACTACAAAACTTATTAAAGTGGAATAATTATTTAAAAACTGATAAGTTATGTCTAAGGCAGGAGTTTCACCAACCACAAACTCCGAATATTTAATCCTCTACCAAGTAAAGAACGCGAACCCTAACGGTGACCCGGACGACGAGAACAGGCCTAGGATAGACCCCAAGACCAAGACCAACTACGTCACCGACGTGAGGTTGAAGAGGTTCTTCAGGGACTACGTGGTAATGAAGTACGGTGAAGACTACGTGTGGGTGAGCACTCAGGAGGGGAAGAACGTAGACGCCACAGAGAGGTTTGAACACTTCGGTAACGACCCCGATAAAGTATTAGACAAGTGTATAGACGCGAGGCTGTTCGGTGCGACGATAGCAAAGAAAGGGGGGTCTAAGGGGAAGGGGGAGTCCTCAAAGGGCAAAGGCGACTCTTACGCTTTCACCGGCCCCCTGCAGTTCACGTGGGGGTACTCCCTACACAAAGTGGACTTAATGGACACTAGGTCTATCACGTCCATACTCTCAGGTAGGGAGTCCGGGTCGTTGAACATAGGCAAGGACTACAGGGTGTACTACTCGCTAATAGCCTTTTACGGTGCCTTTAGCTGGAGGAGGGGAAAGGAGACTAAGGTGACCGACAAGGACCTGAAGGTCTTCGACAACTTCTTATGGGAGGCTATACTGCACCAGAGTATTACTAGGAGTAAAATAGGGCATACGCCCCTGCTTTACCTGAGGCTGGAACATAAAGACCCCGACACACTAATAGGCGACCTGAGGAGGTTCGTGACAGTAAAGGTCAAGGGGGAAAACGTGAGGGACATAAGCGACTTAGAGGTCAGCGTAAAAGGGCTGGTGGAGAAGTTAAACGGCAAGGGGACCGTATACCTCAGGTGTAATAACGACGTCATCGATAACGTGTGCAAAGAGCTCCAAGGGCTAAACCCCGTACCCCTCCCACACAAAGGAGTGACGTTCCCTTAAGGACTAAAGACCGTAGTGGTACGCCTTGGTGAAGGTATTATCGGTGAGGATATACGGTAAGATGGCGCACTTTAGGAAGGTGTTCTCTAACTCCAGCTCACTTTCTTACTATTTCCCACCTAGGACTACCATAATGGGTATGGTAGCAGCTGCCTTAGGGATGGAGAGGGACTCGTATTACGACGAACTGGACAAACTGGACTACGCGGTAGAAGCACTGACCCCGCTGAAAAAGCTGGTCTTCGGCGAAAACTTCCTGGACACGGACCAAATGACTACTGAAAAGTTGAGGGGGAAGGGGAACAGGGTGCCCATCACAAGGGAGTTCATAGTGGCATCAGACGGGGGTTTCTTGGGGTATAACATATACGTGACCTACAGTAAGGAAGTGGAAGAGGCGTTCAGGAGGCCAAAGTTCCCGCTCTCTTTCGGACAAAGCGAGATGTTAGCTTGGGTGGACGGGGAAGAAGTGCTGGAGTGCGAGGAAAAGGAGGAGTTCGACGACGAAGAGGTCTACGGGGCGGTACCGGTTAAGTCCTTTACGGTAAAGCCTGAGGCGGTACACACGCTGGAGTACGGGATGCCGAGGAGGTACGAGGAGAGGCGTATATCCGGTATTTTGCACGACTACGTTTTCCCCACGGAACCGAAAGCGATGGTAGTGAGGGGACGCGGTAAAGGGATAAGGTGTGACATAGGAGGGAAGAGTAAGGAACTGGTCTTTTTGTGATCCCATGAGGCTCTACATCAAGGCTAGGCTAATAGAGGGCTACATACCGGTACACTATAACTATTACTTACAGTCGTTTTTTTACAAGAGTTTCCCCGGTAAAGTGAGGAAGGACATACACGACTCGGGCGTGCGTTTAGGGCCCCGTAAGTTCAAGATGTTCACGTTCTCCAGGGTTTACGGGGACTTTGAAAGGAGGGGTGACAGGCTTTACTACAAAGACTACGTCTACTTCGCCTTTTCCTCAGCCCTCAGTAAGTTAGTAAAATACGTCTATGAGAGGGTGAACGCGGAGCCGCAGTTCAACATCGGGAAGGCTAAGTTAGAAGTAGACAAAATGGCGATGAGGGAATTCGACAAGGAGTTGGCAAAGAGGGGGTCTTTCTATACCCTCTCGCCAGTGGTAGTGACGAAGAAGACCGGGGACACGAGTAACTACTATTTCCCCCACCAGCTCGAGTACACCTACCTCTTACAGATGAACGCTAAGAGGAAGGTGTTGGCGTTGACGGGTAAGGCCCTGAAGACGGACATAGAAGTGAGGTTCGACAACTGGAAGAGGGCGGTGGTGAGGTATAAGGGCACGAGGGTCGAGGGGGCAAGGGGGAAGTTAAAGGTGAGGGGGCCGCTCACCGCCCTGAAAGTGGTCTACGAAGCGGGGCTGGGGGTAAAGAACAGCCAAGGGTTCGGTATGTTGGAGTACGAGGGGGTAAGCATAAGGGGGGTATTAGGGGAATGACGCGGTGGGTCGGTGTTAGAGTTAGGAGGGGATGTGTAGGAGTGAAGAACCGTATTAGGGGGAACAACACGTGAGTTAATGTGTGCGGACTTTAAAGCCCAACCCCTCCGTTAGGGGGACTTGCAGGTGAGTAGTCCCCCCTCGGCGCGAAAAGTAACAAGCCCTTATAGTGTGAGCCACGAAAGTACACACGACACTTACAGCCGTGAGTACACTCCGCCCCACCCCCGCCTCACGTCCTAAGACCCCACGAGGTAGAAAACACACCGACGTGTTAGTACCCGATTTGACTACGGTATACTCCGATAAGGGGAGTAAAGCGTACAGTCACGATCTACTTGGTAAAATAATAAGTTATGAAGCCGTGTTTTTTCCGTGGGTAAGACCGCCCCGGTTATGAAGAGTTTGACGGCATAACGTCATTTTATTTTGGGGGAGCCGGTTCTGTTCGAGTCAAAATTAGGTGTTTGACGCGTATCCCTGTCCAGTTCTCTATTCTGACCAGCTGACATATTTAAAAGTGTGTTCTACAAAAGGCCTGAAGAGCGGGATGTACGGGTATGAACACGCATCTGCTTAGACCGAAAAGTGTGCTTAGCCCACCTCTGCTCACCCGTAAAGGATTACTCACTAACAACGTTTCGGTTTGCAACGGAAACGAGTGCGGCCCAAACGACCTCGTATTTTTGACGAAGGGAATTTCCGGTCGGGGGCTTGCTACACGTCGTACCTCAGGCGTAAACGGCTGACAAAAAGTGTCACGGGCTTTTCGGAGCCCGCTCACGACCTGAGTGCGGCTTGCTTTGACGCCTCCGGTACAGCCTATGACCCCCCGTATACTAAAAGCCTGTGTATTGTCAAAGAGATAAAAGGCAATTCCTTTGCTTTTTTCCCCAAAATAAAGAGGTAAATAGCGTGATCTACACGTCAGGCGACCTCCCGGGCCGCCCTGCTACCCCTCCGCAAGTGGGAGCCCACCACTACCCCTCTGCCCTCAACAGCCGCGGGGTAAGCCCAACACGGGGTGACAGTTCGTCCCCAAATTTATTCAACGCCCTTGTTCCCACCGTAACGCTTATTACAGACGGTTGAAAATGGTGTTATGATATAAAA
This sequence comes from Stygiolobus caldivivus, assembly GCF_019704315.1. Classification (NCBI taxonomy): domain Archaea; kingdom Thermoproteati; phylum Thermoproteota; class Thermoprotei; order Sulfolobales; family Sulfolobaceae; genus Stygiolobus; species Stygiolobus caldivivus. The sequence continues at coordinate 1,433,065 of NZ_AP024597.1, read as the reverse complement.
TGGGGCTCTGTATAGATTTCCGTGACAGCTTCTGTTCCCACCCGGACAAGTATTTGAGGGACCACTTAAAGGAAGTAGGTGAATCGGCGAGGGAGAACGTGAAGGGAGCAGGTAGGCCCGACTTGTCAGACTTAGCCTATACCGCGGGCCTCCTCCACGACATAGGCAAGTACACCGACGAGTTCCAGCGACACCTCAGGACGGGTAAGAAAGTACCGTGTTCCGACCACGCCTTGGTCTCTTCCCTCATCGCCTACGGCGAAGCCCGTAGCCTCCGCCCCGGCGACGACATAACCTCCCACGTCTACCCGCTACTCACCATGCTCGCAGTCCTCTCTCACCACACCGGGCTGAAAGGGCTAACCACAGTCCACGACTTGTTATGGAATAAAGAAGACGAACTGAAATATGACGGTTGCCTGAAGACGCAGATAGGGGAGCTCAGCGACAGGTGGGGCTTTATCACGTCCGAGCTCGGGGTCCCCCTGCACGTGAAGCCTTCCGACGACCTCCTCCGCCAAGCTGAAAAGTCCGTGTTTAAGGTAAAGGGGTACGTGGCCAGAAAGGTGGAGGAAAAGGCTTATTCGTGGAAGTGGTACTTTGAGGGGCTGCTGTTGTTCTCCTCACTGATAGACGCCGACAAGCACAGTGCTTCCGGCACCGAGTACCTCAGGCACGGGCCCCTAGACCCCGACCCCCTCATACGCTACGCCGAGGGGTTACCCAAGTCAGGCAGGGCCTACCCGATGAGGGAACAGCTCTTCAATTTCGCTAAGGGGTATTCCCCTTCAGGTCCTCTTACGTTCCTGAACGCGCCCACGGGTAGCGGGAAGACCATCAGCGGTACGGTAATAGGGCTGAAGCACAAGGCTAGGAGGCTCATCTATTCCCTGCCCTTCATTAACATAATCGAACAGACCTATAACGTCCTCCACTCCGTGTACGGGGAGGAAGTGATGAGGTTCCATCACCTCTCCTACCCTGAGCCTAAGGGACACCCCGTCACCGGGGACGAGTACAGGGACATGGAGAAGGAACTGCTCACAGCGGAGAGCTGGGACTCCCCCCTCATCGTCACCACCTTTGAGGCACTGGTCAACACGCTGCTGTCTTCAAAGAACGCTTACCTAAAGAGGTTACACAACACCGCTAACTCCTTCCTCCTCCTCGACGAGGTACAGGCTATGGGGATAGAGGAGCTCTACATAGTAAAGGAGGCACTGGAAGGGGCTGTGGGGGAGCTGAACATCAAAGCCCTTTTCATGACCGCCACGAACCCGTTCTGGCAGGGGGTGAGGCCGGTGAACTACACGCCGAACCGCTACAAGGTGACCTTCAGGGACCTCGACACAGTCGTGAGGCCTGAAGACGTAGCAGCGGAAGTGTGCGGTAAAAAAGACGTGATGGTGGAGTTCAACACGATAGACTCCGCTGAGAGGGGGTTCAGGACGTTGAAGGAGTGCACCGACGACGTCTACTTCCTCTCTACGAGGGTAGCCCCGAAACAGAGGATAGAGAGGGTGGAAGAGATAATAAGGAAAAAGAAGAGGGGTGAGGCAGTAGCGTTAGTTACCACACAGCTGGTAGAAGCAGGTGTAGACGTGGACTTCAGGGAGGCAGTGAGGGACTTGGGCCCTATAGACTCCATAATACAAGCGGCGGGTAGGGTGAACAGGGAGTGGACGCGGGACAAAGGGGAGCTCACCGTGGTCAGGGTGAAGAGGGAAAGCGCTAACTCCACAGACTTCTCTTTAGTTTACGGTAAGCTTACGGAAGAGATAACCCTTTCAGCACTGTCGGGCGTAAGGGAACTGGAGGAAAAAGACGTAGACAGGCTGCTGTCGAAGTACTATGAGGAGGTGAGGAAGAAGTTTAAACCCGAGTCCAGTAAGAAGAGGGCGGAAGTACTGGGGAACGTGACTAAGCTGGAGTTCGACAAGGTAGAGCTAAAGCTGATAACGGAAGAGCCCAAGTACACGGTCTATGTGACCTTAGACGAAGAGGCGGAGGCGGTCTATAAGCAGTTGAAAGAGGTCTTGAAGGAAAAGGGTTTCCAGAGGAGGGCTAAGGTAAAGGCGTTAATGGCGAAAGCACAGGGGTATGTCGTAAAGGTCTGGGAAAAGCCCGACTTGGGCTTAGACGACGAACTGGGGTGGTACGTCCTCGAAAGGGGGGACTTAGGCAAGTTCTACGACCCTGACACCGGTTTTAAAGCTAGGAAGGACGAGGGTGCCTTGATATGGTAAACCCATAGCGTTTTTATCGGGAACGTAGTTCCTCCTCCATCCCTCCTCCCTACCACCATATCCCGTTTTTTACCGATAAGGGCTGCCCGTGAACTCGTTGTAACCCTAATTGTATTTTTGACGGAGCGGTATTTTAATCATCATCATTAATTACACGTGATGGGTGAAATCAATACTAAAAAGCTGATAAGGCGGTCAACAGGGGCCACGACTTTAGTCGAATAGGTCATTTAAAAGAAGTTAGGTCGTGTATGTAGTCCATGAATAGTGTTAAATCCAATTATATTAATTTGAGAGAGATCATTTCAATTAAAACGGAGATGTGAGTGACCATATGGGCGGGGTCATTGGCGGTGCTGGTTTCAACTTGAAACGAAAACATGAAAGACCCCCTATAAACGGCTCACGTCACTAGCCACTTGTTATCGGCTGAAAATTTATGGCGGAGTTTTGTCCCCAATGGAGTGCTACAAACAGCAGGTCTAGGAGGACAAGCACTATACAGCTATCGTTTTAAGTCCCCAAGGGAGTGCTACAAACGTCATAGTGAGTTACGACAATTACGGTTTTGCTGTTTACGAGTTTCAAGTCCCCAAGGGATTGCTACAAACAGCCAGAATACTGTGAAAAACTAAAACCTTACGGGTTGTTTCAAGTCCCCAAGGGATTGCTACAAACCTCACTACAGTGAGTGCATACGCTTTGCGTGAGTGGTTTCAAGTCCCCAAGGGATTGCTACAAACACGGTATGGTCATCAGCACCTCACGGTGAAACATACAGTTTCAAGTCCCCAAGGGAATGCTACAAACCCCTAACAACGCTAGGGCGTAGATGATTTCGCCTTCAGTTTCAAGTCCCCAAGGGATTGCTACAAACACGGTATGGTCATCAGCACCTCACGGTGAAACATACAGTTTCAAGTCCCCAAGGGAATGCTACAAACCCCTAACAACGCTAGGGCGTAGATGATTTCGCCTTCAGTTTCAAGTCCCCAAGGGAATGCTACAAACCGCCGATCGCACTGACGCTCTCAGGGTTTGCTAGATGTTTCAAGTCCCCAAGGGAATGCTACAAACTTGGCTCACTTTCGTCATTGTCTCTTTGACTTCTTCGTTTCAAGTCCCCAAGGGAATGCTACAAACGAATTGATGAAGCTCTCGAGCCTGCTGAAGATCATGTGTTTCAAGTCCCCAAGGGAATGCTACAAACATAGCCCCCTCTTTTGGATCATAATAGCAATAATCGGTTTCAAGTCCCCAAGGGAATGCTACAAACCTGTAAAAATTCACCAAATATTATATAATTTGGAGTGAGTTTCAAGTCCCCAAGGGAATGCTACAAACCTCTGAAGTTCTATTACGAGAAGTCAGTTGAATTCAGTTTCAAGTCCCCAAGGGAATGCTACAAACTTTACAGTTATCCTGGTGTTTCCAGGATAATAATCGGTTTCAAGTCCCCAAGGGAATGCTACAAACCCATGTCTTTTCGTCTTAGTGTAGTGATAGCTCGCGTTTCAAGTCCCCAAGGGAATGCTACAAACCCCTGACTTGTTCTCCTTCTTCTAACGAAGTCACTAAGTCGTTTCAAGTCCCCAAGGGAATGCTACAAACTCCTATTTTATGTCCTTCAACAAGTAGTGTCGTTCGAGTTTCAAGTCCCCAAGGGAATGCTACAAACCTAAAAGTTTCTCCACAGAAAAAGAGAGGAAAACTTGTTTCAAGTCCCCAAGGGAATGCTACAAACCTATCCGCTCAGCACTGAGCGGTGATGAGTATATATAGTTTCAAGTCCCCAAGGGAATGCTACAAACCTCTGATGATGTATGAGTATGTACCTGCTGGTACTATGAGTTTCAAGTCCCCAAGGGAATGCTACAAACTATTTTGTCTTCTTTCGTCATCCTCCTCGGGGTTTGTTTCAAGTCCCCAAGGGAATGCTACAAACACAACATCTAGAGAAAGCTTACGCATTATATGGAAAAGGTTTCAAGTCCCCAAGGGAATGCTACAAACGTCGCTGACATCAGTCCTCAGCCTCCATCTTCTCTAGTTTCAAGTCCCCAAGGGAATGCTACAAACATATTAGCTTACTCTTTTCACTTATTGAAAAGTGAAGTTTCAAGTCCCCAAGGGAATGCTACAAACAGCTTCTCAAGAGGTGGAGGAAGTGAGACCAGATTCGTGTTTCAAGTCCCCAAGGGAATGCTACAAACTGAAGACGGGCTCAAACTACAGAACTACACGTTTCCGTTTCAAGTCCCCAAGGGAATGCTACAAACTCATAACAAGGATAATAACATTAGCGGCAACACCAGGGTTTCAAGTCCCCAAGGGAATGCTACAAACCGGATAGAATTAGTGTGAGTAGTGTATATGCGTATGCAAGTTTCAAGTCCCCAAGGGAATGCTACAAACTTTAAAACCGTTTGGACTCGGTATAAAAGTGCCGGTGTTTCAAGTCCCCAAGGGAATGCTACAAACAGGCGGGGTAAAGTTTTTTTAACCAAATCAACAACCGGTTTCAAGTCCCCAAGGGAATGCTACAAACAAGTTTCTTGAGAGACGAGATAGCCAAGTTTTTGTGGGTTTCAAGTCCCCAAGGGAATGCTACAAACCCTCTCCTTCTTCTTCTATTTTCTCATCTAGTTAGCATTTCAAGTCCCCAAGGGAATGCTACAAACCTGAAAATAATACAGATAGAAAAGCATTAGCATTAGGGTTTCAAGTCCCCAAGGGAATGCTACAAACGCCGTAAGGCAAATGTCGATAGCTTGCTCCAGGCTGAGGTTTCAAGTCCCCAAGGGAATGCTACAAACCTCGTTTCAACAAGAAGTATTAACAGTCCTCGCGTGTTTCAAGTCCCCAAGGGAATGCTACAAACAATTAAAAAAAGAAGGTCTTGGTTTTTGCCCCCGTGTTTCAAGTCCCCAAGGGAATGCTACAAACACTGTCTAACATTATCAATAATTTTTCTTAACTTTCAGAGTTTCAAGTCCCCAAGGGAATGCTACAAACTTTTGGATAGGTTAAGGAGAGAAACTGGGGAGTTTACGTTTCAAGTCCCCAAGGGAATGCTACAAACGTCAGAATAATCTTAGTTGAGCAAGACGAATACGGAATTGGTTTCAAGTCCCCAAGGGAATGCTACAAACTCATAACAAGGATAATAACATTAGCGGCAACACCAGGGTTTCAAGTCCCCAAGGGAATGCTACAAACTCTCAAAGAATTTTGATATGAGTGCCTTTTGCTGGTGTTTCAAGTCCCCAAGGGAATGCTACAAACACGGAACTCTGGATCCTTCGTAGCCTTTATTATTACACCGGGTTTCAAGTCCCCAAGGGAATGCTACAAACTGCTAAAGCTATTGACACTATAACAAAGCTGCAGAAGTTTCAAGTCCCCAAGGGAATGCTACAAACAATTTGTTTCAGTTTGAATTTTTATTTACTAAGTGGGGGTTTCAAGTCCCCAAGGGAATGCTACAAACGCAGCGCTGTCTACTTTGCTTAGCTCTTCCGCCTTAGGTTTCAAGTCCCCAAGGGAATGCTACAAACCTTCTCATAAATCTTATCCACATCGCCCCTGTTCTCGTTTCAAGTCCCCAAGGGAATGCTACAAACCTTGCATATCCACTATTTGACAAGTATAGGGTCAGCCGTTTCAAGTCCCCAAGGGAATGCTACAAACCTTATCCCCAATTATTACCTATCACACTCCACTTTAGTTTCAAGTCCCCAAGGGAATGCTACAAACAAGAGAGGACGCCGTCTACGATACTAGGAGAAAACTGTTTCAAGTCCCCAAGGGAATGCTACAAACTTAGTAGCAGACTACGCGGGTGACGAAGATGGCGAGGTTTCAAGTCCCCAAGGGAATGCTACAAACGTTTTCGATTTAATATTTCTCTTGCTGATTTGAAAGCGTTTCAAGTCCCCAAGGGAATGCTACAAACACTAACGCTATTAGTGGACATTACTCAATCACCTCTTGGGTTTCAAGTCCCCAAGGGAATGCTACAAACTGGAATTGTTGGGCTTTGCTGACCTCCCCTGTTTAGAGTTTCAAGTCCCCAAGGGAATGCTACAAACTTCAATTTATTTAAATATTACGAAATTTATGCAAATTGTTTCAAGTCCCCAAGGGAATGCTACAAACACCGAAATTACTTAGAGACGGGTTATTTATAGAAATTGCGTTTCAAGTCCCCAAGGGAATGCTACAAACCGACTATATCACAGAACGGTACATATTAGTACACAACGGTTTCAAGTCCCCAAGGGAATGCTACAAACCGACTATATCACAGAACGGTACATATTAGTACACAACGGTTTCAAGTCCCCAAGGGAATGCTACAAACCGACTATATCACAGAACGGTACATATTAGTACACAACGGTTTCAAGTCCCCAAGGGAATGCTACAAACGTCTTTATTATTACTAGACAATTTTATTTTAATAACTAGTTTCAAGTCCCCAAGGGAATGCTACAAACCGACTATATCACAGAACGGTACATATTAGTACACAACGGTTTCAAGTCCCCAAGGGAATGCTACAAACGTCTTTATTATTACTAGACAATTTTATTTTAATAACTAGTTTCAAGTCCCCAAGGGAATGCTACAAACCGACTATATCACAGAACGGTACATATTAGTACACAACGGTTTCAAGTCCCCAAGGGAATGCTACAAACGTCTTTATTATTACTAGACAATTTTATTTTAATAACTAGTTTCAAGTCCCCAAGGGAATGCTACAAACCAGCCTCATAAAAAACTTGTAGTTTTTGAACTTGAAGTTTCAAGTCCCCAAGGGAATGCTACAAACTAAAAAATAATGGATATTACCTTACGAAAATGGGGGGTTTCAAGTCCCCAAGGGAATGCTACAAACAACATGATAAACGAGTTTCCGACAAGGGTTATATTCGAGTTTCAAGTCCCCAAGGGAATGCTACAAACACCCATACTTTCAATATCCACAGCAACAAAACCCAAAGTTTCAAGTCCCCAAGGGAATGCTACAAACTTATCAAAGAAGGCGTGAGGTATGTACAAGAAAGCGTTTCAAGTCCCCAAGGGAATGCTACAAACGCTGTCTGGTGGGCTTTCTATTGCATCCAAATACTTTAGGTTTCAAGTCCCCAAGGGAATGCTACAAACTTATCAAAAAGGGCTGTAACTCACGTTTATGTCTACGGTTTCAAGTCCCCAAGGGAATGCTACAAACCCTATCATCACTAAACACTTTGGCATCTTGATGAAGAAGTTTCAAGTCCCCAAGGGAATGCTACAAACAAGACGTAAATGAAGAACTTGTGACTACTTTCAGAGAGTTTGGTTTCAAGTCCCCAAGGGAATGCTACAAACGTTTAGGTGAAAAACAAGTTTTCAGCTCAAAAAAAGTTTCAAGTCCCCAAGGGAATGCTACAAACTCACTTGATCAGGAGACAAAAGAACTTCTGGAGAAAGCGTTTCAAGTCCCCAAGGGAATGCTACAAACATTATTGTTTCTGTTGATATATATTATGTAGACGTTTTGTTTCAAGTCCCCAAGGGAATGCTACAAACCGAATTCATACCTTTCGGAAATGCTGAGAAAGAGTGGTTTCAAGTCCCCAAGGGAATGCTACAAACTTTTCAAGTTGCCGGACGAAATAAAACAATTACTTTGTTTCAAGTCCCCAAGGGAATGCTACAAACTCAAGAGGAGGTATACGTTTCACCATCAACAGGTAGTTTCAAGTCCCCAAGGGAATGCTACAAACGAGTGTAACTCATTGGGTTTCCGGCATAAATTATCGGGTTTCAAGTCCCCAAGGGAATGCTACAAACTCCCATTGTTCAGGATTTGCCTTCTTTCTTTGCTTTAGCAGTTTCAAGTCCCCAAGGGAATGCTACAAACATGATGAGTTAGCACTTTTTGTGCAAAGTGAGAGGTTGTTTCAAGTCCCCAAGGGAATGCTACAAACTCACTTTGGTCACATACTCTATTGAACTCTTGTTTCGTTTCAAGTCCCCAAGGGAATGCTACAAACTACTACTATTTCCCGAGAGTGTCAAAGAATGATGAGTGTTTCAAGTCCCCAAGGGAATGCTACAAACGTTCAGTCTCAATAAGGGCATAAAAAAGAGCTGAACGTTTCAAGTCCCCAAGGGAATGCTACAAACGTCACTATCCAGACTACAAATCCTAAATTTGCTATGAGTTTCAAGTCCCCAAGGGAATGCTACAAACAGTTTACGATCGTGAAAAGTCAGACGATTTCTTTTGGTTTCAAGTCCCCAAGGGAATGCTACAAACTTAGGATCACCTTCTTCATGTGTAGAACTTTTCCAGGTTTCAAGTCCCCAAGGGAATGCTACAAACTTTCGTCCCCTATTCTGACAACTTTATGAAGAATTGGTTTCAAGTCCCCAAGGGAATGCTACAAACGAGGTATATTTATAGATTGTATTGGAAAAAAGCCTTCAAGTTTCAAGTCCCCAAGGGAATGCTACAAACAATTTAAAGGCAATTATAGTATAATGGTTTCTCACTAGTTTCAAGTCCCCAAGGGAATGCTACAAACGAGAATTGTCATGGACTGTACTTTAGCACTTAAATCGTTTCAAGTCCCCAAGGGAATGCTACAAACAAACAGAAGAAGATTGGGAGATTTTGGCTTTGTTAGGTTTCAAGTCCCCAAGGGAATGCTACAAACAAATACCTTACCTCTTTAAGATCGGGCATTACTGAAGAGTTTCAAGTCCCCAAGGGAATGCTACAAACATTTCAAGAGTCACATAGAGATAGAGACCAGAGGAAAGGGTTTCAAGTCCCCAAGGGAATGCTACAAACACACCACAAAGGGTATGGGACATGTGAGCTGACTATTAGTGTTTCAAGTCCCCAAGGGAATGCTACAAACAAGCCGAGTTTGTTAAAATTTTAATACTGGATAGAGGTTTCAAGTCCCCAAGGGAATGCTACAAACCCCGGCTGTGTGGTTCGGTGGACAGAACAACAGAGTACCGTTTCAAGTCCCCAAGGGAATGCTACAAACATTTTTCTTTTCTTTCTTTCTTTCTATCATGTTTGAGTTTCAAGTCCCCAAGGGAATGCTACAAACTTTAAGTTACGAGCGAAGTGAGCCGATACTTATTCTAGTTTCAAGTCCCCAAGGGAATGCTACAAACTCTGGACTTTTGACGCCCCAAGTATATTTTATGTTTTCGGTTTCAAGTCCCCAAGGGAATGCTACAAACCTAACAATCTTATTTTATTTCAGCAAGCTGACAGAAAGTTTCAAGTCCCCAAGGGAATGCTACAAACGCGGCTTCGGCGAGCACTCGGAATTCGTCGATAGGAGTTTCAAGTCCCCAAGGGAATGCTACAAACTTTTTACATATGAGTAGTTTACCGTATCCACTTAAAGTTTCAAGTCCCCAAGGGAATGCTACAAACGAAATATTGTTATAGTTGTTCTATCTTTGAATATCGTTTCAAGTCCCCAAGGGAATGCTACAAACGTTCGAATATGGCGTCCAAACCTCAAACCCCTAAAGTGTTTCAAGTCCCCAAGGGAATGCTACAAACCTAGATAAATCAATAAAAACTTCTCTATCATCACTTGCGTTTCAAGTCCCCAAGGGAATGCTACAAACATAAAAAGGCTCTTAGTGGACATGGTACCGCCACCATGTTTCAAGTCCCCAAGGGAATGCTACAAACCGTCCACCGAAACTATGTATGAAATTCCGAACTTTATGTTTCAAGTCCCCAAGGGAATGCTACAAACTGTTAAGTATCTCCTGGTTTATGTATACGTTTACCTGTTTCAAGTCCCCAAGGGAATGCTACAAACGAAAGAAATCTATATTGGTCAGCTGACGGGTGAAGAGCGTTTCAAGTCCCCAAGGGAATGCTACAAACATTGGCTTTTGGTTTGTTGAAACAAATTATTTTGCAGTTTCAAGTCCCCAAGGGAATGCTACAAACAAAACTTTAGATGTCGATTTGTTACCGCCGGGAAAAAGTTTCAAGTCCCCAAGGGAATGCTACAAACGTGGCGAATGGTGGGAGTAGCTCTGCTAGCGTAACGCGTTTCAAGTCCCCAAGGGAATGCTACAAACGTCGTGACATATTGGCATTTTTATCTTCTAGTTGAAAATAGTTTCAAGTCCCCAAGGGAATGCTACAAACTGCACCACTTCTGCACTTTTCACTTTTTCAGTATCAAGTTTCAAGTCCCCAAGGGAATGCTACAAACCTAGATTATTTAACTTGACCTTGTAGACCATTTCTTTAGTTTCAAGTCCCCAAGGGAATGCTACAAACCGCTAACAGAGAAAGAGATGGAGGTGCTGAGGACTGAGGTTTCAAGTCCCCAAGGGAATGCTACAAACCCGGCTTTTTGCACACACAAACACTAACACACGCTAACGCGTTTCAAGTCCCCAAGGGAATGCTACAAACTCACTTCATCAGGTTCTTTTAGGAATGCTTGCAAGCTGTTTCAAGTCCCCAAGGGAATGCTACAAACGTCCAGTGAAAACGTGGAGGAAGCCGTGGACAATATTTGGTTTCAAGTCCCCAAGGGAATGCTACAAACGATGAACTGAGTTATCGCTTAGACTATACTAACTTTTAGTTTCAAGTCCCCAAGGGAATGCTACAAACGCATTAATTGCCCTGGCATTATTTTCCCCTGCTAAAGGTTTCAAGTCCCCAAGGGAATGCTACAAACTCAAACCGAACCAAGACACTTTAGAACTTATGGGGTAGTTTCAAGTCCCCAAGGGAATGCTACAAACGATGAAGATAGAAAGACAGCTATGACATTTCTATTATGTTTCAAGTCCCCAAGGGAATGCTACAAACCGGGGTTTCCGGAAAAACTCCCCGTCCCCGTGGGGTCGTTTCAAGTCCCCAAGGGAATGCTACAAACCTTTGAATCTTTTATTTTTCCAATGATATTACCTAAGTTTCAAGTCCCCAAGGGAATGCTACAAACAATTAAGAGCCACTAAAAAACAGGTAGATGCTATATAGTTTCAAGTCCCCAAGGGAATGCTACAAACCTCATTTTTTGCGAAAATTTCGCAAAATGACAGATGTTTCAAGTCCCCAAGGGAATGCTACAAACTTCTATAAAGTATGTTTTACCTTTCTGTGTCCATGGTTTCAAGTCCCCAAGGGAATGCTACAAACACTTTCTAGATTCTAAAAAGATAATAGAAATCTTGGTTTCAAGTCCCCAAGGGAATGCTACAAACCAAAATTTCGCAAAATGACAGATTAATTGTAATTTCCGTTTCAAGTCCCCAAGGGAATGCTACAAACTATATTGCCGTTTCGAAAATCTAAAATTGTTTTCTATGTTTCAAGTCCCCAAGGGAATGCTACAAACCAGAAAGAAGAGCAAGAGAAAAAGAAGATTGAAGAGGGTTTCAAGTCCCCAAGGGAATGCTACAAACTTTGATATAACACAGACTCTATTGCCTTAAGGAAAAGGGGTTTCAAGTCCCCAAGGGAATGCTACAAACACATAATGACGAGGTAGAAGTAAAGATAAATCTCGAAAAGTTTCAAGTCCCCAAGGGAATGCTACAAACACGGCTCTATTAGAGAAAGTATTTGGCTTGATGCTGAGGGTTTCAAGTCCCCAAGGGAATGCTACAAACATTCAACGGTGTATAGTCGGGCCATATTGCGATTTGTTTCAAGTCCCCAAGGGAATGCTACAAACTCCTCTAGTGGTATATGCTGTCTACAGTGATAAAAGTTTTGCTGTTTTTCGGCAGCGTTACCGCTCCTTAAAGCTACCTTTCACTGCCGAGGGAGTTTTACGTAAAAATAAATATGTTTTAGTAGTAATATTTTTGTTTTACCTTTCACTGCCGATCTCACTCCCTGCCATATAAAATGAATAAATATATATAGAATTAGAATAAATATGCGGGCCGGACGTAATGGGATTTCACTGCTCCTCGTGCTTGTATTTGTCTAGATGAGGTAAGGTCGTCATAGTTAAATTAACGCACGACGATGTTATTACGTGACCCAGGGTAAAAGCATAAGGTGAGGGTTAATGGCTTGGTCTAATTCCTACCTCGTGACGTATATTCCGTTTTCTGTGAAGAAGTCTAAGGACAGTTAATGGCTTAGTGTGATGCATACCTCGTGTTTAGCGTATTGTTTGCCCTGCCAACTGTACTAATTCACGAAACGGGATAACAGTACGTGGTGTGGGCTTGATCGAGGTCCTTAGGTGAATTAATTTTCTGCGCTCAGGCGTTGTTTTAAGCTCCCGAGGAAAAGCTATATCATATGGTAAATCCGTTTTCTGTACAAAGGACACATAGGGCTCTTGTCAGTCATCTCCATTTCAATGGTGACAGAGTGTAGGGGCTTTGTCCCTACACTAATCGGCTCAGGGCGATGGGGCTGTTTTAGGCTTACCGTAAGTGTCTACACTGTTACATGTGACGTTACCTGTCCCCAGTGTTTTACTGCTTTAAGCTTACTGTTAAACTACAGGCTGTAAATTTAACTCGACGGCTTTATCTGAGGGTTTAACAAGCGCAAACAAAGAAGTGTCTACACATTAAAAAACAGTGTCAAGAGATGGGGGGGGGGGGAGTAGTTCGTCACAAGTGGTTTGCCACAAGTACAGATGAATTATTAAACAGGGTAACAGACGAAAACGTGGTTTGTCATAAGTGGTTTGTCACAAGTTAGCCAGACGGTAAAGGGAGATGATCGTTGAAAAGTCAGCGGTCTGTCACGAATGTCTTATCACAAGACGCTATATGCGAGGTGGACATAGAGGAGAACATGAGGGTATTTTTCACAGAAGGTTTGTCACAAGGGGGCTAAGGTAGCGCTATCAGTAAACTTTTGGTAGATTGTCACAAGTGGTCTGCTACTGGTAATCGGTATTAATCTACTTCAGTGTTATAATAACGGAATTTACTGAACAGTGGTTAGCCACAAGTAGTCAGCGTCACTCCCTTTAGCCCTCTTAGTTTTAGGGCAAGTGCACGTTCGCGGTTTTTATAACACGTTGGTGTCTGCCGAGCCCTTACCCATGACTTCCTTCTCCACGAGGAACTTCCCGTCGAGCTTGAATATTATCACCATGTCGTCGTCTTTTATGACTTTTTTGAGCTCGTTTTTCAGGAGGTAGAGTTTACCTTCAGTTATCTCCCCCTCGAAAACTGACCTCTGGATCCACGTCAAGTATTTCCTGCATATGTTGAGGACTTTGTTCACGCGCTTCTCGTTAACGTCATACACGAGGATCACATACATATAGTGCCGAATAAAAATACGGTAAACTCATATAACAATTTTAAACGCTGTGTACGGAGAAAGTCCTACGTATTACTTGGCCCTACCATAGAAGTAGATGGTTTTAATACTAGGGGTCTGTAAGACGTTTGTGTCCGCCTTTGTACACACCGTCCAGTGGACATGGGTAATGGGGTTTAAGCTGTGAGTTGTTTGCAGGTGTCTTTATACGGTGCTTTTCCCGGGTGTAATAATTAGGTACTTTTACGGGTTTGCATGTGTTTCACAAGTGTCTTTATTTCCTGCTGTCGACCCGGTTGAGTAATAAAGGGTGACCTTACTGTCGTTTACTTAGAGTGTACACTTTGGGGTGGAGGTGGGGAGGAAGTAGAGAGTAACTGAGGGGCGGGTCTTAGAGGACTTTATCAGGCGGTCACCTTGTGCGGTTTACCGGGGATGAGTACGTAGGACTACCAATATTCTCTACACCTTTATACGTTTTGTAAACGAGAGAGGTGAACTGTCCTTAAACACGTCTTCCTATACGGGGGCTTAGGGTCAACCTGTTAAGGGACATAAGTCCGACTTTAAAAAGGACTTAACGCCCTTTTCCCCAAGCTGAGTCGTGGTCAACCGGAGCCCGTTAACGGGGTTATCGGAGGGGCGGGGGGGGGGGGACACAGCCTCCGGTATAGGAAAGTAGTAGGGGCTTAGAGCTTGCAGAGGACACGCGGATGTCGGGGAGGTAGAGTTCGCCGGTTTCCCCTCGTCTGTATACACACCGAAATAACTGACTCAGTAGGGGGGTAAGGGCAAAACGGTGCGGTCACTGGTGGGGGTAAAGGGCTCACCTTTAATCCTTTAGCTTAGTCTAATTATGAAAGCGTTAACAGCTCGAGGTCTCCATACCCCCTTTTATCCTTAGGAAGTCCTTGTCTCTAGTTACGAGGGTCAAGTCCCTATTAATAGCTTGAGAAGCTATCAGGATGTCAAAAGACCCTACTAGTACCCCTTTGTCCCTCAACCTTTTATAGGCCCTTGAGGCCGTCAGGGAGTCCTTTAGGGTGACGTTTAAAATTTTAAACGCGGACAAAAAAACTTGGTATTGTATTTTCATCAGTTTTACCTAATAATACTTCGTATGCGCTTAACGAGCTGACGTAAAAGTCCTCAGCCTTGTCCACGATTTCCTTTACTTCTTTGTCCCCCTTTAAGTACTCAATAATTGCCGAGCTTTCTAGCAATACTTTCATCAGTCCTCTTCCTCATTTCCTCAATTTCCTCAGCTAACTCCCTCGCTTCTCCCTCATTAAGGGATCCAAAGTACTTTTCAGCCTTTTTCCTCCTCACACTTAATGACTCCTCTATTAATTCTTCAATTACTTCACTAAAAGCTTTTATCACCTTTGACCTCGAGTAATTTCTCATATACGTCGTCCCTGATCATTAGGGTTTTCATATATATCATGTATACATACTATAGGTGATAAGCTCAGCAGTGAGTCCTCGGGAGGTGAAGCCTTGAGTATTTTCTCGGGTAAATGCCTTTTTCTGAGCCCATTTTCGTCTTACCTAACGCCTTTCCGTTGGCTACAGGTTTCGGTTACCAATTCAGGGCTATAATTGTCGAAAAATTCTCCTAAAGCGGAGTGGACTCCCTTTTTCCCCATTAAGCCCCCGGTTATATTAGGGTTAGTAATAATGGCAAATAACCTAAAATTCACTCCTCCTATTCCCCTGTCACCTCTGCCCTTTACAACCTGAGGGTAACATTATTGGAGGGTTTTCCAGTATGCCTTTAAAAAGGTCAAATAACGCCCTCCCCCCGCAAACTTAATGGACTGGGGCTCTACTGAGAATTCTCCTCCCGGGAGTAAGGTCCAGGTTGACGGGCTTGGGGGTCTAGGGCTGTCATTAGAAGTTTTAGAGAATATTCTTCAAAAACAGTGAAGTCTTTGCCTTAATGTCAGCGGTGATCGGCGGTTTACATCTAGAGTTAGAAAAAAGTCAGCTAAAGCAATTTTCAAGCTTGATATACTGTATGAATTTGTAGAAGCTATCTAGGTTCTTTAAAATGTCAAATTTAAGTTTGTCAGCATACTCGTCCAGCATATACTTTTCATACTGATAGTGTACCTTTAAATATCCTGCTGGATTAGGGTCGAGGTGCCTTGTCAAACTATATACTATCCAGTCCTCTATCTGATAGTCAAAAATAAGGAATTTTACTTTCTCACAATTATTTATTAGGTTCCTGAGCTTGTTCTCCTCCTCGTATACGTCCCTTCCATCAGCGTCCTTTGTTATTATATCACATAAAGTACATAATACCCTGACTATCTTGACGAGTTTATCATAATGGCTTCCCCTATATGTAGTATAAGGAGCACCGTATTATACACTTCGAGGTCAGACGCTCTACAGTAGTCAGACGCTCTACAGTAGTGTTTCAGCCTGTATATTATTTTCCTCAAAAAAACATAACCGTAAGTGTCCTCAGAGACGATACACACCTTCACCTAAATCGCACCGTAGAAATATGCGTCACTTAAGGTAATCCCGTTCTTGACCAGGAATTCCTTTAACTCCCCGTCTTTTTTATTGACCTTCCTGACTTTAGTAGACAGACCTACTCTCGATACTAACACTAGGTCTGAAGGGTTGACTAAGTCGATGACTGCTGGTGAGTGTGTCGAAAGTATTATTTGTGTGCCGTCAGAGAAATAACCGAAAACATCGAGGAGCCTTTCGATGTACTTCAGGTGAAGTGAGTCCTCGACTTCGTCTATGGCTAGGACTTTAGGTCTGAGTGCTAACGCGGTCATTATAGTGAGCATTTTTATAAGCCCGCTGGGGACTGACGGGGGAGGTACTAATACACCGTGGTCGTTAACATATAGTATAACGTTCCCCTCGTCAGACAGTTTAAATGAAATCGAGTACCCCTCTTCTTTAACATCGATATAGCCCGGGAGACCGCCTCCAGAGTATAGGTTGTGTAGGACCTTTACCATACCCCTCCCATTAATGTTTATCGCCGTGACCTCAGAAGCGTGGACCGGTGAAATTGCCTCATAGGGGTCTACACGTAAAACCATTATACCAGTCAAAAAGTCATATACTGAGTTTAACACCGTTACTTTATCTCTGGGTAGTTTAGCTAGGTTAACGAGGTTTAAAACACTATACCCTTCATTTAGTCCCTTATATCCCTCGTCGTTAATTACTACCTTGTCCTCGCTCCTTTCGAGGTACAAGCCCTTCGTCCTTAAGTTAAAGGACACGTCAAGGAGTGGGACAAGCTTTCAGGAAATGTAGGGCTTAAGAGGGGCGTGTTGGTAGAGAGGCGTTAAAGCTTTTGCTCTCCTCTTAGGGCGGACAAAATACCGAAGTACTCTCCCTTGCTCACCCCTTTTAGAAAAAACGCTTTACCCTCCCTTATTAATTTAGGTCTCCTGCAGTTATGGGACTCGACTTCTACGACAATTCGTTCCAGTTCTGGAGGAGGAAAAGTAGCCCCCGGTTATCTAACGTCTTAGACCCGTTCGCTTTGTCAAGCGAGTTGCACTTAAACGGAGACTTTACAGACCCTAACCCCCTTTTCCGGGCTTTGCTTAGGGAAATATATAAGAATAAAGGAATAAAGGGGAGAAAAGAATGGGGAAGAGAAAAAGGAGAGGGAGAGGAAGACCTTTCAATAGGGTGTAATAGCGGGACAAATGAGGGTAGAATAAAGGTCAACTTTTGGAAAGTGAAATGCCCTTATTGTGGCGAAGAATTTCCGTACAAGAGAAAGAAAGTACTGAGGTGCCCTAAGTGCAACAACGTAGTAGGCAACGTGGGTTTCAAGACGTGGAACAGCAACCTCGAAAAGTTCTTGTACGGGGAGATATCGACTAACGAGCTTTTCGACTCACCTGTGACCCCGACTGCGGAAAACTATGAAAAGCTGAGGGACGTATTTTTAGACCCTGACATACCTAAGGCTAAGGTCGACTTCAAAAACGGCTTTGACTCAATTTATAAGTTGTTCTCACCTAACCAACTCCTAGTAATAAAGGACATAATTGAGCAAATTAGGGAAAGGGAAAAAGGAGAAATCCCGGTCTACGCCCTAGCTTTACTCGATTTTGTGACGTATAATTCCATGTTTTCCAGGTTTAAAAAAGGTAAGGTATTCCCGCTGTTTTCCCAAAAAACACCCGTAACGGAGGAATGGGTAGAACTGTCACAAAGCCATTTCTGCATGTCCTTAGAGAAAGTGTTAGGACGTATAGGGGAAAAAAGGGACGAAAGCCCTGGAGTCATAGCCTCCCACCCGTTCACGCTGGACATGGACGCCCTCTATAACATCGAATTTTTCTTTTACGAGTGGGTCAAGAGGCCCCTCAGTAACTCGAACGGCTATACCTTAACCCCCAGGTTGTTTAAGGACTACATATTCTCTTGCATAGATGAGGGGTGTGAAAGCTTTTATGAGAAAGAGTTCGAATTTTCAAGCCATATAGGGGGGTTTGACAGAGCAATATTTTATTTGGATAGGCTCGACCCCGGTTCCCTCGTTTACCTGGTCTCCTTAAGGGACTTCCACATCTCTGTAATAGGGGTTGAGGAGGGCCTTTTTAAAGTAGAGTTGGTAAAAGGGAGAAAAGGTGTAAAGCCTTTGTGGGAAATTTATACGAAAGTCAAGAAAGGAAACCGCGGTACCTACCTCGACGTGCTCAGCATGGCTTTGAGGGAATTGACCAGCTACGAGAAAGTCCTGGGGGTAAGCAATGACGCCACTACGTTACTGGGCTACGCGTTAAAAATGTCGTCAGAGTTGGTGAGCGGGGAAAAACACACTAAAGTGGTCAGCTAGACCTGCTTAAGCACTCATAACCTAGCTGTCCTATATATTCGCACATCAGTGAAGGGGCTTCGGTGTGTATAGGGATTACTTTCTTTGGCCTTATGGTGTCAAGGATTTCTTTCAATTCATAGGGGTAATAATGCCCCGACATCCTGAGCCGGTATATAATGAAACCTAACATCTTTAACCAGTTGTCCTCAACACTCTCGTTCTCTTCACTTTCAGAAGGGGCTTCAGCGGATAGAGATATGACTACCGACCCTTTACCTAAGTTAGCCCTCCTAGCGAAGTCCAGTATATCACCTTTACTCGATAAAATTATGTATTGTGAAGGGCCCTTCTTTATCTCGTCCTCCAAAATTACGTTGAAGTTTAGTTCCTCGGTCCCGAGCTGATAAATATCAGTGTTTATTCCCGCCAGCTCTACCCAGACTTTGGCCATATTCGTCAGCCTCCTCCCTTCAACTACGGGGGTCCTGTTATACAGTTTTGAAATTTCTAACATGCTTAGGATCGCTTCAGCGTCTAAAGAGTCCACTGACACGAGTATCAACGAGTTTGAGTGGATTTTAAAAATGTTGAGGAGTTGTTCAATAAAATAATCAGAAGTGACCGGCATGTTATGGGAGGAAAAGTTCGTCCCCTCTATTATTAAGACGTCTGTGGACAACCCCTTTTCTTCGTATTCTTCTAACAGAGTTTTCTCGTGCAATTTTCTATGAGTTTCCCGGTTTAGGTTAATCAGCGGGGAAGAGAGCCTGAAGTCCCCCGTATAAAGGGCCCTTACGTCCCCGTTATCGTAGTAATATGACGTCGCGGGGTAAGCACTGTGCTCCACGTGTAGGGGTAATACGTTATCGTTATTTTTAATAGCACTAGATATTTCGACCCCGATAGGCGGAGAAACGTAAGTAGTCCAGTTATTAGCGGTCTTATAAGGGGTTATGAAAGAGTTGAATATTTCCTCATCGGGCACGTAGACTGTAGAGCCCATGGGTAAAGGGTGTAGTAACCCGAGGTGGTCCAAGTGGAAGTGGGATATAAACAAGTCAATTGGGTCGTCCAGTCTAGGTATTATACCTAACTTGACCATTTCGGAGTAACCAGCAGGGGAAATATTGTGGTTATAAAATTTTTTAAACTTGGAAAACCTGACCCCTTGGTCAAAAACGGCCCTCCTGTCCTTGTCTTCCATTACTATGCAGTTCCCCCCGATCTCACCATACCCTTGCAGGACTTTTATTTTCAGGTTGTTATACACGAACTCAACCATTTCTAACGCCCACTAACGCACCGTTTGAATAAGTATAGACCCAATACTGTTTATCCCTGTTGAAAACTTCCTTAGGGCTTACGATCCTGATGTACCTGACTTCTCCTTTCCCTTCTAGTCTGTAAACTCCTTGTGTTTCGGTGACCGTGCCTTTTTTCTTAAGCCCATCGAGAGATTTATTCAAGTAATCGGTTTCGTTATTGTTAACCCCTATAACCCCTCCCCTTATATCGACCTTTACGTCTATCTCGTCTATATTGTTAGGTAACCACTTGTCCCTCCCCCTCAATTGCCTGTACTTCGTATAATTTTCTAATAATTTAAATATTCTAGACTTTATATTCCTTATTACTAAATGGTTATTAATTTCTCTTGTTATGTAGACTTCGTCAGGGTAAACTTTTCTACAGTTCATAGTCAGGGGCAAGATTTCGGCGAAAAACTTGCTCATTGGGACTTCTCGAGAACTCGAATCAATTATGTAAGGGACGTCCACAGTTTCCTTCCCGTTTATGAGGACTTTAGCGTTAGCTACATATACGTTGTAGTCCAAGGCGTCACAAATAACGAAAGATTCACCTTCTTTTGTAACGTGAGAGATTATTTGCTCTATAGTATCGATCATTTTACCTATCCTTGAAGGGTCGTAACCGTCTATTACTCCCCCGCTGTAAAAGATTTTACCGTTTTCTACCCTCCCGTTTACCTTCTTTAAAAGCTCTCCTAAAAACGTCTGTAATACCGACCTTAACTCCGACCTGTTGGTAAACCCCGCTATTTTCCTCACGGTATCGATTTCTACTACAGCAGCCCCTTGTAACGAGTCGTAAAGCGCGAACTTTTTCATCGTCTCTTTTAATATCCTTATCCTCTTGAGCATGGTCTCGACGACACCGTTAACGTTACCTTGGAGTACGGATTCCCATATTTTGATAGAAGTTATTTGCTCCTCTTTCTTTTGGGGGTCGTTATAAGCTAAATAAACCGGTATGGGTTCCTTGTCTTGGGTCAAATTGAACACTTTGTTTACCTTCCCTGTCTTGTATACTACGGCGTCAGCCACGTTTACTTCAGCACCAGTCCCCTTTGTAATTTCTAAGAGTTTGTTATAGTAATTGTTCAAGATGCTTTGTTCAATTTCCGTATTTAGTGCTAGGTAATAAATATAGACCGGCTTGTTTTGTTTCAGCCTCCATACCCTACCGTTCCTCTGTTCAAACCTCACTATGCTCAACGGGAGCTCGTAGTGGATAAGGACGTTCGCTGACTGCAAGTTCAGCCCTTCAGAAGCCACGTCGGTAGCTACCATTACCTTCGCCCCGCCTTTTTCGAGCCAACCCTTCACCCTCTCTATCCCTTCCTTAGCTAACGTATCACTTGTGACGACTTTAATCGAACCTTCAGGTACGCGGAGTTCCTCTTTAAACTTATTATAAATGTACTCTGCAGTGTCCTTATATTCCGTGAACACGATCACCTTGTCCCCTCTGTCTAAGTGGGACTTAGTTAACTCTGCTACTGCTTTTACCCTGCTGTCACTACTCATCACACTCTCAGCCAACTTTATTAAGTCATGAATGTTACCCTCAAACTTTTGCAGGAACTCATGCCCTAATTTCTCTAAGTATTCGCTACTCAATTGGGCTAACTTGTTGGCTAATTCGTCCGGTTCGCTGTCTTCCTCGACTTCCTCTTCTTCAGCGTACTCCTCGGCTTGGTCTAATACGTCCTCTTCATACAAGTAAGCCGCCCTTTTTTCCAGCATCCTCTTAAAGGTCAGCAGACCCGCGTAAGGGCTGGAAAGAGACCTCCGCCCTATCATAAAGGACAAGAGCGGCAACCCTTTGGGGCTTTTCCCTATTTTATTGTAGTATTCTCTCAATATAGTAAGAGTTAAGTCCCTGATTTTCTCGTAGTATTTCAACTCGTCTGTTGTAGGCTCGACCAAATATTGGATAAAAATAGCGTCGGGGAATATCTTTTCCTTCTCATAAACCTTGTTTACATTGTCCTTATTCCTCTTCTGGACTATCGCCCTGACGCTCGTCCTAAGCAAGTTATCGTCGGCTTCCCTTAAATAAGGGTCGATTAAGTTTAACCTCTTCAAATAGTCGTTGTCATTACCCCTATGGGGAGTCGCGGATAAACCTAGAAAGTTCGCATCCTGGTTTTTACCGCTAATTTCTGCCATTGCCTTATACCTTAAGTTCTCCTTAGACCCCACGACTCCTACCTTATGTATTTCGTCAGCCACTACCAAGTCCCACTTGACTTCGAGGAACTTCTTCTTATGGTTCTCCTTCTTAACCGTGTCGACACTGACCACATAAATCCCATCAGCTTTTACATCGTCTTTCCCGCTATACTCATAAACTGGGAGGTCCCACTCCCTCCTAAACCTGTTGAGCTCGTAAACCCACTGCTTAATTAAAATCTTGGGGAGTACCAACAGGATTTTCCTCGCGTTCTTCTTCTTAATTAACTGGTCAATTACCATTATCCCTTCAATGGTCTTACCCAACCCTACGTCGTCGGCTATTAAGAAACGTACCGGCTCCCTGGGCAAAAGCCTATAAAACACTTCCGCTTGGTGGAGGTAAGGTTCGTAGTCCCCGGAAGTCAATAAAGGGTACCTGAAGAAAGGGTGGTTTTTCTCCAACTCGTCAAATACGAATTTAACGAATTTTAGGTCATAACTCATAGAGGTCCCTGAAAGACCTTCCTACTTTATACGTGTCTACTATATTATTTCTGGTGGAATACCTCGAGACAAACTCAGTATACCAGAACTGCAAGCTGAACTCCTCTAAGGATAACAATACTTTTGCAATGGAGACCAACCTCGAGCGGTTAGCTACCCTTATAGTTTGCCTGACCCCTCCGTATATTATAGCCATCTTAAACAGCCTCTCGCTATCCGTGCTGATAGTTTTCCTAGTTTTGTTGAATTTAATATCCGTCCTGGACAGCAGTACCTCGTCTAACTCCGAAATGCTCAGTGATGCTCTAAATACCTTAAAGCTTTCTTTATTTTGCGTGAGTCGATAGTAATGTGACCTCGGTTTCCCTTCACTCGAACTTTCCCTAATTACGTACAAGCCTAGCACACCTTGGTCCAAGCTATAATCGCGTTTTTAGAAATTAAGTCTATAATTTTTTTCTTGTCTTTTTCGTCTAGAGGCTTGGGGTCGTTAACTTTTACTGTTACCTTGCCAGAAATTGTGTACTTGGTCAGACCTATAAGGACTGTCTGTCGGTTTAGGAATTCTATGAACTCATTTAATTTCATGTCTTTGGGCCTAATCAACACCGATACCCTACTAGGGTCTTCGACAGTTACTTCCCCTTCTACGAATTTAACCCCCGGGACTACCCTTAACTGGTCTAATATGCTCAAAATGTTTTTCATATCGGTTATGTCTACTTTGAATATTACCGGGCTAGTAGAGTCTCTAGGGTCTAAAACCTTCTCGCACTGTTCCACGACCTGAACTAGTTCTACTGGTATCTGGGCTTTTACGGTCTTATTATCGTATTTAGCAGTGACCACTATCGGTTGACCGTCCTCTACACTCGCTGTTAGGATAGCGTCAAATGGAGGGGCCCCGCTGGTCTGAGATAGGCTCCCCTTACTCGCCTCAAGATAAACTTCTTTATCGAACTTACCTACCTTACTTACCCTAATTTTAACGGACACCGTGTCTCCTGCCTTAGCCTTAATTACCCTTGGCTCTAGCTCGATGTCCACACCGCTTTCGATTACTTCTTCTTTCTTCCTCAGTTTACCGTTAATAAATATGTCGAACCAGTTTTCCCTGTCCCTCAGTTCTTTAAGCGGTATCTCCTCTTCGTCAGTGGCAACTACATAATATGTCTTGTGTATCTTACCGTCTTCTTCAAACTCTTTCTCTTGCTCAAGTAAGCTGTCGATTTGCTTATCAGCAGCTACTCTTGCAGGTAAGACCGTAGTAGAATTATCTATTAAAGAATTACTGTATTCCACCGTACTCCCTTCTTCAGCTTTAAAGTAAATCTTGCTCCCGGAGAGGACCCCTATGGAATAGGACTTAAGGCCGGAAACTATTGCGGACTTTAATGCTTCATCACTTGCCCATGGTAACATGGGGTTAGTATAAAACATCTGACGTAGTTGTGGATAAGAGATCGTGGTGTCCCTTATGTTTATGTTAGTTTGTTCCAAGTAGTAAGCTAAAGTGTCAAAGTCCATGTCGTTTTCCCTAATAATTTTATTTTCGTTCCTCATAGTTTCCTCAGCGTTTTCAAGTAGCGTCTTTCCAGTAGTAGATAAAGTGACTATTTGGACGTCATTCATCTTGTCGGGGTATGCTACCCTGTCATAATAGTTGAATATCTGGTTATAAATACTGTTCTGCACTCTCGATAGGAAATCAGTGAGCATCTTCTTAGCTATATTTTTACTCACTTCGTCAGAATAATATTTAGACACATCAGTGTCTCTACACGATATATACTCTTTAGTTTGCTCTATCAACTTCTCCTTGCCGTTGCCCGTTAAAGAGAACATTAAAGCTAAAGAGTTAGCGTTCTTCCTAGGGGAAATTGATGACTTGCCCGACGGTACGTTGTAAATAAACCTTTTTATTTCGTCGTAGTAATCGCTTTCTTTTACGTCCTGGGAACTACAGCCATCACATAAAGGCTTCCACAATATTACCAAATTATATGTTTCTTCATCAACGTCAACTAAATGTTCAATACTGTCTACTATGTGGAACTTTTTGATAATCCCCTTGTAGACTTCTTTCTTAGACCTCTTTTCTATGGCATCTATCGGTGTTTCCGCTAGGTTCCCTATCATATCCTTAATTACGGTTACCGCATCCGCATCGAGCACCTTACTCTTTCCCCTCTTGCATATAGTGATCGGGTCTAAGAAAGAGGTAAACCAGTACTTGTCCTCTGAATAAATTAAATATGGGACTATCTTATCGACGTTTTTCCCTCCGCTCGTCATATCGGCGAGTTTAGTCTTAACCTCAGCCGGAGTTAAGGAAATGTCTTCCAGATATAATGGGTCTAAAACCGATGTCACTACTTTTTTGCTGTCAGGCAAAGCATTCCTTAGTTGTCCCGGATCTAAGCCCAGTTTGAACATATAAGTTGATAAAAAGATGTAATTAGCCATACTAAAGTAAATTGAAAGACCTTTAGTCACATTCTTAATTGAATCTACTACCTTGTCGAAATCTGTATAATTTTTAAGTAAAAGTACTTTAAACTGTTCATTCCTAATATCAATATCTGACGGTAAAATTAAACTCCTTTTAGGCTTATCATTCCAAAGCAACCTTACGACCATCCTGCTAAGCCTTATCCCATCCCTAGTACCTTGAAGTCCGGTTTCTTCAAGAAGTAGTTTTAATAACTCTAAATAATACGGATGGAACGGGTAAGCGTCATCAAAGTTCTCGATACTCTCTTGGTCTACATAATCCTTGAAATCCTCTAGGTACTTGGAATATTTACTTTTAACAAGAGGAATTATTTCCTCATTAATACTCTTAAATAACCTCTTTTTCAATACTTTTCCTAAGTCAACAGGGGTTTCTATTGGTGCCCTATATACTCTACCTATTCTCTCGATTTTCCTTGATAGCTCCTCTACTACGTTTTCATAACTTTTCTCAGCTTGAACTACACCGGTTTTCTCATAGTATTTGCCCGGGATTGTCACAACTATTACTACTGGCAGGTTAGCAGTCACTGACGCTAAGTTCTCAAAAAACAATAGACATTGAGTGTAGTATCTGTTATAGATTGTGTCCTTAACCCTAGATAAATACCATACTATTTCATCAAACAAAATTAAAACCTTCTCCCCTTCAAACACTTTTTCTAGGACGTCCTTCTGAGGTGCCATCAAGTCGTTATCGGCTTTTGCAATTATATCGTATTTACCCAGTTGTTTAGCTATGTATCCCCAAAGGGTCTTAACGTCTGAGGGTGTGTCTGGAGAAGGTGCAGTTGCTGAGTCTTTTCCTCCAACTACTATCACTTTAACTCCGCTCTCTACGTCTAAATTATACTTCTTCGCGATATCCGGGTTTTTGAAAGCGTGATAGAGCATAATTAAGGAGTGAGTCTTTCCTCCACCGAAGAAAGAGTACAGTGGTATAGTCATTCCTTTTCCTACTCTGAAAGACTCGGATATATCTCTTACCAAGTTTCTCATTGAATCCGTAAAATACGTTATAGCGAAAAATTCTTCAGGGTTCGTGTAAATGCTAGGTGCCGTGCCTTTATGTACGTCACTTAGTTCCGGTGCTACCTCGTCGTCGAATTTAGGGTTAAACACGTCTTCCCTCGGAATTACGTTCTGGTACAAAGAGAGGTCAGCCATTTAGCTCACCCACTTTTCAATCCCTTTTTCACAGCCCCCCACCATTTTACACGAAGGTCCATATTCGACGTCTTTTTCGTTAAGCACCTTAGTAAATATTTTTGCAACTGATAACGCCTCGTCTACAAAACGTGTCTTTTCTCTAAGTTTGTCGACCTCTTCTTTCAATTTATCAGGGTATTTCAACGCTATATACTCCAGATAGTGGAGGACTTGGACAGGGTTAGAGAAATTATAATCACCTGCGATTGCGGATTTAACGTGATTCAGCATTTCAAATGACCGTATTTTATCGTTTATGTCGTTTGCGTTTTCCGGCTCCATTAGGTAAATAGTGTCCTTTCCCGCTTTTATTATCTTATTCTGAAGGAGATCCTTTTTAGTAATATTACCCGATACGTTCAAGAATATTAAGGTATTCTTATCTAATTTTCTCACCGTCTTAGAGGGAGGGAGTAGTGCCTTGACTAAGACATAAAATACCGAGTACGGGTTTTCAACCCTAGCTCCGGTTCCCTTAGCCAACCCTTCAATCAAGGATTGAACAACAGTGGGAAAGACGTGGTTGGAGACTAAATCCTCTACAGCTTTCATACCTTCTCCTTTTAGTCCCAACAATTTTTCGTATTTAGTGAACTCCGATAAAACTTTTCCTAGGACTTCAATGTACGTGTCCAAAGATAATGACTTGATATTCGTAGATATCCAGTCTGAGATTGCTGAAATAACATTTTTCTTAACTTCTTGTATATGTTTCGTCCCTTCGGCCCTTTTCCTCCAGACGATTACTATTGACTTATCTAGCGAGACTGTACCTCTAGCATTTATCCTCGTCTCATCTTCAGTAGTTATCGCATAAGTTGTTGAAATTCTAAATTTTGAGTAGTACCAACCGGCATAAAGTAGTGATGTCCATGCTTTTGGCGAGGTGTGGTTATAAAAAGTTACTAAGACTCCCTCACCTTTCAGTAATTTACTAAGATTAGCAAAAGCTTGTGCTAACCTCTCTCTGAAATAATCATAAGTCCCCACACCGTTGCCAAATACCTTATTCCTCGCTTCATCAACCCCTATATCCTTAGGTACTAATTCCTCCCATTGTGTGTTATATGGGAATGGAAATACCTTTTTTAACCAGACGTAATAGAAGTCTCCTACTTCAGGGTATGGCACGTCATCAGCATATGGAGGGTCGGTAATTATAACATCAACTGGATCCAACCTTAAGTCACATACATCAGTCTGGAGGACTTCAACTTGTGAGTCGCTATCAGTTTGTATTAAGTATTCGAGTCCTTCATTCACATGTTCTAAGCTTTTGGAAAACGAACCTATTATGTTAGCTAAGGGAGAAATTTCAATCCAGTTCCACATAAAGCTGAATCTTGTAAGTGCAGTAGCTTCTCTGACAAATGTTCTAGTAGGGTGAACAGAAGTTAACATACAATTATACCGTATATGGTTTAGAAAAGCCAAAACTAAGTAAGTTATTACCGCCTTCTTATATTCATCATCTCCTTCTATTATATCTCTTAAGTAGCTAATCTTCTCAACGATCTTAGTAAGTATTATTAGTTGTCTAGCATTAAATAATTTATAAAATCTGTCTATCCCCCATGTTACAAAACGTAATGTCCCGTAAGGTGACGCTTTTTCCGTAGGTATTTTAGTTATATCTAATCCTCGTAATTTATCAAATGAGTCCCAAAACGCTTCTTCATCTTTTACGGTAATTTCCTCAAAGGTTAAATCCTTAGCTTTACCTTTGAACTTAACCAGGAGTGTGGGTCTTGCCCTTGAATTTCTCAACTCTTCTAGAGTTATCTCGCCGTTCATAAACTTCTCGTAATTTTCATTCCATTCATTAATAGCCTCCTTAACGTACCATTTCTTACTATCTTTAGGAAATACATTATTACAATGCAAACACCTAGCAAAACTCTTCTTAGCGTTGACATTACCCTGAGACACTCGGTATTCTTTTCCGTTTACTATTATCTTGTCCTTAGTCTTCTTAGCCCTTACACTTTTTACATTTAACTCCTTATTAAGGTCAATTACTTTAACACGGATCTGATTACCTTCTTTTACCGGTTCCATGTAGACTAATCTCCTAAAAGCACCTGACTTAACTTCACTCTCTTCTCCTTCCTCTTCTTCGTCGTTACTACTCCCTTCTTTTAACGCTAATAACCACCATTGGTTTACTAAAGGGGTATAATTCCCACAGTGAGGGCATTTTACTTCCCATGAACCCACGAAACCCGTCGTATCACCGTAAAGTTCTTTTACGTCTTCTTCTAAACTCTTAATCAGCTCGTTACCGTATCTTTCGATGTCTTTTAAGAGTTTCTCCCCGTATTTCGGGTAGTCTAGGACTGCTTTTAAAAACATGTAGGCTGTAGGCAGAAGTTCTGAAGCTATAACTTTACCCAACCCGAGCCTTTTTGCCTCTAATGGGATAGAACCGAAGCCCGCAAAGGGGTCTAACAACACGTAGTCTTTAAACACGTTGTTCGTAATGGGTTGGTACTTATGGGGGATGTCTTCGTTTAGCCTTATAATCCTCTTGTACTCTGTTATGTTAAAGCCCTCCGGTAGTAACGACGCCGCTATAAACGCCCTAGCTGAGACTAACGGTTTCCTAGTCCGCCAGAATACCATCCCCCAATAGGTAGGCCTACCTGAACCTTTCTCCTTTACAGCCTTCTCGTCAATTTCAGGGATAAGTGAGGAGAACTTGTCGCTCTCAATTAATCGTTTTTGCATGATAGTAAGAAAGAAGAGGATTTTATTAACTTTTCCTTTTTAAGTAAGAGTGTTGAGCGAAAGTTAAATAAACGGTCATGGGCTTAAACTCTAGATTTATACTGATAATAAGAAGAGAACAATAGGCTTATAGATAGCATTCGTGGACACCGCCTTACATTTCAAGCACTGAGTACGTATACGTGGTAAAGGGTTTTGGAGGCTTGTATTTTGTACCTAAACTCATCGTCATTTTGACCCAGTCAAAATAAATCTATAATACAAGTTGTCTTAAAAAAGACAAAGACTTATAGTTTACCCGTTCTAAGGTTCTGGTATGAAGAAGTTATTTATCGAGAGTGATAACTTTTCGGTTATAGTACCAGAAATTGACAGGAAGGCGGCGAAAGAAAAGGGCCCGGGTAGACCCCCGTTTTGGGAAATAGTGTTCTGGTGGGGTAGGGAGCCCCTACTCTCAGCTAGGGCGTTCATAACAGCGTCGTTACTCCCAGAGGACTTTGACCCTGAAGAGTACAAGAGGGTTATAAGGCTGGACGAGGACTTACCCCATAAATTCAACCCGGAAGTAAACGAGAGGTTCAGGGACTTTACCTTCTTAGACCCTTTCGCCGGGTTCGGCTCCTTTGCGTTAGAGGCGAAGAGGCTTGGGTTGGGTAAAGTTATCGCGTCTGACCCGATTCCCACTGCATATACGTTTCTTAAAGGGGTGCTCCTCTACCCAAAATACGGGAAAAAACTGATAACCGACGTGGAAAAGTACGGAGAGTACTTGGTAGAAAGCTTGGAGGAGGACGTCAGAAAACTTTACGGTTATAACACTGGTTACGTCGGGTCGTGGGAGGTCAAATGCCCGGTGTGCGGTAATTACACCCCGTTATCCTTTACTTGGAGGTTATTGGAACTGAGGAGGGTCGGGAGCGAAGGCGAAGAGGGAGAGGAGGGAGGGGAAAAGGTAAGGGCCGGGGCTTATAAGAGGTTAGTTTACATGAGGCCTGTGGTAGAAGACAAAAAGCTCCGCATCGAAGTGGTCGACCTCAACAAAGAGGTGGGGAGTAAGGACGTCATCGCGAAAGTCTCTAAAAGCCGTATAGTCATCAAGGGTTCCGATAAGTCTTATGAGGTCCCGCAGGGCAACGTAAAAGTGGAAAACAATTACGCAAGGTGTCTATATTGCGGTTCTGTCATCCAGGGTAAGGGCGGTTCGTGGTACGTTAGGGAGGCCATCAGGGAGTGGAACGAAAATTACGAGAAGTTTTTGAACGGCGAGATAACGCTGGAGGAGTTACGGGGCTCAAGGGCGAGGCCTACATTACTGGTCAAGTTCAGAGGTGGGGGTAAAAACCTAGATTTCCAAGAGATTACGGACGAAGATAAGGAAGTGTTCTGGGAGGCGTTCGACAAGTTAAAGGAAACCAGTATTATGAAAATACCTACTGAAAAGGCCTTCCCTTACGGGCTCCTCGCTTTTACGAGGTGGGGTATGGACAGGTTTTATAAACTATTCAACGCGAGGCAGTTAGTAGTCCTGACCAAAATCGTCGATAAAATAAACGAATTGAGGGACAAGGTCAACGGCGACGAGGACTATAAAGACGCTGTATTAACATACCTTACAATGGCCTTTCTGAACCACGTAAGGTATAACAGCATGATAACGTCGATAGAGAGTACGAGGTCTTTTAACGTCCCCGTCACTGCATTTAGGGGTTTCGCGTTCTCATGGACTTGGGTGGAAATTTCCCCTTTAGGTGATATCTCCGGTTCCCTAACTAAGTTATTGGGACACGTCAAGAAAGGCTTGGAATACCTGGTAAACGCGGGCGGCAGTCCCCAAGTCCAAGTCCCCTTTTACCGAGGTGACTTACAGACTGAGCCGGTCGACTTGATAGTGACTGACCCCCCTTTCGAAAACGACAAGCCTTATGTCAGCGACTACTTCTACGTCTGGTTAAAAAGGGTCTTCCCGTTTCCCTATGACACACAATGGGAAGAGTTTGTGCCAAAGGACGTCAACAAGCCCTACAAAGGTATAGTGGGTACGTTAGGGTATTTCAGGGATGAGCTAGCTAGGGCCTTTCTCAGGTTTTACGACCTTTTAAAGGACGACGGTACGTTAGTTACGTTTTTCAGTAACGCTTCACCGGAAGCGTGGGTGTCGTTGCTTTACGCGGGCTGGTCGGTCTCCAAGTTCAGGGTCGTAGCCACTCACGCAGTCACCACAAAGGACAGGACTAGGATGTCGGCGAACGTGAGTACAGTGACCTTGGACAAGTCTATCGTGGTCGCGTGGAGGAAGAGGGCTGAGGGCAGTAGGTCAGTCCAAGAAGTGAGGAGTGAGGCCATATCTAGCGTGTCTAAGTGGTTCTCGTCCTATATAAAAACGGGTAAGTTATCAATAGACACTTATATGGTGGCGTTGGGTAAGGTATTATCGATATTTACCAAGTACGAGAGGGTCATAGGGGTCAGCGGGAGCGGGGTAAGCCTTGTAGAAAACCTAATAAAAAACCACGTTTACCCGGCTACTACTCAAGCTATAATTAAAGGGTTATCGGAATCCGTGGGTGTCAGGATTGACGACCCATATTCCAGCTTTTACGTCTTGGTGAAGGTGTTATCACCCCCGGCAAGAGGTGTCAGGAAAATAGACAAGAACAGTTTGGTGTTGTTAAACGTGACCGGGGACATAGCGGAGAAGGACTTAGAAAAGAACGGGGTTATCCAGGTCGACAGGAAAAAGAAAGTCATACTTTTAGCTGAACCTGAAAACGCTACCGACATAGGTGACGTCATACGTTCTTTCGAAAAACTCGGACACGTTAAAGGGGCTAAAGCCGGCGACTATGACCTTGACAACCCCGTCCAAGTACTCCACTATTTGGAGTACGTAGCGTTAAAGTTCCCGGACAAGTTAAAAGAGGAGGTCGACAAATTGAGGGAGACCAGTAGGTATGTGAACGAAGCGTTAGCAATAGCTAGGGTGTTCTCTGAGGTCCTACCGGAAAACGACGTTGAAAAAACCCCCTCGAGAAAAATCTCAGGAGTCGAAAGGTTATTGTAACGAGGTGGACTATTGAGCTATACCTCCGTTTATGTGTGAATAAAAAGAGGGAATTACAAAAGGCGGAGCAGAGAACTTGCAAAAAAATGCACGTGAACGCCCCACTAGGGTAAAGCCCAGACGAAACGTAGGTGTGAAACTATATTCCTAGATTAGGCTAGATTAGGGAATACTATTTAGATAAAATGCATTACACCTTACCTTTAATATCGACGTGTCACGCCCTCTTTTCCTTCATAGCTGAAAGGTGTGATCTGCTGTTTTCACATCATTGTATAAGGATTAAGGGCGTGAAAGACAGCGACTTTCACTAGGACGAGACCACATGAGTAGTCTTATTCAAATGTATAACGGTGTACCACTTATATCAGTGCAAGGTAATACCCAAATCACGATATTATCCTTTCTTTGGCACTGTCCTTGATAAATACCAGAAGTCGCTTGAACAGCAGTAGTCATACTTTCCCTTGGTAATACGAAACTCTGACAATGCTGATAAAGTTCTTACGGTCGTGCCTAACTTATTGAAAGACGTGAAACGCAGGAGTACAAATAACGAAAGCCAACTAAACACAGCAAAAGGCGAGACCATTAAATCATACAACTACTTAACCCGAACCCTCACCATGGACGAGCAGGAGTTTTTATGGTTAGATGAAAACCATTTAGCAGGTGCACGAACTCTGATGAAGACCTTTAAGTTACGTTAGGGTAGAACAAAATACTGCTCTCTTTTAATTCCGGTTCGGCATCTAAGTGATCCTCCCCTAAACTTTCACGCGAGTCCTTTTAACTCAGGCGACAATATTAGCTGGCACCATATTTGACGTTCAATAGAAAGAGTTATTACTGGACGTCGTTTACTCGTTAGAGCTAGTCGAGGTAAAACGCTTAGATGTCTACGGAGGGGATTATGCCCATTGAATTCGCATGGAGTACAGAAAAGCTAATTAATTTCTTCAATTGGTAGTCCTATGTGGATAGGCTGTTCATACAGAGTGACAGCTTCTCGTTACTCCTCCCAGAAATCGATAGGAAGGCTGCCAAGGAGAAGGGCCCTGCCAGACCCTCCTACTGGGAGATGGTTTATTGGTGGGGGAGAGACCCGTTAATATCTGCTAGGGCATTCCTCGCAGCTTCGTTGTTACCGGAAGATTTTAAATTAGAGGAGTTCAGGAAAATCATAAGACTCGACAAAGAGGTACCGCATAGATATAACCCGGATACAGCACCGTTCAGGAATTATACTTTTCTAGACCCCTTCGGGAGTTTCGGGACGATCCCGTTGGAGGCGAAGCGTCTAGGACTTAAAAAGGTAATAACTACAGAGCCCATACCGACAGCGTTCACGTTCTTAAAGGCGATCGTAGACTACCCGAAATACGGGGAGAAACTCTTAAATGATGTACAAAAATACGGTAAAGAGTTAGTTGAAAGCATTAGGGAAGAAGTTAAAGACCTTTACCAGGGTAACGCGGGTTTTGTAGGTACGTGGGAGGTGAAGTGCCCAGTATGCGGTAATTACACTCCGCTCGTATATAGTTGGTGGCTATTAGCGTTAAGGTCGGGGGGTGGTACTGAAGGCTCAGGGATGGGGTCTGGGACATACACCAGACTGGCCTTTATGCACCCCGTGAAGGAGAAAGACAGAATACGTATTAAAGTAGTCGATATAAATAGAGAACTAGGAAAAGACAAGGTAAAGGCTAGGGTAACTAAAAATAAGGTAATAGTCCACGACCCGTACAAGACCTATGAGGTGGATGAAGGCAACGTGAAAGTTAACAACAGGTACGCTAGGTGCCTATACTGTGGTTTTGTTATGTCTGGGGAGAAAGACGAATGGTACGTCAGGGACGCAATAAGGGAGTGGAATAGAAATTACGAGAAGTTCTTAGAAGGGGAGATATCCCTAGAAGACCTAAGGGGTTCTAAGGGAAGGCCAGTCTTACTGGTCAAGTTCAAGGGGAAAGGAAAAGACTTAGAATTTGAGGAGATAACTCATGAAGACGAGGAAAACTTTTGGAGGGCATTCCAAAAACTTAAATACATAAGCCTGACTGAGTTGCCTACCGAGCCTCTACCCCCGGTCAGTATTTTCGGAGTATACTCGTGGGGAGTAGATAAGTTTTATAAGTTATTTAACGCAAGGCAGTTAATAGTCCACACCAAGCTCCTCCACGAGATAAACGAGTTGAGAAACCGCATAGAGGGAGAAGAGGAGTATAAGGAAGCGGTGGTCACGTATTTTACCATGGTACTGCTAGAACACATCAGGTATAACAGTTTCCTAACCCTAGTCCAACCGACTAGGAGCTTTATTGCTTCGGGAGTTTCAGTAAGGGGGAATACGATGTCTTGGAACTGGGTAGAAATTTCACCCCTGAGTAACGTTACCGGTTCATTGTACAAATTGTTTGAACACTTGAAAAAAGGACTGGAATACCTGATAGGGACCAACACTACTTCTGAAGTTAAAGTAGTCCCCCTTAACAGGGTAGATATAAGGGACTTGAACACCGAAAAGGTCGACCTAATGGCTACGAGTGTCCCTTTTGCCGATGACAGGCCTTACTTAAGCGACTACTTTTACGTCTGGTTAAAGAGAGTACTACCCTTCCCTTATAACACACAGTGGGAAGAGTTTGCACCTAAGAACACGACTAAACGCTATAAGAGTGTAATAGGGACTTTAAAGTACTTCAGGGAAAAAATGGCTGATGACTTCCTCAAGTTTTATGAGCTTTTAAAAGATGACGGTACACTAGTCACCTTTTATGTCCACTCTACAACAGATAGCTGGGTGTCCCTCCTATATGCGGGTTGGTATAGGGCGAAGTTCAGGGTAATATCAGCACACGCGATTACCACTAAAGCTAAGACCAGGATGGCGACGATATTAAACACTATTGCGCTGGACAAGTCCTTGGTCATAACGTGGAAGAAAAGGGCTGAAGGGAGTAAATTGCTACAAGACGTTAAAAACGAGGCAATATCTGAGGTCTCCTCATGGTTTTCAAACTTCATAAGGGTAGCGCCCCTTTCAGCTGATACATATGTAGAAGTCTTAGGCAGGGTATTATCAATATTTACTAAGTACGAGAAACTTATTGGCCTTGAAGGTAAGGAAGACAAGGCAGTAGAAAACTTGGTAAGATACCACTTGTACCCTACGACCACTCAAGCTATAATAGAGGGGCTCGGGAAGATTGCAGGGATCAGGATAAGCGACCCTTACTCCAGTTTCTATATCCTGACAAAAGTCCTAGTCCCTCCTGTTAAAAACAGCGCAAGAAAAATAGACAGGGAGAGCTTAGCTTTGCTTAATTTCACCGGGAGTTTAGACGAAGGTGACTTAGAGAAAAATGAGATAATTACTATAGAAAGGAATAAAAAAAGGATAACGCTCAATGAACCTGAGAATGTTGATGGCTTAGATAACATGATCAGGGCCTTCGAAAAACTGGAATATATAAAAGAAGCCAAGTTGGGCAAATATGAATTCAAGAACGCCGTTCAGCTTTTTCACTATCTAGAATATATTGCACTAAAATCACCAGATAGGCTAAAAGCCGTAGCTGACAGTTTGAGAGAAAGGTCTACTTTAGTCAAAGACGCATTAACATTAGCGAAAGTATTATCTACTGTGCTTGGCAATAATGACATCGAAAAAGAGACTTCAAAGAGAATAATTCAATACTTAGGGTATTAGGTCAGTGTTTGTCCATATCCTGACTTATCCTTACTTCTAGAATAGCTGAAAAATTTCATAGTGTCGTCGTTAACATATAAATCGGCGCGCAAGGGGGGACCTTACCCCCGGTCTAGGGTGGATGACAAGGACTTAATATACCTTAAGCGATATAGAGAGACTTTATAGCTCGATGACGTCACTATGTCTACACTCGTAAGACCTAATTAAACAGACTGATAAAAAATAAAAACTTAAAATTAGTTTTCTTTATAATTGAAATGTTAGAGCTTAATTTTTCGCCAGGTTCTGAGTGGAAACCAGACTCGCAAATATTACAAGATTTAGAGTTGGAATCTGGTTCAAAGGCGAAGCCGAGGATTATAAGGGCAGAATGGTCTTGGGAAAGTGTATATGAAAATGGGGAAATATTTGAATACAAGAAAAAACCTAACGGAGAAAGAAGGTTATTAGCAAAATATATTCCATATTCGGTAGATAGAAAAAATTGGGGAATATATATATATGAAAGAGAAGTAATGAGTGATATTGCAATTTTAAATCCTATATACCCTGGAATAGGACCTATTTATCTTATGGAGATCTTCTTACACGAATTATCACATCATGTCATAGAAGACTGGAGAACGTCCACCGGGATTTATAATTATAGTCTAAGCGAGGAGTCCTTAGCGGAATATACAGCATTTACTCTCACACAAGCATTACTTTCAAAACAAAATATTTCACAAACTCAATTAAATCCGATAACACTATTGTCTAATTTGCCTAGTAATTCATTAATGATAGGGTACCCAGTTCCTGGTTATTCAAAAGAGTACTTTTCATTGTTTTTAAAGAATTTTCCAATTAGTATTAACTCTAGAAATAACATTAAAAAATTCTTAACTATTATTTACTATTATTTGTCACGAGACAAAGACAAAGTGTATAGGCCAGTAGTTCCCTCATGGGTTAAACGCCCCCATGAGTACAAGTGGTTTTTATCGTCTAATTTAAATGTAGGCCTAGAAGAGTTATGGGACTATAGGAACCTTGAGTCTATATACGATAGAATATTTACTATCTATAAGTAAAAATAACTACTAATAATGTAATAAATCTTCAACTGGTATTAAGCCTCTTTTTATAAATTCAGATATCCAGTACCAAGCTCTAAGTCTTACCGCGTCATTAGCATTGTATAAAAGACTAAATAGTATTTTAGGAGATATAGTATTATCGATATAAGTAACCAACCAGTCTACGTCTCCTTCTTCTTTGACAAATATTGTATTCAATATTTCAATTAAATTCTCATTTTTTTCATTTAATATTAATTCAAGTAGATAATTTAAATATCTAGTTATCTTATCCTTACTAATAATATTATTGTTAACAAGTTCTTTAACCGCTTCCCATGCATTTCTTCTTATTTTGTAATCTCTCTCAGTTAAGAAATTGAAATAAATAGGAAGTAATTTGTCAGCGTTTAATATCTCTATGAGAACAGGTAAGAACGAGGCCGCCTCTAACCTCTTATAATAATCTAAAACGGCATAAAAAAGCCCTTCATTCGAACTCTTGTTATATATTTCATTTAAAATGTTAATAAAATGCGGAAGATAATTATTAGATATTATTTTCAAATCTTCCTCTTCAAAAGGAAAAGTGTCAATATATTCTTTCTGATACCTGAGAATAGATGCAAGAGATTTCCAAGCATCATACTCTCTTTTTAATTTTTCGAAACAACTTCTCTTAAATTCATTAATAATATCCCTTTTATTTCGATAAAATACTAAAAGTTCTATGGAAATTTTCTTTAATTCTCGAATAAAATCCTCATCGTACTCTTGCCCATGGCATAATTTCTCAAGCTCTTTCAATTTTTCCTTTAGGTAAACTCCATTAGACTCTGTTTCTAAAGCTAAAGGTTCCTTTCCAGAATCTGCTTGTGAAGTAGTAGCTTTATCTTCTTTGTCTCTGTCACTCATCTTAGTATTTTATATGTATAGAAGTTTTTAAAATTAGTCATTGGTGATGGACTTCAAGGAGTGTGGAGATAGTGTTGTTATTAAGCTATAAACTATGCATGAAATGGATCTTATCTTGGAACTGCGATGCGGGACAAGGACTTAACACGCCTTAAGCAGTATAAAGAGACTTTATAGCTCAATGACGACACTATGCAGCCGAATTTATCCTTATCGAACGACATTATAACCGTATTTGTCCTTTTTATTAGCATGATTTTTAAGTAAATAAAACATAGAGAAGAAAAGATGAAACTTTGAATTAATATACGTTTCTGAAGTACTTTATCTCTCTTAACTTAATTAGATACAGCTTAGTATGATCAGATTGAGGTATAGATCCTTAAGAACTGAAAGGATAATTATAAACTTAGTCGTAATACTTATTAATATATTTGTTTTTAAAGTTTATATATGGATTTATCTGTCAGTAACAAAGTTCTATTCCTTAGACTCATATCGGATATCTGTCCTAATTCCCCTTCACTAGACGTATGCTCTAAAATACCTATAAGTGATTATGCTATTATGAAACCACATGATCTAATTGTAAATAACGTTATGGACAACAAGGGCGTCGGGTTGGCAATTATCAGCGGGGAAGGAGGGTCTGGGAAAACTTATGGTATCGGGTACTATCTGTATTATAAGCATTTTAGTAGAGGGTTCAATAAGAATACAGCCGTAATATACTCGACGTTGTCTAGAGGTAATACTAACGCGAACCGTGTAGGAGTAAAGGTAAAACTGTCCAGTATTAGTTTAATACATGACACTTTCTACGACGCAAAAGGGTTATTCGAGTACTTGACTTCTTTGAAAGGGGAATATAGCATACCGTTAAACGTACACGTGGTAATAGACAATGTAAATGAAGAGAATGATATAAACGAAATTGTGTCAGCCTATAAAGAGAAGGTAAGATTTTTCAAGAAATACCCAACATTAAAAGTATACATTTTAACACGGATAAGGAGGGGACGTTTAACGAGGCTTCTGAAGGACGTAGGGTTTAACGGTCCCTATTCCATTTGGGCCGACTCGCGTTATTTAAAAACCTACTCCTCTATGTGCAAAATTTTTCAGGGAGATAAATATACGTGTTTCGTGTGTAAAATGAGCTATGATGGGTTTTCTTACCTAAACTTTATGATGGACTTACTAGATAAATTAACACACAATTCAGGTGAAAATTACAGTAATTTTTACTCCCTCATGAGTAGGCCTAATTCTGGAATTTTAACTTCATTAGAGATATTATCACGTATATCACCTGCACTGGTGATAGAGAGGGTAAGGGACCTAATACTTTCCTTTAGTAGTTCGGGTTATATTGAAATATTGGACATGTTTAGGCACCTAATAAATGACTACCCGTATACATTAATATCAAATTATGCTTATATACCTCCTAATGTTAAAAGGGATATCCGCTACCTCTTGTCCAAAAGGTTAGTGAAATTGTTTTTAAGGAAATACCCAATAAACGGAGGGAGTAAAGGTCAAGCCGTCGTTGCCGTCGACCAGAACCCGAGAGTACCTCTTGACTTTGTGATGATTAAAGACACTGTCTACTCACTGGTGTATATACAAAATAGAAAGGAATTGCTCTACGCGGTCAATAAGGTCCGCCAGTTCATTAGGGACTTGGAAAACGAAGAGATGTTCAGGGAAAGTGTTACTTTTAAGCTGATCACGATGTTTCCTAGGAGAACAAAGTGGTTAAAGGCTGCGGTTGAGGATACTGCTAAACAATCTAAAGGCCTCGAAATAGAGCTTCTACCCCTAGCTAGAAAAGATCTTCTATTCCTTACTAAGGGCCTAGTCCATTACTCTTGACGGATGTGTATCCAGTACTACCAAGTTTTGACGTGCTAAGAATTAAATATTAGGAAAGGGGAATTAATAAAGGTCTGACTGAATGGAGACCCTTAAATATAAGATATCTGAGACTTATAGGCTCCTAGACCTTTTGAAATTAGAGAAAAATTTTGCGGTCGCGTTTTCTGGTGGTAAGGACTCAACCCTATTATCCATCTTATTGTACAAGTGGTTAAGGGAGAGGGGGGTCAAAGGTAAGAAAATTATATTCGTACACAATGACACTTCCTCTGAGTTAGATATCCTCGAAGAGTACGCGAGGTCTTTTTTGAACAAAATATGCGGCCTTATTAAGGAAACAGGGAATGACTGCGAGGTGATATTTACCGTGCCAGAGCACAACTTTTATTGGAGGGTAATAGTAGCCGGGTATCCTGCTCCGAATTTCATCTTCAGGTGGTGTGTAAACCACCTGAAAGTACTACCAAATAAAAACGCTCTGAATGACTTGGTCGAGAGATACGGAAAAATCGTACTTTTAACGGGGCATAGGGAAGACGAGTCCGCGAGCAGGGCCAGGATTATAAAGAGTAATTCCGTGTGCGGAGCGGGTGAGATGAGCTGTAACTCGTCATTTTTCTTAAAAGTCGATGTAAAAAACGTGACAAAAGCTATGCCCATAAGGAACTGGGGGCTAGACGAGGTATGGGAGTTCCTGGACGACGTTAGAGAAGAGTTTGGCCTTAACCCTTTATTTGAGCTGTATGGCGGGAATAAACGGGCACGTTACGGGTGTTGGCACTGCACGTTAGTAAAGATACAGAAGAACATTTACAACCTCCCCCCTCCTTATTTATACCTAGAGGGTGCCAGGATAATTTACCGGGTTGTTTCTGACATTGAAGAGATGAGGTTAAGAAAAGACTGGGGGAGGACTAAGCTCGGCCCCCTGAATGTTTTAGGCCGTGCCGTGATGCTCAAACTGTTCCCCGTGGTGGAGGAATTAAGCGGGAAGAGACTATACGGGCTAGACGAGGAGTACTTGGGTAGTTACACGTTGAGAGAAGTATTCTATGAACTGGAACCGGCAAAATCTAACTTGTTGATAGAGAAAAGCGCAAAAGGGCTTAGAGATAGAAAAAACAGGTTGATCCCAATAGAAAAGATCAGAGAGGCCACAGTCCCTAAGGATGTTAAAGACAAAATAACCGATACGGCAAAAAACAACGTAGCTTACGCTTTCTTGAGTATAAGGGGTGAGAAATATTTTTATGAGATTTTAGACCGGATAAACTAGAGGCCTATGTATCTTTGGTCTATTAGCAGTTATCTTACTCCCTTCTAGGCTGTATGAAATTTCCATGTACAACAAATAAAGTTTTTAGTCCAGTACAAGGGGTTTCCGAGGTCAACTGGTCTTTTTAGTGGTGATTGACGTGGCCATAGCTTTGACTAGCCCCCTTACCTCAGATGGAGGAGAGGGGCTGTTCCCGGTTCGGTTAAATTCGTCAAGTGGTTCGTTAGTTTTGAGTGAGAGGTTTTTAATTACTTTAAATGGGTAAACCGCTAATTTACTGAAGTCTTACTCACCTTGGACGATTTCACACATATCAGAGCTCCTCGTCATGGTTTTATTCCCTTTCACTTCTATACCACACAGATCGAGGATTTCCTCTGCCGAATCCTTCAGCAACAGGGAGTTACTATATAATATTTCGTCATATAGCCCTTTCGCCTTTTTAGAGTGGTAGTTCTTGATAACTCGTCTGGTATTTCTCACAAGCCTCTCTACATCGCCTATTATTATTGATAAAGTTTTATGTCTGCTGAATTGCACGTTGAATATTTCTGGTTCTATGAAGTACATAGTAGCGGTGTCGAAGATGTTTGGGCTTTGAGGTAGGTATTCTTTGCCTAATATGAGGACGGTGTTCTCGTCCTCCGCACCTAACAATGCGTGTGCCGTATCTACCGATATTTTAATATTTTTCTTTTTGAGCTTATCAATACATGGCGAAATATTTTCATCCATGTTCATAATAAACTTTATATAGTTTTTCATGTCTTTATATACCGGTACTATTGTAGTACTTTTACCGGTCACTACGGAAGCCGCAATCGCGGCTATTAGCGCTGTGTAAGCCCTTTTAACATCAATATTTTCTCCATGACCGTCTTGATATGCTGTACCGCTAACGCGGAAGTATATTATTCCTATCTCGTTACTGACCGCGTCTAGTATCTTCTGAGAGACAGGTTTAAGTTCACCATGGTCAAGGCATTCACTAAAATACCTTATAAGCTCATCATCATAAGTTAACCTGTCTTTAACGTTATTGTGGGCCTTGAGAAGGTCATTGTAAAATCCTTTCGATATTATCATGTGAGAGGGGCCTGGCAACCTATACGTGGTGTCTAACATCGTAAAGTTATCAATTTTTGATAAAACGTGGCTGTGGTTTAGGAGACTAATATACATATTCGCTGTGTTCCTCTTCAGTTCTTCTGCCA
This sequence comes from Stygiolobus caldivivus, assembly GCF_019704315.1. Taxonomy (NCBI): domain Archaea; kingdom Thermoproteati; phylum Thermoproteota; class Thermoprotei; order Sulfolobales; family Sulfolobaceae; genus Stygiolobus; species Stygiolobus caldivivus. The sequence continues at coordinate 1,391,139 of NZ_AP024597.1, read as the reverse complement.
AGTCTTTATCATTATCAGCGACCATGTTAATTAATAATGTTACCATTAGCATGTACTCCCTGTGCGTTCTATAGATAGATTTTTTAGAAATCGCTTGCATGGGGTCTCCTACGACCGATAAGGAGTCAATCGCGATGTCATTATTTAGCTTATTAGCCCTTATGAGTTCCAAGGCTATCGGAGTTAAGAACCTATATATAGGCGACTTACTTGCTTCGTCTACTAAAAACGTGAATGAGAAGCCCTTATTAACGGCATACTTATAGTTTACATAGAATTTTTGGTAATCAGTAGTGACTATTACTTTTACTTCACTGTCAACGGGCGACCTAACTCTAGAGGCGCCTTTATAGTTAAAATCGGATCCGAAGACCCTAATTGCCTTGGTAATATCATCAAAATTTTTGCCATACAACTCAGATAGCATAGGGACTACATGCCTCATTACGTCATAGACTAGCTTATTCGTAGGTGCGACGTAAACCAATATTTCGTTTTTGTCTAATTTATGTAAGATATCCGTCATGCTTGCCACTATCACACTGGTCTTACCTGTACCAGGCGGACCTTGGACTAGTCCAGCTCCTCTGTTATCATATCCGCGTTTTATTATGTCCACAGCACGTACTTGGCTGGGATTAAGGCTATATTTTACAGGGGGTTTCTGTAAGTTCTCTAAGATAATGTCTTTAACGAAATACACCTTTCATCCCTCCTTTTCTTGGCTATAGAAATAACGTAACACGTCCTCGGACATTATTTCCGGTCCGAGTTCAGACTCGAAGTCTAACCTTTCTTTCTCTTTTTCTAAGCTCGATAACAGCCCTTTCAGTTTCTCCTTTTTCTTAAGTCCTTGTATTTTCTCTATCTTTTCCCCGATGACCCTCTGTAACGCGTCTAGGGCTATAAGGTCGATATGAGTGAGGTCGACCCCAACTTGCACCATTATCACATCCTTAAACATTTCGGGATAGATTTCCAGGTATTTTTTCAGGATTATTTTTTGGAAAGACAGAGCCAAAGAAGGCACATCAATTACGTATTTAACCGTTTCCTTTCCCTCCTTATTTTTATCAGGATTAACCTCAACTATAGAACCCGTCATATTTACGGATAAAGGGATCATCGACGCTCTATCGTTTACATATAAGATAATCGGTGTACTCTCCTCTAAGACGTGTGGCCTACGTATTTTCCCTTTGTTTATTTCAAAATTTCTTATATCCCTCACTCCTACAAAGGTATCAGTCTCTCTATCATAATACATAGAGTCTAATATATCTATTTTAAACGATGTACGTTCTCTCCTATTCATAAAAATATGGAAACGGTTCTTAGAACTCTCGTTCTTAAATATTATATCGTTCCCTTCCCATATTATGTTAGAACCTTTCTTTACCCTTTCCATGACTTTCTCTCTCCTATAAGACTTGGACAGTTGATATACTGCCCTAAAAGGCCACATAATTTTCTCTTTTTCAGTTAAAGACGCGTATCTCAGGGCCCACATCATTTTTTGAAAATAGTTTATGTGGCGTGATCCTATATAGAACTTACATTCATCCGTTACCTGACAAAATCTACAAAGTCCTGACTTCTCTTGACTTGAAGGTTTGCCTCTCGGTATCGGATACGGCGGAGGGGATAGGAACACTATTCTATTCTGATTACCTACTTGCTTAAAACAGTCTTCAAAGTCCGTCTTTTTATCATAACCATACAGAGCAAAGTTGGTTACAAGGTATGTTAAATAACGCGCTGTTACAAATATTTCTCCTAGTGTTTCTCTGAATTTTTTATATCTATCTCTTATATCTCCTCTATCTGAAAGCACCGGGTGAGGGGGTAAAGTTAATCTCTTGTTTTCCTTTAAACACGGTCTTATAACTACTGGGAGGACTCGAACGTCCTCAATCCTCCCATCGGTCAGCCTACCGGATATGGCATCATATAGTGAAGGTTCATCATAGTTATCGGGAGTTATTTCATATCCTAATCTTCTGGCTTCTAACATTGCGTATGCTGTGACTTGCGCCTTCTCGTAAGAGCTGACACTGTTTCTCTTCACTTTGTCCGGAGGTACGTTATAAGTTTTCCATTCAACTACAACGGCTTTTTTATTCTCTATATCCTCTAAGATAAGGTCTGGTACACCCAACATATGTAGGTCATAATCGTAAAGCTGTTGCTCTACTATTGGTCTAACATTGTCTTGTTTTACACCTATTATTGTAAATAGCTCATCCTTTACAGAAAGCAACGAGGAAAAAATGTCTACTGCGGTCAAAATTTTTTCATCCTCTATACTAGCGTCTTCAAGTTCTCGTGCTAACTCCCTAAAGAATTTTACCATGTCACCGGGGAATTCGTTTTTCCCAAATACATGTAATGAGGCTAGAGCTAAGAGCTTATGAACAGTTGTCCCTTTACCGGGAAAAGAGGAGGATATAACTCCTTTAACTCCCAACAACTCCTTTAACTTAGCTTCATATATACAATGCCCGACGCCGGAGGCTATCGAGGTAACTCTAGGCAAATGTGAAACTTTTGAGTCTAAATTCTTGAGTAAATTTCCACATTCTTTAGCGTAAGGAAGCTGTAACTGTGTCAGAAAATCTTCATACCTTTGAACTTCACTATAATCCACTTTTTCGTCATTGTTCAACTTTTTGTCCCCTAATAATACTTTCAGATAACTCTGGTATATATATCTTTTCTCTTTCCCTCGAAAAACGTAGCTATGCCCAGTGATATCACGATTCTCGATGCTATATTCAGTTATTATCAATTCTCATTTATTATTTAAAATAATCTACTGTTATCAAATATGTTAGCCTCTCCGGTATATATAAATATTTGAATGTAGATGGGATAACTGATATGGAGCTGCTTGCAGTTAAGGAGGAAGCGGAAAAGATACTTTCCGGCTTTAAGGAGGTCTACGTAATGTTCAGCGGTGGTAGGGATTCCCTAGTAGCACTGCACTTAACGCACTCTATTTACCCCGAAAAGACCAAGGCCTTATTCATTAACACGGGTATCGCGACACCGGGCTTGCTGGAATACGTGAATGACGTGACCAAGGAAATGGGGGTCCCGTTAACTGTCATAGGCCCTAAATACGAATACTTCCGCCTTGTGGAACAAAAGGGCTTCCCGGGTCTCACGAGGAGGTGGTGTAAACTCTACTTAAAGCTTGAGCCACTAAAGGACTTCGTAAAGGACAGGAAGGACATAGTCCTGGTCACCGGTGTAAGGAAGGACGAATCGTGGATGAAGAGTAAGGCTTCAAAACTGTACTATAACGAGAGGATAGGGGCTTTAAGTTATGCGATAATCTTCGACTTTACAAACGCTGATATTGAAGAGTACATAAAGGTACACGGGCTGAGGAAAAACCCATTATACGAGGTATACGGAAAGGCTTACGACTGCTGGTGTTCTGCATATAAGAGTCCCGCGGACTTCGCAGTGTTAGCACTGAAAAGCCCGGAGTTCTTCCAAAAGTTCGTGGAGGCAGAAGCAAAACTCAGGAAGGGCGGTTCGGGGTTGTTCTACAACCACCAAAGGGTATACCTACGTGATATACAGAAGAACCCCGAAGAATATCTGAGGAAATATGAGAGGACGTATAAGTGCCCTCTGTGCAGGACCTTACTATAATTTTTTCGCTTTTTTTATATTATATTATATTATTATAGTAATTAAAGATTTTAGCAGTGAAGGTAATATTTACTTCATTTGAAAAGCCCTTAGGTTTATGAGTGGGGACGTGGCACTACCATTTAGCTGTTTATATTTCTAAAAATTTTTAGCTTGTACGAAAAGGTTAATTTATATTTACACTTCTCGATAGAGATAAGGCCATTTAATAAATTTATTATACAAATGACTATATATGGTTTCTACGTACTCGATCTAAGAAAAATATTGAAAGCTAAAGGGTAAGCTAGGCGTACATTTATTACAGATATTCTTAATATATATACACTAAGTTAAATTTTACCTTTTAACAATATGTCTATTAATACAAAAATTATTTGAATGAGCTAACATCAGTCTACGAATATCTATGGACAGCAATGCTTATATAGGTATTTCTTCATACAATAAAATATGCAAGCCGTAAGAGAACCTGATATTAGTCAGTTATTGAGAGAATATACAGAAGATTTGCCTAAAAAAATTAACTCGCCTGATGAAGAAAAGTACTTATTGTTAGTGAAGCCGTTAAATTTTGAGTCTACTATATTATTCTCACCGGGTGTATCTATTTTCAAGGCAATATACGGTAGAGGTAAAACCTATGGGATAGGTTACTATACAGTACATTATTGCGAGAGGACAAAAGAATGTAGTGCAATATACATCAATGTAAGGCGGATGCATAATATAGTTTCGAGGGAAGTAAATTCTGGGTCTAAGATTCATGAAGATATACTATCGTTGATAAAAAGAAGTTCTACAATTAGGTTAGACTTAGAACTACTTTATACGATATTATTAGCGATAGACTCCCGTTATAAAGATATTTTTGAAGTAGGTGATGTTTTACTAACTACTGATATAAGTCATTTAGATCCTCAAATTATTAGCGAGATTAAATCAGAAATTATGCAGATAGAAGATAGTGAAAAACTATCTAGGTTATTTGAAGTTTTAGTTGAAAAATTAATATTAAAGAGCCATATAAGTCCAAAGCTCATACTAATATTAGACGAGTTCGAGCAACTGGTGCCCACACAGTTAAACCAACTTCAGATAGTTAATAATTTACTAATAAGTCTCCTTACTAGTTTAAGGTCTAGTAAAGGTGGAGTGTTAGAAAGGTACCCTAATACGTTTACATTAGTCCTTACTATACAAGAGTTAGCTTATCCAAGCGAAGCCATGAGGGAGTTCAGGAGGTCGGCGGCACCTATTATCGGAAAGATAATTTCTTCAGCCGACGACCTTTCAATACCAATAAAGTTTTCACCCTATACGTCCGACAGTATTAAGGAATATTATGAAAAAGCACTGGAACTCTTAGCATATAAGGGGTTCATCACGGACGACGAGAAACTCAAGCTGGAGAACATAAGTAAGTGCCTCAGCTATTATCTAAGTAATTTATTAAAGATGCCCGCCCGTTTATTCTTTGAAAGGCTTAGGGCAGTTATCACTGATATAGTAACTACACAAAAAGACCAAATACTGAAAACTATGGGTGAAACCACAGATGGAAAAATATGCGACAGGCTAGAAAACTTTTTCGAAGATATACGGTCCAAAATAGCTGAATCTGGTATCTACGGGTTATATATATCAAAGGAAATTTCTGGAATAAATAAGGATAAGATTTTCTCTATGTTAAGGAAATTGGCTGAGGAATTGGACAAAAATACCTCGGAGGAGAAGTTTATTTCCGAAGTCAAGGCTAACGGGTATGAAGGTATAGTCGTATTATATCCAGGGACAGATAAGGGTGCGACCATAATTTTGTATAAGGGTAGAAGTGTTAAGCTGGGAGAGACTAAGTATAGACAAGGGTTTATTAAACATTACGGAGACATATTGGCTAATAACTGCGGTTTCGCTAAAGGTAAGAAGGATAACGACTGCAAAATACTTATTGTACACCCTGAGGAAGCAAACATAATAGGAATGTTTAAAATTATATACGAACTACAGCAGATAAGCAATATACGTATATCCAAAAAAGTAATTGATGTACCGTTAGATAGAGACGAATTCGCTTCTTTGTATATAAAATCAGCGTCATCGGATAGTACCGATCAATTCTCACTAATATCAGGTGATATTAATTACTATGAACAACGATTTAAAGAGGTGATAGAAAGGATAAAAAGGCAGATCGAAAAAGAAGTGGTGGCTCAGAAATGACAAGCCCTAGTGACCTATTATTTGAGTATTTTCTTACTTCCACAGACCTTGTTGAAACCATACCTGACCCAAATAAAACAATATTAGAATCTAATAAAAAAGAGCTCCTAAGGATGATTAGAGAAGATTCGTATATACCATTGTTCTCGGCTGAAAAAATAAAATTTATAAAGAATTTTTCTAGTGCATACAACGAACTTAGAAACAAAGCTAACGAAATACTAAATGAATTAAATGTCCAAACAAATCTACCCCCGTCCTATAACGTTGCTATTACACTGCAGCTTGCGATCCTAGAAACATGGAGAAAAGTCGTAGTAGAAAAAGTGGTGTTTAACAAGAGAGTTAATATAATAAAAGGAAAGCTGGATATATCTCCTTACACACTACTAATTTTATATAAATTCGTAGTAATTTCAAAATTCGCAAGTAACGGTAATGAAATGGTAAAGTTACTTCAGAAATTATTAGAGTCCCCTAAAAACAGAGAAATATTACCAGATATTTATGCAGAAATTAAAAGACTTATAGATTACTCGACTTCGGAAGAGGTAAAGAAAAATAAGGGGCAGCAGAGAAGGGCATATACTATGTATAATACACTCTTTGCACCTTTAGTCTTCTCGTATACATTGAGCGGTTCTAACTTAGTCAGGTATTATAAAAAAATCTCTAAGCAAAATCAATTATCATACACCTCCACCGTGCTTATGGACTTACTGGGCGCTTACTCCTTTAGGATGATTTACGGATATAGTAACTCCACTTTAGTATCTCTGGCTGAAGAATTGTCTCAATACTTTAAGGTTATACATGAGACTTTATCAAGTAAAGAGTTCAAATCAGTTCTGAAAGAAGGCTCTCTTTACTCTTATCTTGTAACTAAAGCTAATGAGCATAACATCACCGATATGAATAAGATTTCGTTACTATGGAATTTAATAAATGATATAATTATAGCAGCTTTAGTCTCATTAGAACTCTATGAAGAAGATGATGAAGTTAAAAAAGCATATAAAGAAAAGATCGGAGAGATTGACATATATGAGTATACGACAAGGCAATACGGACTCGCTTACTAATATTTCTTAATCGAGATAAGGCAATCCTTATTTTTATATCGAGAATTTCTTGGGTAGATAGGATAGAGAAATATTTAAGGCCAAACGTGTATATGTAGTTCTTAGAGCAATTTTATAATTATTTACTAAAAATATTGTGGAATAAGATGCTATACTTTCTAGGGTTTTAAAGGTAAACTTTTCCTCGAAAATACGCAAGATTCCTGGGTAAATTAAAGGGTTAGCAATGGAACTCAGACAAGAGTTTAGTAGGAATAAGGCCGTTAAGTTCAACATCTCGCCCGCGAGTTTGAGGACAGCGTTAAAGCTCTACTCCTCGCTCGAGGAAAGGGACATAAACACGTTTATTGACGCCCTTAAAAGTACGCTAGGTACACTGAACCAAGAAGTAGTCAGGGCGTTTGACAACATTGTAGAGGGGTACCAAAAGAAGAAAAAAGGTGTAGTCGGTTGATTAACTCTCGTCCGAGCTTACGTCTTTGACCTCCGCGTCCTTTAAGTCCCTTAGTATTTTTTCCATGGTCTTCTCGTCAGGGAAGGCCACTATCAACCCGTTTACCCTCTTCACGATCACGTTATGATCAGCGGGTTAAATGACGGGGGTAAGTGAAAGTAATGCGTCGGGTAAAGTCGGGTAAACCTGTCTTAGCACCTCGCGTGATCTGCCCCCCCCCCCCCACGTTTGTCTGTTTTTACCGGCTAAGGCGTGTGGGGACACACCCGTGACCGGCGTTTCGAAAGAACCAACATGTGTAAATGTGACAGGCTTCTGGGTAGCGCCCAACTGTAACGCCTTTTCCAATTAACTTTAACGCCTCTTAAAGGCCTTCGTCATAACGGGCGCGTTTCTCAGGCGGCTTTCGATAAGCGGGGGAGCCCTCAAGCACGCCCTTCGTGCTCCTCGGCCGTGAGCTGTCCCAGCCCCTATTCTGTCTTCACGTTTTCCGTTAAACCAGGCACGGGGCTGAAGGCTTTATTACTAATACCGGGGTTCGGTATTACCAAGCAAAAGTGGGGGGGGGGGGGACTGTCGTCTACTAATTAGTGAACCCCCTAAGGGTAAGGGGAGCCCCACACACCCTGAAGCGGGTAGAAAAATCGACACTCACAAGGTTCTTCAGTTCATGGTAAATCGCGTTACATACGCCGTGAAGCGGGTAGAGAAATGTAAATACCTTGGTGGCGACGCTGTGCTGAGCCGCACTGTACGATACCCGGCTAACAGGCTAGGTGCCCCTAAGCGACAGATTTCAAGGACGCTTAGAAAGAGTTTAATTATCTAAAGTCCGGATTTCTTAAGTGTCAGTGTTTAATGAGGTCTTAGCGGTTTTAGGTACGATCCCGGCCTCCGTCTTAGTCTATTTGCTGACCGGCTGGGCCCAGCAGAGGAGTAAAAGAAACAATATTATGCGGTTGGTGGGTTATGTATACAGGCCTTTGTACTATTTTATAAACATAAAATTCTATTTGCTACTGGCCTATATGTCGATGCAAGCGTCAATAACGTTTGGCACGCTGCTTATTTTATACAAGCCTTTAGGGGTTAAAGTTAACGCGGCGGTCCCCTTAGGTTCCTATTTTGCTTTTGCTATTTTACTAATTTTTTATGTTAACTTAGACGGTAAAAGGAAGACTGTAATGGAAAAGTTAGTGAAAGAGTCACAATACGTGATCCCGGACGTAGATAGCCTGTACATAAGGTGGAAGAAAGTGTTCCGGGGTGTCTTAGGCCTGTCGATAAAGTATTTCGTAGTAATATTAGCGATAACTCTGGTGTCTACTACAATCGTAATGGTAATTGACAGTGGTTTTGACCAAATTGGTCTGATACTCCTGTCGTCCCTTCTAGGGTCCCTAACTATAATTATGTTACTACACAGGTTTTTCGTCTACCCTGAAACTGAGATAAGTATTTTCGATACTGATACGGAGATAGAGGAGAAGCTATTTGAGTTAATTAAAGACCCGGCTTACTGTGTTTGCGTAATAGATAACTCGGGGAACGAGTACTGTGGTAACTTAGAGGGCATCTCGTACGGGGTTTCTATAAAGCAGGGTGACGGGACTACGGTTAACGTCCCTTACGAGTCGGTCTCTAGGGCAAAAAGCTGTCCTAAATCCCGTAATACCTCCTCCATTCCTCAACCTTATCAATGATTTTACTCTTTACGGTATATTGCGGGTACTTAGAGTAGACATAAGCGAGGATGTAAGTTAAAGGCGCATCCTTGAACTTGTTTACGACAGCCCTTATTTTCTCTAGGTCGTCTTTACTTATCCCTTCCTTTAATTTTTCGAGTTTTTCTTTCCCTTTCTGGGTCAGGACATAGTGTACGACACCGTCATCGTCTACTTCATACCTCAACAATTTCTCTTTATTGAGTTCTTTGACCGCGTCGGCTAACTCCTTTGAAAAGGGGCCGAAGTCCATCGGTTCGAACTTGACGCCGAATTTGGTCAACTCGTTGACTACAAACGCCGTCTTCTGGAACCTCGTCTCAGATGTGAGGTTACCGCCAGCTAGACCTATTACCAGGATGGCTAACTCCTTAGCTTTTTCACTTACCATACGGAAACCTTCTACTCAAGAAATAAAAACTTACTCACATATTACCAGTATAAGTGTACCCACTCCTCGGTTGGGGGCCGAAACACCCTTGACCGGGTCGGTATAACTTTCTACAATGACTAAACGCGCGTTAAGCGCCCTATTCGGTTAGGTAGCGGTTATCCTACTTGGTAATACGAAATACCTCGTAATTTTTGACTTTATTATATACGATATCTATATAAAATTCACCGGGACAAAAACAAGAAGACCTTGTCTCCCCTTCACTTCTATCGTAATTATCGGGGCCTTCACTCTCTCTATAGCGTCTGAAAGTGCTCGTGGGCTTAACCCCTTAGACTCTAGGACCTCAGCGTGCTCCCCTAACCTCCTTGAAGCGTGAGTAGTCACCTCACAGTCTGGAACACTACCCAAGAGGCTATCACACACGGGCTACCGCTTTGGTCCCTCAAGTCGGGAAAAACGGTTATGTTAGTCACCTCCAAGGTAGCCCCAATCACTCTGTCGCCCACCCTGATTTCCAGCTTTGGTTTCCTCACGACTTCGACTGACTCCGGGGGACGCCGTTATGGCCCGTCGTCTTTTGAGGGGAGCAGACCTCCCCGAACCTGGGCTTGTCCGTATCGACTGCCGTTACCGCGGTCACTTGGACGCTGAACTTCCCGTCACTCTCAAAGACGTGCAACGGGACCAAGAATACCCTTATACTCAGGCTTTCTCCATTAACTTTAGACTTTATAACACCGGGAGAGACCGATACTACCTCGTACTCACTTAGGAGCCTCATCTCCGCCATCCAGGTAAACTATGTCTATGGCGACTATCCTCCCTCTCTCGTCCCTCCAGACCTGAACTGTAGCGTCGTGGTCTTCTACGTCACGCGGGGCCCCGCCGAACCTTATAAAAACGCCGTCATCGAACTCCTCGACTTCAATTCTCGGACAGTTAGAATTGATTGAATAGCTCTGAACCGGGGTGTTAATTGAAGTGTTAGGGGGTAACGAGCCGTTATCGTAAAATTCTTGATTGTACGAGATCATTTGCCTCTCCGAATAACTTTCTCCTCAGGGTCTTAAAACTTTACTCGCCGTGACTTGGCTGTTCCCCGTGTTGCTATTTAGTCCACCGGTACCACATGCCTTAGCCTTTTGTCCCCATCCACAAATAAGACGTCTTTTAGGCCTATTACCTCTTACTGACCCCCGAGCCGTATGAGGGGTAAACCCTTTTTTACGTCAGGGTGCTCGGCGAGTTTCTTAAACCAGCAGTCCTTCTACTTTGACTCACCTTAAAGGTTTTCAACAAAACTTGTGCACCTCCTGAACGATTTACAGCAAAGCTGGGGAGTCCTCCCCCTTGCCCGTCAGGTCGGCGAGCCCCACGAGTCATGTATCGCCCTTAACAGTACATACCCCTTTTCCGGCTTCATATTTTTTCAAGAAATTGGGCGTGAAGTTAAAAACTTTATCAGTATTGCCGGTGCTTGGTGTTACCAAGGGAAAGTAGAATAACTATTGGTTTGGCTTTAGTACGAGGGAAGCGGTGGGAGAAGCCCCGGTTAAGCTGAAACATACCTATAAGGGACGATAAACTCGGTAACGCATTAAAGCACATAGGGTCTGGTGATGAAGCGGGGATATCCGTGGGGTTATACGACTTAAAGATAAAGGCGGTTGTTCAGACGAGGGTATGTGTAAGGACGAGTGACTAAAGCTGTTGTGAAATAATTCCGTCGGCAATCAAGGAACTCTATTAGGTCATTTTGACAAGGCACCGTACCGGGTCGGTTGAGGGCCTTTAAGTACTGCTTACCTAAAAGTTTAGAGCGATTTGTCTTATAACTCACCTGTTATCACAATGGGTGTCCCCTGCAGTCTCCCTTTCGGGCTGTAAAACTGTGGGCTTTTAACGGGCCCTTTACCGTCCACATTTGTCCGGATAGAATGAGGCTATCACATTAAACATCTAATATTATTTTAGACATAGACTGACCGATACCAGTCCGTGACACCTTGTAAAAAGCGTATTTCAAGGGGGATATGACCAGCGTACCTTTCTAGGGTCTTAACCCACGACGGGACATCAGTTACCTTACCTCGCTGACACGGCTGTGAAAATCCCTCAAATTTCGCCAGACCACATCTTTGACCACCCTACCTCACAGAAACACCCGGCACTGCCGAGGTCGCGTATACACAGTTTAGCTACCTTACCCCACCGCCACAATACTTATTAATGTTGTTCTGTGAAATACCTTTATGTCAAACGGTATTAAGCCGATACCTCTTCTGGTCTATGTAATATCTCCTTTACACGTAGGAACGGGGAGGTCTAGCGGTGTTGTAGACTTGCCTATACAAAGGGACCCCTTCAACTACCCTATAGTATACTCTTCGTCATTTAAAGGCGCGCTGAAGTCCCACTGCAGTTCCCTCTACGACCAAGCTATAAATGACGGGAGGATAAACTGTAACAAAGCCCCCCTGTGCTGCTGCCTTTTCGGCCCCGAGAGCGGGGACGACACCGGGAGCGGCGTGGTCACCGTTACCGACCTAATACCGCTTTTCGTGCCCGTCCCCAGTATAACCCACGGGTATATATACGTGACGTCCAAGTACCTGATTAACAGGGCGTTAGACGTGTTGGGGCTGAGCGATAAAGACGACCTCACTGCCCTGCTCACTGGTATGGCGGGTGTAGAAGGGGGGAAAGTCGACGTGGCGGGTATGACAAAGCCGTTAATGGGGCCGAAGTCTGACACCGCGAAAAAAGCCTTGGGGGCAGTGGCCGGGTTGGGCAAGTTGACGGAAAAGCTCAACGAAGGTATAGTAATACTTGACGACGCTGAGGGCAGTGAGGTGTTAGAACGTTCGTATATCAGGGTAACGAGGAACAAGATCGACATAAGTAAGAAGGTAGTAGAGGACCGGGCACTGTGGACTGAGGAGTACCTCCCGCAGGGCACGGTGATGTTCTCCATGATAATACCCTCCGTACCTAAGGAGAACAAGTATTGTGGCGAGAAGACCTGCGAGGGAGGATGCTTTAACGAGAAGTTAAAGGAGTATAGAGGGAAGGTCGGGAAGGGCAATAACTGGTTTTACATCAACTTGGGCGGGAAGGAGACCATAGGGAAGGGTATCGTAAAAGTCGCGTTCTTTTAGGGAGGTGCACTGCATGGAAAAAAAGGTCACTGACCAAAGTGGGGGACAAGTAACGGGTCAGGACGCGCGTCATATGGAGATAGAGGTCATAAGGAAGCTCAACGAGCTAAAGGGGTTGTGTGACGGGGGCGTAGACGGCTATAAGAGGAGGGCAGTGGACTTCCCTTCCCTGATGCTCCAAGGGGGACTGGAAATGGCTCTCATATTCTACCTATCAAAGAGTAATGAAGACGACTTACTAACCTTCTTCAAGTACTGGAAAACGGGGGGAGCGGGGAGAAAAGAGGACATGTGCAGGGAAGTGGGGAAAGGGAGTAAGTCCGGTTACTCGTCTTTTACCGCGACGGTACTTTACATACTCTCTAAGGACATACCCGAGTGCGACCTAGAGAGGGGTAAAGTCACGGACGCGGTCGTGTCTTGTTTGGACAAGGTGAGTAAAGACGAGATAAGGGTAGAGAAGAGGCTCACCCCTACGTTAGTAAAGATAAAGGGGCTGAGCGAGATGATAGCACCGGGTGACAACAATGAGTAGTGCTGGAGGACTGAACCAAGAGCGTGTCAAGGAGCTCTTGTCAAAGGCAAAGGAGCTGTCCGATAAATACGTAGTCTTCAGGGGGGAGTTCGTAAACTCTACCCCTTGGTGGGGAGGAAACTACGAGGGCAAAGCACTGGAGGTAATACACGGGGACAAGGCGTACGTGACGGCACCGGACGCTAAGGGGATAACGGGGAAGACGCTCTGGTTTTTAAGGACTGTGAGGGGTGACGGCGTGTTAGCCGACTTCGGTATAACGGGTAGTGAAGACAAGGTGAAGTCGAAGGTAGAAGTGGTAGTAAAGGCGAGGACAGTAAAGGTGGACTTAAAGACTGGTAAGGCTGAAGGGTCTAACGACCAAGTGCTTTACCTCTATATGGATAACTTTAACCAGAGGCTGGGGAAACTCCCACAACTGTGCAGGGGGGCGAAAGGCGACCCGTTAGTCGACATACTTTGTACCCCGCGCGTCCTGTTGAGGGTTAGGAAGAAGTGGAACCGCTTGGTGTTGGGAGGTGGGGGTAAAGGCGAGCCTAACACCGCTCAGGGGGGCAAGGATGAACCGCTTAAAGAACTGATATCGCTCTTACCGGTGAGACCTAATTCCGTGTCCTTTGAGGTAGAAGTGAGGGCTAAGGATGAAGGCGGGACGGTGAAGGACTTCGTACAGGCGTTAGTCTTCACCCTGCGTTACCTCGGTATAGGTAGCGGGGCTAACCGCGGGTTCGGCAGGTTTAAGTTAAAGGGGTATAAGACGGGGCTAGACTTAGGTGAGGTCAGCTTAGCAAAGCCGTTTACCACCTATAGCAGGGGGGACACTTTCCCGTCATATAAGGGGTTTAAGGGACTGTGTAAGAAGGGCGGCCTCAGCGTCGAGGGGGCGCTCAGGTTATTGGGGGAGTCCACACTGAAAGCCAGCTGGAAAATTGTTAACGGGAGGAAGCCGATGAGCCCAGGGAAGGACTTACACACGTGGGTGCTGGGGTTACCGAGAAAAGCCTCAGATGAACAATCGAAAAGCTCTGATAAACAGTCTGAAAAGCCAGATGTTAAGTCAAAAGCCTCAGATGAACAGCCCAAGGTGAATTGTAACGGCTTGGCCGTGTCTGACACGGGTTACCACTTCATAAAGTACATACCTGAGGTCAGGGAGGTGAGCAGGAGGCAGTCGTATGTAGTGCTCGGTGCAGACGTGGGGGAGGACAAAACGTATACCTTCTACGCACTAAAGTTCATACCAGATAAGTTAGAGGGAGTAAAGGGCTGTCTCGTGAGCCAAACTACCGAAAAACGGGGCAGTCAATATGAAAAGAGTCATGGGGGAGGAGGGAATAAAAAGCTAGACATGGTAACGGTCACCGACGGGCTGACCTTAGATAAGCTGGTCTCCCTGATCGACACTGCACTGGACAACGTGTCCAAGTATATATGTCAGGGGGCAGTTGTCAAGAACCAAGTCGGGGGTGTACGTAATTATGGTAGGAAGTAAGAACACCGGAGATGGTAAGAACTTTATGTTAACGGTAATGAAAAAGGTAAAGGAAGAGTACATGTCGACGGTAATGAAAAAGAGAGACGAAGAGTACAAGGCGAAAAAGAGAGACGAAAAACACGAGGCTGAACGCGATGAGGACATCACGGAGGCCGTGAAGAAGGAGGTAATGAAAACCGCGTTAGAATACGATTTCACAAGTAAGGTGAGACTGGCTAACGCTTACATGGACGAAGTGGTGACCGCGTTGAAGTCTATGGGGCTCAGCGGTGTAGACGTCAGGGGCGAGGTCTCTACTAAGTTACTCTCAGGTTCCGCCGCGGGGTTCCTGAAACTGATCTACGAAGTCGGTATGCACTGGGACCCGGTGATGGACTTACCCTTCATCCCGGGGTCTTCGATTAAGGGCGTGATGAGGAGCAACGCGTTGGACCTCTGTATGGGCAAGGGACAAGGCGTGGAGGAATGCATTAAGGTAGTGCTCGACGTCTTCGGCTCAGGGGAAGGTCTAGGCGGGCTCAACACGGAGGCTAAAGCCGGTGAGGTAATAGTCACTAACGCTTACCCGGTCGAGCTCAGCGACAACATGCTATTTACCGGGGACATAGTCAACCCGCACTACTTCAAGGACGGTAGGCCCGTGACGGACGAGTACGACGTGGAGCCCGTCCCTATAAGCAGCCTCGCAATACGGAAGGGGGTGAAGTTCAGGTTC
The DNA here is from genome assembly GCF_019704315.1 of Stygiolobus caldivivus. Classification (NCBI taxonomy): domain Archaea; kingdom Thermoproteati; phylum Thermoproteota; class Thermoprotei; order Sulfolobales; family Sulfolobaceae; genus Stygiolobus; species Stygiolobus caldivivus. The sequence goes on along the minus strand of NZ_AP024597.1, from coordinate 1,375,693 downwards.
GTCATAGGGGTGAAGGAGGTGAAGGGGCTTAAAGAGGTCGCTAAGTCGCTATTCGGTTACGAATTGGACAAACCTTCGGAGTTCATTTTCCTATTGCTCACTTACTCGCTGTCCATGGGGTTGGGGGCTAGGACAAGTAGGGGTTACGGTGTCATGGACGTGCCTGTAAGTAGTATAAACTTGTGGTGACGGGTATGGAAGACATAACTACAGTTAAGACCCTTTCAATGTTCCACGACCCGGCGTGGAAGCCGTGGGCTATAACGAATAAGGTCGGCCCCGTGGTGAAGGGCGTACTAGAGGCCCTAGGTATGGGAGGCTATTACGAACAGTCCGGGGAAGCCCACGAGAGGGAGTCCGTGTCTATGGCTAAAGCCATAATGGGTCTGAGGGAGGTCCCCGAGGGGGTGAGGAGGGCCGTCCACAGTGCGGACGTGTTCGCGGCGAGTGCGGACAGGTTTTTGACACCTAGGACCAAAAACGTAGTGGGGGTACCGGGGTATAAAGTCAACATACTTAACCCTTACCTCTGTTACGAAATAAAGGAGCCTCCTAAAGGCGGCGTGGAGGAGTTCGTGAGGGGCTCCATCTCCCTCTACTCTAAGGTCAAGGACGAGAAGCTGAGGTATAACGTGGTGTACACGTCACTGGAGTTAATGTGGTATAAGTACAACCCTAAGTCCCTACCCGTAGCCGATACCAGGGTGCTCACGCACTCGGTCTTCGACCACTTATACGCTGTGGCTTCGCTCTCCAACTGGTTCCTGGACGGCACGGGACCTTCAGGTAAGTTCGTCAAGGTCGACATACCCGGTATACAGAGCGTGATCAGCAAGGCGAGGAAGGCAAAAGACTTGTGGGCGGGTAGCTGGGTAGTGTCCTTTTTAGCTTATAAGGTGACGGAACCGCTGATCAGGGAATACGGTGCCGACGTGGTCATATCACCTTTTATGGGGCTCAACCCGTTCCTCATATCTTCCTTAATTAAGGGACTGCAGGAAGGAGTCAGGGAAGGTAAGGTGGACAAAGAGGTAGTGGAGCAGTACAAGGCCCTGTTCCCCGAAGACCTGCTCACCCCTTACCAGCCCGTGATGCCCGCCACGGTATACTTAGCCCTGCCCAACAAGGTAGGGGACGTGAAGCAACTCATATCTAAGAACTACTTGGAGGCGTGGGGCGAACTGGTAGACAACATCGACACCCCCCAGCTAAAAGCCATAAGGGACTACCCGGTAATGCCCCTGAGGGTCAGGGTACTGGACGTCAACGAAGTCTACAAGGAGTTCACGGGTAAAATAAAGGGACACGGTGACCCGGAGCTAATTGAAGTGGCAAAGTCCCTGTTCTTGGACTATATGTTCAGGAAGGTGGGGGAGCCGGATAAGGTGAAAGTGTTCTTCGGGGTCACCTATTACGCCGAGGCGAACAGTTCCACCACGAGCACGTTCAGGGAAAAGAGGGGTTACTCCATGTGCACCATGTGCGGGGTCTTACCCGCGGTAGTGTCGGGCGGTAAAAAAGGAGAGGGGGACACGACGTACCCCGGGTTAGACGAGGGCGAAAACTTATGCGGTTACTGTTACACAAAGAGGGCCATAGGGGATAGGGGTAGCGTGAGGGAACTGTTAGAGGCTTTAGGCTTCTATACCGAAAAGGACTTCGAACTCCTCCCCTCTACTATCGACATAGCCAACATGGAGCTGTGGAAGGAGGTATTGGATAAGGCCAAACAGTACGGGGCGGAGAAGAAGGGGGTATTACCCGCACCGCTGAAGGGCCACGAGGACGTAGGGGGCTTATTTAACATAACGCGGGACGAGAGGCCCCTGATGAAGCTGTTAGACCCTGAAAAACGTGAGGAAGTGGTAGACAAGCTGAAAGAGTACATAAAGGACGAACGCTTCCTGTCAAACCTGCACAAAAAGGTAAAGACGTATTACGCGATAGTGAGGGGGGACGGTGACATGGTAGGGAGTAAGGTGTTGAAGGGTAAAATAAAAGTGGACTTGAAGGAGTACTTGAGCAGGGCGAGGAACGCAGCCGCGGAAGAGGGGCCCGCGAAAAATGAAGACAGAGCGAAAAACGGAGACAGAGTAAGCAAAATGCTAGACCTCTTAAAGGAACTAGGCCTTTCCGACGGGGACGAGAACGTAGTCCCGGTCACCCCGGTCTACCTGATCGCGGTATCAAGGGCTTTAGCCGTGACCGCGATAAAGGACGCTGAGTCGGTCAGGGACAAGGGCGTGTTAGTCTTCGCCGGAGGGGACGACGTGATGTTCCTGACGTCTGTGGAAAAGGCTATGGAGCTGGTGAAGGAGACGAGGTCTAATTACTGGGGGTTCCCGGTGGGGTTCCACGTCATAAACGGTGCCGTGTTCGACTCGCTCGCCCTTTACGGGAGGAGCTACGGGGTACTGGTCGCCCATTACAGGGACGCGGTGTTCAACCTGTGGGAGATAGCGAGGGAGCTGGAGGAGCTCAAAGACCGCGTAGCCCTAGAGGGGGAGAAGGTAAAGGACGTGACGTCCGTACTCAAGACTAGGGGACAATACGGTGTGAAAGACGTCGCTGTCCTATACAACAAGCCCCGTATAGACGGCTACACGCTAACTTTGGAGACGTTTGAGGTGTACGAGGCGTTAAAGGCCAACGTAGGGGTAAAAGGCGGGCTGTCTTCCGGGTTCATTAAGGACTGGTTGGGGACGGACAGGGAGGTATTGAGGGAGTTCCCAAGGGAAGCTATAGCCTACCTTTTCAGCAGGAACTCACAGAAGTGGAAGGGCACCAAGCTCGAAGACCTCTACCGCAAACTGGTGGGGCTTGACGTCGTCATTAAGGTGGAGGGTGGAGTACACGACGAGCAAAGTGATGAAGGGGCTGAAGAGGGAGACCTAAGGGACGAGAGGACCGAACTGATAAAGGCATACGACCACTTGGGGGTGTGAGACATGGGACTGTTAGTCAAACCTCTGGAACCCGTACTCTTCAGGTGGCACGGGGAGTACTCGCCCAGCCTCAGTGGGCCCATGAACAAAGGGGTCTCGGAGCCTTTACCGCTGATAAGTACTATCACGGGGGCACTCTATAGGTCTTTAAAGGGCGGTAGTTATGTCAGGGACGAAGAGAAGCTCGCGGAAGAGTTTAAGGCAGTCCTCGGGGACGTCTGGGGCCCGGTGGTCTTTGTGGAGGGTAAGAGGAGGGGGTGCCGTAGCGCTGCTGGGAAGTTCGTACTGTTCCACGACTACCCAGGCAGGTTGGGCGTGTTGAGGCTCGACGGTGACACGTTAGTGACAGTGTATAGGGAAAAAGAAAAGGACTACATAGTCCCTGAGCAGGTGAACAGGACGGGTATAGGTAGGGACTTAGCTAAGAGGAACGCTAAGGAACACCTGCTTTACAGCGTCAAGCTAGTGGACTTGGGGTCTACTGTCCTCAAGAACTTTGAAGACGTGAAGGAGTGGGGGATATACGTAAAGACAGACGCCAAGTATAGGGGGGTAGTGAGGCTGGGCGGACGCGGGAGGACGGCAGCGGTCAAGGAATTAGACCTCGACTTGCCTAATAAGGGGGAGAAGTCCGTAGTGGCCTCACCTGTCTTACTGGACAGCGATAAGCGTAGCATAGTCACCGTGGACGACTTGATGGAGATGAGAGTGGAGGGCGTTGCACTGGCTAACGTGTTAGAGTATGGGAAAATAGGGGTAGTCGGTAGGGGGTACAGCTTGTCCTATAACTCGAGGAGGCCGTTATACCCTGCCCTATTACCCGGCTCGGTGTTGAACCGGACGGACAGGGAGAAAGTAGGGCTGTTCAAAGAGCTGGGCTGGGGGTCACTACTGAGGTTTAGCTCTCCACCGCAGGGTTAGCACACGGAAAAAGTGTTAACATGTTTACCGTTCACGGTAAGGAGGTTTCGCTCTCTGCTACAAGTTTACTACAGCGACCTCACCCGCCCACCCGGTCTAGCCCTCCGCTGCAAGTCGGCTTCGCTAGTCTTGCCCTATACAAGTCTACAATGCACACGTGGAAGTCACCGCGGGGTCAGCCCTCCTACTCCCCACTACCCACCCTCCCCGAGCTTTCCCTAATTAACGACGCTTGGCATCGACGTCGTGAGGGCTTCTCGGTAGGTGGACGTGAAATAGAAAACCATGTGAGTTTTTTTCCTTTCCCTTTCCTTTTTTCCGTGAACCCTTTATGTAATTTGAGAGGTAATAGCTGTGAACTCTATATGTCATACGACGTCCTTTTTTTATGGATTACTTTTTTGGGAAGGGCATATGTAAGGGCCTCCATGACGTGAAACACCGCTATCGGATTAGTATACGCCTTCTTATAAATAACCCAAATGTCCGCTAAAACCTAAATTAACCGGAGCTATAATACTCCCCACCTCCACCCCCCAAGTCGCTCACGTCCCCGTTGCAAATCGAAATGCTACCTGTCAAATTAATATAATCAGCGTACAAATAATCCTAATGAGCACTCATCAGTAATGGTAATAACAGTGACATTAGAGTATTATAGTCGTAAAAAAAGTGAACAGGTTACACCAAGGGCCTTTCACGGCCCCTTTACGATTTCTATTTGTCTAAAGTACTGTGAGGTTATAACATCAAATATACATTGAACAATATTAATACGTGATACCGTGTAAAACCGTAAGGTGACAAGTTTATAATTTAGTCTATGCAGAATGATCTTTGTATACTGTATTATATTAATTTAACTTTAACAGAGAATATTACAATTCACAATGGAGCCGTGAAACTCCCCGGCTTAATGTCTCTCTCATTGAATTTTACTTATTATTATTTCTAATGAGATAATATACAAAAATAGAAAGATTTTCGATTTTTCTTTTACATCTTTTATCGTGGCTTGAGAGAAGTGGAAAGCAAGGTTTATGTTCAATAAGAAAATAAACAGTTTAGAAGAATTAGCGGAATATTTGATGGATGAGTTTGAAAGTGATTGGTTATGCTTATTCTGGAAAAGGTATTACTCATACTCAATAGCCCTTTCAAATATGCCAGAGAGAGCCGGGAAAGGATAAGTACGGGAACCCTATGTTCTCAATAGAGGTTACGGGAGATATAAGGATACTTTACAGTGTGGGCTCAAAAAACTGTATTGTATTTATTTGGGAGATGGGGTCTCATAAGAAGGTTTACGGTCCTTAGCCTTTTTCTCAACAATTTCCTTAAGCTTAATTATCTCCTCTCTGTCTAATTCAACGTAATAATATCCCTCGTCTTTTCCGCTCTTCATAATTATATGTTTGTTGAGGACATTAAAAAAGGACATGGTAATTATTCTCGTTGAGTTTTGAAAAATTATAAGGAAAACTAGGGGTCTTTCACGGTCCTATGCGGTTTCTATTTGCCTAACGATAATGAGATTATTGCCATTAAATATACACTTAAACAATATTAATACATAGTACGTGTAAAAACGTGAAGTGACGAGTTTATAATTTAGTTTATTTAGAATGACCTTAAGTATACTGTATTATTTATATACTAAATTATACCAATTCAACGGAAGATCAGTTAGTACTCATTTAGGTTATTTGTACATTAGGACTATTACAATTCGCAAAGGAGCCGTGAAATCCCATTACGTCCGACCCGCATATTTATTCTAATTCTATATATATTTATTCATTTTATATGGCAGGGAGTGAGATCGGCAGTGAAAGGTAAAACAAAAATATTACAACTAAAACATATTTATTTTTACGTAAAACTCCCTCGGCAGTGAAAGGTAGCTTTAAGGAGCGGTAACGCTGCCGGAAAACAGCAAAACTTTTATCAACCTAGAAAACATATAATACAAGAGGAGTTTGTAGCACTCCCTTGGGGGCTTGAAACTATCTGGTAGGGGTTGTTTTCCAGTTGCACTTGTGGGGAGTTTGTAGCACTCCCTTGGGGGCTTGAAACTGGGGAAAAGGCTGACATAAGTGAGGCGTTAAAAATAGTTTGTAGCACTCCCTTGGGGGCTTGAAACCATTCATTTCCGGTTTGTCGTATTTTTTCACACATTTGTTTGTAGCACTCCCTTGGGGGCTTGAAACTAGTTTTCACCACCCCCTGTACCTATTTTAATATTTGAGTTTGTAGCACTCCCTTGGGGGCTTGAAACACAAACTCATGAGGATTCCAAAAGGTTTCGCGGGCTATATTCAGCGTTTGTAGCACTCCCTTGGGGGCTTGAAACTCTTCTCTTTTGTTTTCTCTCTTGATTTGTTTTTTTGTTTGTAGCACTCCCTTGGGGGCTTGAAACTTTCCACTCAGACAGATTTTATATATTTTTAGGACTTTTGTTTGTAGCACTCCCTTGGGGGCTTGAAACTGTCGTGAATTTGCTAAGTATAATTCTCAAGATAATTGTTTGTAGCACTCCCTTGGGGGCTTGAAACATATATAAATCTGTTAATCGTCTCAACTGATAAACAAATACAAGAGGAGTTTGTAGCACTCCCTTGGGGGCTTGAAACGTTCTATAAAGTAAGTCTTTCCAGATTGTGTCCATGGTTTGTAGCACTCCCTTGGGGGCTTGAAACTCCATAATTTCACGCTTAGAATAATAGAATCTTACAAAGTTTGTAGCACTCCCTTGGGGGCTTGAAACCTCCATTTCAAAAGATAAAGTACAATCTCAAACTTCGTTTGTAGCACTCCCTTGGGGGCTTGAAACTTTATTATGTCTATCCTCAACACCATGACGTTTCTTTGTTTGTAGCACTCCCTTGGGGGCTTGAAACTTTCACCTCCACTATTGGGGTTTTTAAAAACCCCTAGTTTGTAGCACTCCCTTGGGGGCTTGAAACCTACAAACTAACACTTCTGAGGAGTTAGCCTTTAGCGGGGCAAGTTTGTAGCACTCCCTTGGGGGCTTGAAACCATTGAACCTATTTGTTTTCCTCCGAACCCGTCCTATGGTTTGTAGCACTCCCTTGGGGGCTTGAAACATCCTCTACAGTGAGAAATAAAAGAGCGTATAAGGGTTTGTAGCACTCCCTTGGGGGCTTGAAACTTGACTGTAAACCAGAAAATGTGACTTTGAGAACATGTTTGTAGCACTCCCTTGGGGGCTTGAAACTTGTAGAAGTTTTATGATATGTATTAAGGTAATTTGGTTTGTAGCACTCCCTTGGGGGCTTGAAACTAATATGCTTTATATTTTTCACAAAGCCCTTCGTCCGTTTGTAGCACTCCCTTGGGGACTTGAAACCACCGTTAGGCGGAGCGTTTCTAACTCTGATATATTGGGTTTGTAGCACTCCCTTGGGGACTTGAAACATGAACTCAGTAATGTCATGGTCTACTTGGTTCGCCTTGGTTTGTAGCACTCCCTTGGGGACTTGAAACGCCGTAAGGCAAATGTCGATAGCTTGCTCCAGGCTGAGGTTTGTAGCACTCCCTTGGGGACTTGAAACCCCTATCATACTAAAATATATAAGTCTTTCTCTCTTCAAAGTTTGTAGCACTCCCTTGGGGACTTGAAACGCTCGTCATTTTCAGCCTGTCAATCCTTCATCATCGCGTTTGTAGCACTCCCTTGGGGACTTGAAACGTCAAGAATTACCATTGATTATTAACCTTAATATTGTGTTTGTAGCACTCCCTTGGGGACTTGAAACTACCGGGTTTTCTTTTCTATTTTCAATTCCTAATTGACGTTTGTAGCACTCCCTTGGGGACTTGAAACGGTTTTCAATTGTAGAATAATCATTTAAAGTAATAGTGTTTGTAGCACTCCCTTGGGGACTTGAAACATTGAAGATGAGAACATCAGTTCAGCCGAAAAATTCGGTTTGTAGCACTCCCTTGGGGACTTGAAACAAAATTGTGATGCTCCTAGAAGAAAATATACATCTCCAGTTTGTAGCACTCCCTTGGGGACTTGAAACGGGGGTATGGACAATTTTTCTCACCACTGTAAAATTATGTTTGTAGCACTCCCTTGGGGACTTGAAACCAAGATTTCTATCATTTTTTTAGAATCTAGAAAGTAGTTTGTAGCACTCCCTTGGGGACTTGAAACAGATGAATTCTTGAAGTTTGATTTGCCACCATTTAGTTTGTAGCACTCCCTTGGGGACTTGAAACTAAAGAAACCGTATCTTGTTTTTGACGAAGAATCTAAGTTTGTAGCACTCCCTTGGGGACTTGAAACAAATGTGTAAATATCTAATCGTTTAACTAAAAGGAGTTTGTAGCACTCCCTTGGGGACTTGAAACTAACCATGAGAAAAATAGTTGATAATGATAGATAATGTTTGTAGCACTCCCTTGGGGACTTGAAACCAGAAGCGGACGGTCCTAATATCGCAAGGCATATGGCGTTTGTAGCACTCCCTTGGGGACTTGAAACCAGAAGCGGACGGTCCTAATATCGCAAGGCATATGGCGTTTGTAGCACTCCCTTGGGGACTTGAAACTTCACCCTTTCCATCTCAGCATGGTCAAGTAGAAACAGTTTGTAGCACTCCCTTGGGGACTTGAAACTAGAAATGGTAAACCCCATGTTCGTTATGCTGACTAGGTTTGTAGCACTCCCTTGGGGACTTGAAACATTTTTCTTCTTGAATGCATTCATTAGGTGTTCTCCAGGGTTTGTAGCACTCCCTTGGGGACTTGAAACGTAGTACTCTTCCCAGAGCCCGTAGCTCCTACTATGGTTTGTAGCACTCCCTTGGGGACTTGAAACCAAATTATACGGCGGTTGCTAGTTATCTTGATGAAAAGTTTGTAGCACTCCCTTGGGGACTTGAAACGGATCCTGAGGGAAGTAGCAGAAGAGGGGGGTTACAAGGTTTGTAGCACTCCCTTGGGGACTTGAAACTATAACTAACATTTATTTTTCCGATTTTATGACGTATGTTTGTAGCACTCCCTTGGGGACTTGAAACAAAGCTTTTGAGGCTGGTAGGAATTCTCAATATTTTGTTTGTAGCACTCCCTTGGGGACTTGAAACTCAAATAAATTACTATTTCGATCAGTGAGCCGAATGTGTTTGTAGCACTCCCTTGGGGACTTGAAACCTTCTAACGTATTGCTCTTTCCAGACCTTGATGCCCGTTTGTAGCACTCCCTTGGGGACTTGAAACCCTCACCCGTGGCCGGGTCGACGAGGAAGCCCTCCCGTTTGTAGCACTCCCTTGGGGACTTGAAACCCTCACCCGTGGCCGGGTCGACGAGGAAGCCCTCCCGTTTGTAGCACTCCCTTGGGGACTTGAAACTTTATGTAAGACGTCATGTACCTTGGCTACATGGGGTTTGTAGCACTCCCTTGGGGACTTGAAACTTCTTTTGAACTCTTCTTCTGAAATTGATACCATCAGTTTGTAGCACTCCCTTGGGGACTTGAAACACGGTGAGCTATACGATTTAGTCATGTACTATGATCCGTTTGTAGCACTCCCTTGGGGACTTGAAACAGGTGCCGGTGAAGTGTGAGTTTGGGTATGATGTTTGTTTGTAGCACTCCCTTGGGGACTTGAAACTATTGTATAAATATAAAATTGCAAATATTATAATTTGAGAGTTTGTAGCACTCCCTTGGGGACTTGAAACTCAAGAAGAACCCACGGTTCAAACCCGTTTCCAGTCGTTTGTAGCACTCCCTTGGGGACTTGAAACGGTGACGAGGAGTTCACCGCCCTTTCCGCACACCAAGGTTTGTAGCACTCCCTTGGGGACTTGAAACCTAATTTTTATAAGTGCATATCTTTGATTTTCTTCAGTTTGTAGCACTCCCTTGGGGACTTGAAACTAATCTATAGTCATTTCACATCACCTTCGCGTTTTGGTTTGTAGCACTCCCTTGGGGACTTGAAACTATGATAGCACTACTTCCGGCTCACCGTAGATATTCGTTTGTAGCACTCCCTTGGGGACTTGAAACAGAGTCAGGGAAACTGATGAAGGTAGTGTTATAGAATGTTTGTAGCACTCCCTTGGGGACTTGAAACTCAGCTGATACGCTATAGCACCTCCGCTACCTACCGGTTTGTAGCATTCCCTTGGGGACTTGAAACAGGATACTATACTCAGTCTCTGCCGCACCGAGCATCGAGTTTGTAGCATTCCCTTGGGGACTTGAAACTATGGTCATACGTGATAATATCTGGTGAAGTATAATGTTTGTAGCATTCCCTTGGGGACTTGAAACCTTTTTCAAATTTGTACAGAGTGTAACCGCAGTTCCTAGTTTGTAGCATTCCCTTGGGGACTTGAAACTTGCAGCTTGTGAAACAAATCCCGAATTTAGATCGGAAGTTTGTAGCATTCCCTTGGGGACTTGAAACGCAATACATCACACCCCTCAATTTTTGCCCTCTCGATGTTTGTAGCATTCCCTTGGGGACTTGAAACGATAAGACAGTATTTAAAAAAGAAAACGGTGTACTATGTTTGTAGCATTCCCTTGGGGACTTGAAACCGAACTCCTCATCAACTTAACCCTTGATTATTCTAGAGTTTGTAGCATTCCCTTGGGGACTTGAAACAGTAAGCAGTAAAAGCGCAAGTGTTGGATCCCAAGCTAGTTTGTAGCATTCCCTTGGGGACTTGAAACTAGTGCACTCCTCCGCCATCGGGGATATATCGCTTTGTTTGTAGCATTCCCTTGGGGACTTGAAACGACATACAGTTCATATATGTGTGGGCTGAAAACGAGGACGTTTGTAGCATTCCCTTGGGGACTTGAAACTTTCGTCCTTTCTTTTTATGAAGTCCTCTAAGTCCTTCTGTTTGTAGCATTCCCTTGGGGACTTGAAACACACTCCATTTACCTTAGCCCTAAAACACCTTCTCGTTTGTAGCATTCCCTTGGGGACTTGAAACTTTTGAACGCTGCTAAGATACCTCCTACTCCTAGTCGTTTGTAGCATTCCCTTGGGGACTTGAAACCTCTTGCCATCCTAATTCCCTCTTAATGCTTTTCTGTTTGTAGCATTCCCTTGGGGACTTGAAACGTATATATCGTTCTGTGATAGGGTCATAATACATTGTTTGTAGCATTCCCTTGGGGACTTGAAACGATGGGATATCAGCGATAATAATTCTAGTACGATTGTTTGTAGCAATCCCTTGGGGACTTGAAACAATAATATTAGAGCTTATAAAAAATACCAAAAATTCGTGTTTGTAGCATTCCCTTGGGGACTTGAAACTGGGAGACAGTAGCGGGGCAAAGAAGTTCTAGGGAGGTTTATAGCACTGCCTTAGGGACTTAGAACTCAAATATAGGAAAAAAGGTAACTTCGGTTGGGAGTGTTCTCAAATGCCGATTAGATTCTACAAAGAATTAGTACTAAAAAACAAGATTATTCTTAAGGGCTATTCTATCTAATACTATCTTGGGAGAGGTTTAGAAGGAGGGACAAACATACTTTAGTAACGTTTACTAGAAGGGGTTACGAGGTTTTATGTGGTTCCGTAAGATGGGTCTTACGACCCTTGCAAAATTAATACTCTTAATTTCGAGGAAATGGTAGTTACCCTGTTTTCCTTAACAATACGAACTGACTGATAACACTTATAAGGTCTTTAGGCTTTACTTCAGGTCAGCTTAAAATTCTGGTGCCAAAAGGGAACGGACACTGCAAAGTGAAGGCTAAGCTTCACGGGGTTAACTGGCCGGTAGATCAAGGAGGGCTCCTCTAACCCGTTGAAACGCGTGTGTGAACTTAGGTGTTCACTAACTGGCTTCCCTCCTCGCCGCTCCTCTGACCCGTTGAAACGAGTTTGGGGGTCACCGACCTCGGTTAAGACCCTTAAGTACGTCAAAGTATGATGACCGCGACATCGTGTCTTAAAAAAATTGTGCCTCGTTCTCGTACAGGACTTTTAATTATTTAGAAGTAAACGGTTTGCGGTTTCTAAAATTATTCTGATTTGGCTATGGCGTATTTTAGGGAAAAGAGTTTTGTTCCCTTGGCATCTAGAAATGACTTCCACGCCGTACCTTTCCGCGGGTCTCGATAGTCGTTTGTCAAACGTAGCTAGGGAGTGTCTTTCGCGTACCGCGTGGGAGAGTATGACCATGTCCTTATAATCCGAAACGGGGAGTTTTTTCTTTCTTTAAGACCTCTATGGCTCCAGTTATGTGGTCACCGCAGTCGTAAACCACCTCCGCTCTTCGGTGCTGTGAGTATGCTGTAATGTCGCCGAGCCTGTCCTCCAGTCCCATGCCTTCTAAAAACCAGACCAGTTCGTGGGCAACGATTACTGGGACCACCCATTTGTCCGAGGAGTACAGGGTTGCCTCGGCTTCTTTGTGGTGTGCTGAGTCCTCTACATAGTCTTATACGACCGCGTTAGTGTCGACTATAGCTCTCTCCCTCTCCGCGCCTTATCGCTCCCTCGATATCTTCTAGTGATAATTCCCTACCGAGCTTTACTCTGGGCCTCTGCGTCCTGGCTTTCCTCAGTACGATCTCGTCGCCGTTTAAGTAGACCTCAAATACGTCGCCTTCCCTTATGTCGATCTTGCTCCTTATTGAGGCGGGGATAGTCACTTGGTAGCCCCTCGTTACCTTTACCCTCTCCATAGGTCCACTTTACTATTTACTAGTATATAAAGCTCTTTACAACTACCTCCCCGAAGGACGGTCAACCCGTGGCGAGCAATTTTAACTTACTTCCATACCCGGTCGGTCTTTAAAGGGCAATACTCCTGAGGCTATCTAGGTTTATCTGTGGGGAGGTGAGGTGCCTTTCACGTGTCCTTTGCAGGTCATAATTTCCCTTAGCCTAGTATAGTTCGCCGACGGACAACACATACGTAATAATAATTATTTTGTAAAACGGGGTTTGGGCTTCATAGGATTTCATAATATTTCATATCAACCCTCAGCCCTTGGGCTTCACCAGAGTCATGGAGCATTGCCCCATTCATCCTCCTCCGCCCCTTTAGCGGGATAACCCCAACCCACACCCGCGGAATATCGCGGATGCGGGGGAACCCGCACATCTTGAGGTAGATGTTCAGAGATGCGTTTAATTGCCTATCTAACGTGAACCCACACCTCTCACACCTAAAAGTCCTGCCGACCTTTCGGGAAACCCATCCACATCTGGGGCAGGACTTAGAGGTGAGGTGCGGGTTCACTTCCTTAACGAATGAACCGTAAAGCGGAGCCTTGTATTTAAGCACACGGTGTATTGTCCTCCACACAGTCCTCGATATCTTCCTTGAGAGGGAGTCAGTGGCGTCCTCGAACATCGCTTGTTTGTCTAGCTTCTCTACTGCAAACATGGTCAGCGGGTACATTTCCAAGAGTTTGTTGACGAACTTGTGAACGTAGTCGAGCACCCTGTTCCTCTCACGGTGGGAGTACTTTCTCGTAAGTTCCTTACCCTTCTTAGGGTGCTTTGAGGCGAAGGACTGAACCCTAGCCCTCTTCAACTGCATACCGTACTTCAGACTGTACAGCTCCTTGATGGAGAACGTTATGAATTTCCCCCCGTCGTAAGCGTCTAATGTGTAAAGGTTGCTATCAATTGCTAGGAAGTTGAGCGGAGTACTCCAAGGTAATTTATAGCGGAACGGTAGGTACACTTTTTCCTCCTTAATTATAGGCTCGCCGAGTTCCAGCCCTTTAACCCTTTTAGAGAACCATGCATGTGACCACGAAAACGTGATGTATTCGTAAGGTTTAACAGTTACCCTAACTGACTCACCCTCAACCTTCCTCAGCGTTGATTTTACCCTAACATAAACCTTCTTTAGCTTGGGTTTCCTAAGTGATGCTTGTCCCTTCTCAGCTCTCCTCTTCCAACTCTTCAGGAGTGAGTAAGCATCGTTTATTGCCTTATCCACGTAGTGTGAAGCTAGGACGTTAATCTTCTCTAGTTCATCCCTGAGCTCCTTGTATACCTCCTTCTTCTTAGGTAAGGTTATTTTTACCTTTGTAAGCACTTTCTTACCTTTCCTCACTTCCTTCCTCTCTACCTTAGTCCTCTCCCACAACCAGTCTAATGCTTTTTGTAGTAGGATTTTGTAGTTCTCTAGTAATATCCTGCTCTCCTCCTTCTTATCGTTCTTCAGGGAGTAGGTTAGGTAAATATACTCCTCTTCTGGTTGAAATGTTTTAAGCCTTAAGCTCCTCGACACATTTCTTCACCTTTTCATATTTATGGCTCCTCATGCCGTACAGCTTCCCACTGAATGATACTAGGATTGAGATCAGATCCTCTATCAACTCTTGTTCTGGTGTTTTATCTTCCTCGTTTAACACTACTATTTCGCAGTTGTGTGCTTTGCATACTTCTTCAATTATCTCGAATCCGAACCTGACAAGCCTGTCTGGGTATGCGACGACCACCCTTGCGACCTCGTTGTTCAGTATCATCCTCAATAATTTGAGGAATCCTTTTCTCTTCATGTTTAGTCCAGATCCTATATCAGTTATTACCTGGTCATAGTCCTTGACCTGTTCCTCTAGGTATTTCACTTGATTCGCCAAGTCGTCTTTCTGTGTGTTCGATGACACTCTTGCGTATAATATCACTTTCCTCTTTTTAACAATCCCCATTAATTTCTCTACATCTTCTTCCCTAAACCTCCACTTCCCGCTCTGTAATACTACTGGCTTAATGTAACCCTTCTTAACGTATTCTCTAAGTGTTGCATAGGAAATCCCTAGACGTTGACAGACTTCTTTGGGTCTTAGCATTGTATAAGAGTTTGTGATGAAATAATATAAACTTTACGATTTATTAGAAACTGCTGTCAACGGCCTTTAGCTTACCGTCGGCGGGAAAAGCCAGGTCAGAAACGGGCTATGGTATAACTACTGCTCCTACAGGACCTATAACATAAGTAGATAAAATATACAGAGGATAACATATAAACTTCATAGACTCCCTCTCTTCGCAAATCTTCCTAAGTCACCCTCTCCTCCCTCATAGGACACTTGCTTTGAAATTACTTGGACACTACCTACGCTGAGCGAGATGTAAACGTCACCCGCTTGCTTCGCCAATCCGGTTTCTGTCGTCCTCACCTTATCTGTGCCTTGTATGACTGAGTGTAAACGGGGGAGAAGGGAAGGTAATTACTACCCCTTTAACGGGAGGGTAACTGGGCTTAACGGTAACAAGGTGAAAACCCCTCGGAGGTCACCTAGGTGAGGTCAAACAGTAAGGGTAGTGGACCTAACAGCGGGACTACCCCTTAACCACGCTAGACCGGAGAACAAAGAGGCCCAAAAACCGCGTTAAAGGTTTTAACAGATAGGGAAAAGCCCTTACCCTTTCTGTCCTGACCGCGATGATGAAAATACTCCGTAACACGGGATTAACTCATATACACTAAGACCCTCTTTTCCAAGTAGTCCAATACCCTTTTCTCGTGCTCTACCATCAGACGTTCTGCCTCCTCCGGCTCCCTCTCCTTAATAGCGGTAAACACCGAGTAGTGTTCATCATATTCTTCCGCCCTCCTTTCAAAACTGGTAAAGAGTGAAGTCCTCACTATTTTTAACTTGACCCTTGTGCTTGTGAGGTAAGAACGTAAGTAAGTGTTCCTCGCGGCGTTTGCAATAGCCTCATGAAATGCACCGTTAAGTTGGGCCAACGTCAGGGGGTCGGGGTCACCTTTTTCTAACTCTTCTTTGACTTTAAACAGTGTCCTCTCCATATTTATTATGTCCTCTTCACTAGCCCTCAATGAGGCCAGCCTAGCGGCGAGCCCCTCCAACGGGATCCTCACCTCGTATAACATCCTCACCTCCTCCGCGGTGATGTAAACTACCGAATAGGACTTGTTCTCTTTCTTTATTACCCCTTCAGACAATAACATCCTCAGTGCCTCCCTCACAGGTGTCCTGCTCATATTGAGGTCTTTACATAACTGGTCTTCCGTCAGCCTCTGCCCTTGTCTGTACTTACCGTTAACTATATTACTAAGTATCTTGTTATAGGCGGTCTCCGTTAGGTTGCTCATCAGGGATTATTATCGTACCAGGATTTTATTAATTTACCTTCTAAATCACTAAAATGTAGGATCCTGACCTTGCTCGTGTACGGGTATTTAGCTATCGCTTCCTCCCTCACTTCTACGTTTTCCGGTGGGACTACATACCCCCCTTTGAAGACCGGGACCGAAGGGAAGAGGTCTGTAGGGAAATCGGTTATAGGGTATTCCACGACCTCTATTTCCCCCCTAGCCGAGGCTAAGTTAAGAGTGTAGATAAGCGAGACCGGGGATCTATCGGGCCTGTCGTGGGGTGCCACCTTAACGTGGTATGACGAGGCCAGTTCCAGGACTTTCAGGAACTTACTCACCCCTCCGATCTTCGCTATGTCGGGTTGGAGGTACGACACACCGGACTCCAAGAGGGCCCTGAACCCGTGGAGTGTGTACTCGTTTTCTCCCGCGGCTATCGGGACGGGGGAAGCCCTGGTCAGCTTTTCCAGTGCGTAGTAGTCGTTAGGCGGGTACAAAGGTTCTTCTACCCACTCTATTTCATACCTTGACACTTTATTCACGAATTCCTTAGCACCGTTTAAGTCGAAAGGCGAGTTGAGGTCTACAGCTACCTTCATTTCTCTGTACTTCTCCCGGATTGCCTTTATCGTCTCCAAAACCGTGGAAGGGGGTTGGTGGAGTTTTATGAAGTTGAGTCCCCTTTCCCTTACCGCTTCCGTAACTCTAAGGACGTCTTCGATCCTTGAAAACCTGGGGAAGCTCCCGTAAACTTTCACAGAACCCCTACTCCTACCCCCGAAGAGGTCCGCCAACGGTACTCCCATTTTCTTAGCCCTCAGCCCCCAAATCGCCATCTCCACAGAACTTATGGCCCCTGTTACCACCCCGCAGTTACCGGCACTGAACATTATCTTCTCCAAGAGGCTTTCGAGCTCGTAAGGTGAGCTCACGGTGTCCCCCTCGAGGAAAGGCTTTATGAGTTCTGTTATTACGGAAGAATAGGCCCCTATAATACCGCTGCCCGCTACTAAAGTCTCCCCCCAACCCCGCTCCCCCCACTCTTCAACTTTTACGTATAGTTGTACTGCCCACTGTTCTGTCCAGTCTGAAGGGGGGTCGGTGAGGAACGGTATTGATAGGTGGAAGACACTGACTTTCATTCTCACGCACTTATGTACAGTTTAATCGGGGAGAACTCGTCGTGTTGGAGGACTTCAGCCCTAGTCAACCTCCCGTTCAGGACCCTGAGCATGTACTTATATACCCTCTCACCCGCCTCCTCTAATGAAATCTTCAGGTCTAGTAAGTCGGAGACGTCTACGTCTATGTGTTCGCTCATCTGGGCGGCGGTCTTGGGGTTAGCTGTTATCTTTATCACCGGGATAAGGGGGTGCCCTACTACGTTACCCTGACCGGTGGTGAACAAGTGGACTACCGACCCTTTAGCGGCGAACAGTGTCACGGCTTCAGCTGCAGCTGAGGACGTGTTTACGAAGCACAGAGTCCCACCTTTCCCCCTTTCCAGCTGGTCTAGGTAGTCCAAGACGCAGTTGACTTTCCTGTGCCCCAGCTTCTGGATGTTCCCCAAAGCCTTTTCTTCGATGGTTGACAGCCCGCCCTTTATGTTCCCCTGAGTGGGCTGGGACCCTAAGAGGTCTACTCCTTCCCTCTCTATGACCTCCGTGTACTCTCTGAAGACCTTCATGAACTTCTCCCTGAGTTCCGGTGTGGCCATTTTGTCCGCGACTATGTCTTCCGCACCGGTGAGTTCTGAAGTCTCGCCGAACATGACCGTAGCCCCTTGGTCTACCATCCTGTCGACTACTACACCTACAGCCGGGTTGGAGGCGAGGCCCGAAGTGGTATCGGATTCCCCGCACTTAATACTCATAACGACCGAAGATATGTCTACTTCCGTCCTCTGTTTTTCACTGGCTTCTTGTACCATTTCCAGTGCCTTTCTCGACGCTTTTTCTATCGTCCTTAAGTCGCCGTTTCCCTCTATCGGGAAGACCTCTACGGGCTTCCCGGTCTTCGCTATTTCGTCCGCTACTTTGTTTGCCCAGTTTTCTTCAATGCCAATGACTATCACCCCCGCTACGTTGGGGTTAGCCCCTGTCCCTGAGAGTATGTGGAACAGTAAGTCGAGGTCTCGGCCGAACTGTAGCCTGCCGTAAGGGTGGGGGATCACTGTAGTCCCCCTTATTAACTTAGCTACCCCCGTGGCCGCGGTGTTGGATAGGTCGTCTAAAGGTAAGACGAGGACGTGGTTTCTTACCCCTACTGCCCCGTTTTCCCTTACATAAGCCTTTATGGTAGAGGTCATTTCCCCCACCTCAATGACTTGATGTTGTGGACGTGCACGTGTTCTCCTTTCCTTATGTCTTGTGTCGCTACCCCTATTACTCTGTCGTATTTGAGGACTTTTTCTCCTTTTCTAATATCCCTTAGGGCTATCTTGTGGCCTAAGGGTATGTCGGACTCGCTTTTAACTATGACATAAGACGAGGGGTTTTCCAAATATGCGCAGATAACTTCTTCCCCCTTTCTTATGTCTGTGGTGGCTACGCATACGTCGTCGTTTTTGGAGTGGACTAGGCCTTTCGGCATAAATATAAATTATATTGCAAATTAATATATCTTCATTATATACGTAATAGTATACAACATGACTTATGATCAAGTATTTCGTTCAAAATAATTTATATATTAAAGTGAATAGGTGAGTTACGCTTGTGTTGTTCGAGGCCCGCTGGGGGATTCATTGTAAATTGAAATATTTTCCCTCGAATTAGTGCAATTCGTGGACGAACACTTAAGGGCCTTTCACGGCCCTTTTGTGAATCCCGTGTGACTTAGTAGGGTGTGGCCATCACAAGATACATATTGCGGTACTAATACATGAAACCGTGTAAAAGCGTAAGATGATGATCGGTTTATAATTTTAATAATACAGGATATTTTAGTATAAATTGCATTATTTGTGTACTGAATTATATTAATAGAGAGAATTACAATTAGCAAAGGACAAGTTAGAGACCCCCACTTAACGTCGTTATTAAGCTATAAACCGAGCAGAAAGACCTCAACTTGGAGCTGTGGCGCGGGACAAGGACTTAATATGCCTTAAGTACTGTGAGGAGTCTTTATAGCTCAGTCACTACATTACGATCCCCGACTCTTAATAATGGAGTATGTAATAGCCCCGACCTAATTGGTGAAAAGGTATCGACGCAAGGGTTTTACGTAAAGTGATACACGGTCATAAGCTAAAGTGCTAAACTGTTTCTGACCCCCATGCCGAGAGGTTACGTCACCCTTTAAAGGGTTAGCCGTTTTTATCGGCCCCTCACTTCATTTCAACCTCTCTGAGGGGGTCGTCTAAAATAATCATTGTGCCTTTCTTTAGGTCACTCTTGAGGGTCGAGGGCGGTAAGAGGTACCCTTTAAAGCCTATGGGTGTGCCCCTTTCCGCTATCACCACTACCTCACCTTCCATTTCACCGAGCTCCAGAGTGAGGTCATTAGCGTCACCGTACTCCTGCCTTAAGACCTTATAGTACATTAAGTCCTCACCCTCTATCGGGAAGGGGAAGTCGCTCAAGTCCACCCTGTCCTTTATGACTTTCCCCCCTTCGTTAACGTTAATCGCCCCCAAGACGGGGATACCGTTAGACTTAGACGCGATTTTGAGCAGTTTTTCCTCTTTGTAGGGGTTGCGGAAGAGTAAGTCCCTTGTGACCACACCGGGGAAATCTACAGTCGAGACCCCGTCACCCACCATCACCTTACGTAACAGCCCTACATCGGTCTTTTCCGCATCCCTATCTGTGATGTAGATAGGCCCCCCGCTGAACACCCTCGCTATTAAGTGGGCTAGGGCATAGGGGTCGTAAGACGAGAACATGTCGTAGTCCGGGTACACTATGTTACTGAAAAAGAGGGAGTTATACGCGTTAAACAGTATGTGTAGCTTCCCCGCTTCTTTCCACATGGGTATGTAGTCTGTGGAAGTCCTCATTATGTTACTCAAAAAATAGTGCGAATAACACTCGGGCACCATAGACATGCAGTTGAGCACCTCGAGGCCGTTCCCGTAAGCTGAGAGCTGTAAAGCCAGCTGGATGTTTTCAGGAGATTCTTTTAACCTGACCGACCACTGGTTGTCTACCTTGACAAAAGAGAAACCCCACCCCTTTATCCTCCTGAAGAGGTTATGGTAGAGGGTCAAAGCCCTGTTTAAGTCGTCGGGGACTCCGTTACGTGTGTTAGCCTCTCCTTCACCTAACTCCTCCTTCACTTTTTCGGAAAACCCCTTCCAATAAAGGTTTATGGTGAGCCATAGGCCGAAACCCTCCGTCCCCACTTCCTCCCTTAGTTTAGGAAAGCCCCTAGGGAACTTACGCTTATCCGGGTCTAAGGATAACAATACCAAGTCTTCACCCCTCTCCTGCCACCCGTCGTCTATGAGGACGTACCCTAACTTTACCCCGCGGTCTTTTAACCCCCTGACCGTTTTAACCACCTCCTCTTCACTGACATTTGTCAGGAAGGCGTTCCACGAGCACCAACCTAACTTCCCTAAGACCTTAGGCCTCGGCTTTTCTTCCCTTAACTTCACCGTAGAGTACTTGCTCATCTCCACAAATGCCTCCCTTATAGCCGAGTAAGGGTCTTCGTTTTCGCCCCTAAACAACACCCACGTTAGAGTCCCGGGGGTCGAGTGCCCTTCAATGAGGAGGCCGTTATCGGTCAGTGACGGGTGGAGGCCATGAGCACTGTTTACGACATACGCCTCGTATTTCTCCTTTTTCAGGAGGACTGCGACTGTGGGATAAATTACCTTATGCAGTTCTCTGGAGGTATATGCGTATGTCCAGCAAGGTGTCGCCTTTTCGTTTATATCGTTGTAGCTGCTGAACTCCACGTAATCCGGGTAGACCACGTTAGCGGGACTTTGGGCACTGGTCTTACCGTAGGTGTAAAGTTCATTATAATACTTATACCCCGTCCCGTATTTTACTATGGGCGCTAAGGTCAGGGCTAGGAACTCCTCGGCCCTAACGTCGAACCGGACTTCAGCCTTTGTGAAGGCTGAAGGTGACCTTACCCCTAACTTAGACCCGTCCCTGAGGAGGAGCACGTTGTTACCACAAGCGTCATAAAGGGAATAGAGCGTAGATTCGCTTACTAACTTGGGTATACATTCTCGGTCTTGAAAAACTATTTTTGAGAGGGAAGGGTTGAAACTCATTATACCTCTCTATAGTACACGCCTCTTTATAAATAATGAGCCCTAATTCTTTTTCTTCTTTTTCTTTTTCTTTCTCCCTCTCTCTATCTCCGACGGTCACAAACTTAGGTTTACCCGCGGCGTAACTCTGTAGAGGCTTTAGCGTGTAGTGCGTCTCGTACCCCAATTTTTAGGCCCCACATACTTCGCCTTTAGCAGAGCCGGGTTTGCAACCGTAGGAGGTTTATTACCCCGACGTTAACTGTCCTGCATCTTCCCTAGACTTTTCCAGAAGTTATCTCGTCAGGGTCGGGCCTCCTGCTTATCAGCCTCCCCCCGTCGATTATTATTTCGCTACCGGTTATGAAGGTGTTGAGGTCGGACGACAGAAACGCCAGCAACCGGGCTACCTCTTGGGGCCTGCCCATCCTCCTCAACAGTGTCGCCGCCCTCCTATCTAGGTCTTCCGGGACCTCTTCTCCCTTAGTGTAAACGGGGCCCGGTAGCACCGTTATCACTTGTATACCGTATTTCCCCAGGTCGACGGCGAGGCTCCTCGACATGGAAATTAATGCGCCCTTCACGGTGGAATAAGCTAAGGAACTCTCTAACGGCTTATAAGCTTGGATCGCCGACACGTTTATTATCTTTCCCTTCACCTTATTCTTTATCATGAGCTCGGCGGCCATCCTCGACAGGAGGATAGGGGAGACTACCTCGAGCTCTATCATTCTGTCCAGCTCTTCGAGGGTAATGTCGAGTACGGAGTACCTTGAATTAACGGAGGCGTTGTTTATAAGTACGTCGATTACGCCGACCTCCCTCTTATACCTCTCGATAAAGGACAGTACGTCAGCCCTTGAAGTCAGGTCCAGCTTTACGAACTCGACCCCCTTATTCACTTCGGGGACGTTCCTCCCTATACCTATCACTCTGGCGCCTAGTTCCGAAAAGAGTTTAGCCGTGGTTAGCCCTATACCGTGTGTAGCCCCGGTTATAAGGCACGTCTTACCCCTGAGCGAGACCTCCATCTCACTGTCCCTCCGCGAAAAGTATTTGGACCTCGTCCCCTTCTTTGGCGATGACTTCTCTTTCAAGCTCAACTGCTCCCGACACTTTGAAGCCGACTTTCTCGCCGTTAAACCTGACCTCAACAGGGTCTTTTTTAAGCCTGAGCCTTTTGACCCCGACCTCACCTTTAATGACTTCTAACTTTACCCCTTTTCCACTGTACTCTAACTTCCCCCACCCTGAAGGGAGTAGGAGGGCCCATGTTATTTCGTCTACCGGCGGGGTTATGGTAATTGTCTTAGAGAAACCGTCGTAGGTCAGCCCCTCGAAAGCCGGGACCAGTGTAAGGGCGGAAAGCGGTCTCATATAGTGGGAACCCCATTCCAAGTGGTCCCAGAAGTTACCGGCAACAGCGTACCTGTCGTACACCTCCCTCAATACCCTCTTAGCGTCTTCCACTTTCCCTTCCATGACCAAGTGGGAAGCTACGTAAAATTCCACACCCGACCAAGGGGTATCAAATTGGGGACTGGAAGGCAGGTTAAGGGGGTTCCGGTAAGCCCTCCCTAACGGCCTGTAGCCGTCGGGGTAAGCCCCGTTAATAACCCCTTCTTCTTCCTTGAGGTTGTACTTTATTATTGACTCCAAGGCCTTTTTGACTATCTCGTCCTCTAGGAACTTAGCCCCCAGTAAGGTGGAGTACCAGTGCCCCAGTAGTTGGGACGCACAAGACGCCTTATCTCTAAAGCCGGACAAGGGGTCGAACCATAAGTCGAAGTATTCCCCGTTCCACAAGTACTCCTCTAGTTTTTGTACCAGCTTTTCGTACTCATAACCGGCGTGTTTACCTAAGACCTCCGACGCCTCATTAAAAGCCTGGAGGGAAGCGATCCAGAGTATCGAAGTAAATGACGATATACCAAGCATAGTCCAGTCGTCGTAAGTCTGGATCGAAAGGGGCAATAAGTCCCTCGCCAAGAGGCCGTACGCGTTACTGCTATCAGGTCTGGGTAACCTCCCCAGCACCGAATAGACGTACCTTATCCACTCAAGTCCTGCAGGTAGTGAGTGGTAGATGAGCCCGTCCAAGGTCTGGGTCTTAAAGGTAGTCTCGATAGCTAGGGAAGCCTTTTCGTAAAGCCCTCTTAAGAACTCCGTGTCCCCGGTCATCTTGCTTATGAGGTACCACATTAAGACGAATTCCGGGTTGAGGTCGACCCTCTGGTACCCGTCGACGTATAACCCGTCGGTGACGTAGTGGGCTACCCGTCCCTTAGGGTCTTTCCCGGTCTCCTTGACTATCTCGTTAACCGTTTCCTTTAGCTTTCCGAAGTCGGTAGGGATTGACGGGTCTTTTTCCAGCCTATCTAAGAACCTAGACCTGTTCTCGTTGAACGCTAGGGAGTAAATTACGTGTTCCGGGGTGCCCTCTGTGATGCTGTTGGTCTGTAACATGACCCTCTTAGCTAGGTCAGGGAAGAGGACTAGGAGCGAATAGATAGCGTAAGTTAAGACGTCGATAGTGTTTAACGCAGTGTGTACGGGCCCCCCGGTGTAAGGGTAAATACCGTTTTTCCTCTCGTCGGCGGTATTGTAATACCCCTCCCAGATGCCGAACCAGCCGTCCTTACCGAACCATGTGGACTTAACCAATGTGGTGAGCTGTGACCCTACGAGGTCGGCTACCCACTCTTCTACCCCTTTAGGTCTGTAAAGCAGGTCGTGGAACTGTACGGTCTTGTCCCTAAGGTACGCTAAGTTCGACCTGACGTAGTCGTTTACCCCTTTACAGCCGGTGAAAAAGTTCTCGTAGTAGTGCCCCAGCACCCTCCCGTCGGACAGTACGTGGTTCGGGAAGTACCATGAGAGGAGGAACGTGACCTCCCTACCTTTGGCCCTTAGGAGGCCGTAAGAATGGCCTTCGCTGGCGTTGATTTCCCCCTCACTCTTATACCTACCCCAAAAGTACTGGTCTGGTTGTTTCCCTGTGGTGTAACCCGAAACTTCGTCGGCGATCGCGCTCAGGCATAACTCACCCCTATACCGCGGGTCTCCCGGTGTCACGTTACCCGAAAAGGTCAAGGTGTCGCCCTCGGGCTTTATTGACCCCCCTTCAAAGGGGTTTTTTATACCGAAGACGAACTCCGTAGGAGAGGTGGAAGACAGAGTGAAGACAGCTACCGGTAGGGAGGAGTTTTTGGTATCAAGGGGGATAAAGGGAGAAAAAGCCCTCATGTCGACCGTAAAGTCGTCTATGAATTTGGCCGTTGCTAACGGGGGTTCACCTACAAATTCTACCTGCCTTACGGGCCTAAGCCAGGGGAGGGCATAAGGGCTACTGCCGTGGTAGTAGTTATACCCTTGGAGTAACCTCACCTTTGACTGTTTAGCAACTATAAAGCTGTCCATCTCTGTGATATAGTAGGTATTCCTGAACTCTTGCCTTTCAGCGTACCCGCCGTTATTAAATATAGTCCACTCATAGAGCCTGCCGTCTGCCCTGAGCTCAAGGGAACCGGTGCCCAGCCCCCCTAAAGGGACCCCTGAGCCCAGGACGTATGAGTGAATGTACTTCATAAAGATAAACTACATTAATTAGGTATTTAAACTAAATTAGACCTTTTCATAGAAAAATAGTAGGCGGGGTAACAATTTAACACCAGCTCTGACCAGGCACAGCGGCACCTCTTTATAGTCGGCGTGAAAGGGAAGCCTAACAGCGGTAAAGCGGATGAGCTAAGCCGTGATATTAGACCGGGCTCCGACAAACACGATACTGCACCGCGTTTAACGCGAAAAGGCTTACCCGTCTTTGACGTAGATAAGCTTAAGCCGCCTTTCATAAGTGTTTCTGCGGGCATGGTCAAGGTTTAACCTCCACTACCACGGCTTTTAAGCAAGCGTCAGTGCTGAAATGTCCCCGTTTGTCCCTACACCTTAATTTCAACCGTTTACCGGTCTTGACCGGTGTGGGGCTTAGCCCTCGACCACACAGCTGTAACGGGTCATGGAGCACCTCTGGGCCCGACGAGGTTACCTACGTCCCTGCGACCGCCCTTTTTTGGACACAGAGTAGGGGTCCGCTGAGAGGCCCTAACTTAACGGACATAAAAAGCCTTATTAGCGTGAAAAAGTGTTCAGCCCCGCCGTCAGTGGGGCTTAGTGCTTAAAATATAATATGCTGGGGAGATCATTATCATTATGGAATTTCCCAACTCTTGCGGAGTCCCGATAGGTTCCATAGGGACAGGTAAAATAGACTTTTTTAAAGGCCTCACAATAGGCAATATTACGATCCTGAATAACTGGAGTAGGCCCCTGAAGACGGTCAGGGGGTTTCACATAGTAGACCTTTCCACCCGTACGTTCCTGCAGTTGGACCCGGCAAAGTCTTCCGAGGTAAAGCCCACGGTCAGGACCCCCAAGGAAGTTCGTGCAGACGCCTTCTTTCCCGAGGTGGAATACAAGATCAAGGACCCTGACTTCACCATCAAAGTATATTCGCCCTTTGTCCCGGGCGACCTGAAGGACTCCTCCCTACCCGTAATAGTGTTCGAGGTAAGGGGTAACGGGGTGATAGCTATCTCCTTCCCCAATATAACGGGGAGCAGACGTTGGGGGAGGGTAAATTACAGAGTTAGGGGAAAAGTAAGCGGGGTACTGATGAAGAATTTAAGGGCTTTACAGTCCGACCCCGCGTACGGTGAAGTCTTTCTCGGGTGTGAAGGATGTAATTCTTTCATAAGTTATAGGCATTGGGTACCGGCCTCGACGGAGGGGATGATAGAAGACTTGGGCGTCTTCGACTTAGAGAGACTGCAAAATGAAGGGGAGATAGAAAAATACAGAATAGAGCCCTATGCGAGGGAGGAAATATCGGGGGTGGTGTGGAAAGAAGTCCGAGGGGAGGAGAAGTTTTACCTCTCTTGGTACTTTAACGGGAGACCGCACCACTACCCCTATGGGCACTACTACGAGAACTGGTTTGGAGGAGCGGTAGAAGTCGCTGAATACGTACACGCTAAGGGCCTCCGCGTCGAGTTGGACGACAGCAGGGACTGGTTGAACGAAGCCTTCAGGAACAGCCTGTACGTCATAACCCACAGCTGGCTCACAAAGGACGGTAGGCTAGCGATTTACGAAGACCCAGAGATCTCGCTGTTGATGAACACCATAGGTTCGATGACGTGGGACGGTGCTTCGTTTACGCTCCTCGAGTTCTTTCCCGAACTCGTCAAGAGGATGGACGAGTACATGGGGGAGTTCATAAGGGGTGGGGAAGTCCCCCACGATTTGGGAGAGGAGAGTATCGAAGACCCCATATACGGTGCGTCTTACCCTTATGCGTGGAACGACTTAGGCCCTACGTGGGTGCTCATGGTCTATAGGGACTACGTGTTCACCGGTGATATGGCGTTCCTGAAGAGGAATTACGGGAAGATGAAAGCCGTTATAGACTGGCTCATAAGGAGGGATGAGGACAACGACGGGGTACCGGACTCAAAGGGGGGTTTCGACAACTCTTACGACGGGACTTATATGTACGGTGCTTCATCCTACGTGGGCTCACTCTTCGTGTGTGCCTTAAAGGCGTTCATAAAGGCCTCTGAGCTGTTGGGTTACGACTACTCCGGTTATGTAGAGGTCTTACGGAAGGCGAAGGAAACCATGGAGTCGTTGTGGAACGGCAGGTATTTCATATCATGGAAACACGGCGAAAGGCGGAAAGACACGTGTATGAACTCGCAAATATTGGGCGAATTTTGGTGCGACATATTGGGACTGGGGAACGTAATAGGGGAAGACAAAGTGGTAAGGGCGTTAAAGAGTATTTACGAACTTAACGGTAAGGCCTCACCTTATTGCCTCGTTAACTCGGTAAACCCCGACGGCAGTATCGACACTACCACCGACCAGATGATGTCCTCCTGGCCCAGGGTAGCTTTTGCCGTCTCGGCACACATGATCCTCAAAGGGATGGTCAAAGAGGGTTTGGAAATAGCGGAGAAAGAGTGGAAGACAATTTCTGCCAGGTACCCTTGGAACCAGCCTTCAAAAATAAACGCCTTTAACGGTGAACACTTCGGCCTGCCGTACTATATAGGGAGTACGTCCGTATACTTGGTGAAGTACGCGTTAAAGAAGAAAGGGATAAATATGACGGACAATGTATAGACGTAGGTGACATAGTGGGTAGGGCCCTTCACGGCTTTTTCACTCTATGGTATAGGTAGAGTTTATGTAGATGAAGTGAGGTTATGATAACAATCATAAAAAATATACACGATGCAGTACTAATACGTGGTACAAAAAAGGTGACGGGTCAATAACTTAATTTAGATCCACGAGTTTATTGGCACTGAATTGTACTAATTATGAAGAAAATACAACAATTACCAAAGGACGCGTGAAGTATCCACGGCTCCACACACGCTTTACCATTTACTTACTAACTAATTCGACGGCAAATATTTCAATTTGCGGCAAGCACATTAGCCGCCCTAATGTCCTTACTGCCGTCCTATTAGCTCCCTCGTTTTTTTAGCTCATAGCACTAACTTTTAACATACAGTCCCGTTAAGGCAAAGGGGTCTCCCGAAAGTCGCTTAAACTACCCCACTCGCGGTTATTTCTTACTCTTCTCTAACACCTTCTTTAAGGCGTATTTATATGTAAACGACCACGGTGCCGCACTGCCTATGTAGTGGTCTAAGAAGGGCCTGTCGGGCTCCCCGTCGTGTCCGTGTATTAATGAAGGCTGGTTCCACATTAGCCCTTTACTTACCAAGTTGTCCCACTCCTTTTTAGCTATCTCCAACCACTCCTCCTTACCCAACCAGAGCCCTAACGCGGAGTTAGAGAAGACCAGCCTGGGCCAAGAAGAAGTTAGCTGGGAGTCCAAGTCGTCCAGTTTTTCGCCCTCCTTAGCTATATTGGGAGTGCAGTACTTAGAAGCGTGACCGTTCACCCTATATATCTCGTCCAAAGCACTGCTCACCTTCTCCCTATCTACTATGTCCTCTAGACCTAGCAGGTGGGCCCACCACTCTCCGAATACCTGCGGGGAAAATACCGCGTTATGGTGGTCCGGCTTACCTGTCCAAGGGACGAATTTTTTACCGTCATATAGTTTCAGGAAAGACTCCCTCGCTTTTTCCAACTTACCGGAGTAATAGGAGAGCGACTCTTTGTCCCCTAAAATCTCGCTCACCTTTACCATGGCTTCCAGTGATGCTATGTAAACTGACGAGATATAGCTACATACGCCCTCTATAGGTACACAGTCAAACCCCTGGTCTGTCGACCCCTCGTCTTCCGGTAGACCGTCCCCGTCCCTGTCCTTAGATATTATCCACTCCATCGCCTTTCGCAGGTAAGGGTAAACGGTCCTCAAAAAGTCGAGGTCCCCGGTCCTCAAATAATACCTATACACGAGGAGTACGAAAGTGGTGTTAGTGTCCTTCCACTTAGGCGGTGCCGTGGTGCCGTCTGAAGGCATATCGAGGGAGTAAGTACCCAAGTCGTGGGGGATATATCCGTCATCCCTCATGTTAGCTATGAACTGCTTTATTGTAGACCTCTCCAGTTCCGGGAACATGATGACCACAGGCAACGACCCGGTCTCATAACACACACCGCCTATGGTAGAGAGCATGGGCCCAACTTGTGTCCCCTCCAGTATACCGAACCTGCCTTTCTCGTCCAGCCACGTACTGGAGGACAGTATATAAGTACTGTTTATTACTGCGTCCCTTAACCAGTGAGGGAGCGACGGGTCTATGAGGTCTTCCTGCCACCTCCTAGTCCCATCCCTCAGCCTGTCGAAGTTGTCGAGGAAGAAATCGGCTACTTCCTTCGCGCTCGAGAAATAGTTGGAGTAGTAGTGTTTATAGGGGTAATATACCCAAGGCTTGTTAAAGTACCACGCGAAGACGAAACGGGTTTCCGTGTTTTCGGAGTACTCGCTCACCAACATCCCCGCAGGCCAATAGTACGTCCCGGAGGACTCCCCTTCGTCTGAGTCCGGGACTTTACGTTCTATTAATTCCCTCCAAGGTGCCTCGTTTTCAATTAGCCTGTGTAAGTTCAGGGTCTTCTCCAAGCCCCTGTTCACGTGGAAGTTATACTGTTTTACGATAATTTTAGGGGAAGGGGAAATTAACACGGTTTCCCCGTTATAGGGGTCTAAGTCGTTGGCTTTGGAGTTCCTCATCCTGATACCGTTCTTGAGCGCCTCATTATACCTGCCTATTTTACTTATACCGGTTATGTTGGACACGGACAAGGCTATCAGCCCCGACTTACTCCCGCTGACCCTGACCGAGACCCCTATCGCTGGGAGGGCGGAGTCGGTCAGGTCCCCCGGTATTAGTGCGGAAAAAGCTTCTAGTTCCGCTTTAACGTTATTTTTAGACCCCTTGATGAAGGCGAAAGGGTATAAGCCCTCATACTCCAGCGGTATAGCTAACTTGTTCAAGTCGAGGAAGATCAGTTCGCTCTGGAGGAAGAAAGGCTCAGAGTCGTCGGGTAATATGAAGACGTGGTAACCCATCATTTCCTTTATGGGGGACGACCAGTTATTAGCCACAGTCAGGTTGATCATTTTACCTTTATTGCTTATCTCTACCTTCCCTGCACCTATACCGCCCAAAGGGACACCTACTTCTACCCCTTCCGATTTCAGTGAGACCATAGCGTATAATTTATTTTTGTTAGAGTCTATATTTAAAATTTGGGATAGTCGGTGAGGGTACTCTACGTCTCGCCCCACCCGGACGACGAGTGTGATAACGCGGGGGGCACCTTGGCAAGTCTCGCCAGACGGCATGAGGTGTTTATAGTCTATTTGACAGACGGTAGTGCGGGTTCGCCCTACCCCGAGGAGAGGGGGAAAAAGTTAGCTGAGGTCAGGAAAAGTGAAGCGTTGGCCGGTCTGGAAGTCCTGGGGGTAAATAGGGAGAGGGCGTTTTTCTTCGGTTACCCCGACGGCAATTTGAAGTCGTTCTTATGGGAAGCTTCGAGAAAGCTATTGACTCTGTTGGACGAGGTGAGGCCTGAGGTCGTGATCTACCCCTCAGTGTTAGACGCCCACCCGGATCACTGGTCCGGGGGGTATATAACCAAGTCAGCCCTCAGGGAGAGCGGGCTTGCAGCTACCGAGCTCAGTTACCTCAACTGGGTACCTGAGCCGTCGAGGGGCCTCATAGACCTAATAAAGTATACAATGATTTTACTTTACCCTAAGGATAAGGTAGTTAAGGTGGACGTGAGGGAGTACAAGCAGGTGAAGCTCGAAGCAATGAGGAGACACGCGTCCCAGTTTAAATACCTCACCCCCGATTATATTAAGCGGTTCTTTGAGACCGACTACGAGACGTTCTTCATAGAGAGGGAGCCCCACAGAGGAGCGGTAAGCTCAGTGTTCGGGCTTACACGTTTCGTGCCCCGGACTTTTTAAAAATGACATTTTACGTAAAGGCCCTTACGTCGACGTGTTTTTACTAAATAGTTAGGGCTGTTATACTCTCTACGACAAGGGGATTGGGCTCAACCCTTTTTCTAATAAGGCTTTTTATGTCTGTTAAGTTAGGCCTCTCAGCGAACCCCTCACTCCGTTTCAAAAAAGGGCTGTCGTGGGATGTAGGTAACCTCGTCGGGCTCAGGGGAGCCCCGTGACCCGTTACAGCTGTGTGGTCGAGGGCTAAGCCCCACACCGGTCAAGACCGGTAAACGGTTGAGATGAAGGTGTAGGGACAAAAGAGCCCTTGGGCACCTGACGTAATTAAGGAGAATAAGCGTTCACGTAAATGTCTAGGGGTAACCCAGAGTATTACGTTTTTTCTGTAAATGCTGTTTTTGGCGTAAGCCCGTTCGGTCTAGCCCTTAAGAGAAGGCCGACTTAGGTACACCACCTCCCTACCCTTTTGTATGCCGTAATTCTCGAAGGCGCGGTCAACCGACGCTCAAATACTCCCGCGTATTTAGTAAAAATTTCCATAACGGTATAAATTTTATCCCCCTCACTTCGTCCTCATAGTCCCAGGTTATGACTACTTTTTTACCCGCCTTGACCTTTTCCAACCCCTCGACCTCCCTCTTAGGTATTTCGTCCTTCCCTGAAGCGTAAGTCACCTGGATCGCCTTACCGTTTACCATGAAGTCTATTTCGTAATTGTCCCCTTTCAAGTAAAACAGTTTCTCCCCCACCCTGGACAACTGTAACGCGACCAAGTTTTCCATTACCCTGCCTTTAGAGCTGTCTAAGGCGATCGAAGTTATGAAGCCCGGGTCTATCACGTAAACTTTTTTCTGTGACGTCATCCCCTCTCTCGGCTTACTCGTGAACCTTTCAGAGGTTATTATCACGTAAGCGTTTATGAGGCCGTTGAACCACTCTTCGACAGTGTTGTTGCTTAGCTTAAGCGTTTTTGACAACTTGGACAGAGAGACTTCGTTAGAGAAGTATTTTAAAACGTTGACGGTAAACGACTTGAACGACTCGACCCTCTTTATTTTTAACCTCTGTACGACGTCCTTATAAACTATGTCCGAAAATATCGTGAAAATGAAGTCTTCGGAGATCTTCAACACTTCCGGGAAACCCCCTTCCCTGATATAGTTTTCCAGTTCCCTTTTGACCACACCTTCCGACGGGGTAGTGTACGTGTCCTTTACTTTTTCGACCCTGACCCCCTTAAACCTGAGGTATTCTGAAAAAGAGAAGGGGAATAACGTGAAGTCGGTGTGCCTCCCGGTCAACGCAGTGGCAAGCTCGCCGGAAAGCATTTTAGAATTACTCCCAGTTATGACTACTTTTTTACCCTCTTCCCTTAACCTGCTTACGAAAAGTTCCCAGCCGTTCACGTTGTGGATTTCGTCAAAGAGGAAGTACTCCACTTCGCCGAACAACTCGTAGACGGCCTTTTCCAACTTGTGTAAGTCCTCGACTTTTACCCACGCTAACCTATCGTCGTCAAAGTTTATGTACCCGAAGTTTTCTCCCCTTAATAGGGTTTCCGCTAATGTGGATTTACCGCTCCTCCTCACCCCCAATATTGCTAAGACGTTAGGTCGCGAAAGGTACTTTTTTAAGTCCGGGACGTCCCTCTCTATAACCCTCTCTTTTTCCAATTTTCTCTCTAACCTCACTTTCTGGTCCAGTAGCACCTGTTTTATTTCATTCATATTGTATAATTCCCGTCGTTTTTTATAAGCTTATGCAGTATAGTGCATAACTTTACCGTAAAACTTATGCAGTATAGTGAACAAGATAAATTGAATAAAAAATACTTAAGGTATAATTAATCGACGACGAGAAAATGAGCGTATAGGGGCTATTAAGGCACTTTTGTGACTGTACTCTCTACCTCGACGTGGTTTACTGATGACGGGTATCAGGGGCCTTTTAAGGTACTTTTGTGTCCTCAGCTAGCCATGGTGAGGTCACCGCATTAAATGTGTACTGATAGTACGTGAGGCTTAAGGGTTTTAGGTAAAACAAGGTAATAAGCGGTTTCCCCGTCTCCGGCCCGGTCTAGTGTAGCGTGAGACCATACGGTGCACGCTAGCCCTGCCCGGTAAATTCTACGTAATTTTCCGCGTCGGGGTCGGGGTGGGCAGTGACCAAGACCAGTTCGCCTCCTCTCCTCGCTATTACGAACCTTATCTTCGCACAAGGGGTAAAGTGCAGTATCACCCTCCACCTCTCTACCTCTCCTAGCAATTTGTTCGGTACTTGAGGGGTACCCTTCAGGTTCTCTAGGAACGACATTACTTCCCTACTAAACGGGTCTACGTCACAGTTAAGCTTGTTTAAGTATTTCTTTATGTCACCCTTATGCTTCTCGACGTGGGGGGAGAAGACCAGCATCTCGTAGCACTTTTTCGCTGTCCATTGTGTCTTTTACCTCTATTTCGACTTTTAGCGGTTTGTAGTATTTGTCGAAAGTTATTACTACTTCGCCTTCAAAGTGTGCCCAGTGCTCAGGCTCGCCGTCTTTTACTAAATCTATTTCAATAAAGGGGGTGTCGGAAGTAAAATAACCCTTTATGTCTGGCAAGGCTTTTTCGCTGTCCATTGTGTCTTTTACCTCTATTTCGACTTTTAGCGGTTTGTAGTATTTGTCGAAAGTTATTACTACTTCGCCTTCAAAGTGTGCCCAGTGCTCAGGCTCCCCCTCGTTTAGTCTGAGTATTATAAACTCACCTCGTCCCTCTACCTTCAGGGGCAATCCAGCTCTGGTAGCTTCCCCATCACTCTCCTCACTGCCCTTAAGGGGCTTGAAAACCCTCTCGCCCATATACCTTTATTTGACGTCGGGGCTTATATGCGTTGAGGCCCATTCGGTGACCCTTGACCACTTCGCAGTTTTACTTTTCGCTCGATCAACGATTTCATCTTCAGTGCCAAATGTATGTGGTTATAACGTCTGACTATACGAGGAAAGCAAATAAAAGTCAAAACTGTAACACTCCTTATCAGTGGTTAATAGACCTGAAGATAAACAAGGCTAAATTTAACACTTTTTCATAATTTCACATCAGATAATCCGTCGTCCGCTCTCTCACAGCTTAGAAACGTACACGCTCTCACGGGATATGAAGTAATCCGTGTAACGTTTTACGTACTCCCGAGTCAACGAGATTTCACCAATTAGGTCAATATTACATAAACCCGCTATTGAAACCCGGGTTTTCAGGCGTTTAAAATAAAGTACAAAATTAATACGGACACAAGGTAATACCCGCTAGCACGCGTCCTTGTCACGCTAAACGTCATTCACCCGTCAACCGGTATATAGTGACTGAAAATGTCCCGACCCACTATACCTTGTTGTAGGACTAACACGCGGTGTCTACCCTTCTAAGGCCACCTGCTTTTTAGAGTTAGCCTTAGCGAAGATCAAGGAAGCGATCAAGACTAAGGGCAATAGCCATATCACCCCCTCGTTAGGGGAGAGCCCAGTGATAAAGGCCTCCGATAACGATGACAATATCCTCCCCGTGTTCAGGAGTATTTGCCTGTTCACTAAGTAGTCCATCAGGAACCTCTTGTCCATATTGTTCCAGTTGACCACGTCAATAACGGGGTAAATTAACGGGCTCGTTACGTTAAATACCAACAAGTATATTATCGGTTCCCCCAGCAGTACAGAGGGGCCCGAGAGGACGAGTATTACCGACGAGACGAGTACCAGTTTGTAGTGCTTTACCTTGTCCACCAGCCTGTCCCTGAGCACGTACACGGAGAGTATCGAGGCGGACGTCAACACGTAATTTAATAAGGTAAAGTCGAAATAGGACTTGGAAACGCTGTATAGCAGGACCACGTTCAGGCTTCCCATAACGTAGTTGACCCCGCTTATTACCGCCAGTGCTACCATGGTCTCCTTATACGCCCTGTTGTCGTTAAGGACCTTTACGGCGTTCCTCAGGCTGAGCCTGACCGAGTCAATGGGTATGTCCTCCACAAAGGCCATACTCAATAACAGTAATAAGGTGGTGAGTAGGAATAACACCCCGTACCCGGAGTCGTGTAAGACCGAGAGTATCCCACCGTAAACGCCCGGTGACACTAGCCCCGTTATGAACCCCAAATAAGAGGACTTGTTGAAAAAGTTGAGCTTCTTAGGTGTGTTGTAAAACACCACGTCCCACCCGGACCAGTAGAACCCTTGCGCGATACCGTAAAGGGGGCCTATGAGGGCTAGGTACTCGGGGGCCGACTTACCCAGGGAGAACAAGGTCAAGTAGAAGACGATATAAAGTGCCGCCCCGGTGACGTAGTAGGTCGTAGACCTCTTCCACACCGACGACAAGTACCCGACGACGATGTAGCCCGTCAGGATAAACACGGAACTGACCAGGAGGAAATCGATGGTGTATACTATGGATGAGTTTATGTATATGTAAAGCCCGAGTAAGGGGGCAGAAAAGCTGTTCCCGAGGCCGAAAAGCCATGATGCCAACAGGAAGTTTTTCTTCATCGGTATTTTGGTAAGCCGGTGTAAAATTAAGCTTTTCCGCTCATTGGGGAAGGGGGGACTGTTCTCATGCAGTCATGAAATTCGAAAATTATTTGTAATATTATATCAAATTAACGCAGTGTGTTTAATCGTCTTCAAATGAACTCATTTAAGGGTGTAGCCTCTCTCAAGGAAACACAAGGGTAAATAACTTGTGCTTTTTAGACCTACCTACGAGGACATCACAACCTTTATACATATAATGTTTTAAAAAACAATATTTTCCCTTTACAATTCTAGGTCTTTTCAATAGTTCAAGATAGTAAAAATAATTTTTATAAATACTCTAATATTTTTACAAATACTTTTCGAATTTGATGACTGTTTGAGAACACCCCCCTTCAGCAGTATTACGACGGCGGTATCGTAACACTGCTATAAAGTCCCCTTTGTGGTGCTTAAGCCGTGATAAGGGGTCTCTCTTTAAAATCGCTAGAGGGATGGGGGCCTTTCTCGCCTCCTTTGTGAACCGTAATTTTTCTCTGTTCAATAAGTATATTTGTGGACAGATAATACATTTAACATAGAACGGTTCTTGTTGACTCCCCTCCACGACCTGAAAGGGCTCCTCCAGAGGGTTCACTGTCCCCGCCACTTGTTCGGGGCTATATTTGGCAGGCAGTCGGTGGCTCAGAGGATCGCCCCAAAAAGAGAGGGGCTCTCTCTCACAACGTCTAGTACCTCAGGATAGAAGAAGAGTAATGGTTCCTCTCCTCCTGCAGCCTGATTAAGCCCTCAACCGAGATATGGGGTAGCGTCATTAGCATCAGCGAAAGGCACCTCGGCAAAGTAGTGTACAAACTCTCTATAAGGGGACTGTACATCTCCACCCTCAAGAGTGGGGCTTTTCGCCCCCTTAACCCCCAATTTTATAAATTAAGCTATTTATTTATCACCTCACGTTTTTGCACGTAGCACGTATTAATATCGCTAAATGTACTTAATAGTTATAAGCTCAACATGGTTAGGCAAATAGGAGTATAAAAGAGCCGTAAGGTACTTCAAGTCCCAAAAGTTAAATGTCCTTAAATTTTTCATATAAATAACTCAAGTTGTCCAATGTCTCGTCATTTTTTAATAAATTCTTTATTAAATTTATTTTGGGTTCTAAGAAATTCATGATTTTATCTTGGTTCTCTATAGCGTCGTCTAGTAACTCCTTTCTATTCTGTTGCAGTCCTGAAGAGGCACCGTATCTTGTTATAGTACTTAAAGGTTCTAGGTAAGAAGTCACGAGGATAAGGTCAAAAACCTCCTTTATCAGTATATCTGACAACTTGATAGAAAAACTAGTTATGTAAGGGTTTTCTGTGAGCCTCCTGAACCTCTCGTCATTAAGGCCTAATTGATTACATGCCTCTAGTTCTCCGTTTAGACATTTATTGAAAATTTGTAGTATTTCACTGTTAAATTTGCTTAAGTTAGACTTTTCGCATTCTATTACAATTTTCCATAATTCGTACCACCTTTTATATTTAAGCCCGCTAGTTATAAAATTCTCCATCTGCTTATAACACTTAGCTAAATCTGTTTCTCGCAAATATTTCCTAAAAATATGCTGAATAAGCTCTAGCAATTTCTTTAAACTAGACCCAGATATGGGCGTGTGTCCCAGTCCTTCTACCTCCTTTAGTATACTACTTTTCCGAAAGAACTCTTTAGCCTCGTTTATGACCATTTCCATCTCTCTTGGGTGCCTTATGTCGAAGTCCCGCAACCCAGCTACTATTAAGAACGGGAGCAAGGCTATCCCGCCGTATATTAAAAGTAGTCCTTTGCTTATCTTTTCAGTAGCCTGTTGTAGGTCTCCGATTTTCCTACTCTCAAACCTATATAAATCCTCCTTATCCCTTTTGTCCTCTGCTACTTCTCTTTTTATTTTGTCGTCTATATAATTTTTAGTCTCTATAGCCCTTTCCCAGTCCACCAAACCGTCCTCTATATACTCTAGAGAAAAAATCTTTTCACTTGGCATCTATGTCACTAAAATACCTCGTCTTTAATTAACGATAGTGCAGTATACTCTTGGTACTTTACGTAGACATACCTTAACAAGTCGTTTAAAGGCATCCTCAGTTTCTCCGTTACAAAACTCTTTAGCTCTTCATCGAGCTCTACGACAGGGGCCTTATCGGTGACCTTATACGCTTTCTTAAAGCCCACTAAAGCCCCCGTAACTAAGTCCTCTACGGCCACCTTTTCGACGTTTACAAACCCTTGCCTCTCCAGCTTATATACATCGTCCTGCAGCTCCTTGCTGAAAGGGCCGAAATAGTAAGGGATGAACTTATACCCCAAGTCCCTCCCCAATTCTTTCTGTACTAAAAAAAACGTCTTCTGAAACCTGGTCGCAGTCACCTCAACGTTTAAGTCCTTCGCTAACCGTAAAATCCCTAGGACGTAGTCAAGCCTGTCCATACTCAATATTAGTTAATCAAACCTAAAAAGCGTTTACCCACGGCGTAACTCGTGCTTAAGGCCCCCTACAAACCCACTCCTCTAACTCCATAACAGACACTGCGATAAGTAAAAGGGGGCTCTAAGTCTGTAACAAGTTTAACGTAACTCTTAGCTTTTTTAATTCTCCTAATCCTCGTGGCTACACTGGGTGAGCTGGAGCCATATTGCTCATCGAAATTTAATTAAGTATTTTTTTTTGAGTCGATTAGCGCGGGGGATGGGGTACCACAATGGACTCCGTGAGCAGTCCCCAGCGGGAAAGAGACGCTCGATGAAGCTCCCCCATGTCGTGGCTGGGAATACGCTCCATACCTAAGAACAGTGAAGTACTTGAGTTTAGAAACGACATGAGCCACGTGGAAGTGGTCGCCATTAAACTCCGTTTCCTTAAGCTCAAGTAAGGCCTTCTCGAGCCCCGCTTAAGCCCCTCTTCCCCAGCACCCCTCAGGAAAAGGTGTTCCTCATGCGTCGTTCTTCAAAATTTCCTTACCTACTTCAGGTTTAAGACCCTCCTTGTCATACTCGTTAACTACCTCGTACGGGACCTCCTTCAACCCGCCCGTTAGGGCCGCCCTCATAGTTTCACCCTTACTAACGGCTGTATCCCAGACGAAGTCGAACCGAAGTTCTCGCATTTAGCTTTCGGTACTGAGCGGAGGCCCCTTAGGTATTGACTGGGCTTACTTAACGAGTTTTCTTTCATCTTTTACCCGTTACTGAGCAGTTCAAATAAGCGGTGTAGGCTTTCATCATGTGATAATAGTTGCTCTTTGTACGTTTTCCCAACAAAATAGAGGAATGAAGAGATATCAGTCCAATTTTCTCCGGGGGCTTCATATTTTTTGATGAGATACATCAGTAAGTAAGCTTTTAGTTTCGAATCAGCATTGTCCTTTTCCTTTTCTAGTAGATGTAAGGCATAATCATGTGTAGAAAGGACCTTGAACGCAGATAAAAACACGAGTTCTTCTAAGTTTCTACTGTTCAGGTGGAACGTATCCCCTACATCACATTCAATTTCTTTGGCGTCTCCGTCAAGGAGTACATAAACCTCAAAGTTGTATTTCTTCTCAGTTAATAGCTTGTCTAACTCTATAGCTCTTTTACAAACGTTATACTTCCCTCCCCCTTCACAAATTAATACGTCTTTGTGGCTATAACATCTATACCCACTCACTATTTTTTGAGCTACCATACTAGCCGTATTTAAGTCGTTAATGCCCAATAGGCCCGCTAGGAATTTAGCGTCGGTAGGCCCTTCTACTAATAGTACTCTCACTAACAGAGCCCTCTTAAGTCTTCATATAACTCATCAATAAGTTCCTTAGCTTTTTTACCTTCTATCTGTCTGACGTGTACCTTGTCCCTCTTAAGGAATTCGTAAATCATCACACCTTCAGGGTATGCTGTAAGTAAATAGTTAAGGAATTCTATACTTTGTGTAGTTATAAACCACTGGGAGCTACTCTGCCTCATTAGGTCTATAGCCTTTAACATTAACTGGGGGTGTAAATGGTTCTCTATGTTGTCATGAATCACGACGTCGTTACTCGATGCCAAAATAAGTAACAGAAGAGAGGCGAAACCACTACCTAAGAGTTGTATTTCTACATCCCTATCACCTTCAGCTACTACAAAGTTCATCCTGTTTAATTCGTCGACCTTTACGCCTATTAGGTCGAAGCCTAACACCTTCTTCAGGAGTTCCTTAACCTTTGAAAAGTTTATTAAGGGAGAGAAGTTATTCACGAAGTCAGGAGTTATCGGGTTTGGCATAGAGAAAGAGATGAAAGTGAAATTAGGCAAAGGTTTCCTTGTCTCACTACGAAGGGTAATCCCGACGGATTGAGGTAAAACCGAAGTTAGGTCCACCCGTAATATCCTTGTGTCACCATCCTTAGATAGTTTAAAACCGACGGGGTTAACAATTGCAACGACCGGGCCTACTTGTTTAAGGTCATCTAAAGACGCCGATGTAACCCTATACCCGTTTACGGACATGTCGACCCCGTCCCTAGCCAATAAGTAATACCACAGGGGGTCCAT
This sequence comes from Stygiolobus caldivivus, assembly GCF_019704315.1. Classification (NCBI taxonomy): domain Archaea; kingdom Thermoproteati; phylum Thermoproteota; class Thermoprotei; order Sulfolobales; family Sulfolobaceae; genus Stygiolobus; species Stygiolobus caldivivus. Next base: position 1,335,972 of record NZ_AP024597.1, on the reverse strand, counting down.
CCTTAAAGTCGATGCAAGCCCTAAAACCGTCCTGGGGATGTTGGCAGAGGTCATAAAAAGCGAGACAGTGAGGGCCTCGAGGAAAGTCGTCTTAAAGGAGCCGTTACAGCCCGTAATCACGTTAATTTTCTTGGGTAAAAGCCTAGGAGGGTCCAGCGTCTCGTGGTCTGCAACACTTATGCCTCTGAGGCTATAGACCTCTACGGCTTGGACGACCTCTTTATACTTCCCTATTTCTTCCATGTGTAAAATTTACCCTTCTAAGGTTAAAAATAGTTCTAAGGTTAAAAATAGTCTTGCCCTTAAAAGGAGGCTAAAGCCCCCGCTGCCTGCGACGCCGAACCGCAGAAGTAACTACCACAGTCACCTTCCCCAATAAACTAGTCCTTTATCTGGTCAAATTTCTTTAACACCTCCCAACGTTGTTTTTCAACCCCTTTGATTAACAGTCGAATTTGAAGAGCAAAGACGATTACCAGGGGAATATCTTTCAAAACGTTTTGGGGTTTTAACTTTTTGCATTTAATCTTCCCTAAGACATTAACCCAAGTACCTTTCAACCCCTTTTGGGGGTTTAACGACAAATTGGGTTTAGCCATAGTAAAATGTGTAATATAAAACGCGGCTATAACAGTACGTTAGATTTAGGGTTACACGCAAATCAGTACCGCCGTCACTAGGTACGTTAGGCATAGAGAAGTGTAGTCTGACGGTAGCCCGTCCCTGCCACCTCAGGGTTTCCCTTTTAAGCAGTTTATCGCGGATAAGTCGCACTTTAAGGCTTTCGTCTCCGGTTAGGAGCTCTGGCACCGCGCTCTGGAAGGGCACATCAAGGCCTTAAAACCCGTCCTCCCGTTTTACGTTAGGCGTTTTAGTGCAAGTGCCCTAACCGTGGGCGGGGACGGTAGCTGTCCGGTAAACAGTGGGAGGCTGTAGTTAGTCCCGTCAATTTGCCTAGGGTCACTTCTGACACGTCCCCAAACCCCCTGTTGTACAACAAAAACCTCAAACAGAATTGGAACTGTGACGCCCCGGTCTACCAGCTGATGAGTTAAATGACGATTTTTCACAACCCTTTTATGGTCGTCTAAGTGAGGTGAGGCCACCACAATAGACACCCGAGAGACGGATTATTATTTTGTTGAGTCCTAAAGGGCAAGGCCCCGCCCTCCGGCCCAACGCATGTGCAGGCTTTACACGAGGGCTTTATCGGGCTGTCCTCGCCCTCCATTAAACGACCGGACATAACACACGTAAATGTGCTGGACGACGGGATAATGACCCGGCCCGTATGAAACCTTTCGTATACTGTATTGTCCGCCCGCTAGCTGGGCTGACCCGAGCGGAAACCACATTTCCCAAAGGCGGCTTAAAAGACCCCAACGTGGACACACCGGTGAGCGAGTAAGGAATTCGAACTTTTTACGGTGTAATAAATCAAAATTTAGTCCATGTAATTTATTTTGTTTACTAAAATTATTTTCTTTTTCCTATTTTACAGTCAACTTTGCTGAGTTTTTCACGCGGTCTAATCCGATACCTTGAACACTGGTCAGTTTCCTACAATCAACGACTAAAAACCGTCCATTCATGAAGATAGAACCCCTAACACTGGACAAGTTTATAAGGGTGGAAAAGCGAGTATTTTTTATGAGAAGGTTAATAGTACTAATACTAGTCCTATCTAGCCTTTTTTCTCTATTTACGACCATAAACAGTCTGAGTTACGTGATATCGTGCCACATAGTAGACCTACCCCCGGGTTACTTCGAGTGTATTTACCAGTACGTAAATAACGGCCTTTACGTAGTCTACTACTCCACAGCACCGGTGTACTTTGCAGTACAGACCGTTAGCGGGTATACGGCTTTCTCTACGCAAGGGACTTCGTATTACGGGTACATCAGCCTACCGGAGGGCGAATATAAAGTCCTTTTCGTGAACAACATGACGGACAGCAACGTGACGATACAAGTTTACCTGGGGGACGGCAGGCCTTACCCCACCGGTATAGCCGATTACGGTATAGATGCGAGTAACGGGGTAGCCCGCCCCTACGTCGAAAAGTTTAACGGAGTGGTAGGTGTAGCTCAGGTATACTCTATTTCAGCCTATAACGCCTCCATAAACAGTTACGGTGCGTCACTACAGCTCAACACAGTCCTCCAAGTAAACACCGTGCAGGGGAGCCAAGAGTACTGGTTACAAAACGTGGTCCAGTTCAGTACGAACACCAGCCAGTACAGAGTCGTCGACAACGTCTGGAATTACACGTCCTACCCCAGCGTGTTAAACAGCAGTGCCATTACCGGGGAGGGGACCGTCGCGTCTACACTTGAGGGCACACACTTGAACTACTACTACGTCTACTCCACTAACTGGTTCAACACGACATACCCCTTATATACGGCCCTGCTCATTAAGGTGGCCACTGTACCGCAAGGTGTAAGAGTGGTCTTCAGCTACCTCAACGGTACGTCTTTCACTGACTACGACAACGTTACCATCAAGGTAGGGGGTGTTACATCAGCTTACCTCCTAGTCGACGGGTATAACACGACGGGCAGCGGGAACGCTTACGATACGGAACTCGTGTTCGGCGGCGAGTGTAATGGTGAAATTACACAATTCGACCAAATCAACGCTACAATCTACATGTTTTACCTAAATAACACCGGCGTACTTACCCCTAAGTCCTTGTCCCCCTTCGGACTGGACACGGCAGAGGCTTCTGATAACTTGTTTACTGTCCCCTACCAAGGTGCATATAACGTCGAAGTAGGTAACGGGAACGAGTTAGTGATAGCTAATAAGAGTTTCCCATTTGATGTAGGGCTCGTCAACGGGTCTAAGGTAATAGACCTAGGGCAGAGGGCTGACGTGGAGCTAGACGTCCGAGGAGGCGTACCGCCTTACTTAGTGGAGATAGGGAACGAGACCTTTATCGACTTATTTGTAGGAAACACTTACTACTCCTTCTTACCTAACGGGACCGGGGACTTGACTTACCCAATTACGGTAGAAGACTTATACGGCAATACTAAGAGTTTAGACTACTCGCTGAGGGTCAACCCCGACCCTACCGTAAGTTTATCGGTCCCGCGGAACGACACCGACGTGGGTTTACCCATAACCCTCACCCCTAATGTGCGGGGAGGGACCCCTCCCTATAACGAGACTTGGTACGTAAACGGAGTTCAAGTTCCCGCTAACGGGGCCTTTAACTTCTCTTCACCGGGGACGTACAACTTGACACTGAAGGTCGTCGACTCCGTAGGCTACGCGGTAGAGAAGTCGGTAACGGTCGAGGTGTATAAAGACCCCTCATTGACAGTAAGCACTAACCAGACCGTGACTGACCAAGGCGTACCTATAGGGCTAAACATAACGGGGTATTACGGTGTTCCCCCCTACACGGTAAAGGTCTACGTAAACGGGACGTTGGAGAACGCGTCAGTTACACAGACGGGAGTCCGGGTACCGCTCGACTTGGCACCGGGCGTTTACTCGGTCGAAGTAAAGTTGACAGACTCAGCGGGTTACCAAGTGGACAAGACTGTTATACTGAGGTTTAACCAAGACCCCACCTTGGCGGTAAACGAAGTGGCCCAAGGTAGCTTCTTCGTGACGGCGACCTCTGTGACCATATCGGGTGGGGCATACCAAGGTACTCCACCTTACACATATACGGTATACGTAAACGGAAACAAGTACTACAACGGGAACGATTTATCGTTAAGTGTCCCCCTCAGTCTGGGCAAAAACAACATCACCGTAGTGGTGAAGGACTCATCGGGCGTATCCATTACAAGGACTATCCTAGTGTATAGCGGTTACGACTGGGCCGACATCGCGGCACTCATCGCAGTAGTCATCATCGCCTCTTTAGTCTTAATCTTCTTGAAGAAGAGGAGGAGATAAGGAGGGGTCACAAGTCATATTTTATGTCTTTTTTCCCTTCTCACCCCCCACCCCCGGCTCAAACAGAGCTATAAACCCGCCTTAATGTCCACAAATACTTTATGGTAGCAGTTGCTTCTGGACCCAAAAAACCATTTCACAAAAATAATTTCAAAGAATAACCACATAGTCAACCTAAAAATTTTGTAGTAAAAGAAAAACTTAAGGTAGGGGGAGTGGTAATACAACATGAGGGAGTTCACTTGGTTACACAAGACTCCCCCCGCCCAACAATAAACAAGCAAATAGGACTAAAACTACTCCCTATCGCACCCTTTAAGAGGAGAAAAGCAGGAGAGGTCTTGAGAACGCTCGCGACACCAGACTACCAAGCGACTCAATAGAAAACAAGTGGGGTACTTCATTAAGATATGAGTAATTCGAGTAAGAGTAGTTTATAAAACACCGTTTAGTTTGCCCCCAGCATATAGTTTTTTAGGTGCAGAATCACTAAGTTTAACCCGTGTACGAGGTAATAGATTATAAGTCAGACCCCAGAGCTTACGTTTATGTAAAAATGCTAGAAGCACTCAATGAGGCTAAGTTGTCTTTAGAAATGCTCAAAAGGGGGATGTTGACAAACGCTTCGGCAAAGGCTTTCATGGCTGTAAAGGCTATAGTCAGTGCGTTAGTCGTGAAAAACCTTGATAAGGTATTACAGTCAAAGCCCGAAAAAGAAAAAGAATGGTACGAGAGAGTAGGTTACTCAGCCCCCACTACGGGCCTAATAGGGATCTCTTATGACCTAGAGAAACTAGGGTATGACGTACAGTTAGCAGTTAAAACCGCGTTATTACTTCACTCCTTCTCCTATAACGGGTTCGACCCAAACTTCGTGAATTATAGGGATAGACGGGAAGTGGAAAGGGACATAGTCACAGTTATACAGTTTATCAAATCGAGTAAGAAGTACTTTGAGGACATATGGGACGAGAAACTGGAAAAGGAGCTAAAGGAGTTAGAGCAGTAAAAGCTTAATAGTAACTATAACGGTTATCCTACTTTTCCTTGGTATACCTGATTACTGGTTTGCTGATAAAGTTTTCAGATCCACGCACTGTTTATCGGGAAAAGTATAAGCCCGATAATAGGCGGGCACTGCTGGAGGTGACCCCATCGTTCAGGTAGTTCACCGGCTTGGGGCGTGTAGGAGTCCTTCAGGCTTGTTAAACACTATTTAGGAAATGCACTGACCCTGATGAAGACATTTAAGACGTGTTAAAGTAGAATAACTACTACATGTATGAAAGAGAGCCCTATGATAAGTCACTGTATTATAGAGAGGGCCTAAGACTCGTAAGGTTACACCAAGGGCGTGAGGGGGTTAAAGGTAGAGCGATACTCCTTTTCCTAGTAAATTTACGAGGAGTTAGGCGTTAGTAGGTACCAGAGCTCTTTCACGGGTAGGGGACGGCCCTTATGGGACGTATCTGTGCACAGCGCGTTTTTCTAGGCCGAACTAGAAGGGGAATAATAGATATAAATGTGTAGATAAAGTACTGAGTGAAATGAGGGGGTTTAGCCGTAATGAACTGGTAATATTAAACCCTATGCAGAGGAAGAGCGACCTAATTACTGCTAGGGTGTTCACCCCGCTGTATGCTGCTGCAGACGACGGGATATATGTGGTAAACAGAAAGGGGCTGTTGACTAGGTACGGCCCAAAGGCTATATTGACTTATTTGGTAGGAGGCTTCGGGGCCCTCATACTCTTTTCGGGGCTAATGACGGCTTTAAACCCGTATACGTCGATGACGGGGCTTACCAGTGAGGACGGGTTATTAGCAGCGGTAATAGGCGGGCTCATGGTGTATTTCGCTAGGAGATACGCTAGGAAATTGGACGTGAAGCTGGACGCGGAAAAAGGTGTTGAAGGGAGGCTCGTAGTGCCGTGGAGCGCAGTGAAGACGATAAGCGTAATGAACGTTAGGCAAGAAATCGTCACAAACCGCCCCGGCGCGTATTGGCCCGTTTATAAGGAAATAGGGGACTGGCACGTACTGACTACATACGGAGGGGAGATAGTAATCCCAGGTGTGGACGACCCTTTTAATAAACTGAACTACGTGAAGAGCAGGTTTAACTTAAGCTTCTAAGTCGTCACGTGTGGGGTTACTGCCCGTCCTTTTTCTAATGTTAGCCTGGGGGCTTCAAGTCCCCCATTAATCCTGCCGGAGCGTTTTAGGTAAGGCCCCTGTCGACGTATGTTTACGGATAGGCGTGTCCTCGCTTACTCTACAGTTAAGGGTCGGTGTCCTTAATCATTTAACGTAAAACGTATTATGAGTCAGCAGTTTATTCTACTCTAACGTGTCTTAAAGATTTTCATTATAACTAGCGTATTTACTAAACAATTTTTAACAAAGCAGAAGACTTTGTCCAGTTCCCTAAGATTTAGGGAGCTAATAAGCCTTCTGATTGCTGAGCTCGCCCTTTGTATTGCCCTGCCTTTTTTGGTCTTCATATTTTTCAATAAACCGGACGTAGACCTAAAAACTTTATCAGTAATAATAGTTGTCTGGTATTGTTGAGGTAGAGCGGAACGAAAGCTGGATTTTATTTCAATACTTTTCTTTAGTAATTCTGCATCTTTCCTAAGGGAAAAATTCTTGTCCTAAGAAGTACGGTGGTACATGGGTGCAAAGACTTAAACTTAAATAAAAAACACTATTTCCTTTTCCTCATCATCACTAAGACTATGACTAAGCACACCATGAGGACTATAAGTAGGATCACCGGTATATAATTAGGCTGTTCTGTATTAGGCGGAGGCGGGGCTATTTCACCAATCCCTCCCGGTGCTATCTCGCCACCCGTGTATACCGGTTGCGGATAGGTGTTGGTCACGTTCTGTACTACTACCGTTTCCGTTATCTTCGTATTAGTTATGTTATATTTACCCGGCGGGAGGCCTACTACGGGTAATTCACCGTTAGAGATCCATAAGAACGAAATGTTATTTGCCCCTCGGACTTCTGATATACCGGTCTCGTTAATTTCAATACTGCTATTGAATTTGAGCAGGCTCAGGTTCGACAATTTGAACACCTCTGCGGTATACGGCTGTAAATTGACCGACGCTATGCTCTTTTTCCCGTACGTTATTCCTATCACTATGCTCTCGTTTGACTCGAAGCCTAAATAAGTCTCGTTACCGGCTGGGACGAGGACTCGTAAAGTGTTATTGACTTCCGAAATGAAAGTGAACGGGGTTGTCAGTCAATATATTAGTCCCGTTGACTATTATTTTTGTGTAATTTACGTTTAACACCACTAATGGTGGGTCGCCTTCTATTTGGAGTGATAAGAGACCGTTATTGGCTAACTCGTGGGCGAGTGAATAAATGGGGTTTAAAAGTGAATAGGAAAGTAAAAACTGGATAAGGGAGTGTTCTCAAACAGTCATGAAATTCGATAAGTGTTTGTAATATTATATCAGTTTACTCCTAATATAGTGTATCCCCTTCAAGTAAGCCTCGTTCAACGGAGTTTTCTCCCTCGAGTAAACTACCGGGTACATCACGTTCAACAAGGCAAGGCTATACTCAACTATCCCCACGTCCCTGTTAACAGCCCTCGTGTCCCTTGCCAACCTAGCCAAGTGGGCCCTACAGTAAGAATGATAACTCTCCACAGTGTACCTCTTACCCACAACGTGTTTGTCGAGTACTTGGTAAACTGAGTAACCATCAGTGTAGTACACCCTACTCTCGGGTAGGGGGTCCTGGAGGAAGCTGAAAGTCATGTAATCCCTATCACCCGTGATAAAGAAGGGTACACCATCTGCCAACGCGTTCCATATCCACAAGTCTTCCCTCTTTTGCCCATGTCTGGCCCACACGTAAGTCCAACTCTCGTCAAGCACTGTAGCTTTTGCCGTGAAACCCTCTAGTCGTCCTTGCAAGAGTAGTAGGTAAGCATACGCTTCTACCCCTTTCCTCCTTATAAAGCTGTATATTGTCGTCAACGGTTTCCCTTCGACCCTCGCTATCCCCCTCATGCTCATCCTATTCGTGTATTCTTTCAGTACTCTCTCCTTTTGTTCTTTACCCATCTTGTGGTTTGTCGCTTGGTAGGACGTCTTCCCGCAAGTTTTGCACTTGTATTTTGTTTTTCCTCTAGCTGATCGTCCTTTACTACTCTGTTTGATTTGCACGAGGGGCACGGTGGTCTTTCTTCTCTCCTCCTCTTTACCCCGAGTTTTTTAGTGTAGTAGTATAGTGTTGATGGCGGTATCCCTAACTTGGTGACCTGTACTCCTAGTAAGTATGCTGCTATTGTGTAAGCGAGGTCTTCCGGCTCGTGTTTTCTCGGCTTAAAATTTTATCTTAAAACCAAGAGTATTAGGTGTGCAAGGGTTACGAGGTTCATCTCGTAGACCCCCTTAAAATCTCGTGACCCTTGCACATAAGTGTTTCTGAAGTAATGTTTGCCTTTATACTTCTAGCTCTTTCCAGCAAGTAGTGATAGAAAGGATAGTTTTTATAAATACTCTATTATTTTTACAACTGTTTATCGAATTTGGTGACTGTTTGAGAACACTCCCTGAGGAGTTCAAGCCCGCTTCGTCGTCCAGTTAGATAACAGATGATGGAAAAGTAGTCGATTAAAAACATTGCTTTATATTAGGTTTTAATATCTACGGTTCATGACTACGTAATACCCCAGTGACGTAAGTTTTAAGGTATCGTCAAGCAGGGCCATCGCCTTGAGCCTATTTATCTCCCACATTATGTTCTGTTCGCTCACGCCCGTTTGCATCGCCAGTTGCCGTATATTGATCCCCCATGTAGCAGCCTCTAATATCCGTATTTCGAGCTGGTTCAATGGCAACCTTACGAGGCCCCTGTCCATTAGGTCCATGAGGACGTTTTGGACGTCATAGATACTAAGTCCGGTGTCGTTAGCGATCTGCACCAGGGTCTGGCCCGCCCTATACCTCTCAAGTACTATCCTGTCTATACTAGAGAGACCTTTTCCGCCTCTCTGCCCTGAATAACCCCCTTTAGCAATTTTCTGCCCCGGGACCTTTTTGTTACCCCCCTTGGCTTTTTCGTATGCACTGGCCCCGTAACTTGTACCCATCGCGACGAAAATGAAGTTTATAAAGGCGTCAAGTAGGGCCAGGCTACCGGCCGCTGCACCTAGCAACCCCAAGGCACCGTTCGCCAGTGGCGCGATCCCGGGTGCATTTGAGTCTATAACACTCGACGTATAACTTAGCAGCACTTCTATGATTATATAAGATGCTAGAGGGGTGAACAGCGCGAGTATCATCCCTGCGGCCCACCCTCCTAGCCTACCCGCTACATAACCTGCTACTACGGCAGAGATTATCCACCCCAAAATAGGAATCGGTGATAAGATAAAGTCCAATATGACCCACATAATCCCACCTACTATAACTCCAGTTATAACATCCCCAGCTCTTACCATAATTAATTGTATTTTAGTCATAAGTCATTTATAAACTTTGTGTTAGAGACGGGAGTCCTTCACGATTTTCCCCATCTTCATGAACTGTATTTTTCTCTACTTAAATAAGTACTGTTGATAGACAAATATTAGTGAGGTCACCGAGCTATCCCCCCACTCGAGTGTATAAGCCCTAGCACCGTATCCGCTCAATACAAGTTTCCTTTCATGCCGGTCGATGGCTCATTTGCCTCACTATGGACAAATAACTCAGCACACATAAGACCACATATGTAAACTTAGTAAGTTACTAACACTTAGTTTACTCTTTTATGCGTGATATGTATAAATATTACTTTGACCAATATTATTATAGTTATTATCTAAACTATAGCGTGAGTAAAAACCTCGAAAACGCATAAAGAACATGGGCAAGAGTCCGTTAGGTGTTTATAATGCGTTGGCATAATTATTCATAAGGTTAATATGACTCGTGGGGTTATCCACGGTGTAATTAATGTGAATGACTAAAAAAGTAAGGGTTTTTAAAAACTTTAGTTCGGAATTAGAATTCGCTTAATTACTAATAGCGAATTAATGGGTCGCTCACGCTCCCGTTACAAATTGAAATATCCTCTATTGAATTAGTGTTATCCTATGTAAAAATAACCAAACTTCTGTTGGACGTCCTATTTAATTAAAGTCATAGCACCCTTTTTACCCCCATTATCTTTTTAGTATTAATTTTACTTGATATGTAATTAACAGTTAAAATACCACTTAAATGAGACAAATAGAAATTGCAATGAGTCCGTGAATGACCCAGGTAATCTAAAACAATGTTTTATTAAATATTCCGCAACTAACTACTGTAATTTTCAGTGATCGAGGCACAGATAGAACTCACCTAGTTAAGAGTACAGCACGCCGTGTCATCTAAGTGTAACCCTGCCTAAACGTCGACTTACCAGGCTAATATTTATTATATTTAAAAAATGTTAAAAAGTAAATTACATTAATCACACGTGTGGCATTGCCACTCGGGAAATAGCCGAAAATACGTAAAACAGTCCTTGGGTAAATCGTGGGCACGTCACATTCTTACATGAACCGCGTTTCTATACTTCGTAAAGTATCGGGCATTGAGGATCCTCTGGTTAATATACTGGACAGTTTAATGTGTCCCCTTTTGGCCTTGACGTGGCTTAGTGTTTCTTGCAGTATACATTGTAGTCGTGGCCCTGATCCTAAAGTAATGACGCCCTTTCGAGACCCGCCGATATAATTCCTCCAGTACTGAGCTGACTCCTCTTCCGCTTAACGCACATCTCCTAGCCTTGTCCTACAGAGGCAACGATATGACCATAACCTCACGTCGTGTGATTAGGGGTGGCTCGTGTGGGCTCAACAAATAGTAGGGTCTATCCTCCTTATCATGTCCACTACGTCTTTAGCAGTAGGCCTTTTTAACGGGTCGGCCGTGAGCATATGCCTTAGTAACTGGTCTACCTTAGGGTCTATACTTATAGTCCACGTAGCTAGCTTGTTCTTGCTGTTGTTTATTAGATCCCTTACGCAGACCATGTCGTTTTTCACATAGCAGTCGATCGCGTCGATCATCTCCTGTAAGTCAGGCCTATCGACTTTCCTCGTCAAAAGCACATAAGCGGTCATCCCTAACGCGAAGACGTCAAAGTACGGTTTTGCGGTGGTCTCAAACACTTCCGGTGGGGAGTATTCGGGGGTCACTTGCTTTATCTTACCGTTAATCCTCACTGCACTACCCAAGTCACCAAGCTTAAAGCCCAAAGTTTCGAGTTCTGTTGAGTCTCTAGGCTTAACAGTAAGGAATATGTTATGCGGTTTAACGTCCATGTGAACGAAGCCTTGAGAGTGTATATAGTCTAAGGCTTGTGCGACCTCGCACGTGGCCTTCAAGGCGACCCTCTGCCATTTGGAACTATAATAAAACATGTCGTTTTCCAATAAGTCCTTCAAGGTTCCGCCTTCCATGAACTCCATAACTATCATGGGCGGGTTAACTACATATGTCTCCACTTTACCTTTTAATATCTCGTCTATTACGAATGAGTCGACGTTGACAGCGTAGACCTTCACTATGTTCTTGTGGTTCGACAAGTTCACTAAATTTGACGCCTCAGTGGCTAAGTCCTTAAAATACTCTTCTGGGCTACCGCCGTAAAGTTTCAGGACTTTGACGGCAAAGTATTTACCGGAATAGCTACCCTTTAATACGTAACCGTTACCCCCCTCCCCGATGACTTTTTCTATCTTGTATACCGAAAGGTTACGGTTTACCCAGACGTTGGGGTCCCAGTCCGTCAGGCTCCTCTTCATGAGGGCTACTGAAGGGGCTTGTAACGGGGCTTGGCCCGTGCCCTGTTGTAGGGGTATTACGGGCCTGAAATTTATAACCGTGACCCTGCCGACCTTAACGCTCACCCTCATCTCGTCCGGTATGTATATCATGTTCTGACATTTTATATTCCCCACGATCAGCACAATGTCTGTCGGTAACTCGAAGATATAGTCCCCTTGGTAATATACACGCGGTACGTACAAGTTCCCCTTAATGGATATCCTCGGTCGGCAGTTCGGGGGTAGCCCCCTGTATATGAGGACAGCTGCCCGCGGATTGGGCCTATAAGGTGGTTGTGTTGGTACCTGAGGGGGGTATTGCTGGGGAGCTGGGTATTGTTGTGTAACTGGTTGCTGTACATTAGGTGGGTAGTACTGTTGTGTAACTGGCTGTTGTTGGGTAGGTGGGTAATAATACGCTTGGTCCTTCCGTTTGACCATAGGTAGGACCCTAATAGTGCTGAACACGGCCACGAGGAATAAGGGGCTTAACGCGGCCATGACTTCAAACGAAACATACGTACTATAATAAAAGCCAGGTATATTGGAGGCTTCATATTCTAAGTTGAAAAATGCCTCAATTAGTGTAAATAAGATACCAATCCCGTTAACGACCTTACTTTTAGAGCCCTTACCTCTATACAAGATCATAAAACCGGGTATGAGACCGAAAACGGAAAAGACAAGCTCCAATACTAATACGTTAAATACGATGGTAGGATCTGTAAATGTTAAGAACCCGTAAATAAATGGATAGAAGTAGGTAAGAGAGAGAACGTAGATCGTAGCCTTACTTTTTACTATATACAAGGGTAAGACTAAGAAGAGGAGCGTAAAAGTATAAAATAAGAATAAGGTGAATAAATTATAAAATACAGCTACAAAAAACGCCCACGTATACAATAATATGATAAAAAGGAAATTTAAACCATATATAGTTTTATTTTCCATGACTATACTGAATACTAAAAAAGAATAAAAACTTTCATGAACAAATAGGGCACGGGCAGATTGATCCTTACTCGTCGATAAGCACCTCAAGTAACTTGAGAGTATTTTAAAACAGTTATTAAATTTAATAAACATTTATAAAAATATTAGAGTATTTATAAAAATTATTTTTCCCTTGTGTAATCCACAAAAAGACATAGGAGTATAAAGAGCCAAAAATAAGTTTAAGGAAAATGCAATAATATCATTATCACTTTGACAAATCATAAAAGAGCTGTAAGAGACAAGTGACTTATTTCATCTTTCACATTCATTTTTTATTATTGTTGTATATTAAACAGAAGTATCATTAAATTTCATTTTATATAAAGGAATTATCATTTATCTTGGTAGGTGAATCCAGTCACGATCAAATATGACTAATTTAGTGTTAGAAAAATGTTAAAGGCCGAAAAATTAATATTATTACTGATAAATAAATAATTATAGTCCCAGATGCTGACTCTAGGTCAGAGGAGGTCATTAACGCGATTAATGATCTAGTTACAGTAATAGTTTCCTCTGCGTCTCCTTCTCGAATATAAGGGAAATGGAGACTTCACTAGTAAGCACTGACTAACTTATTGAGGAGGAGAGAAGTTAATCTAATAGTTGAGCGTGGTGAGTTGGTCCTTTATAACAGTGGGTGCTTGGTATTGTCAAACTAGATGGTTTATTTAGAATACGCCTTCATGAATAAGACCGTTGACGTCTTAGACATCATTATCGTTATGAGGCATTTGATAATTTTTAGTAATTAATACGTTCTCCACTTCGATGAGGACATTGAGATTAAGCCTTAGAATACTTAAGAGCACGAATACGAGTTTTATTTAGAATATTTTCTCGGTTGACACCCTTATTTCGAAGTCCATAAGCTCTGCGGTCCTTTTAAAGCTAAAACGTATTTGACTAAGGGCGATAGGAGGTCGTAAAGGCAGTTAGAGTTAAATACCTGCCAAACGCTATAACTATGAGAAGGAGAGAAAAACGCACTACGAAATAAAGGTCTTGAAATTAGCAGTAAGACTAGTAAAGTTTAATTTCCATTTATGCACAATGCAAACACTACGCAAGTATCATTTTACATTAGACCTTATTCGTATCATACTTCATTATTACCAGAATACGTATAATATTACACGCTTTAAGGTCAGGAGTATTCAACCTAATGTAAAAAATTGAGCGATATGGAGCATGAGTATTCAGGTAAATGTTTTTTAAGGTAATAATCACTCACATAATTTTCTATGAATTCAACATAAATTTAGATAGAAAGTCTGATAGAATTAATGGTTACTCACACAAGTGGATGGTACCTTGTGCTCAGGGAGTGTTCTCAAACAGTCACCAAATTCGATAAGGATTTGTAAAAATAATAGAGTATTTATAAAAACTATCCTTTCTATTACTACTTGCTGGAAAGAGCTAGAAGTAATGAGAGCAAACATTACTGTAGAAACACTTATGTGCAAGGGTCACGAGATTTTAAGGGGGTCTACGAGATGGACCTCGTAACCCTACACAGCTAATACCCTTAGTTTTAAGGGATTTAAATTTTAAGCCGAGAAAACACGAGCCGGAAGACCTCGCTTACACAATAGCAGCATACTTACTAGGAGTACAAGTCACCAAGTTAGGGATACCGCCATCAACACTATACTACTACACTAAAAAACTCGGGGTAAAGAGGAGGAGAGAAGAAAGGCCACCTTGCCCCTCGTGCAAATCAAACAGAGTAGTAAAGGACGATCAGCTAGAGGAAAAACAAAATACAAGTGCAAAACTTGCGGGAAGACGTCCTACCAAGCGACAAACCACAAGATGGGTAAAGAACAAAAGGAGAGAGTACTGAAAGAATACACGAATAGGATGAGCATGAGGGGGATAGCGAGGGTCGAAGGGAAACCGTTAACTACAATATACAGCTTTATAAGGAGGAAAGGGGTAGAAGCGTATGCTTACCTACTACTCTTGCAAGGACGGCTGGAGGGTTTCACGGCAAAAGCTACAGTGCTCGACGAGAGTTGGACTTACGTGTGGGCCAGACATGGGCAAAAGAGGGAAGACTTGTGGATATGGAACGCGTTGGCAGATGGTGTACCCTTCTTTATCACGGGTGATAGGGATTACATGACTTTCAGCTTCCTCCAGGACCCCCTACCCGAGAGTAGGGTGTACTACACTGATGGTTACTCAGTTTACCAAGTACTCGACAAACACGTTGTGGGTAAGGAGTATACTTACACTGTGGAGAGTTATCATTCTTACTGTAGGGCCCACCTGGCTAGGTTGGCAAGGGACACGAGGGCTGTTAACAGGGACGTGGGGATAGTTGAGTATAGCCTTGCCTTGTTGAACGTGATGTACCCGGTAGTTTACTCGAGGGAGAAAACTCCGTTGAACGAGGCTTACTTGAAGGGGATACACTATATTAGGAGTAAACTGATATAATATTACAAACACTTATCGAATTTCATGACTGTTTGAGAACACTCTCTGTGCTCATATTTGCAGGATCGCTCTAGGACAGCCTGACTAATAAGTAATTCTGCAACAGAGAAGGGAAAAATTTAGAAAAAATTATTTCCTTATTAACCAAAGAACTAACACTACCCCTAGTGCTACTATTAGTATTATCAGAATTATCGCCTTAATGTTTAGAGATCCACTTGGCGACGGGCTTTCAACTTGTTCTACCCCGCCAGATGGAGGTGCCATGAATTGATTAGAGCTCATGAATTGATTAGAGCTGCTGGAGAAACTATTTGACGTGAACACTTGGTTTGGCTGTGTGGTAGTAATTACTTGCTGGAACTGCACGACGACTATTCGGTTACCATTTATGCTAATCGTCCCGCTACCTTGTGATGGTGTGAACATGGCTGAACTGGCCGACACTGAATAGGAGTATGTCCCGCTAGGGACGAGGAAAACGATTTCGTTACTGGTCGACGTCTTGGTCATACCGTTTAGGGTCACTTGCCAAGTAGTACCGTTAGGTAGCCCTTCCTCAATGAACGTCACAGGGTAGAGTTCTTCGAACTGTATGTTTACTACTTGATTCTGGTTCACGGAGATTGTCCCCGTCCCGCTTAACGCTTCGTAGTACGGGGAGCCCGTACTGACTGAATAGGAATAACTCCCGTATGGTAATAAGGCAGTAATGCTGTCATTAGTTGAGGTATAGTTTTGTCCGTTAATGTCCACTGACCAAGGGACGTAATTCCCGATACCTTTCGCTTCAAACTCTACTTTGTAAAGTGGCGCGGAGCTAACTTGCAGAGTAGGGGTAAGAGTACGTGAACCAAAGTCATAGTGACCTATACTGTAAGGGCCATACTTTTGGCCAACTATGGATACTGTTACTGATGCCCCTGCAAAAACGAGGTGTACGGCTACAGGTACGTTCACGGTAAGGTTATTATCCCCGGAAAAACTCGGGTTTACACTCACGCTAAATGTACTGGTGCCTTCCCTTATGATCTGTAAACTTTGGACATTAGCAGTCGCGTCTCCGATAACACTGACATTGGCCGTAGCTGACGTAGTAAAATCTACATCTAAACAGAGCGACAAACCGGGTAAACTAAATCCGGTGACGGGTATGCATATTAGTTGGCCTAAATGCGCGGGTACTGTATCAGAGACTGAGTCCCCGTCAGCAAATACGATGACGTGAAGTTTAGCATTGTCTAAAGTCAGGCTATAATTATAAGTAGAACCAGGTATTACCTCTGAGGGACCGGTTAGCTGTCCATCAATACAATACGTAGCCTCTACACAAATGTTAATATTTCCGATAATAGGTACGGATACGGAGCCCACTTCTACTTTTCCCGTAGAAGTAGTTAACGTCGTTGTCGCTGAACTATTCTGTGTAGGCTGGGCATTAGAGATTAAGGGAGGGTTAATAATTGCAGTAAATGATATTAGAAAGATTATTAATACCGCCGTACCTAGGAAGTTCTTTAGAACCTTATACGGTCTACTACCTATTCTGATCATTGTATATTCATGAAAAATGAGTGGTATTTAAGTTTTCCACCCGCATAAAGGATGTTCACGGACTCTTTGTAATTTTTAGCTATTAAATATAAAAATTATAACATTAAATTTACACCTTAAGATATTAATACATAATACGTGTAAAAGTACAAAGTAACGGTTTAATAATTTGTGATCAATGCAGAATAGTTTATATATACTTAATTATTCATTAACTGAATTATATTGATCCAAGAGATATAATTACAATTTGCATGAGTTACCGTAAAAATTCCTTAAATTTTAGACCGAACCAATTTCAAGTTAAATAATCTGTTTTCGGCCCCTCCTTATGAGCTCTTAATAGAAAGAGGGTACGACACCCCCTACCTTAACAGCAAAAGATATGTGAATGACAACCCTAAGCCCCGACCATCTTCTCCGTCTCCTTCGACTTTTCATATGCTATACGTTAATTAGGAATACCGAAACGTTTGGGTTCCAGCTTGTCTAACGCATCTCGATCAAAGTAAGCGTAAAGGCGTTACGGTACAGCCACTTGTAGGAGGACTAGGGCTGCGTTTTACTGTCACGTCTTTACTTACATTAGCTCCTAGATAATGCATCCTGCTCAGTCAGGCATTAGAGGTGAGTCCCTCTGTCGTGACACAGCGGACGTGCAAACTTTAGCCAGAGCTACTTCTATCATCTATAAACAGACGGGCGTATTTTCACCTTGTAAGGTCGGTAAAAAACACTGATAAAAATTTCTACCTTGTTAGTAAAGCCCTTGGACTATTTGTGCGCTCCCGTCTTGGCTTATATACAGTCTAGAGAACTCGCCGACATTGTTTAAAAATAATAGCCCCGCCCTCTGTTTGTGATAAATGCTCGAAAACACCGTAATCACCCTCCCGTTATGGTCTACCTTAAACCCGTCAGCAGTCTCATGAGCCCTTATCACACCCTTGAAGTTAGTCCTCACTAAGAAGTCTTCTGTCACCTTCCTGCCGAAGTAGAAGACCCCCTCTCCCCTCTTATTTAGCGAGAAGTAGTCTATGGCACTGTTTGGGTCGTTCCACAGAAGTTGAAAAAGTATCGGGTCGTCGGGGATTATGTCGCCTTTAGGCAGTCCATACAAGTCGTCTTCACTGTATATCCCCAACTCCATTTCACCGTTGCTGTTGTAGAGCCCGGGCAGCCCACCGTGGGTGCAGAAATAACCGTTGACTGTCACGCTTACGGGCATCAACGAGAACAGATCTACGAATTTAGGGTAATAACCTTCACCGAGTTTTTCCTTTACTTCCCTATAAAAACCGTAGTAGTAGTTGGTGAGGGGGCTCTCGTGGTTACCCCTCAGGACGATTACCTTTCTACCCCCGTCGTTGACCAAAAGGTTGAGTACCGTGAGCAGGTTCTCGATCCCGTTGGGCGGTTGCCTGTCCACGTAGTCCCCTAAGAACACCATCAGGTCGACTTTGTCATAATAGTATTTAGCGACGTCTGTGACGTTGACCGCACCGTGGGTGTCCCCTATGAAAAGTACCCTTTCAGCGTTAACTTTCCCGATATAGCTCCCTTGTTGCCTGAATATGTCCTTAGCACTTTCTAATATTTTCTCTACCTCGTCTCCCGTCACGCCTCTCACCCCGTCAAGTACGAGTATAACATGTTGGCCACCTCCGACGCCGTAGGCCTCTGAGCAGGGTCGGGGTTCAACATCTTCTTTATAATCCCCATCAAGCCGTCATCAGGTAACGACGCCCACTTCTCCGTCACCCTCTTCAACAACTCATTATAAGTGTTCTGGAAAGCTGGCGTCGAAAGCTCATTAAACGCTTTATTGACCAAGGTCACGTCGTTAAAGTACTTACCCGTGAGCAGGGCATAAGCCATACTCCCCACAGCATAAATGTCCATACTCGGGTGCGCCGGGTTCACCAACTGCTCCGGTGCACAGTACTCCAAAGTCAGCTGTGTCACCGGGTTACCCACCTTAACCGCACTACCCAGGTCACCAAGCTTCACCTGAGTGTTCCCGTTAACTAGGTTGTTATACACCTCATCACCCACGTCACCGGGGTACTTAGTAAAGAACACGTTATGCGGCTTCACGTCTAAGTGTACATACCCTTGGGAGTGGACGAAATACAAGGCCCTTACCACGTCATACACCACCCTGACCACTATCTTCTCCCACACACTAGAGTTCCTGACATTGGGGTTGCCCATTAACTTAGACAAAGTACCCCCGCTCATGTACTCCATGACCAAGTAGGGCGGGGAAGTCAAGTACAACTCCACGTTACCTTTCATTATGTTCATCAGGGTAGGGAAGTCGACCTTACCCCCGACTACCTTAACTACAGCGTCCGTCTTAGTCGACAGTTCAATCAAGTTGTTAAGCTCTTTATACAGCTCCTGGAAGTTCCTCATGCCCATCGTCATCGTGCTCCCCGGTGTAGGGACTACCTTCATGACCTTCATGGCGTACACGTTGTTGTCCGCACCTATGACCTTTAATACGTAGCTGGTCCCCCCTTCACCTATGACACTGTCTACAGTGTAGGAGTCTATCCTCCTCCCTACCCATAGTCCGGGGTCGAACTTGGACAAGTCGAGAGTCCTCTGTTGGAACCCTACCCTCATGGACTTCCCTGCAACGAAGTTCCTCATGACCGGGGTCAACACAGTATTTTCGTGGACGACGTCATCTACTTCCACTTGACTACCCCTCCTGACCCTCAGTGTCCTCCCTTTGAGTACCATCTCGTCCCCATTTACCTTGACCCTGATAGTTGAAGCGAGACCTTCCGGTATGTCGAAGGAGAGTACTACTTCCTTCCTCTTGTTGTACACTAGGTAACCCCCTATGCCTGCAGCCCCGAACGGGACTGCGAGGAGCAGTATGCTCAGGACGTTTATGGCGTATACTGGCCTCTCCGATATGGGCCCGCTGACTTGTATGTATTGCCCGTTAGGGGCGCTGACGTTGCCTTGCCAGTAGACGTTAACGAAGGGGTTGGGGTTGGGCTGGTTTAGTGGTATTTTTGAGCCTTGTGATACCCATTCTTGGCTGTCCCCTATTGTGACTAAGTACTGTACGACGTACGGTGGGGTTATCGTCTCGCTCCCGTACACGGGGCTTAGTGTCGTGTTGAGGTAGTACCTTTCGTCGCTAGATATTTGTATTATCGAGGGTACAGTGGGTATTGAGCCTTGTGTGACCCACTCCGTGACGGTACCGTTGGGTAGGTTAAGTGTAACAAGGTATTGGGTGACGTAGTCGGGTGTTAGGGTTTGTGGGGAGTTTATGGTGTACTCTTGTTGGGAGAGTAGTAGGTACCTTGTGGTGGAGTTTATTTGTATTGTCGTGGATAGGTCGTATGTTGAGCCTTGTGTGACCCATAAGCGGGTCGTGCCGTTGGGGAGTTCTACCGTCACGAGGTATTGTGTGGTGTATTGGGGTGTGATGGTGGTGGGGGCGTTAATCCCTTCGGTGACGCTTTGGGCTAAGGCGTAACGTTCGTTGCTGGATATTTGTATTATCGAGGGTATCGTGGGTATTGAGCCTTGTGTGATCCACTCCGTGACGGTACCGTTGGGTAGGTTAAGTGTGACTAGGTACTGGAGTTGAGTGGAGGCTGTGAGGCTAACGGGGGCTCTTACTGTTATCTGGTATTGGTTGGCGTTTATTTCGTATCTAGCGGATGAGTTGATGTAGTAGTATTTGTAGATTGTGATTGTGGTGCCTTCTTTAAAATACCCGGAGGAGATGGTCTGGTTGAGGCCGTTTACGTTTGCCGGTATTGGCTGTGACACACTGACGTAATAGTAGATTTCAAAGGGTAGCGAGAAGTCCGGTGAGTCCACTACGAAAGTAGTCCCTTGTATTTCATAAAGGGCCCCGTTAACGCTTACGTTCTGTGGGGGGACTTGTATAGTAGTCCCTGCGTCATACCAGCCAGACCCTATGGTCATCAAGGCGTTATTGACGTAGGCCTTGACTTGGAACGGTACGTTTAAGTAGTATTGCAGTACATATTGGGGGGTTATAGTGTAGAACCCCGCAGTAGTCAAATATATCGTCGTATTGGGATAAAACGCCCCGTTTACTTCCACGCCTCGGAGGAAATAACGTTCTGTATTAGACAAGTAATATGTCTCGTTGAATTGGAGTACTGAGGGTACGGGTAAGGATAACGTAGTGTTTACGTTTTCCGGCACCCCGTTAGCACGGTAAGTGGGCACGGGAGAGATAACCCTTACCTCTACTGCATAAGGTAATGAGACGGAGTAAGACGTTGAGTACAAGGTATTACCTTGGACGTTAAGTGATAGGGATAACGAGTAAGAGCCGTCGGGTAAGGACAGTTCTGTAGTAGAGTTTATTAAATTCTTTGAGAAGCTTTCTGGGCCTGAAACGCTCAACACCCAGTCTGCCCCGCCGGGGATTGTAGTTATATAGACGTTATTCCCGAAGGCTTTGATAAACGAAGACACGGTCCATAAAAATTCTGACCGTGTTTGTCCGGCCGTCTGTGCTACTTGTTCACCGCTAAAGGACTCGACTATGCCTTGGGAAGTCGAAACTCCAGATAGTGCTTCGTAGGTAGTGGAATATCCTCCGGGCACGTTGTAG
The DNA here is from genome assembly GCF_019704315.1 of Stygiolobus caldivivus. Classification (NCBI taxonomy): domain Archaea; kingdom Thermoproteati; phylum Thermoproteota; class Thermoprotei; order Sulfolobales; family Sulfolobaceae; genus Stygiolobus; species Stygiolobus caldivivus. The sequence goes on along the minus strand of NZ_AP024597.1, from coordinate 1,314,596 downwards.
AAGGTACTCCCAGAATTGGATAAATAGGCCATACTCATGGAGGCGCTCCACGAATATATGTCCACCGTAGTCCCTAACTCTGTCCCATATACCGGACCACCTATGACGAATGACAAATAATTACCGCTACCGGTAGGGTTAGTGCCCCCTACTACGATGTACGCACTGGAAGAAGGGACAAACAGTTCAATCGTATCAAATGTACCGCCAGCGACTTCACTGCCATTACTGTTCAACAGTTCGAAGTACTGGAACACTACCGGGTAACCTTGGTAACCCATTATCGCAGCGGTCTCGAGTAGTAACGTGAAGGGTGAACTAACAGTATAAGTGTTATAGGAATAGTAATAGAACTGTATCCCGTTATAGGTCTCCACGCCCCCCGAACCCCTTATCAGTCCTTGGTTTATACTGGAGTAGGGTGCAGAAAAGTTCCACAAGTAGTCCTCTATAGTTATCTGGTAGGTGTTACCCCCTACATTTTTTATCAGGGCGACGTCATTAGACCAGTAGTACTGGCCGTTACTTAGCGCGATTACGGAGTTTAACTGTAGGGAGAACGGCCCGCTGGTCTGTGCTGAGTTGAGAGTAAAAATACCGCCTACGTTAGACGAAGTGTACGAGTACGTTACGATCCCTTGCCCGCTCACCGGGGCTTCCCCTTCGTCTACTATGCCTACCGCGGGAGACGGTGGGGTCACTTGTGAGTACGTCATTAGTTGGGCTATTCCTAGGAGTATAATGGCTAACATAATTAGGGTTATTCTTTTAAATAGTACTCCATTCATCGTTAATCTATGAGTGATATATATTATATAAACTTTTACCTATCTCTTACGCGCGCGCATGACTAACTTTTCCCTCCACGCAGTCCTTACCAGGAAGTTATATAGCGAAGAGGGGTTGAGGTTCGGTATATAAAACTTCCTCTTATTACCTCTACCGTCCTTGACGAAAATTACGCATGAGTTGCTGTCCCCGGAAATCTCTAACTCTGATAGGCTGTCCTTGTATAAGAATTCGCAACCGTTACAATTCCCTAGGGTTTCGTATTTCATTATAAATAACCTTTGCCCTTCTAACTGGAGTTGCCTTATAAAACTGGATAAGTCGCCCGTTTTACTACCTTGAATTGGTAATAGTAGTAGTGCGTCCGCTACGAGGAAACTAACTATTATCCCGGGGGTGAAATTAAAAATAAGCGACACTAGTACGATCGCGGTGAACTCCGCAAGCGAAATACCCAATAACGCGTTAAGCTTTTTTTTGCTAGGGCTAAATGGGACCTTTACGGCATCATTCCTCGATATTATTAAGCTTTTCCCCGTTATTTGGATAGTAAAGGCGTTTTTCCCGTCATCACCTATGGCTATCGGTAGCTCAGCCAAGACGACGTCCGATAGTGGATAACCACATTTTAGGCAAGACGGGGCGTCGTCGCCATTCGAGAAACCGCAACTAGGGCAAACTTTTGCCATGAGTAAATATATGGCAGAAAAAGGCTTATAAATAAAACTCTCGGGGAGACACACCTGATCATTCCCTCGAGACAAGATCTATTTAAAAATTTTACTTAGTCCAAGTGCAGTGTGGTTCTAATTTCAATTTACGATAGGATTGAGCTAGTCATCACCGTTTATATGGTTTTTATCACTATCTCCAAATATGAAAAAACTTTTATACCAACAATTTGTCTACAATATGCTAAAAAATTATTATCTAAGGTTATCCCCCGTCAGGGAGTGTTCTCAAACAGTCATGAAATTCGATAAGTGTTTGTAATATTATATCAGTTTATTTCTAATATAGTGTATCCCCTTCAAGTAAGCCTCGTTCAACGGAGTTTTCTCCCTCGAGTAAACTACCGGGTACATGACATTCAACAAGGCAAGACTATACTCGACTATCCCCACGTCCCTGTTAACAGCCCTCGTGTCCCTTGCCAACCTAGCCAAGTGGGCCCTACAGTAAGAATGATAACTCTCCACAGTGTAAGTATACTCTTTACCCACAACGTGTTTGTCGAGTACTTGATAAACTGAATAACCGTCAGTGTAGTACACCCTACTCTCGGGTAGGGGGTCCTGGAGGGAGCTGAAAGTCATGTAATCCCTATCACCCGTGATAAAGAAGGGCACACCATCTGCCAACGCGTTCCATACCCACAAGTCTTCCCTCTTTCGCCCATGTCTGGCCCACACGTAAGTCCAACTCTCGTCGAGCACTGTAGCTTTTGCCGTGAAACCCTCCAGCCGTCCTTGCAAGAGTAGTAGGTAAGCATACGCTTCTACCCCTTTCCTCCTTATAAAGCTGTATATTGTAGTTAACGGTTTCCCTTCGACCCTCGCTATCCCCCTCATGCTCATCCTATTCGTGTATTCTTTCAGTACTCTCTCCTTTTGTTCTTTACCCATCTTGTGGTTTGTCGCTTGGTAGGACGTCTTCCCGCAAGTTTTGCACTTGTATTTTGTTTTTCCTCTAGCTGATCGTCCTTTACTACTCTGTTTGATTTGCACGAGGGGCAAGGTGGCCTTTCTTCTCTCCTCCTCTTTACCCCGAGTTTTTTAGTGTAGTAGTATAGTGTTGATGGCGGTATCCCTAACTTGGTGACTTGTACTCCTAGTAAGTATGCTGCTATTGTGTAAGCGAGGTCTTCCGGCTCGTGTTTTCTCGGCTTAAAATTTAAATCCCTTAAAACTAAGAGTATTAATTGTGCAAGGGTTACGAGGTTCATCTCGTAGACCCCCTTAAAATCTCGTGACCCTTGCACATAAGTGTTTCTACAGTAATGTTTGCTCTCATTACTTCTAGCTCTTTCCAGCAAGTAGTAATAGAAAGGATAGTTTTTATAAATACTCTATTATTTTTACAAATCCTTATCGAATTTGGTGACTGTTTGAGAACACTCCCAAACAAATCCTATCCGTTGTTAATTTAGCGGTGACCATCTAAGTTATCAGTGAGGGGTCTAGTAAACAAGGTCAATATATAATAAAATTTACGGGTGGTAAAGTAGATGAGGGACATGATAAAATAGCAGTATTGAGGCTGAGAGCCGTGACTGGACGTTGGGCCTGCCTGGGGTGATTAAAACACATATTATCGACTGATATCCTTGAAACATAGACCAACAAACCGGCTTCGAGGTTGAAATAAGAGCTAAATACTATTAACGCACTGCCTAAGGTGATGAGTGTACGTCTTATATGAGCTTAAAGTAAGAGAGTAACTTTGGGGTGGGCTGAGGTAAGTACTCGTACCACCCCGGGTTCTAATCCCCCTAGGTGGGCATTAAGGCACATCGATGTGGTCTTGTCTACATATTTCTAAAACTTTGTTTTTCCCATATATCCACACTCCCTGCAGGGTTTATAGGCTTTTAGGAAAAGGTTTAAATCAGTGTGACCCGTGTAAGAACACGTGAACCGGCTGATCATTGCCTTTATCGTGATGACGACGTCATTATTATTTCTCATTTCGGCCCTCCACTCTTCAGCGTCCGCAATAGGGATAAACGACATAGGGTTAACGAGTCAAGGTCAGAATTACGTTTATAATACAACATCAGTTAAGGGGTACTTCATATTTTACGGGGGGTCTTTCTACTCAGGTAAACCCGTAAACTATAACGTCGCCTCAGTACAACTTAACACGGTCTTGACCAACGGTATTTATTGCTACTTCGTCCAGAACGTTTTGGTAGTAATCGCAAACGGTAACGGGACGTATACGATAAGCTTCGTGGACAATTTATGGAACCTGACACCACCATACACGGTTATACCGTCAGCTGTCGAAGGAAATGGGGAAGTATGTAAAGCACCTAACACCTCGGACACCTACTTCTACTTTTACGCCTTCCCTCAAAACATAACGTTAAGGCCCCCGTTTAACGTAACGTTGATCTCGAACGTTAGTGTAGTGTCCGGGTATATAGAGTTAAGGTTCATCGCAATACTTACCAATAGCGACTTCTCGCAAGAGTTCGTTTACGACGACGTAAGGGTCTTAAACCCCTCTTCTCAAGCGTATTTTATAGTAGGACGTAACATAGACTACCCTACACGGGCGGACGTAGAACTCGTAATCGGAGGCGGGGGGAGTGCTTCAACACTCTATGTTTACAACTGGTCTTCTAAAATGATGCTACTCTATTTATACGACGGTAGGTATTACGAGGTACCTTCTGCTATATCTTATTCCTATATAACCGCTGAGTCAGCTCAAGGTATATATGAGTATTATGATAACGGTTATGTAGTCCAGACGGCTGGGAATAATTATTACGGGGAGTTATGGGACATTTCCGCTAATATCACAGTGGTCAATTATTCGAAAGTGGAGTTCAATTTAGTCCCCGCCTATGGGGAGTGGTCTTATGAGATAAACGGTAAGGTATTCCCCGTAAACTCCAGCGAAATAGGACTGCCTTACGGGGAGTATAATATTACGGTCTTTCTCTCGGTAGGGCAAACCCTACTTTATGAGAAGACTTTTAAAAACATAGTCGTCAAGCCCTACGTCGTAGTGAAGTCTGAAGTGCCTTCATTATATGTTAACGGGGAAAAATTTACTAATTATACTAAGGAAGGGGGCTATTACGTGTTTTATATCCCCTTTAAAGGCCCGCTTAAAATAGAGTTCCCGCAGTGTTATTACTTAAACGACTCGAGGTTAAAACTGGTCGGTGTCTTACTCGATAACGGTAGTGTGGCCCAGAGCGACGTAGTCTGTGCCGAGTCCCCCGGCGTCTATACCGCGACCTACCAACTCCAATACCTCATTAGGTTCCCTTATAACATAACGGTAGAGTATGACGGGAGCGTTTACCACGTAAGTTCCATGTACTTTACAGTGGGAAGTTCAGTATATGTCCCTGAACAGAACATTACGTTCCCTAACGGCACTCTAGTAGAAGTGCTCAACCAGACTGTCAAAGTAAGAGAAGGGGGAGAAGGAGGGGAGATAAATTTGCTTACGAAGGTCTTCTACTACGTGAAATTCCTTTATAATGGCGTTTACGTAAACCAGTTACCCAGACCCGGCTTTTACCCGAAAGGCTACTGCATATCGCTGCCTAAAGAGCTCAGGAACTCTACCACGATAGTCATAATTAATTCAAGTTATTACAAGGTAAAGGTCTTATCACCGTTAAGCTTAAGGGTCAACGTCACAGTTTACTACCGTGTCACGTTTGTTTTAGGGAACTATTCTGTACACGTGTTTTATGAGCGTGGGAGTACTGTTGACCTTACGAGTAATATAACCGTTAATGATTACGTGGTGTTTGTGGTTGAAAAGCCCCTCACCTTAACTGTTAATTCCCCGCAAACCGTGAGCCTCGAAGGGCATTTCATGGTTTATTACCTCGTGGAGGTACATTACCTCAACCGTACTATTAGCGCCTTGTTGCCTGAAGGCGGGCTTTTCACCCCCGGTAATGTGAGTATAGGTAATTACACTTATGTCTTCAGCCCGGTGGACATCACTCACCCCGGGGCTTACTTCCTAAATTACACAGTCTATGATAAAGTTATTGACGAATTACCTACCGGGGAGACTATTGTCTTGTACGTTAAAAACGGTACTTACGCTTCGGTACCGGTATATTATGACGGTAAGGTCGTAAATGAAACGGTCTTAGTGACCTCTTCCCCGCTCGTCGTCTCCCTACCTCAGAGCTTTGCCCTTGGCCCGGGTAATTACGTTAACACGACGAGTAGTAGTGACTCACAGATGTTAAAAATAGTGGTCTTGGTTTCTCTGGTTGCGGGCCTTTTAGTTACAGTCGCCCTTATGAGGAAGAGTAGGTGACTTTATTTTAAGAAGGAGTAAGGAAGAAAAAACCCTTTTGTGAAAGTTACAAAGTTTATATATTAATCACAGTTCATTATATAACGTATGAGGTTAGCACTCCCTGTTAGCGGTAACTACGCTTACTCTAAGACTTTATATAACGTATTGAAAGGTTATTTGACCCCTAATTCGAGGTTAAACATTTTGGCCGGTGTATCGGTCTTCCTTGGGAATAACTTCGAGGTCATAAACGTACTAAAGAAGTTCGACGTAACGGGTTTCCCGCAAGGCGATTACGTCTACATTTCCTTCCCCTTTGGGGTGAACGGCTCCTCATACGTTGTCATGAAGATAAACTCGATTTACTTAGTGGGTGAAAACGGTGCGTACTTAGTCCCTATAGAGGACAAGGTAATAGACGAGGTAAGCGGTGGTCAAATACCCTTTTTTAAGTTCATACAAGACCACGGCCCAATAAGGCAATACCTAGAACTCGTAAAAAACGAAGAGGCTTTCATAATGCCGGCTAACCAGCAGGTCAACGTCCCCCAGGACGTCGTCGCGAGATCCCTTCTGGGAAGGGTCATAGGGATGTACAGGCTCGCGGACTATTTAGGCCAGGGCGGAGTGGCTTATGTGTTTAAGGCAGAGAGTAGGGGTAAGGAGTACGTGGTGAAAATCCCCAAATCGGACTACGAAAATTTAGAGGCTTACTTAATGAGCCTTTTGAGCGAGGCGTCGGCGATAATATCCATGTCCGCAGACCAGAGGATCGTAAAGGTCTACGCGGTCCACGTAGATACTAATATTCTGGAGTACATCAACGACCAGCAGGCCTACTACCTTTACCCGCCTTACATAGTAATGGAGTACTTGAGGGGCGGTGACCTCAAGAAATACATGGAGAACCCCGCCTTTACCTCCTCTAAGTATTGGAAGTATATAGCGTACTACATCCTTTATTACGTTTCCGACGCGTTAAGGGTGATCCACAGTAAGGGTTATGCACACTTAGACGTTAAGCCGGCGAACATCTTGATCGTAAAGCCCTACAGTACACCTGAAGAGCTTTACGCCGACTTGACCCAGTACTTGGTGGTAAAGTTAGGGGACTTAGGGGCTTCTACGAGGATCAGGGAGCAAATAACGTTATTATCACCGGAATACTCCCCGCCCGACGAAGTGGAGTACATGGTGAAGGGGAAAGGCGCAAGGCCTTTAATGGACATATTCTCGTTGGGTATGACTTTCCTTAAAATCTTAGACCCGAAAATCCAGAGGCCCGACTTGCAGTATATAGTAAGTGCTATAAGTGACGTGAGGGGTGACAAGGACCGCGTGATGCAGTTACTCTCTTACTCGTCTTCTGTACTCAGTAACTGGAACCCGCCGGTTTTGGACACGCTCGAGCCGGAAATAAAGGAGTTAGTCCTCAAGATGATAACCCCTTCCTTGTACTCGAGACCTACTGCTAAAGAGGTGAGGGACACTATTGCCAAATACATAAGGTTACCCTACCAATAAGGGGGACTTTGACCCCTTTTGGGGTGAGTAATCTCCGTGATATCTAAAGACAAAGTCCTCGACGTGATAGAGTTTTTCAGGGCTAATAGGTCAGTCAACGAGATAAGGGGCGTGGACAAAAGGGTAATGAAGCTCCTAATTGACTTAGGTGTATTAAAGGTGAGAGGGAGAGTGATAAGTTTAGACACTAACTTCAGGGCTATACACACTTTAGTGGAAGTGGTCGATAATGGGAAGAGACCTAAAATAAGGGTCAGGAGTATAATCTTTGACAAGTTAAAGGATAACGATAAGATCTTCGTGGTCTGGAAGAGTTACCTCACTGACCCTATACCCGTAGTGGAGAGAGGTGAGTTTGAGATTAAGCAGACCAACCCGTTACCCATATTAGCGGTCTATACTACCACTACGGTACAGTTTGTGAACCCGGTCATAAAGTTCAGATTCTCAACGGGCTACGAGCATGAGATTTTGTTTAACCTCATGAACTTACCATACCACTACATCCTCCCACCGTCGGGGAAGCCGTTTAAGAAGTTTATTGAGGTGGAAAACATAGACGCTCCTAAGACCCTTTACTTTTATTACAACACGAACCCAAGGTCAAACTCACCGGTTTAAGGTTTATGGCCCTCCCCATCTTTCCTCTGTACGTCAATGAGACATGCTTTTTGTACAAATAATAAGACGAATAAAATAGAATAAAATAAAAAATGGTAAAAGCAAATATCTTGGAAGTGTTCTCAGACAGTCATGAAATTTGATAAGTATTTGTAAAAACATTAAGGTATTCATAAAGACTATCCTTTCTGATGCTACTCGCGGGAAAGGGCTAGCGGTGTGGAGAGCAAACATCACTATAGAAGTGTTTATCTACAGTGTTTATGGTCTCTTTGTGCGGTCACCTAAAGGAGCACGGTAATTTATCGTCACGTGTCCTCGACCAGAAAACGGCCCTAAATGAGGTTCATTCAAGGGCGGTTAAACATACTGCGCTAATTTGATATAATATTACAAAGATTATTAAATTTCATGACTTTTTAAGAACATACCCAAAATTTTGCACGAAAGCTTGTTTATCGGGGCGTACTAGGGCATATAAAACGGGGCAGATACTCGAAAAGGTACAAAACCGAACTGGCGGAGCGCGTCAGGGACTTCTATCGGATCCCACTAAACGGCTCACTGGCCTCATTTAAAGCTTTTGCCCTGAGGGTATGAGAACGGTTATAATGTCGTTAATGGCCGTAAAACTCGGTCACATTAATTTACACGCTAACTCCTATATCTGCACTGTCGTTATGGGGCAAAGGTCCATTCCACGCACGATTTATGACTTAATGACGTTACCGTCACCACACTCATTGGTAGCGTCCTAAGCGGCCGTGTCCCCGTTTTTGTACAGGGAGGACGAAAGTTACTCATCAGCACAAAAAGTGTCTAGACCGCTATTCTAAGTAGTTTATCAAGACATAAGTCTTGTTAGGGATTAGGCTGCTCCAGTTCGCAGTCACGCTGTCCTCCTCATGTGGCACCTCTTCTGTCGAAATGACGCTCAGGGGCTTCCCAAACATGTCTACCTTGTCCGCAACCACTTTTAGGCTCTTTTTTATTTTAAACCCGGGATAGTTCATATTAACAGCATATTCTAGTATAGGTGTGATGTTTGTAACATATAGCATTGACGCGATGTATGTGTCGCCGTAAATTTCCCTCAATACGTCCAATATCTTTTCTTTACTATTTAGCACCCAGTCCATGAGCTTGAAATGAAAGTATACCTCTACGTCAGAGCCCTTAGGTATAACCTCCTTACAATTAAAGGAAACACCCATTATGTACTGGTATTTAACAGCACTCTTAGTGTAAGAGAAGCCGGGCTCACAGTCCATGCCTTTTACCCTCGCCTCAAAATGTATTAAGTTAACGCTCTCGAAGGGGAAAAATAACGTGCTCAAGAACATTTTATTAGAATCTTTGAAAGTGTGTGCAATTACGCGGTGGTATGCTTCATGGTATCCGTTAGAGTGTAAGTAATAGCTAGCTTCAGAGAATTTAAAATAAGCGTGCATGTTTTTCGTATCGTACCCCAGTTTCTCAAAATCTATCATAAATTCTTAGACGTGTTAAGGATTAATAAATTTTGAGTGAAAACTCTATATGTATTTAAGTTTGGACTTAATCACTCGCTGTAAGGTAAACTCCCGGTCTAGCGGACTTGCCCGCTTAATATAAATACTACTTTTGTCTTCTGTTAGCTCACCGATTACAAGTGTGCGAAAATGACGTCCAGACATAGTAAAGCTTTAATATAACAAGGTAATTAAGCTATAATTAAATGACTAAAAAGTGTCCTAGGTGCGGTTATGAAAACTCCGACTCAGCGGAGTTCTGTGCAAAATGCGGGTACGCACTAGTAGGGTTCGAGCAGACGGTAGTACCGAAAGTCCCAAAACCTTCACAAAGCCAACAGTCTGTTAGCCCTAGTTCTGCACCCCCTAAGTCTCCTCCTCCACCTCCTCCAACTACATCATCGCCTCCTCCACCTCCTCCACCTCCTCCACCGCCAACCACATCTGCCAACCCTAGACCACCCCAGACTACAGCCTCAAGCCAAAACCCTAACCCGCCCGCGACACCTCCTCTACCCCCTCCGACTACCTCTCAAGCCTCAACTAGTAGGGCACCCGTAATAACTTCCTCCTCGTCTAGCTCTTCAAGACCAAAACAGAAGAATTTCCTCAAATACGTCGCTGCGGGGCTCGTAGCTGCAATAGTAGTCGTAGCGGTAGTGTTCTTTGTATTACCTATGATGAGCCCCAGTTCACCGCCCTCCTATGTCCTATTGACCTCCGGGGAAGCCGCGGCGATTTTCGGCGGCCAGTGGAATAACCCCGCCATAACCGTTGTAACATACGGTAACGGGTTATACACCATCAAGAACGTGGGCAGCTCTTCTTCAAACCCCATAGGGGCTTATACTTATTTACCAGCCTTTTTCGGCACTACCACGACTACTGTATTCAACGGCTACCAGGAAGCTATAGTGAATACTCTTACGACCCCAATTACTTCAAGCATATCGATACAGATAGTAGACTTTTACACGGGGTCTTCTAAGTTAGCGGGGCAGATGTACTCGTCTGCAGTAACACAACTGGCATCGCAGGGTATAGCTTACAGCTCCCAAGGTACCTTCCCGGCTAAGACCGGAGTGACCTACTCATATTCCTTTTACACTGTTAAGTCCGACGAGTTACTCGTAGCACAAGGGGGAGACCAAGTAGTAATTATAATAGTTTCCGGAGGTGCAGGTAACCCCGCTTTCAGTGCTTCCAGCGTCCTGCAAGTACTCAACTACGTACCGTCGTAACAGGTGGTACGGGGTGGTAAACGGTAAAAATTTTCTTACACTTATCTTTTTAACTTTGATACTAGTCTCAATTTCCGCCCTGATTTCCTCTTCCTCTTATGTGGCGTACAACCCTTTGATCCGCTCCCCAGAGCCTAAAACCGGGGAGACGTGCTTAAACGCGACTTCTAACACTTTTACTTACTATATTTACAAGTTTACACTAAAGGGCGAGGAACTGGGGATACAGAACCTTGTTACAGGGAAAAAATATACAATACCCGTTAGTTCGGATAAGCTTACGATATATACAGTCTCAAACACCAGTATAGTATATGTTTATTCTGGAAATAGCCTGATAAAAATAACGTTTTCAAACGGAGGCCCGTCTAACGTTAGCTATGAGGTGTCCAAGGGGAGTGAAGTGGGGTATGTTTACGGTTATGAGGTCGTCTCCACAGGCCTAAGAGCGACCCTAATTAACGTGACGACAATACAAGTGAATGAGAGCAGTGACGAGCACATACTATTTACACCTGGCGGGTACCCCGTAGAGTTTAAGGACCCCGCCGCCACCTCGTTTTATGAGTACGGACAAGCCTTATTGATCGATTTGTCCAACAATACTTCACTTTTGTGTACCGACCTCGGCCCAAGCGGACAGTTTAAGGGACAGACACTAAAAGGGGAGCTGGGGTTCCCTTATGAGTTTAACGGGGAGGTAATATTTTACAACTTCACGTCAAATAGCATAGAGGAGGAGGCCTTAAACCAGACCACGAACAAAACAGGCGGGGGCTCTATATCGATCACGCAGACTTCCGCGAGTAGTAACACAGTACGTGTGCTCTATCAACTAAAAGTCAAAGTGACGGACGTGCTCTACCTTAGTAGGTTAATAATAGTCTCGGGTTATAACGGGAATAAGGCTATGACGTGTATCTATGAGTTAAATAACCAGTTAAAGCCTTTGAAGGTGCTTAACGGCCAAATTGCCACTGCGATATATAACGTCACTGGAAAGTTCGTACTCTACGGTAACGGTAACACAACTATACTAGACCAGAGGTTCAACGTCACTGAAGCCATGTCCCATTCCGTAACGTATTATGTAAACGGAGTTGTGGTCGTAGAGTACTTAACCCTTGAAGGGAATGAGTCGTTTACAAATGTTTGCGTCCTTGAAGAAAACAATAGCAAAAGTTTCTCCCCTCCCAGCGGAGTTATAGTTACTGAACAACCTATATTTCTGGGAAACGCCCTATTGGCTTTCCAAACGGGTGTAGAGAGCGGGCTCACTTCTTTCTGCGTTTTAAACCTGAGTAGCGGTAACAAGTTTGAGGCCTTGTCTTACTACAGTAACACTACTTACGAGTTCCAAGGTTTCTATTACTATAAGGGGGTCATATATAACCAAACCAACGGGACTTTAGTGTGTATCGTAAACATTACCGGGCCTATCCACATCACCCGTGGTTTAGTCGACATAACCCTGACCAAGAGTAACGTTTCTTTAATCTTACCGGACGGTGTCTATGACCTTAACGGTAATTATACGCTCACCTACCAAAACGGGTCTGAACTGCTCTCGTCAAGACTAGACCTTACCGGGACTTCCGTCAAGGTCACCTCTTACGTACCGCCTAGCACTACTCCGCCCACCAATAAGACCGCTACTCAGACTTCTATTGCACCTAGTACTACCACCAGTTCCTCTGAGACGTCAACTACTTCTAACAAGGCTGTTACTCAGACCAGCACTACATCCCCCTCAAGTGTCCAGCAGTCGATTCCCTCCGCCCCACCTTCTGGTGGTGTGGCCCCACCACCAAGTACTACCCCAAGTGCCAACATTGAAGAAGTTGTGTTAATAGTGATAGGTTACGCCTCAATAATAGGTATTTACGCATACCGGAGGAAGAAGTAAGGGTTTCAGAAAGGAAACTTGTTTGTCTGAGAGTAAAGCTTTTTTATCCGAATAGTCACAAAAACACTAAATGAAGAGGACAGTCCAGACTCTGGTCTCTATTTTACTCCTCCTTTTAATGTTACTCCCTTCAGTCCCGGTAGTTGCTTCTACCAGCACAAACGCTAACCCTACCTACGACTTAAAGGTCACGGTGACCGGGGGAAAAGCAAAAATTCTGCTCACCATATACAGCGTCAATACTCAGTCCTTAGTGTTTAAGAAAGTCATCGGTCCAACTACGTATTTAAACCTACCGGAGGGAATGTACTACTTTTATGCGTTACCGCTGAACAGTAATGTGAAAATTTTCCCCCAATCAGGCTATGTATTAGTACCTTTAGGGGGTATAAGGCTTTACGAGGTATACGAGCCACAGTTTACTCAACACGTTAAGAGCACCCCTAAGATAGCCTCTTTCCCGATAGATTATGTGACAGCAATAAACGCGTACTACGCGGGACCTTGTGATTACGTAGTCTTAGGCACAAACACTTCAGAGCTAGTTGTAGCTAAATACTTCTACCATAATTCCAGCTTTGTGGTTGCGTGGGGGTATAAGGGCTTTGTCGGGAAAATAACCGCGGTAGCCATCACCAAAGACTACACTGCAGCCGCAGTGTACTTTAACGGTTCTACAAAAATATACGCGTTTTACACCGATAACGGGTCGTTGATAACTGTGGTAAACCAAACCGTGATCGTTCAGCATCACGGTTGTCTCTTGGACTACTATTGCTGGATACCTAGTTCCAACCCCCCACCTATACCTTCCCCTAACGAAAACTCTAGCCCGTATGAGAGCATACCTTACGTGTTCTCCATAGCTGTATCCAGTGATAAGGTTTACGCTACTTTACCTACTTTTCCCTTCGAAATAGTTTACGCCAACATCTCCCCGACCTCACATATAGCTTGCCCCGTACTGTCCGCGTATGTCGGGCTTAACCCCACAGTAGGTATAAGAGGGATATCCCGTAGCTTTGCCGTAACTTATAACGACACTATTTACGCGCTCTACGCTAACTTATCTTATCCCTCTTGCTATTTACAAGTTTTCACGATACCTAACTTAAGCCTGAACCTAAAGTATAACCTTACCGATATAGCCTCGTTACTATCAATCTCCGTACCTAACTCAACGTTTACCGTGGACGAAAAGGGGAACGTGTTCGTAGGGATAAAGAACGTCACCTTTACGTTCTCGCCAAAAAGCTCCACTCCAGCTGCCGCGACCACTTTCCTCATAGGGCTTACGAAGGAAGGCTCTTTTGCGGTGCGGCTACCCTTAAGCACTAGACCTCCCTTAGTCACCCCCTCCTCTAACGGTGTCGTAGCCTACGTTAACGGGACATTATACGATGTAGACCTAACGGGCCAAGTCGTGTGGAGTAAGAGTATAACTGACGTCAGGGCGATAACCAGCTCCTTAAACGGCCAGGTCATAGCGGTGCTCAACGGTAGCGGGACTAACTGGGACTTACTTGAGTTTAACAGTGGGGGGCAACTAGTTGCCGAAGTTAAGGAGATAGGGCAAGGGGTTTACCCGTTAGCACAGTTAGGTGTAGGGATCAACGGGGGGCAAAACTTCCCGTTAATAATGGACCCGTATAACGAGGTAGTCTTCCTGTCTACATCGGAATACCTTTACGGTATACCCGTCGGAGTTAACGCTACAATAAGCAACGGCAGGATAATAACACCGGTCACGGTAAACATAAGTGAGGTACCGCCATATAGCGGGGTAGTCCAAGTGACTTATAAAGGGCAGAGTTACACTACAACTACAAACACGTCTATAAAGGTGTTCCCCGGTACCATTACTTTATACGCGACTCCTTACAGTAACTCGACCTTCCAGTACTGGGCGGTAAACGGTTCTACCTACACTGAAAACCCGCTGACGGTCAACGTAATGGGTAACACGGTGGTGACGGCTGTGTTTAGGACACAAATAAACGTGACCTTTGAGGCTATAGGGTTAACAGACACCTACTGGTTCGTCAACGTTTCGGGACAGACTTACACCACTTCTTCACCGTCTATGACTATAGCCTTAAAGCCGGGAGTGAACTATACTGCAGGGCTCCTGACGTTTAATAACCTGACGGTCACCGTCTTCCGAGGTGAAGTGAACAGCCAACTAATTACGTTGAACTTCACGGACTACTTCAAGCCCATCCTCTCTTGCTTAAACCTCGTGACCCCGGTATTTAACGTCACGGATTACGTCATGACTAAAGGCTACTGGGAAAACTTCACTACTAACTATGCCCAGTCTATCTACTACTACGCGCTTTTAATGAACGACAGTTACAAACTATTTAACGGGTCACCGCAATTCTACTCCTATTTACAGATGGTGGTCAACAACCCGGTATTACCATATTATACCGGGGCGGTCAACGTAGGGCCTTTTATAAACAACATTTCCCCGTTACTCTCCTTTAACACTTCCAAGCTGACGCAGATGTTAGACGAAGAGGACGAGGCACTCTCACAAGGCAATTTCAGGGCTTATACTGAGGTCAAGAGCGCAGTGTCTGCAGACCTCACGGACTTGATGACACTGCTAAACAAGAACAATTACGGCGAAATAGCAGGGCAATCCCTGTTAAGTCCGTCCGATGTACAGACCTTAATACCCTACTTGGCCTTCAGGAACTCCTTAATAGCGGTGTTTAACGCCACTGCGTTTATGCTGAAGAGCCCGGCCGTACTTAACATGACGACCGTCTATTGGTTCCCCACGGTGCTTAACGCGAGCATAAGGGACGAGAGTTTAGTGGCCGAGCTTTACGTACCGCCCTACTATTCCTTTAACGGCGTCGCACAAGTACAGCAGTTCTACTCCATCCCCGTGACTGACTTATACTACAACTTAACGACGCAGAAGACTTACGTCCCGATAGGCAGTGTCCAAGTACCTTTGAACCTTACCGCCCCGTATTCTAGGATAGTCGGGTATAAGGTACTGTTCGTCAACGCTACTGTAGTAGACCCCGTGTTTACTCAGGTCTTAGACCACTATAAGGTCATAAGTTTGTTAAACCTCAGCGACTACGACTACTTCTTCCAGCACTTCGTAGGGGAGGCCCTGACTACGGAAGTCAACTTGACACCCACGGCCGTAAAAATACCTTTCGTCAAGATAACGTTAAATTCTACGCCCCTCAGCATAGCACAACTGTACTTAAATACCAGCCCCTTGGTGGTAATGTATAATTATGTCGCGAGCGAAGTGAAGGGAGCAGAGTACGTAAAGAGCTTAAATAACTTGTACTTTATAATCCCCAACGTCTCAGAGAGTTACCTAGTAGCCGGTTCACCGCAGAGAGTTAACTTATCACTGCTTAAGATACCTTATAACCTGAGCTTCAGCGGCACTCTACAAAGGTCAATAGCGTTCTTAAAGCTTAACGACTCCTATGTGGGGTACGCGACGCAAGCTAAGGTAGAGTTGAACTCCCAGTCAAACATTTCGGAATTAGCTATCAAGTCACCCGTAGCCTCTTACGTGTTCCTACTCAACAACCTGACACAGTTACAAGTAGTAGGAGTACCTACCGGGCAATACACGATACAAGCACAGACACCGCAGGGTGTGATAAACAGTACCGTCAGTGTCAGTAGCTCCGACGAGGTAATAAGCGTGAGATTAACGCCACACCAAATGGTCACTGCCTCGCCTATAATCACCTCTAACCAAGGCCTACCGTTACTGCAGATAGCCGTGATAGTAGTGTTGGTCGTAGCTCTGGTCGTCGTCTTGACACTACTGAAGAGGAGGTAGTTTTTTTAGAGTAAAAAATAAAAGCGAATTACCACAACATCTTTATCAGTGTCGCTATGAAGCGCTGTCCCAGTTGCGGTCACCTGAATAAGGACGACGCTGTCTACTGTGAGATGTGCAGGTACAGGTTTCCCGGTAAGGTCTGCAAGGTGTGCGGCCACTTAAACCCCGTGGACGCTGTCTACTGTGAGATGTGCAGGTACAAGTTCGTTTAACGACTTAACCCCCTATATACTTATATATCCCTTTGTTATAGTTTAGATCAATGCCAGGAAAGTTCAGTACTATGAGGAGGGTATTATCGGTAACAATACTCTCGTTATTTATGATTTCCGCTCCTTTGACCCACTGGACCTTAGTGGTGCTTTCCATGTCCCCGATAGGGAGTGTGGTAAAGTCCGTAAACTTAGGCCAGACTTACCCTGGGTACATGCTTTATAACCCCCAGGACGGCTACGTATACTTCGCAGACTTGGACGGGATCTATGTAATTTCCGGGGAATCCATAGTAGGTGTGATCCCGGTAAATACACCCTTCCCTGGAGAAACGTTACCTATTATGTACTACGACAATTCTACGGGCTACGTATACGTTAATCTGGCTAGTTCTATAGGCGTGATATACGGGACTCAGATAATACATAACATATCGCTCAACGGGTATATTTACAGTATAGTTTACGACCCACAGAACGGTATGATATACGCGGCCACAGCGTCCGATCTCTATGCCGTGAATACTGTTAGTGATACGATAAGCGGGGAGACCAATATAAGTTATGGGGTGACTTATATGCTAGTAGACCCTTCTAACGGGGAAATCTACGTCGCGTCGCTTGACTACATAACCGTACTGACGCCTTCCTTAAACTTAGTAAGTAAGTTAAACGTTAACGGTTCGGTCTACATGCTACTTTACGACCCTTCGGACGGGTATATATACGCGTTGGGGGGTTCTCAAATATACGTCATTAACCCTACAGCGGATTCCGTTATAGCTGAAATTAAAGACAGCCCCAACTTGTTCATGTCCGTAACGTACCCGCAAATGGTTTATGACCAACAGGACGGTTACTTGTACGTTGTCAACGGTAGTTACGTGGGGGTCATATCTTCAACGGACGTCGTGGCAGAAATACCCACAGATAATATCGTATACGGGTTGGCGTTTGACCAAGGGGACAATTACGTTTACGTAGGTGGTAGGAACTTCACATATGCACTAGACCCGGAGTTCAATTCAATAATAGGTAATATTACGACGCCCGGAGTACCCGTATTCATGTTGTACAGTAACGGTTACATTTACGAAGCCGACGTTTTACCTAATTATGACGTGGAGCTTTACGTCATCGGGACTCAAAGGGTACAGAGCTCTACTGCACAACTAATAATTAACGTTTATAATTACAACGGTAACACGGCGTCTTCACTAGGAGGGGAGACTTACGCGTTATTAATTAACGCCTCGACAAACCAGATGGTAAGTAAAGCTTACATGAACGGAAACTCTCAAGTAATATTTAACAATATTACCCCGGGCGAATATGTGGTCGAGGTCTATCATTACCCTGGTTCAGGGTTAAACGTCACCGAGTATTGGGGAAATATAACCGTAAACGTGGCTTCATCGTCTGTGGTCAACTTCTTTAGGGACACTCCGGTGATTGTTAATCTGAACTATACTACCGTTAATAACACGGACAACATCACCTTGGTAGTTTATAACCCGCTGAGCTATTCTGTTGAAGGAACAGTTTATTTCTACGTTTCCTCTTATTCAGTTCCCGCCTCATATCAAGAATACATACACCCCGGTTTTAATTACTTTAACTTAGGAGTACCCACAACTACTTCTTACGTTTATGTCGTGTTATCCGCATATATAAATAACTATTACGGCACTCCTATAACTACAGACGAAGCCGAACTGACCTTTAACAGTGGTAGTCAAGTAGAGGCTACTAATATAATTCCTTATTTCTACAACTCATCAGCTGAGGGATTAATATACGTTAATTACACTAAGGCCGAACTAGGGGTAATGCTACGTGGTGTGATGTTCGGTAACCTTTCTATTCCAGGGGTGTTTGATGCTAATAATCAGAGCTACTTCACATACAAGGTGGCCGGACCCTTCATAGTTAATACTACAATTGACGGTTGGCATATTTACGGTTTCACCTATGTAGCACTACCCACATACGCAAATGGCACCGTGGTTAATTACAGTTATAAATTACAGAAGACGTTAATAATAGCTTATAACGGCAAGCAGATAATTGCGTTAATATATTACCGCAATTTAGCCCCAGTCCCACTTCAACTTAACCAGTACTGGAGCCATATACATAAAGGGAATGACGGAGCGGGCTTCGGTATTTGGCCCAGCGATTACAATCCATATGTTAATTCCTCTCAAGGACTTATTAACCAATCCTATTACCTTGATGGTAATACCTCAGTCTATATTAACGAGAGCTATGTGGGGCAACTGAACTCCTTCGGTTTATACCAAGTACTACCGGTAGGTCCTATATCAATGGTGAACGACCAAGAAGGTTGGAACGTAACGATAGACATAATAAACAACATGTCATCTACACCCCAGATCCAAGTGGTAACAGTAGGGTTGCGGGTCGGTCAGGCTACTGTAGATTATTCCTTCTTGGACATACAGCACGCTGCTATAACTCTGTTCCCTGATCGATCAGCCCAATATGTTTACTCCATAGGTTTGAACGCCAACCCTCCTAATTATGAGGAGATAGAAGGTATTTTACCGGATTTGATAAGCCTCGTAAACACTACCTACGTGACTAACACCACCGATAAGATAGTTATAAACGTGTTTAACGTGAACGGGAAACCGGCCTCCGGTGTTCCCGGAGTGGTGTATGGTTTTCTATTAAATAATGAAGTGCAGATCATTGAGACATCCTATATGAATTCTAAGTCACAGCTGGTCTTTAACAATGTCCCACCCGGTAACTATGTCGTAGACATTTATCATTATCCCAATATAGGTCTAAATGAGACAGAGTACTGGGGTAATGTATCGGTAAGCGTTAATTATGGTCAGACTATAATACTTAACTTTACTAGGGACACACCGTGGATATACGACGTTAACTTACAGCCTTTATATAACGGTTCTTATAAGGTGAACGTAGTAATAGATAACCCTCTGGACCTCACTATAGATGGTAGAGTGTTAGTTGACGTTTACTCGCAGTCCGGTTTAGAAAAGTCCTATTTGATAGGGATTACGTATTTCCTTCAAGGTCTTAACAACTTCTCCTTGACCATATCTCCACAAAGCGAGCCCTCCTATATCTATGTAGTCGCTTACTCGTGGTTATACCAGTACTGGGGAGAACCCGTAGCCACTGACCAGTATAATTATACTGTGTCACCGAGCTACTTCTACATTCCCGTATGTTTTGAAGGTAACACTTATTACGTTTACTGGGAGTCCCCGGGGATATACGGTGAGTTAACTCCTAGCCAATTCATTAGCATCTGGGAATCTCCTCGTTTAATTAAGTTCTATCAGCTAACATTCACTAACGGTACCCCGGTTACGAATATTACAACTGAAGAGACGATTCTTACTTATCTTTACTTATGGATATATTTGCAAGAGAATTTTAAAAACATAGTGCAATATTATAGCTACCAATCTGAGGGATATGAGGGTTTAGAAGGAGCGCTCAACCCTGTTACGCCATACACAATAACATTAGCAAACTGGATAAGCGAGGTGCTTAACTACATACTTTTGGTGTTCAGTATATTAAGCGGTCTTCAGATTCCGTCTTCTACAATAAAACTGATAAAGGATGCGACCCTCCTATCATTCAAAGTCTTTATCCTAGTATATACTGGTAAATTAAGCCAGGTATTCGGACAACAAAAGGCTAGTGAAATTAAAACGCTGTTTGGGCAATATGGGCTAACCACTTCGAATTTTATAGCAACTGTGGAAAAATTTGAAGAACTCTCCCCGGTACAACAGCAAAGCTTTATAAAAGAGTTATATGCGATCATATACGGCTCTGAATTACCTAACGAAGATGCTAAAATCACGCAAATAGTCATAGATTCGTTAGGCGAGAAATTAGCCTCTATTTTCGTAGTTAGCTTTAGTGAAAGTTTGTATGAGAGCATTACTGAAGTAGGGTTAAATCGGGCTTTAGGTTCAGCCATATTGGATAATTTTGAGTCAGGCCTAGCTGATACTCTTGTAGACTCACTGCTATCTCCTGAAGCATTAGCTGGATTCTTCCTAATTTCACTGGCTAACATAATTGAAAAAGCATGGAATTTACCAAATAGTATTTTATATTCTGAACTCTTGAGCTTTATGTACTTAGCTAATGAAAGTTACTCTGGGCTGAACACGTTAATCACAGAATTTCAGACTTCTAGTAATATAAATCTCACGCTTGCGAGTGAATTATATTCGAGTATTACATTAAATAAATATATCTGGTTTAATATATGGTATCAGATATATTTAATAGAAAAATTCACATATACTAACATAATAGGCGAGGTGTTTATTACATTTTTAGGTGTCTCGAATCCTAAATCAGTTCAAATAGCGTATGAAGCATCACAAATAGACTTTGAAGAAGTAAATACGAGTTTAGGTATGTTGGTTTCTCTTGCTGAAAGTGCTAATTCGACTATAAGTGAAGATTCTAGACCAATAAGTCTAGGAAATATCACACCTCCCGTAACGTTTAGTAACTCCACATATGAAGATATTAAGAATTACGCTATCCACACCCTTATTTACCTTCTGCTTACTAATTCATATTTAAACCCCCTTTTACTACCTACTACTGGTCTCTTAATACTTCAAATAGCAAGCGACCCACCATTAGCGGTATTAAATATAAACTCCACAAAGATAATAATAAACGGAACTCACGTATTAACGAATAACCCGTACATTCTCGTTTCAAGGACTAATAATAGTATAGAAGTTTTAGTACCCGCTGGTAACGTGACGTACTTGGGCTTCGAGTCGAACGAGACCTTAACAATAGATGTAACATATGATAATGAAAGCATAGCCCCTATTGTTCTACAGCCATATACTGCTGAAGTGCTCAAATTATCGAATCTGAGTTTACTCGAGTTTAACAGCAGTGTCGAAATTAACGAGAGCGGTCTATTAGAAGTTAAAGGAGCAAATAACTTTTCATTCTTGTGGATTTCCAACGGTAGGTTACCGGTAGTAGGCCTTCTGCCGGGCGAATACACTATAACCAATACCAACGTGACAGAGACAGTAGTAGTACAGAATGTAACCGAGACATTTCCGCAACCGGCTAACGCGGGAGGAGTTGGTGGGATAGTTCCAGCTAATACTCAACAGCCCACCAATTATATTCCAATAGTCATACTTACGGTTCTTGTTGTAGCTTTAGTTATAGTCCTAGCGATGATGAGGAAAAGGAAATAAGTTTTTTAAGAGTATGAGCTCTACACGTAACCATTTTTAGAACATACATAAATCGTCACTCTGTCTACGATAAGCTCGTAAGGGAAAATTTGGAAGTTTCAACTTAACGCCTTTTTTGTTATCACTTAACGCACTGGCTCTAAAGCAAAATTTATTATAAGGAATTACTTGCCCCAACGCCTACTTGTTCTTTGCCTCCCACACCTCAGTGTTTTTTAATCTCGAGGTATATTCTTTTAGTCCTAAAAAGTAAGGGATCAGCATTAAGTTCCTTTGTAAATAAAAGACGGTGTAGTTTTTGACTAGACTTGGGATATTGAAGTTTTTGAAATACCCTCTGCGTTTATAATAACTTATTAAGGTGATAAAAAAATAGACGGTGTAGTCTATGACAGGCCATATAAGGGAGTATATGTCATGAGTTAACAGCCCGAAAATTAAAGAAGCGTCTACGAGGGTTATGTAATACGGTAAAGTGAATAACGACCCTATCTGTAGCTTATACAGCCTCGTTAAGTTATTGTTTATCTCTTTATTCTTGAATATTACGTCGAATATTACGTACCAAGTACCCTTGAACCACCTAACACTCTGCTTCAGAAAACCCTTAAAGTCGACCTCTTCTTTGGGGAAAGCTATCGATTCCGGGACGAAAATTATCTTATACCCCTTGGACAGTAGTATTACGGCGTGTAGCATGTCTTCCGCAGCGTTCTCCTTCATATGTTCTGGGATGGGGTATTTCTTAAGTATACTGGTTTTATACAAGACGTTAGAACCGCATATAGTCCAGTTAGACCTAGGATTTGATAAACTCCTATATACGGGCAAAAAGAAATTATAATCGAACCTCCTTATGTTTATGAAGTTACCATAACTCTTCTCCTCCCAGAGCTGTGTCCACCCGTATGTTGCTACAACGTTAGGGTTCCTGTGGTACTTCAAACTGTTCCTTATCCAGTCCTTGTCTAACTTCGTGTCAGCATCTATAGTGGCGGTCAACTCGTATTCGCCCTCATCGACCATACTTATCATTTGGTTTAATGACCTCTGTTTGCCCAAGTTCTCCTTAGTGTGCTTAATGAGTATAAAATCCGGGTCACCATCTTTCTTGTTATTAGCTGTGCATATCTCTTTGTTTTCAGACACCTTTTCACAAGTCACTCCTCCAAAGTAGTCTTTAGCGAACCTCAATATCTCGTCCAGAGACCCGTCAGTGCTGTAATCGTCAGTGACGATTATTTTAGACGGCTTATAACTCTGGTTCAACACGGACTCCAAGACCTCATATACTGTGTCCCTCTTGTTCCTGCAAGGTATGACTACTGCTACCCTTGGTTTATAGTTAGGGTCATCAACATAATTCCTCCTGTCCCTCTTAGACTGTAAGTAACCTAGCGGGAAAAATAACCAATATGCAAACAAATAGGGTACAGTAACTTTCAGAACCTCCATGGCTAAAGAAAACTTGCTCTTAATACTCTCTCTCATTAACCATTCTCTAACTAAATTAACGCTTAACTCATATATATTTATCCTCAATTTAGCCCCCTAAGGACAAGATACGTTTTCTCCACAGTCCTTCGTATTTCCCACTACTAGGCTTTCTCAGCAGTTCATATTACTGGTAAGGGAGTGGTTTACACTTAGCCCCTACCAGAAACAGATTTAAAGACAAATTAGTGATTTAAAACTGTGAGGATACTAGTTACTGGTGCGGGTGGACCGGCTGGGATAAACGTAATAAAGTTGCTGAAGGAGTACGGGTACTACATAGTTTCTACAGACATTAACGAATATTCCGAGGGGTTCGTCCTATCGGACAGTTACTATGTCATACCGCCCGCTTATGAAATGGAAAAATTTATTCAGACGTTGGAGGAGGTTATAGAGAAAGAAAACATAGACTTTGTCATCCCTACTGTCGACGAGGAGATCGAAGTCATGGCGGAGAGGGGTTTAAAGTATAGGGAGAAGTTTATCCTGCACCCGAAAGAGACAGTAAAAGTCTGTTTGGACAAGTTAAAGACTTACAAGCATTTTGAGGATAAAGTACCGGAATTGGTCCCGGAATACTCTGAAGACCCGAGGGCAATGAGGTCGGAAAAGGTCGTAAAAAAGCCTGTAAAAGGTAGGGGGAGTAGGGGGGTGTACACGGGTGACAGGGAGGAGTTTAAAAGGGAAGAGGGGTATTTTTACGTAGAGTACCTCCCCGGGACTGAGTGGACTGTGGACGCAGTAGCTGATAAGGATGGTAAACTGGTCGTAGCAGTCCCCAGGGTGAGGTTAAAGACTAGATCCGGGGTAACTGTGGTGGGGAGGGTGAAGGTGGACGAAAAGATATTAGGGTATGTCAAAAAGGTCACGTCTTACTTAAAGTTCACCGGGGGGTTTAACGTCCAGTTCAGGGAAGACCTCTACGGTAACCCGAAATTACAAGAGATAAACATAAGGTTCTCAGGCGGGTTAGACATAACGGACGCCGCGGGGGTAAATTTACCGAAGTTAGTAATAGACATATGGGAGGGCAATAAAGTAGGTGGGTTTAAGGTTAACGAAGGTATATATGTGAGGGTACCCCAAGTTTATTATTGGAAATGATATTCATAGACTTAGACAACACGTTATACAACCAAGAACAGTATTTAAAGCCCGTGTTCAGGAAGATAGCGAAAGCCGTCCAAAGGAAATGCGGGACAAACTCACGTGTAGTATACGAGTATTTGGTGAGGACAGTGAGGGCGAAGACCATGCACTACCCGGTCTTTGACTCGCTGGTAGAGGACATGAGGCTAGATATAGACCCGAAAGACCTCGTTAAGTCATACAGGGAATTGTCAATAGAATACTTCAAAAATAAGGGGGTCACCTTGTACAAAAACGCCGTGGATCTGTTAAAGAGGGGTGACGTGGTCGTTTACACCGAGGGGAGGAAGGAGTTCCAGGGGGTTAAGATAAAGAGTATTGAGGAAAAATACGGCCTAAAGTTGAATTACATAGTCGTGGAGGACAAATTGAATGAGGAAAACGTGAGGATATTTAAAGAGTATTCGCCCGCCGTGTATATAGGGGACGACGTGTTCAGGGACTTCTTTATCCCTAACAAGCTGAAAATTGTGACAATAAGGGTCTTGACCGGCCTATATAGGGGTATACCGAATACTGTTGTGGAGGAGAGTTACAGACCAAAAATCACAGTAAGGAATTTAAATTGCTTAATACTCTAAAAATTTATAATGAGAGTGATGTTTATAGGTGCTCACCCCGACGATATAGAACTCGGGGCCGGGGGGACTTTGCTAAAACATGTCAGGAAGGGGGATCAGGTACTTTATGTGATCCTGTCTAAGGGGGAAAAGGGAGGGGAACCGAAAGAAAGAGAAAAGGAGGTATTAGAGATAATAAGCTATCTAGGTATAAAGGACTATAAACTATTCAGTTTCCACGACACGCTACTAAATACTAAATTCAATGAAATAAAGGACGAGTTAGAAACTATTATAAAGGACTTCGACCCCGACAGGTTATATACGCACAGCCTAAACGACTCCCACCAAGACCACAGGACTGTAGCGGAAGCGGTAAAAATAGCGGGGAGGAGGGTACCACAGGTACTGTCTTTTTGGGCACCGTTGTTATATAACAACTTCAGCCCAAACTATTTTATAGATATATCCGACGTATTCGAAGAGAAATTAAAAGTATTGGAAAAATATAAATCACAAGGACATAGGGACTATTTGAAAAGAGAAGTTATAGCAGGGATAAATAAATACTTTGGATATATAAATAATGTTGACTACGCTGAAGGCTTTGAAATAATAAAATATAGGGAGGTATTTTAAATTATAGTGAAAGTGGGATTATGACGAGAGTATTAATTACTGGAGGTACTGGGTTTATAGGAGGACATCTGACAGAGTATATACTAGAAAACGAGAAAAATAGTAAAGTAGTGTTATTATCTAGACCGGATGGGAGCACGACGAAAGAAACCATTTATTACTTATTTAAAAAATATGGGGGGAGAATTAGATTTGCAAAGGTGGATATAAGGGATTATAAAGAAGTAAGGGCGATCGTCAAAGACATAGATATCGTATATCATTTAGCAGCACAGCCAAATCCGGATATGTCAATAATAGACCCGAGGGAAACATTTGACATAAATATAAGAAACATTTGACATAAATATAAATGGTACAATTAATGTTTTAGAAGCTTGTTTAGAATCTCCCTCAGTAGAGAAAGTAATAATACAGTCCTCCTCGGAAGTGTATGGAGACCCAGTTTATACGCCAATAGATGAAAACATCCGTTAAATCCTACGCACCCGTACTCTGTAAGTAAACTAGCCGCAGATAGACTAGCGTATTCTTATTTCAAAACTTATAGACTACCGATTATAATTGCTAGGCCATTTAACGCGTTCGGTCCTAAGTAGTACGGACGGCCGAGAAACTTCGTAACGGAAAGTGTTGAGAAAACTTATCTTATTCATCGGCTTACGATGAGAGGGCTAAATTGAGGATAAATATATATGAGTTAAGCGTTAATTTAGTTAGAGAATGGTTAATGAGAGAGAGTATTAAGAGCAAGTTTTCTTTAGCCATGGAGGTTCTGAAAGTTACTGTACCCTATTTGTTTGCATATTGGTTATTTTTCCCGCTAGGTTACTTACAGTCTAAGAGAGACCGAAAAAACTACGTTGATGACCCTAACTATAAACCAAGGGTAGCAGTAGTCATACCTTGCAGGAACAAGAGGGACACAGTATATGAGGTCTTGGAGTCCGTGTTGAACCAGAGTTATAAGCCGTCTAAAATAATCGTCACTGACGATTACAGCACTGACGGGTCTCTGGACGAGATATTGAGGTTCGCTAAAGACTACTTTGGAGGAGTGACTTGTGAAAAGGTGTCTGAAAACAAAGAGATATGCACAGCCAATAACAAGAAAGATGGTGACCCGGATTTTATACTCATTAAGCACACTGAGGAGAACTTGGGCAAACAGAGGTCGTTAAACCAAATGGTAAGTATGGTCGATGAGGGCGAATACGAGTTGACCGCCACTATAGATGCTGACACGAAGTTAGACAAGGACTGGATAAAAAACAGTTTGAAGTACCACAGGAACCCTAACGTTGTAGCAACATACGGTTGGGTTCAAATATGGGAAGAGAAGAGTTACGGTAGCTTTGTTGATATAAGGAGGTTTGAATATAATTTTTTATTACCTATATATAGAAATGTGATGAATCCCAGGTCTCACTGGACTATGTCCGGTTCCAACATCTTGTACAAGACCAGTGTACTTAAGAAATACCCCGTCCCGGAGGACATGAAAGAGAACGCTGCGGAAGACATGCTACACACAGTGATATTACAATCTAAAGGGTACAAAATTATTTTCGTACCCGAAGCAATGGCATATTCTCAAGAAGAAGTAGATTTTAAAGGATTTCTAAAACAAAGTGGTAGATGGTTTAAGGGTGCTTGGTACGTATTATTAGACTATGCATTAAAAGATAAGAATATAGAAAAGAACATGACAACGTTACATAAGTTACAGATCGGTGCATATTTTACTTTACCTTATTATGAAGCGGTATTGAACTATGCCTTGGCAGAGGGGATAATAACTAAACAGATGAGTTATTTGATGTGGCCAATATTAGATTTTAGCGCTTATTTAATCCTTACCTCGATTGGCTATAGAAATTATAAAAAATATTTTAATAATAAAAGGCTTTATTTCATTAAAAATTTCCCGAGGTATTACATAGAGCGTCACCTCTCATTAATACCGTATTTTGTTGGGCTGAGAGAATATTTTAAACTAAGAAGTAAAGCTGGAAAGGTAGTTAAGTACCCATTATAAATTAAAATACCCCCTATCAGCATCTGTTTATCAAATAATGTGACCGCGTGGGAACCAGAGAGGTGACGATAAGTAAGACCTGCAAGGAAGATGTCACTTCGACCTTTATACGGGGTTTGTACTCAACAACTTAGTGGCTGTCACGAAAGGGGCAGCCCGATCCCGGACCCTCACCTATAAATAATACGTAACGGCTGCACACTCGTAGGTGAGCAAGTAAATTTTATTTAGAGAGAAAACAAACAGTTGTGAACGTCCGGATGGCCTATACGGGTTTCGTAATCCCCGTACATAATACGAGGCAAGGGGTCTTAGAAAGGACTGTAAAGGGTCTGTACGGGCAGACCTCTTTACCGATTTACATAGTGGACGACGGCTCTAAGAGGACAGAGACCGTTGAATACCTAAGAAAACTGGAAAGTCATAAACAGATTGAAGTCATCCACCTCGAGGGGAACAAGGGTAAGATTGAGGCCCTCGCGACTGGGGTGAGGGAGGGGGACATAACCTACCCGTTTTTTATAGACGACGACGTGACAATAAAAGTAAACCCGCTAATAGGCGATGAGTGGGGGAGCCTTGACACTATAATAGAAAAAAGGGAAATAAACTTGCTTAGTGATGGTTCGTGTATAGTATACCCGGTAGGGGCTAGGAACAGAGGCGAAAACGTTTTGACAAAACTCCAAGATTTAGAGCACATAGTCTCCACATACTACGTCAGGAGGCTGTTAAATCACGGCTTGTTCATAAACGGTACGGGGTCTTTGTGGAGGTCTAAAGATTTCCTAGAAATATATGACTTACACTCCAAGGTACACGAGGGGGACGATCTGGAGACCAGTTTAATTAGTTACGGGCTCGGTAAGGAGGTCGTTTTCTCAGACGGGCTGTTTTTATTAGCGGAGATGGAAAAGGGCTTTAAGGGGTGGTTCAGGCAGAGACTAAAATGGGAATACGGGAAGTGGAGGCTATTAAAGAGGTATTGGAAAGAGGTACTGAAAAACCCGAATAACTTTTCCTATTATTTTGCTTCTGAATTTTTATTGCTGTCTTTTATCAGTGACAAACTGGGGTTCCTCTTCTCTCTCCTCTTATTATCTTCTATATTTTCTAAAAGGTCTTACAGTTGGCCGAAAACTAACAGGGTAAAAGAGGCAATGATTTACGTGCCTTTCATAGGCTTACTCGCTTATATAAACCCGCTTATTTTGGCGGTCACCCCGGTTTATTATTACTCGTTATTGAAATTGATGAAGAAGAAGTATGACATATACGACGACCGGACTATCAAGGACGTCCTAGGGTTATTCGCTTATTCCACGTTTTACTTGTCCGTACTACAACCCGCGGGACTTGTGTACAGTGTTTATAGGGCAGTGACAGCGAAACCCACTCTCCCACGGTAGTAAAGCCTTCAGGGTCGCCTACGGGGGCGCTAGCACGGCCTGCAGAAAAACGCTGCGTGTGAGAGAGATTAAATATCGCGGGGCGGGGCTGTAACCCCTTCAACCTCCCAGTCGGAATACAGAGGGCAGAGGGGCTGAGTATGAAGGTGACACAAAGTTTAGTGCTCACGGCTAGAGTCGGAGGGAAAGCCAGGGTCAGGGGACGGCCACTGGGTCGGACTGCGGGCTCGTTAAGGGCCTTAACCCGGGCGGTGCATAAAAGGACATTTGAACTCTACGTAGAGTAATAGTCGGGCAGAAGCGGTCGCGGTAGACGACATATTTAACCTCAGACCCTATTCAAGGGTAAAGGGAAAAGCTGGTAGGTAAGGGGACTGCTCCGATTTATACTCAGTTAGCGTTTATTGAAAAACCGTGGGCGGGGTATTACGAGGCCTTAAAAACCTTTTAAACTATGCACTATAAAATCCGGCACTAACAAAAACCACCTCAGTGACACCGAAAAAGATAGGGGCACACGACTGACAATAGAGACCGTCACCAAGAACGGGTTACCTAGGATAAGGGAAGATACCTTGAAAAACTGCTCGTAGGCCCGATAATAGGTGGGACGAGGGCACGAGGCATAGCAGACGCTACTGGCACCTCATACGTGACAGCATTTGGGAATGCTCTTAACCAGCCATAAAATTTGGTGAGAGTTTGTAAAAATATCGCGGTATTTATAAAAACCGTCCTTTCTATTACTACGCGCGGGAAAGAGCTAGAAGTATAAAGGCAAACATTACTTTAGAAACACTTATGTGCAAGGGTTTATAACTTATTTATTCGGTCACCCAAAGGAGCACTGTCATTAATCGTCGCGTGTCCTCGATCAGAAGACATCCCTTAATTAGGTCCGTTTAAGGGCGGTTAAACATATCGATGTTTATTTGACATAATGTACAAACACTTATCGAATTGATGACTGTTTTAGAGCACACTCCACAAGAACAATTATGTTACGGCACAGGACTTGTCCCCTCCGACACCCGGCTCACTATCCTTACTAGCTAACTCTTCAGTGTGGTAACTTTTCAACACTAACCGTATTTACCCCTATATATTACAGCCAGTAGGGGGAAGGAGGACGTTGTATGTCTACTCTTAATAATTAGGGCGTAACTTCGTCAGCAGAGGTCACGTTAATTTTACCCCTAACTTTTTCCTTGAGCTTCTTATCTTCTGTAACTAAAGGCAGTGATAAGCCTATTGCGAGTTGGACATATGAGGCGTCATAAAAGGATAATTTATAAGTTAACGCTACCTTTTCCACCTCGACTTCGTCTACGTCAATGACGTCCATAGTCGTTAGGACTTCCGATATTATGTTTATCAGTCTTAACCCCTCGTCTTCCGAAAGTGTCTTGTGTAATATTACATACTTCCAGACCGTATTCCCCAGTTCAAACTTAGCTAAGGGGACTGTATAATTACCTCCTAATACTCCTACTCTTTTCTCGCTAATTAGTCTAATTATTGAGGAAGCGTCAAAGACGTAACTCATCTGCTGTCTCTGTCCTCTCTTATACTCTTTACTACGTCGTCCACACTTATCTTCTTTACTACGTCGTCTAAACGTTTTTCCAACTCTCTAGCCTTTGCCTTTTTTACCTCGTTTATTAAAGCCTTCCTTACCACTTCAGCTTCGTCTATGTTATACTTTTCGAGCTCCCTTTTTAACTCCTCGGGGACCCTTACTGAGATTATTACAGTTTTACCCATAAGTTATACTATCCCCGAGGGAATAAATAGTTTACTTATTGTAAACAGGGCTTCGGTGAGTACTAGTAAGACTTTCATACTCTAAGTTAAGTCGAATTTAGGTTACCTAAACGAAGTAAAACGGTATGTTCTGACCCCGTGAAAAAGAGGGTCTCAGCGTCATGCTACTTGACATGTCAATGACACGTGGGGCCACTTAAAGGGGTATAACACGGACACGACAAAGACTCCTGAGGGGGAGCGACGACATGCCGGAAGGGAAGGTAACAGACATGAGGTATATCGCACCTACTTACATTATTCATAATAAACATAACATATGCCGAACTATACTAGAAATCTTAACAGGGAGGAGGCGACGTTACTTAATTTCTCAATAGACCATACGAGGACGTCAGCTCCAGGATCACCATATACTATGTACGCTGCCTCAACTGGTGGTGTTTACAAGGTGGTTAACAGCGATGAGGTCATATCGGTACAAGGTGATAATTATTAAGTTAATAAAATACGTTAGTGTCTTCGTATTAGCCATAAATTATTGGTACGCTTGTATTTAGTTACTACAAAACTTCTACTAGACACTCCATAGTCCCGTTTCTCTCGTTCCGCGAGTCCCCCTTAATAATGGTGTTGGTATTTTTTCTTTTATCTAGCCTTAGCGTTGTCGGTGGTATTGCGGGACATGTCGTCCTTTAACCTTTTGGGAAGAACCAGTAGCCTACCGGGATGAAATAAGTAGGACAGACGTCATTAACGTTAAACGAGAAGTAATGGGTACAAACACCGACTCGGGCCCCGTCACTTTCGGGGGACTGGCGTGTTATAACTTATGACGGTAGAGAAATTATAATACCGAGGGTCATAGACCCCTATGTCCGAGTTAACGTTAGTAAAGAAAAAATTCAACTCAAGTTTTTGACGCTAGTAAATAAGGCATATCTTTAAGGTCACGGACGTATAATCCCATTTTTATTTCCCGATAGTTAGTGCAAATTGACGTTTCTTAAAACCCTCTCAGACCTGGAGGACCCCTTAAGGACAGTAAAGGGAGACCGTTGACCAATATCCCACCCTTGGGTAATTCCTTACGTCTCCCCATTGGCGTTAACTCCTCTAAGAGCCCCTCCCACACTTATGTGTTCCTTCTGGAGGTATTATACGTATTATGACGGAAAAGCTCATGGATAAAGGCCCCAAATACCTGGGTAAGTACGTTGTAGTAAATACTGAAAATCGTGGCTGCTGGGTAATTATCCTAAACATTTATAGTAATACTTATACATATACTTATGTAAATGGCCAAAAACTACTGGTTTTTGATTGAGAAGTATGTAATAGTACTCATGTAATTAGTAAAAATATATCATACACAAGGGTTTTACGTAAAACGTTACACTAAACTCCGTCTCAGGTCGAGCGCTCTAGGGCCTATACTATGACCGCAAAAACGTAAAGGCCGTGACCAATTAGGGGGAAGTGAATGCATGCTTAACGCAAAACGTTACTCCATAGACGACATAAGGTGGAGAACAAGCACTTTTACATCTAAAAACCTTAGCGTCGTGGGCTGAAACTAGCCCTCTGCTCCTTAACAGCCACGCTTTACGCACCCCGACGGGTCGCTTTACCGGCTAAACCCCCGACGGGGTGAAACCTGTCAGTTTGTCTTAACGTTTTCCCTAAACCCCCCTCAGAACTCCTCGTAAACGTCGATAAACCTCTTATACCACCCCTCAAACTCTTTTCTAGTCACTATGTGGAACTCAAAGGGGCTACCTATGTTTAACTCACCCTCTATCACTACTTGGATGTTCACCTTGTCCCACACAGTAACGGCCTTGTCCGTGACCACCAACACGTCGATGTCGCTGTCGTCCCTGTAATCGCCCCTAGCCACAGAGCCGAAGAGGATCACCCTACACTCCGGGTCGACTTTCTCGACACAGACTTCCTTAATAAGCCTTACATAACGCCTTGCGTCCTTTAAGTACCCCTTCCTCTCCTCCCATTTCTTCTTAAGGTATTCCCAGCTCACCTAACACCGCCTCGACCAGTTTCAAAGCCCTTTCTACGGCCCCCTTATCGTAATCGACGGGGAGGTACCTAGACGCGATGTACGCTTGTTTTAAGAGGTCTAGTGTAGGGATCTCTGAAGAAAGGACTTGGGAGAGCTTAGCGTTATTCGTGAGCTCCACCACCTTTTTCAACAGTTCTACGACGTCATGGGTCTTAGGGAACGAGCCGGTAAGGCTAGACAAGTAGTACTTCAGGCCCAGCTGCAAAGCTTGCTCTAACGAAAACATAGCTAAGTTGTATTTCCCGTCATTCAGGAGTAGCTTGGCATAGTCCAAAAAGTCTAAGGCGTTTCTCTTAAGGAACTCCACGTAATTATGATCCCCCCACGAGTTAATAAGGTTAGGCTGTACGATTTTCAGGGCCGTTCACGTCTCCTTTGTAGCCATAACAGTGATGAGGTGTCCCATCAAATATACTCCGCGGTATTAATACCTAGTAAGTGTAAGGGCGTAAAGCGACGTGTTAATGAGCTGGTTTATACAGAATGATCCTTGTACACGTATTATTTGTCCGCGAATCGTAATAATTTAAGGGAGACAATTAAAATTCATAGGGCGTAGAACTCCATTACCCCACCCCACTCGTCACCTAGTCCCACTTCCACACTTTCCCCACCCTCTTAAACCTCTTCCTCACTTGGCTGAAGGTCTCCCTCACCTCTTCGATAAAATGTCCGTCACCGCACAGTATTTTCCCGTCCTCTATGGCTTCGAGGACGAAAGTAGAGCCCTCCCTCAGTTTCTTCAGGAACACTTCGGTGTTCATGGCTACGGGCATGACCTTAGGGTCATTCGGGTCGAAAGCCATCGCGAAGCCCTCCCTCGGGTCTTTAGGGAAGGCGTCCGACACCACCAGTACGTCAATGTCGCTCTCATTAGTGTAGTCACCGTTTGTCCCTACACTCTCATTTCAATCATTTTATCTTCATTCATGATCGAGTGTAGGGGCTTAGCCCTCAGCCACCTACCTAATTTTACGGTAGGCGGGTCATGGGGCTCCTTCGAGCCCAACGGCACGGGGCTCACATGTCCAGCTCTCTTCAAGAGGTTATACAGAGCTACTACGTCCCTGTGCCACAGCTCACCTCCTTTCTCACACCTACCCACCCTTAGAGCAGTGCTCCCATTGGGTGGGTAGAGAACATTACAGCCGTGTACTGGGCATGTGGAAGAAGTATATGCTGGGTTGACCAAAATCACTGGAACACCGAACTCCCTAGCCTTCTCGATAATAGCGTTCTTCATGGAAGAAAATGCGGAACGGTAAATTCTCAACCTAAGTTGAGAGTCCCTCACGTCCTTAACCATGTGCTCTGGAGCTCTCTTAGGTAAGTCCTCCAAGATTATAACACTCCTGCTTTCAAAAGCCTCCATAACGACCAGCCTAGCCAACTTCCTCCTGACGTCCACCTTCTTATCCCTCTCCCTTAACTTCCTTAACTTCCTCCTAGTTTCCCTGTCCTTAGTAGACTTACCAGTAGTAATTTTCCTCCTCCTATACTCATAACCGAGAGTGGTCTTCTTCGTCATAGTCTCTAAAAGTACTGGTTTCCCGTGAACTAGGAGTGATATAGCGTTTTCATTTAAGTCCACTGGAATGTAGCCCTGAGGAGTGTATGGCTTTGGTTCATCCTTCTTAAAGACGATGTAGAGTTCTATTACGTTACCCTTTAAGAGCTTAAACCTAGCCTCACTTGCAACACTCCAACCACTATTGTAGTACCTCCAGAATATTTTAGGGAAGAGCGGGGATAGGGAAACCCTACCGTGTTTTGTAACTATCGTTATTTTATCAAGGCTGAACTTCCACACGTGGTCATCTAAGTGTACTGTGACCCTCCTTATCGTCGGCTTATCGGTATAAGCCCTACCCCTCTTTTTCATTTTCTCAAAGCTGTCCAACCTTTCACTGGCGTCTTCACAAGCCGTGTAGATGTAATGTGACGGTAAGCCCTTATGTCTCTCCCTCTCCGCTTTGTATATACCCGCTTTGATCTTAGTGAACGAGGTAGTGTTGTTCCACAACCCGTACTCTATCGCATCACCTAATATCTCCGTGTACTCCTCCTCAACCTCTTTCAGCTTCTTGTAGGTCTCGTAACTCACTTTAACCCTCAGCTTTACCGTCCTCTGCATTTAACTCACCGATGACCTTTTTTACGCCCTGAATAAACAGTGTCTTCTTATGGCTTCTCATTCCGTAAATTTTTCCTGCAAATGAGGTTATGATAGAGATCAGGTCTTCTACGAGTTCCTGTGTTGCGTCCTTAGGCTCTTCACCAAAAACTACCTCAATTCTTACCCCCATTGCTGAGAAGAACTCCTCCAAGTATTCGAACCCGAACCTAGTAAGTCTGTCCTTGTATGTTATTAACACGACGTCTATACTTCTGCTCTCTACCAATTTGAACAGCTTTAGCAGTCCCTTCCTCTGCGTATTTAACCCACTAGCAATGTCCTTCAACACTTCAACTACCTTATATCCCTTTGCCGTTGCGTAGTTTGTTAAGTAGTTTATTTGCCTCTCCAAGTCCTCCTTTTGGTCAGCTGATGACACCCTAGCATAAATTACTGCCCTACTCTCCTCCCTCCTCTCTAGGTATTTCTTAACCTCGCTGTAAGGTATCCTATACTTCCCACCCTCAGTTGTTACCACCCTTATCTTGCCTTCCCTTATCCACCTCAAGAGTGTTGAGTATGAAATTCCTAACAGTTGGCAAGCCTCCTTAGGTCTCAGTAGTCTCTCCACAAATTTAGTTAGAAATAAATGAACATAAAAAGATTTCTATTAACATAAAAAAGGATTCAGCCCTCGCGTAAGACCCGAAGAGTATGACCACCTTCGGGTCAAACTTTGAGTACTTTTTACACAGTCCCTCTAACAACGCCCTCCACCCACCCGAGGACCTTTTTACCGCAATCAAAACACCTCTTCGCCGTATTTTCGTTATAATAATCGGCGGGGGCACCCGCGTCATAGACGTCCGGGTACCTGGAGGGGAGGTAATGCTTATCCAGCTCCTGCCCGCACTCCTCTATTTCTTTAGGTACCTGGACGTCCACGTCTCGGAGGAGTATGGTGACGGAGTAACGCCTAACCTAGAGGTGGTAAAAGTTTAACAGTGCTTTTACTGCCTTCTCTGCAGCTTGTTGCGACTCATAACACGCCTCTTCGTAAAGCCCGTATTGCATGTTGACCTCGGCGGACTTTAAGTTCCTCTCAGCCTGCCTCAGCCAGTCGTTGTACCTCTGCATTATGACTAATATCACTTATTATTGATAAATATTTATGCTTAGGACGAGGGGCCGACCTACACCCAGGCTTGGAGACTCACTGACGCTATCTTGCACGGCGCGGAATATAAACCTTACATGGCGAAATGACGTGCTCCACATAGTCTTCCACGATATAACAGACGACGGACTGAAGGGACAAGGTCGCAGACCTACTCGAGAAGAAAGGCTTAATGAGGGTTTAGAACAGCGTGTTCATTGGTGACCTGAACTCGGCGAGGCTTAAAGGCGTGGTGGCAGGTATAAGGACTGTCCGGAGGTTAGACAAGGGGGTCCTTCGTACTTGTCCTACCGGCAACAGAAGCTGTGTTTAACCAGAGGAATAGCCATAAGCGGTGAGGTGGAGGACAAAGACGACCAGTTAGTATGGTAGACACTGCAGTCATTCCAACAGTTGGGACTTGGAGGGGGTCAACGGAGGTCGAGGTCGTTAGTACTCCCACTATTTCCTGCTCTCCATCCCCGGAATTTCTCTCGCTTTTTTCACTGGATCGTTAAGGTACCTATCTTTCAATCCCTTTTGGGATTTAACCTGGACGAGAAGACTGTCATCGGGAAGTATCATTTTACCTTTCAATCCCTTTTGGGATTTAACGGTGCGGGGAAAAACCCTTCTTCGTGTTTGACGACTTTCAATCCTTTTTAGGATTTAACACGTGACTACGGAAAACTTCCCGATTAGCATACCTACTACCTTTCAATCCCTTTGATAATTTAACCTGATTGGTTTAAATACTACTTGATTTGTGAATTCGCTTTTCCTACTCATAACATTATAAGTCCCTCTTCATCCTCTCACGGAGGGTAAGAGTAAAACGTAAATCGAGGTGGGGGTTGGGACAATACCGTTGTGGCACAAGGGACTTGCCGCTTGGCAGGAGGACTAGGCTTTGCCCTACAATGTTTATCACGAATGGCTTGCGACACGGTCTACTGTATTTATTTAAGGAAATCAACTGCTATTTCAAAGACATGTGGGAAGGCGTCATAATGGGCCTCAGCGGAGTTAGGGCTGTGCCACTTAAACGGCGTATCGTCACGTAACCTTTTGTTGCGGTACAAGACGCGACTGTATCGTCTACCTCTTTTGCGGTTAGTAGTACGCGTTTAGGAGGGTACTATATAACACATTTATATCCCCTTAACCCCCTTTATATTATGAGGTGCGTCGTAGTCCCTATAAACAGGTCGGACTTTGTGTTTGAGAGTTCCTTCTCGTCGATAGTCAGGAGTTACGAAATCTTCAGGCCCCATAAGTTGGTAATACTCTACGCCAATTTCAACAAGGTTCACCTACAGAGGCTGTCAGACTTATTGAGTGAATTACGTAAAAAAGGGGTGAACGTGGTGACTAAGGAGATACACGACCAGAGTTTTGACGAATTTAAG
The DNA here is from genome assembly GCF_019704315.1 of Stygiolobus caldivivus. Classification (NCBI taxonomy): domain Archaea; kingdom Thermoproteati; phylum Thermoproteota; class Thermoprotei; order Sulfolobales; family Sulfolobaceae; genus Stygiolobus; species Stygiolobus caldivivus. The sequence goes on along the minus strand of NZ_AP024597.1, from coordinate 1,276,872 downwards.
GGGATGATAAAGGAGGAGGTCAAGGGATGTGAAAAGGTCTACCTGGTACCCACCTCAGGGGCTAATATAATAGCCGTCTATTTAGCCCTCCTCCACGCTCAGGAGAAGTACCCGCTTGTGAATTTCATATTCCGCTTTGGCCCTTGGACTTCGTTCTATTACCCGTTCGTGCCGAGGAGTATGGAAAAGGTAATGGTCTTAGGAGACAGTACACCCACCAACGTGAAACTGGACTTAAACTTGGACGGTTACCTAAGTGACACCCTTTTTACCAAGACAGTACAAGCTATGGCTATAAAGCTAAACAAGGCACTAGACAAGGAGGGTGAAGAAGACTTAGTGCTTAAAATTAACGAAGAACCGGTGCTAAGCACTGCTTCGTCCAGTTACCGTGATGTTAAAAATATATTGAGCGAGCTAACGGCAAAAGACTCTTCGCTGATCAGTACTGAAAAATACAGAGACCCGTCGAAAACGATCCTCTCCTTGGCGGGGGCATACGAAATTGAAGTAGACCTCCGGGGCGAGCTCCACGAGAGTAGACAAAAAGAAGAGGACAAAGGCTCCCCCACCGGCAGTAATGCCCCACCACATATCAGTACCGTAGAGGAAGTATCTTACGGGAGGAACGTGATAATAGACACGAACTTGGTGTATTTCGGCATCCACACCCACGAAGTGAGGAACTTGGTAATACCGTACTGTGTACACAACGAGGTCTTATGGAACGTCAACACTAAGACAAAGTTCAGTAACGCAGTGTTCTACGTATACGAGGCGTTGAGGGAAAGGGCGAGAATGATACCAAGCGAGTCTACAATATGCGACGTGGCAATCCCCAAAATAGAACCTGACTTAATAAAGGGGTCAGTAATACTTACGGGGGACAACTTTACCTTTAACAGATGGAAAAAGTTAGCTGTAAACTCATATACTGACATATTCAGGGTGAGGGTAGGAGAAAAAGAGAGGAGTGGCAAGGTGAACGTCAGTGCCGTGATCTTTAACCTAGCCGCGATATTGGGCTTAATGGGCGTTGAAGGTGTAGAAGTGTGCTGGAAGGGAGGTACATGTGTCTCGCCTCACGAGAGAGACCCGACTGCAAAAAATTCAAAAAATACAGTATGATAGAAACAACACTATTTTAATACTAAATAAATGTGAATTAAACTTCTCGGAGTGACGAGAGATTATTATTTTATTGCAACATAAAATAGCTAGGCTAAGAAAAACCGGGTTTTAACCACACTTATTACTGCCCTGACTTGTCAGTTAGGGTTAGGTAACTAGTCTTTTCCCAGGCTGGCAAAGAAGTGTAGCAGTGAGTGCCCCTACTTGAGTTACTGCAGATGAGTCAGCGAAGGGGGGCCAGTAATGTTGGGGGAGGGCGGTAAGTAAAATAGGACTCGATCTTGACGTCGACCTAGTGTTAGGTGGTTTTACCGGCTAAGCTCCGTGTCACGGTACCGGGCCAGAAACTGGTGTGTAATGCCCACCGCTCTTCCCTCGCCAGTACACTAGCTTCGGACTTGTTAGTCCGACGTTTGTTGAAAAACGTACCAGTAGAGTATTTTACCCTGAATCTCACTCCTACTTAAGCATGTACTTTATTTAGGTTACGTACCCTTTGGGTTCTGGACAACGACACACCCGGCTAGGTGTCCTGAGAGGAACGCTGACCAAACAGATAAAGTCGACGACTCGTCGGGCCTTTTCCCGAAAACATTACGTGAGGTTAACCCTAAAGCCTAGGTGTAAACATTGTTTAGTTTAACGACGTAGTGTCTTTTAGGGAGTTGTCGTGGGTTAAAAGAGGAGTAATAAGGGTTTCTGTCCCGTGTAGTTTAACGACGTAGTGTCTTTTAGGGAAAGAGTCGTATAATTTATATGGAGACGGTACTAATCTACGTAAGGTAAAATACGACTTTACGACAGGGGAAATACGACTCCCTAGTCAAGCTTAAAAACGTAAAATTAGCCAAACCGGTGCGACCGGTACGGAGTTTGTAACGATGGGCAAACGTTCATAAATAAAAAAATCCTTTAAATTTTACGCGTAGACCATGCGACCGAAAAACGACAAGAAAAATACTAGGAAAAACGGTCACGTGAGAGGATGACGAGGGACTTATAAAGTTATAAGTAGGAAAAGCGAATTCACACATCAAGTAGTATATAAACCAATCAGTTAAATCCCCAAAGGGATTGAAAGTTAAGAAAAGACAATAATGAATAACCCTCGAGAAATTCGAGGATTAAATCCCCTCACGGATTGAAAGACATGCTTAAACGTGTTAGCAGGTACATTATGAATTTCGTGTAGAATACCAAAAGGGATAAAAGTCATATTTTCTCTACAACCACTGAGCTAGCTACGATTCCATTTTACTGAAAAAGATAGTTTAAGGGACGATGTCCTAACCAACTGCACCGAGGCGTTGGTTGCAATAAGTAACTTGATAATGTCCTTAGTCGGGGACTAAAGGGCAAGGCCTTATTCCCTCGTTCAGTATAATTTTTACGCCCCGTACTAAGGGTACTGTTACCCTTTATTAACCGGGCGGTTGTTTTATCGGTCAACGCTTAAGGGTTACTTTGAAGAGTTTAACCCTACGTTATCGTGAGGGTAGGTAAGGTATAACACGCTGTGACGGGCTCATTAAGTCGGGTCAGGTAAGAGGTGGTGACAGCTATGGCAACCCTATTAGTGGGTAAGGTAACACTCGTGGAGTCAAGGTCGGTGAATATACCCTTACCAAAGTATTCGGCCTGCGACGTGAGCGACAATAGTGTAATGACTAGTGTGGAAAAGAGCGACAGAAAAAGAGGTAATTAAGGTTTACCCTCTATACTCGTATGGACTTTAACCAAGAGGAGTTAAAATGTGTAGTTATGTATGCCGTTTACTGTTAATTTTACTGTTAATCTTGTCTGACAAGCACCTTGGAATGAGGCCTATTAAAGACCGCTAAATATGTCAGTGATATCTTAATATAATTTCACGGATATTCCTCAATTTAATGAGTATATAGTAACCCTCCTATAACCCCTTCTTTATTAAGTGCAATACTAGCGATAAATGTAAGAGAAAATTTTAAATATAAGCTTATTTACTATTTAATGAGACGATTAAGAACCGGACTACTTTACGACGAATTTATGTAGTAATATAGCGGCACGGTACGACTAAACGCCATAATCGGTAATACTCGTACTTTACTTACAACAACATTAACGAGGACGAAACTACAGAACTCTCTAACGACTTTCAATATCTCAAAAAAGGAGGTGATATAATATGATAATATCGTCAGTAACATTATGCCGTGAAATATGTAGAATAAATGTGTATAAAGTCGTAAAGTTCGAAACTAAGGAGCTAAAGCCGCTGCCACCTACTGCGGTAACTGCCCAGTTAGGTATTGCTTCAAATATACATAGATCTAGTAAAACATTAGAGAAGTCGATATTCAATATAATGGTTAGCGAACTGGGTAATGTCATCAGCAAAGGTAGGAAGATTTACGGTAACGGTGGGATCGGAGTCCCAGATTTCATGATTAACAGTGTCTATCCGGGTGAAATAAAAAGTGTAGGGAATAAGAGGAGGTGGCAACAGAACCTGTACCTCGCTGAAAGGCAGGCTTTGAAATACGCTGAAATATTGGGATGCGATAGAGCATATGTAGCGCTAGGGAAATATGCTAAGGTCAATGAGGACTTTGCGTTCTTAGAATTTATTAAGTTGTATGAAATACTCATATTTTCCTCGAGTAATAGTAGTTAAGTCAAGCTTGTTTTTTTAAAAAAAGAAAAGAAATTTATTGTTCATAATTTAGCAAGTTAGTGGTTTCACCATAGAAAAATTTAGGTATAGGTCTTTTAAAGGTTAGTTTTACACTTGGTTAAGCCTTAAACGTCAAGGTACTATAACGACGTTGTCTGGGCTTTCGGTTTATGCTGTTTTACAGAGTTAGACGTGTCATATCTGCCCTGAGGTCTGTACTTGACCTCCGGTGCCTGAAAGTGTATTCCACCTGAATAAGGCTGGGGTAATTGTTTATACGGTGTTAATCAAGGTCAAGAGAGGGCTGAATCCTTTTTCACGCTAATAGTAATCTTTTATATCTGTTTATGTTAGATTTCTATAACGAGGATGACCCCTCATGCGGGTGTGGGCAATGCCCAAAAGGGTGACCGCGGAAATGTGGGCAATGCCGTTGGGCTCAAAGGAGTCCCGTGACCCGCCTACAGCTAGGTATTTGAGAGTTTAAGCCCCTACATTGATGTTGAAGCTAAAATAAAATGGAGGTGTAGGGGCGAACTGGAGAGACAGTGGGGAGAAAAAGAAAGGAAGGACTTTTCCAGGCTTTCATGAGAAGGGCTTTACTTCCTCCTCCTAAGTGCTATTAAAGCGACGGCTATGATCACGATAACTACTACGACTATCCCTGCGACCTCTAACGGGCTTACCGAGGTGGTCGTACTCGTGGTCACGGGTGGTGCGGTGCTCGTCGACGTGGTGGTAACTATGCTAACCGGCTGCAGGTAATCGGAAGATAACCCTAACTGGTTTATCGCTGTCCCTCCGATCCCGTAGAAGTATTCCTGCCAGAACCAAGAGCTGGGCGGAGGTGCTACTAAGTCGTGGGTGTTTATGATTACCTGTTGGGCTTCATATACTAATGGTAGTGCGGGTAAGTAATAGTTGAGCGCGTAAGCCATCTCGTCATTTGCGGAAGTTAGTTCTGCGGAGGAGTTAGGTGCCACTGTAGCACTGTACAGCTTGATCACGTTCACCTGAGTACCGTTGGGGAGCGTCACTACCCCGTCCCACTGGGTCACGTTATAGGGTATCCCGGCGAAATACTGGGTCTCCAAATACCAGTCCACCGTTACCGGGTAATACCCTCCCCACCCTTGTACGGCCAAGTCGTAGTTTTGGCCCGTCTGCCAGTCCTTTATTAAAACACTACTTACCGTCTCTATGTAGTAAGACGTAGGTATGCCGAAAGACGTCAGCTCGTCCTTTATGACGTTCAGCATATTCGTTAAGCCTGGGCCGGGTGAAGTAGGGACGATAATGGTTAACGTAAACGGAGTCCCGTTGGGGGTATACCACTGTCCGTTCTTCATGGTAAACCCTGCACTCTCAAGTAACTGCGTGGCCTTCTGTAAGTTGGTACTATAGGGGTTGAGGTTCTGGACTGCCGGGGTGATATACTGCTTATAGTAGGTGAAGTTGGGGATCCCGTTAGGTATGGGGACGGGGGAATACTTTGACCCACCTGCAAGTGCTATTGACGTCCTGTTGAGGACATAGGCTATGGCTTGCCTAACCGGGAGTTGCGCCAGCCACGGGTTCTTGAAGTTAAAGTATAAGGCATAACCGCCGGGATCGGGTATGTTTACTACCTCATAATACGACGGTAGGCTGGAGATTAAGGTCGAAGGCAGTGACATGAACGCGCTGTATTCGATGGACACCTGCCCCTTAAGCACTGCGGCTTCGGCTGAAGATATAGAGGAGAACTGGTAGATGACTACTTGGTTAAACTTTATGTTATTAGCCGCGAAATAGTAGGGGTTCTTGTCCAAGACGATCTCGTTCGGGGTTATCTGGGCTACGTAATACGGCCCGTTATAATTAGCGGGTAAAGGCCCCGGCGGTAAGTAACTGTGGAGTTCGCTCCTCAGCTTCTTTATTAATGTTGTGTTGTCGTGTTGTAACTGGGTCCAGTCAGCATGGATCTGCTGTACTAGGGGCTTATACTGTGAGTAACTGGAAATTAACGCTACCTCCCCCAGCCCTATCGCACATATTTCGGTAAACGCCAGTAGGTAAGGTGAAAGTGTATCCGGAGGGTGTGAAATTATTATAGTGTAGTTGTTCACTACGGTGTAGTTGGGGTAAGGAGGTGCGCCAAGTATATCTAAAATGAGGCAAGTAGCCTCTATGTCGTAAGCCGTGACAGGTGCACCGTTAGCCCAGCCGGAGTGCCTTAAAGTTATTGTGACGTTTACCGTCTCGTTCTGCCACACCTGCTCCCAGTTAGAAGGAGAAAAGCTCCAGTTCTCTATTAGACACGGTATTATACCGTTATTCGAGACGTTAAGTAGGGCCGTATAGGCGTAGACCAAGCCGTAAAATGACCCGCCTAACCCCCCGTCGAACAAGTTGGGGTTATAAGTGGACAAGCTCTGGTATGGGTGTGACGTCACCCACCCTATGTATAACGTTGAAGAGTTCATTTGTGCCGACACCATTAGAGAAGACGCTAAAGGTATTAGGAGTACCATTACTATTCCTAAAGTTAAATACTTTGACAGTTTATGTGTATTCATACCATTTCTGATCAAAATCTTACCTCTATTATATTTAAACTTTTAACTTTTTTCAAATCTCTCAGTTAATTTATTTCAAATGTTTTAACCCTCATGTCTCGATTTAAAAGTTTGAGCAATATTCTAAACAACTAGTTAGCAGGCTACAAGTTACCCTTCACCTTCCACGGTTAAAGACCAGTTCGTTAGAGGCGTTAGTACCTCGTAGTATTTTAGCCTTTATGAGTAGGGGCTCGATATAGACTAAGTAATAAAGAGGTCATGTATTACACGGTTCTAAACAGACACCGAAGGGGAAATGATGAAATAAGTCCGTTAGTTTTGGGGTGGGTCGCTCACGTCTCCATTGTAGGTTGAAATTATCTCGTTAAATTAGTATAATGTATGTGTAAATAACCGGAGGTGTGCTAAACGTCCTATCTAATTAGATTCATGACCTCGGGTCTTTCAACTCTCCTTTGCGATTTCTATTTATCTAAGTAGAGTGTGGTTATAACCATTATATATATACACTGACTAATACTAACACATGATACCAAACAAAAGCGTAAAGTGACAGGTTTATAATTAAGTTTATGCAGAATTATATTACGTATATTGAATTACATGTAATTGAATCGTATGTAATTGAATTATACTAATTCAAGGAGGGATATTACAATTCACATAGGACACGTGAGAGGCTCTAACCCCCTCGTTATCCGTCCTACCAGCGTTTTAATATTATTTTTACTTGACGTGTAATTAACAGTTAAAACACCACTCCAAATAAGACAAATGGAAAACGCGATGGGTCAGCTAATGACCCTGGGTTTAAGGTAATTTTTAATAAACTGCAAATTAGTGAAACCGTTGTCAGCTCTCAGAAGGCTGTATATGTAGGGAGGTAATTGAGGGTTAAGCCCCCATACTCGATCATAGACGGGAAGATAAAAAAAGAAAGATCGAACTGAGAGTCTGTACAAACGGGACAAAACCCGGCACTAGCACTTTAAATTCCCCAGCACCACTAAAACATAATGAGGTCTATTGGAATACTTTCACAAGCGTGGAGGAAGGAAAAGATAAACCAATTAAAGGAGGTCGCAGAAAAGGCCGGGAGGCTTGGGTATACCGAGGTTTGGTCAGGGGTAGACCCCCAATACGTTGAGGGGGTAAGGGAGATCGCTAACGTAGCGGAGAAATATAATATGTATTTTTTTGTGGACATAAACCCTGACATATTGAAGGGTTTTGGCGCGTCTCCCTCTAACCTCCAGGTCTTTAAAGACCTAAAAGTTAAGGGGCTTAGGGCTGATTACGGCTTCAGCGTGGAAGAGATAATAAAGATGGCTAATAACGATTTAGGGCTTGTAATAGAACTTAACGCCAGTATATTCCCCACGGATAAGTTGGACTACGTGATAAGCAAGGTAAGGGATATTGAACTCTTAAAAGCCAGCCACGACTTTTACCCCATTAAGTATACTGCACTATCGTTAGAGGACACGGTGAAAAAGTCAAAGGAGTTTAAAGAGAGGGGCATCCCCGTAGCCTTATTTATACCTTCACCGAGGGAAGTGGAAGGTCGCACTACGGTAGAGGTCTTCAGGGGGAAGGACGTAGGAAAGTCCGCTTCCATCGCGTTTAACACCGGGGTCATTGATAGGGTGATACTAGGAGACCCCTTTCCGACCGACGAGGAACTATCGGAATTAGTGGAAGCTAGAGAATACACTAAGGTCAGGGTATTAGTTTACCCGGGCCTAACGGAGGAGGAGAACAAAGTCTTTAGTGTGAAGTTTTACGATGTAAGGATTAAGGAGTATTCCGTTGCTCTAAATACGCTTGCTAAGAACGACATTAAGCCCAGGAATATAACGAGGAGGTTTAGGGGGGCGGTCACGGTGATGAACGGGAGACCGGACGTAATTGAAGTGTGGATATTTAAGAGAGAGGTAGAAGCTGATAGGAGGTTTAACGTAATAGGGGAGGTATTACCGGAGGACATGGACCTTTTGGAGTACTTAGGAGAGAGGATGCCGATAAAGCTTGTCCCCGTAGAGATGAAATGAAGCCCATCGCCCTCTCCCTGCCCCCTTTCCCTGTACAAAGTCCCACGGTATACTATTTGCGTATAACCGTGGGGGGCACGGTCGCCTTTTACGTGATGGCTGAGTATAAACAGTTTATAGTGACGAGGGTTGTATTAATGCCGTTATTCTGAACAAATGATAACTCTTATATGAATAAATAACATCAAGTCATCACAGACGGTGTTTACAATTTGTGTAGTGTTAAACGTCTATTTTGCGAATGATTCTAAACTTTAATAGAAATTTTTAATAAATAAATCTTAACAAATTTATTAATATAATGCAAATTATCCGCCTAACCTGCCGAGCCCGTATGACCGGAGGGTAAATCTCTTTACTACCCTAACCCAACCGGGTGTAGTCCTTTTTTCCTCCCCATCAGGTATCAGGGCCCCCATACCGGGTCGGTTTACAAGGGCCTTTTAAAGGTATGTATTCGCCGTGGATATGATGCGGGACATGACACGGGACTTGTCCTTCAGGGCCCGAAGGAGTACGATAGTCTCGTAATATCGTCGAAAGGCCCGACCTTGTGGAGGCGAACGAGTTAAGGCCGTATGACTCCCACGGTTACAAGCCCGAGTTTCAAGAGGCGCGTATTGCTCACTCCGCCGGTATAACGTAGTCCCCATAAGCACTTATTATGAATTGGCACTTATTATGGAAAAAGGAGTTGACTTACCCGATTATTTACCCACTCCGAGTATATGTATACAGTAATAAACCTGAAAAGCTTAAAAAGTATTAAGAGGTGAAGTGAATTATGAACAAAGCTTGGCTTATAAGAAGAGTTGCCATGGCATTTCTCACAATTATTATTACCATTATAATAAGTTGGGTCTTGATAGAGTATTCCCCGAACAGCCCGGCTAATGCGCTCCTCACAAACTTGAGGGTAACGGAGGCGAGTAACCCTAAGTTTGCCCAAATATACGCGTCCGAGTTACAGTTTTATAACGACTTAGTGCCCCACGGTAACCCCGTGATAGAGGCTTTCAACTATATTTGGCAAGTACTGCACGGGAATTTGGGGCTGGACGTGATCTCTGAAGAGCCCGTAACTACGATCATAGCTACGTCTTTACCGTGGACGATCTTCATAGTGTCCACTTCTTTGCTCATAAGCTTCTTCTTGGGTATAAGGGTAGGCCAGAAGATGGGCTATAAGAGGGGTAGCAAAGTCGATTCTTCCCTGACCACCTTTTTCACCTTGTTACGCTCTATACCCCTATACATAAGCGGGGCACTATTCCTGTTTATTTTAGGGTTTGAGTTACATTGGTTCCCCACCGGTGGGGCTTACTCTGCCAGCATAACACCGGGCCTGAGCTTGCCCTTTATAGTGAGCGTCCTATACCACGCTATTCTCCCTATAAGTACCCTCACTTTGGCCAACTTAGCGGGTTGGGCACTGCACATGAGGGCGAATACTATTTACACCTTAGGAGAGGACTATGTGAGTTTTGCGGAAATAAGGGGGGTCAGGGACAAATTAATTGAGACTAAATACGTAGGGAGGAACGCTCTACTCCCCTTATATACGAGCCTTATAATTTCGATAGGGTTCTCCTTTGGTGGTTCGGTGTTTGTAGAGGAAATTTTCAGTTACCCCGGTGTAGGTAACCTACTTTATTACGCGATTACGAACAACGACTATACGTTAGAAATGGGGATATTCATTATAATAATTACTGCTGTGGTGGTGGGCGTACTGTTAGCCGACCTCACGTACTCGCTGATCGACCCTAGGGTAAGGAACGAGTGAAAGGCACATGTCGGTCTCCGGTTTCCTGGACGTTAGAGACCTTTCGGTCTGGTACCGTGTGGGTAGCTCTGAAATAAGGGCTGTGAGGGATGAAAGTTTTTCCATGGAAAAAGGGGAGGTCTTGGGGATAATAGGGGAGAGCGGGTCGGGGAAGTCCACGTTAGCTAAAGCGATCCTCAGGGCGATAAGGCCTCCCGGTAGGATAGGGCCCCAGTCAAAGATATTCTTTAAAGGGAAAGACCTTTTAGCGATGAAAGAGTCAGAGTTTAGGCGAGAAGTACTGTGGAAATTAATATCGTACGTACCTCAGGCGTCCCAGAACTCCCTTAACAACACTATGAGGGTCATAGACCACTTCTATGACACCGCGTATTCTCACGGGCTGAGCAGGGAGGAAGCTACTGAAAGGGCGTTGAACCTACTCAGGACAGTAAGGCTGGACCCTGAAAGGGTCGCGAAGGCTTACCCCTTTCAACTGAGCGGGGGCATGAAGCAGAGGGTGCTAATAGCCCTGAGTTTACTCCTTAACCCGGAGTTGGTCATAATGGACGAAGCCGTGAGCTCTTTAGACGTAGCGACCCAAAAATACTTATTGGAAATAATAAAGGACATTAATAAAGACATGGGCACTTCTATTATTTTTATAACTCACGATATCCCCGTAGCTGCTTTCATATCCACTAAAATGATCGTCATGTACGCCGGGGAGATAGTCGAGGAAGGTAGGACGGAAGAAATTATTAAAAAACCCTTACACCCTTACTCGAACGCCCTTATGAGCTCCGTGCCTTCCATCAAGGGTGACCTCGATAGGGTGAGGCCCATAAGGGAGGGGTTGCCTTCTACTGAAGGTTGTTTGTTCAGCACCAGGTGTGATAGGGTAATGGAGAGCTGTAAAACCCAACACCCCGGTATATCCGCTTTTAACGGTAGGAGAGTGAGGTGTTTCCTTTATGGCACTAATAAAGCTGGATGACCTCACGGTCAGGTATACGCAGGGTAGGTTTAACAAGAAAGTCATATACGCTTTAAAAGGCGTAGACTTGGAAATTAACAGCGGGGAGACTGTCTCCGTAATAGGGGAAAGCGGGGCGGGTAAGACTACATTAGCTAGGGTATTGGTGGCGTTGGAAAAGCCTACCGGAGGCACTTATCTGTATAAGGACAAGGACGTGTGGAAAGACAAGGGGGCTAGAAAGGAAGTCAGGAGGGAAGTGCAATACATCTATCAAGACCCCATTAGCGCCTTAAACCCGTCAAAGACGATAAGGGAGTCGATTTCCTACCCGGTAAAAAAACACCTAAAATTAAAGGGGGACGAGTTATACGGTAAAGTAGTGGAATTGGTTAAAGCTGTAGGTTTAGACCCTTCGCTGGTCGACAGGTACCCTAACCAGTTATCCGGGGGACAGTTACAGAGGGTAAACATAGCTAGGGCTATATCTGTAAACCCCAAGGTCTTAATAGCCGATGAGCCCGTAACGATGTTAGACGCTTCCTACAGGGTGGGTATAATAGACCTCCTCGTGAAACTTAAGAAAGAAATGGATATGACCTTGGTATTAATAACTCACGACTTAGCGATAGCTAAATACTTGAACTACAAGTCGGAAGGGGTTAAGGGAGTCGTGATTTACGGGGGTAGAGTCGTAGAGGAAGGAAAGATAGACGATATAATACAGAACCCTCTGCACCCTTATTCTAAGTTTCTGGTGGGCTCTTACATCGACATAAATTATGAGGCTGCTGAGGCGGAAGACCGTGGTGTACAAGAACCTAAAGAGGCTGTAATACCCAACCAAGGGTGTCCTTTTAGCGTTAAATGCCCATACGCCGTAGACAAGTGTAAGAAAGGTTTCCCCAACTATACTGTTAACAGGGACAGGAAAGTAGCTTGTTACCTTTACGGTTGATGGAGATGAAAGTGCTCTTGACCATCTCCTTACTGTTGCTATTTTTTGGGGTAATCATGGTGCCCTTTACACTCTACTACTCAAATAGTGTGGTCTATGAAAAATCGTTCCACCTTTTCGTAGGGGAGAAAAGCGGTTATACAATATCGTTTGGCGGTAGTCCCGGTGACCTGGCTAAAATAAAAGGGTACTCCACTTACCCAGTACTCGTCTTGCAGGAAAACCCACCTTATGCAGGGGATTATTTAGGGGAGCTCAAGGGAAATTTTTCAAAGACTTTTTACGTAATGCCGTTTAGGGAGCTCTTAATAGAAGGGGGGAATTACCCGTCTAATGTCACGGCTGAAATTTTAGTCTATAACACGGACTTCTCGCAAACAGGCTATACGATTTCAGGGGTACTGATAGGTTTAGGGCTAGTACTGCTAGCCTACAACCGCGCTTTATCAAAACAGGAAAGTGTAAAGAGGGGTCAACGTAAGAAAAGGAAGTAGTTAGAGCCCCTCTCTGGCTTCCTTCCTAATCTTATAAATAGAGTAAACTATTGCGAAGACCGAGATAATTAACGTGAACGAGATAACCGCGTCCAAGTATAAAATTTTATAATCGAATATCAGTGAGAAAATGGACAGGAATAGAAAAATGTAACCGAAAGCTAATAAGCCCCTATAGTCGGTCATAAATAAATATCTGCCGTTAGCGAGAATTAAATTTTCCCGTCAATGAACTTGTATACAGATACGGCATTATAATCGTTCTCATACAGTTTTAAATTAAGGAGTCCCCCCCCCCCCGTCACGAAAGTACTCGGAGGGCCTGCATCGACTCTGGCTAACCAGTTTGTTTTGCGATTTTTGATCGCGTTATTGATTATACCTAATTATCAAACACAAGCTTATCAACGTTAATACGTAATACCGCGTAAAAGCATAAGGCGAGTATTTACAATTTAGTTTAACCAGAACGACTTCGTACACCATTTATTTGCTCCGTGGGCCATACAATTGGAGAGGAAACATTTCAATTCGCGGTAAATGCCTAAGCGAACCCTTAATTCCTCAAAGCTTGAAGTCCCGCTCCTGAGGCCTTAAAATTTATGCTTTGATCGGGCTTTTTGCGGTTTAGTCAGCAAGGCAGTGAGGGACAAAACCCTTAAAAGTTTGTACAGCGGTAAAACGCAAACCCTACCTGGGTACTACGGCGACCTAGTATTAAGTTTTTAACTTGCAATGCGGATTTTTATTTACATGAAACTCGTCGATTACCTTAAGCTTATTTGGAGGAACAACAAGGGGAAAGCCGGGTTAATAATAACAGTGTTTTTCATACTGTTGGGTACTGTAGGCCCGTTAATAGTCCCCAAACCCGTAGTCGTTAATATTAACCCCAACATGATATTCAGGCCGCCCATGCTGAGCCCCGAATATATCCTAGGGACGGGGCCGTTGGGGTGTAGTATTTTAGGGGACATAGTCTGGGGGGCCCCGTTCATCCTCGAAGTGAGTTTCTTAGCAGGGCTATTCACTACTCTAATAGGGATCACGGTGGGGATGGTAGCTGGGTATATCGGGGGTATAGTGGATAACGTGCTCATGTCGATTAACGATATAGTGATGACTATGCCGAGCCTGATCCTTATACTCATCCTCGCCACGTCCTTGAAGACGACGAACCCGTTTATCCTGGCCGGTATATTGAGTATTAGTGGTTGGACGGGGCTGGCCAGGGCCATCAGGTCTCAGATCCTCCTCATGAAAAACCTACCTTACGTCGAGGTCTCAAGGATATTAGGGTTAGGGAGTTTTCACATTATATTCAGGGAGATCATGCCCACAATTGCGTCCTACATAGCGATACACTTCATATTTAACGTAGAGGGGGCACTGTACGCTTCCGTAGGCCTCTATTTCTTAGGGATCCTACCCGTGAGCCAGTACAACTGGGGTGTAATGATAAATGAGGCATTGCAGGACGGGGGGATTTACGGTAACCAGGCCTTCTGGTACTTATTTTGGCCCTCGTTCTTTGTAGTCATGTTCATGTTCGGGCTGATAATGTTGAGCTACGGAATAGACGAGATCTCAAACCCGAGGCTCAGGAGGGTCTGACTTGCTAATACCTTTTTATATAGTAGAAAATATAATGATAGACGCCTACTTCCTCGACAAGCTCACCCACAGTGAGGACAGGGTATTATTAGTCAAAAAGGGAAAGCAAGGATTACCTTCAGGGGAGATAGGACCCATACCCTATAATTTAGTTATATTGTATATAGAAGAGGGGTTCAGGGCTACTGAAGAGGCCCAACATACGTCCCTCAGATTATCAGAAATATTGGAATCTATATTTTATAACCAGTCCGTTTATATGAGGAACAGGGAGAGAGAGATAATGGAAAAAACTATGAAGAAAATCTTTAGGGACTTGTATTCCAAGTTACTCTCGATCCTTAAAGACAGCCCGAAATACGACCTCACTTGGCACGACATTTCCGTAAGAGGTACGGAATTACTATTTGACGGCGAAGCGGACAAGGTATATACGAGGCTGTATTTGAACGACAACCGGTTCAGGGAGGAAGTTGATAGGTTAACAAAACAAGGCAAGCCTTATTAACTGTCAAAGTTATTTCATAGTGATGAGAAGGGAAAACGAAATATTTACGCGTATTTCTTTTGTGCTGGCAAACTCCTTTTACGATATAAGGTACACAGAATGGGCCCCCCTTAGCGGTACTACTTACACGCTGGGGCTTGAAAACGGAGATGACAACAAGTACTTAATGGTATTGGATTATCACGGTTCAGCGTTAATTAAGGTGAACTCTGAGCCGTATTTTGCGTTAGACGATTACCACAATACCTTCCCGTTACCTAAGGGCAAGGTAAAAATAGAAGCGGATTTCTCCCCGTTTAAGGCGTTCGGACAGAGGACTGAGATAAGGCCCGGGACCCCGGTGACCTTTAAACGGAACCCGTCCGCTTATAATTTCTGGGTATACGCTAACACGACCCTGCAATTGGCTAAGTTAGCTCAGGGGTACCTGAAGGAAAAACTGTTACAAGTACTTACCGAGTCGCTATCTTTAGCCCCTTTTGCCTCGGTCTCTAGGGATCAACTTGTCCTCGCCTCACACTACTGGAGGGACTTCCCCAGACATTTACTCGACTTTACACAAGGCATGAATTACCCTGAACACAGCGGGAGTTATGAGGAAGCACTGAAAGCCCTATCCGAAGGGGTGAGGGGGCTCAGGGAGCTCTTCGGAAAGCCCGGTAAAATGAACGCCGTTGCCCACGCGCATATAGACACTGCGTGGCTGTGGAACTTCGACGAGACGAGGAGGAAGGTAGCGAGGACTTTTTCTACAGTCCTTAACCTCATGGAAAGGTACGACTTCACGTTTATCCAAAGCATGGCAATATATTACGAATGGGTAAAGGAAGACTACCCCGCGTTGTTCAACAAGATCAAGGAGAAAGTAAAGGAAGGTAGGTGGGTCTTGGGTGCGGGGTGGGTGGAATTTGACGCGAACCTACCGGCGGGTGAGTCCCTTGTAAGGCAGTTGCTTTATTCCCAACAGTTTTATGAAGAGAACTTCGGGAAGAAAGCTGAAGTCCTCTGGCTCCCAGACACCTTCGGGTTCTCCGCTCAATTACCGCAGATCATGAGGTTGGCTGAGATAAACCTCTTCGCTACCCATAAACTGTTCTGGAGCGATACCAATAAGTTCCCCTACTCGGTCTTTAACTGGATAGGTATAGACGGGTCCAGAGTCACGGCTGTAGCTTTCGGGAACGGTAGGGGAGGGTATAACTCAGATTTCAGTGTCGAGAGTGTATTAGAACAATGGGATAATTGGAAGGACAAAGACCAACCCTTATTGTACGCGTACGGGCACGGGGACGGAGGCGGGGGCCCTACAGAAGACATGCTGGTCGCTGCGAAAGCCATAGACCAACTCCCTTCAACGCCATCAGTGGAATTAAGCGGAGCCCATAACTACGAGGCGAAGGAAAACTGGAACGGCGAACTCTACGTAGAGACTCACAGGGGGGTCTACACTTCTCACTCCAGAATGAAATACTTGCACAGGAGGACTGAGGTAGCCTTAAGGGAGGCAGAGATATGGTCTACTATCGCGAGGAGCTATGACGAAAAGAGGCTGAAGGTATTGTGGAAGACATTACTCAAGGACGAGTTCCATGACGTATTGCCGGGTTCTGCCATAAAGGAAGTGTATGAGACGGTCTACCCGGAGCTGGAGAACGTAATTAAGGAAGCCGATAAAGTCGCTTTAGACTCTATCAAGAGAATAGCAGGGGAGGGAGATAAATTGATGGTCTTTAACTCTTTGTCGTGGGACAGGGAGGACTATGTGGTTTTAGGAGAGGAGGTAGAGGGGGGACAAAGGACTGAAGAGGGTTACCTCGTCAGGGTCAGGGCCCCTCCCTTAGGTTATACCGAACTTAAACCCCTCAGGGTAAACCCGGTGAGGTTAGAAGGGCTTATAATGGAGAACGAATACCTTAAAGTAAAACTAAACGGGGACGGGACGCTGGCTTCGCTATACGACAAGGAAACTGGGAGGGAAGCCCTGAGTTCCCCTTCTAATAAACTCGTAGTCTACGAGAACATACCGGGCTGGGCTGACGCTTGGGACATTGAACCTTCTTATGAGGACAAAAAGTTTGAACTCAAGGCTGAAAAGTACGAAATAAAGGAGACGGGCCCCTTCAGGGCTTGCGTCAGGTTCTATTATACGTTCAGGAACTCAAAAGTCTTACAAGACGTGTGCTTATACGCAAAGAGTAGGAGGATAGACTTCAAGACTACTATCTCAATGCCTGACAGGGAGCTGTTACTGAAATCGTGGTTTTACTTCGATTTAAATACCCCAGAGGCGACCTTCGAAGTGCCTTACGGGGTACTGAAGAGGCAGACCACAAGGAACACAAGTTGGGAAAAGGCTAAGTTTGAGGTACCGATGGGGAAGTGGCTGGATCTATCTGAGGACGACTACGGGGTGGCGGTCTTAAACGACGGTAAATACGGGGTGGCAGTTGAGGGGAACGCCGTGGGCCTTTCCTTAGCTAAGACCCCTATCTACCCCGATTACACTACGGATGCAGAGGCCAACAGCTTTACATACTCCGTTTACCCCCATAAAGGCGACTGGAAAGAGGCTAAAGTATATCAGAGGGCTTATGAGCTCAATTACCCCTTGAAGGTAGTTAGGGGAAAGGGTGGAGAGGGGAGTTTCGTAAGGGTAAGACCGGACAATTTAGTCGTAGAAGCCATAAAGGGGTCAGAAGACAAAAGAGGTATAGTCGTCAGGTTGTATAACGTCCAAAATAACAGAGGCGAGGGCGAGGTCGAATTGTGGTTTAACCCCAATAAGGTAGAGCGGGTGAACGTGCTTGAGAACCCTATTAGCGGCCGTGTCCAGCTAAACGGAAATAAGGTGAGATTTAATTACCGTAATTATGAAATAATTACTATAAAGTTAGAGGGGTGAGGAGGCAGAACCAACATTTTGTCTAAAACCTTTGCGTCCACTTTTTTGCGTCAACCGGGTGTAAGGTGTTAAGACTTTCCCATTAAGGGCTCTGGAGCCTTAGGCGTTTAAAGTAAAACAAGGCAAGTATTGAGGCAGTCCAGGCTAGCTCTCTGGCTCCGTTTTTCAACAAATGCTAACTGTATTGTCGTTATCAAGTCGGATAGAAAAGGTCAGCTTAAGAGTGTAAAATCGTAATACCATTTTGTAAGGGTAGGAGTTACTCGGTGTCTTTGCAATTATAAACCGTAAACCTTAAGACCTCTCTGCATGCAATTATAAACTTAATTTAAGGTATTATTTACATAAAAAACGGGTTCTTTGCCGAGAATTTTATTAACAAATGTAAAAATTTTTGAACTATTCTTTGATTTTATCATAAATTTTTCTTCATTATCGACTAAATGTACCGAAGTCTAAGAATAATAATAGATCCGTAAAGTATTAAAGAAAAGCAACACGATACATTTTTGATTAAAAATGAACAAGTCTATTAAAGGGAAATATCTACTATCTTCCTTAATACTAGTCTTATTGGTTATGCCAGTGTTTACTACAGTGAATATGTTAAGTACAGCGGATAGCGGGACTACGATGTACTATATTTACAATAACTCTCCTCAATACTCCGTGTTACCCGGGTCAATATACGTCCAACAGCTACCCTCAAACTACGAGATACCTTTTGCTGTCCTGCTTAATTTCACCAACTACCAGACTTTACTCTCCATAACTAACGAGATATCGAACCACGAAGCCAAATACTTGTCCCCATCTCAGTTCAGGAGTGAGTTCTATCCTTCCCAGTCATACAAAGAAAGCCTTATAAAGTACCTGGAGTCCTACGGAATAAGTTTTACCGGCGATTACGGGTTGATCCTAACATTCCAAGGGACTGTAGGTGAAATAGAAAAGGCATTCCACACATACATAAATTGCTACTACTATCCCAACCAGAACTTAGACTGGTTCGGGTTATTAGGTATAGAAAATATAGGACCTTTCTATTACTTCACTAACAACGTAACACCGTCTTTACCGTATAAAGTGGGTAAATATATAGTCGGAATAGTAGGGATAGATAGTGTTGACCCTAAGGTATACCCGGTAATTAGGAGTGCGTGGACATTAGAAATGCATACCATCAAAAGCAGTGACCCGTCATTAGTGTCGAGCGTCCTGGTAACACCAAAAGCTATAGCCCAGTACTTCGGTTTCACTGAACTGTATAGCCAAGGTTATCTAGGACAAGGGACTAAGATAGCTATTGAAGGGGTCCCAGAATCTTATGTAGAGACAAGCGATATTTACCAGTTTTGGAAAGAATTTGACATAGTACCAAGGACCGGAGGACTACACGTAGTATATCTAGGCTACTACACCATATCAGGACAGTCGAGTGAAAACGAACTCGATGCGGAGTGGTCCGGTGTGTTTGCACCTGCATCTGACGTATACATAGTCTTCAGTAACGGATATGTGGGCGGACCGGCTTTAGTGGGCAATTCGCTAAATTACTACTACGAGTACTATTACATGGTGAATTACATAGACCCTAATGTCATCTCAATTTCCGTAACTCTACCGGAGTCATTTTTAGCCGCTTATTACCCGGCAATGCTATGGATGATCCACAACATAATGATGCAGGCTGTAGACGAAGGGATATCCGTATTAGCTGCTTCTGGGGACTGGGGATTTGAGAGCGATAACCCACCACCAAACTTCAACATAGGTATCTTTAATACAATATGGTATCCCGAAAGTGACCCGTACGTTTCAGCGGTAGGCGGTATTTTCGTAAACGCGACGTCTACTGGTCAGGTGCAATCGATCTCCGGTTGGGATTACAGCACAGGAGGGATAAGCGTAGTATTCCCAGTACAGAACTTCGAGCTGACGTCATTGATACCTTTCACACCGTTCTTCCAGAGGACATACCCCGATATAGCGTTTGTATCAGCCGGAGGTTATAACATTGTAGAATACGGTTTCGGGTTACCGCTAATATTTGACGGTCAACTGTATGTATGGTATGGGACTAGCGGGGCAGCCCCTATGACAGCAGCTATGGTAGCACTTACCGGATTAAAGCTGGGAGACTTAAACACCATACTTTATCACATATCGTATCTAGGGTTTATAATAACGCCTAAAGGATTTGCCATAGGGATGCCTGCATGGATACCTATAACGTCTGGTAACAACCCGCTTCCTGCATATTACGGTTGGAACTTTGTAACCGGACCGGGGACTTATAACGCATACGGAATGGTATATGACCTGAGACTGTTCTACTCAGTAGTCTATTAAGCACCTTCCCTTCTAAAGAAATTTTCTATAAATAATAAGTGTGTTTCTTTTTTAAAAAATTGTTATCATTATCTTGTTTTTGTGTGGCTCTTTTCTTTCAACGAGTCTTTCATATATACCAAAAAACCGTAAAGCTGAACACTACCCAGATACTCGCATCTAATACCCGGAAAAAACTAAACTTTTAACGGGTGGTGTGTAATAGCTCAACCTATTTCTTCACCATTTTTATATACTTTAACTACCCTCAATTTGTCATCCAATAGCACTATATCAGCGTTTTTCCCGGGTAATAACGCGCCCCTATCCGTAAGCCCTAAAGCTTTGGCAGGGTTATAAGAGGTCATCATGACCGCGTCATAGAGACCGGTGAGCTTAGCCAAGTTAGCAAATGCCTTGTCCATCGTCAGAGTGCTACCAGCCAACTTACCTTCTTTGGTGAGAGCCCTCCCTTCCTTTACCGTAATCTCCACCTTTCCCAGTGTATATTCCCCGTCGGACAGCCCCGCGGCCATAATGGAATCGGTGACCCCGACAACTCTTTCCCTACCTACACTTTTGACCAGGAATTTTACCAACTCCTTGTCTACGTGAATAAAGTCCGGGATTATTTCTATGTAAGGAGAGTAGTTTATACTGGCCAGTATTACCCCCGGGTCTCTATGGTGAAAAGGCCTCATAGCGTTAAAAATATGGGTCGTCCTATCCGCCCCGAGCAGGAACGCTTTTGTAGCCGTCTCGTAGTCCGCATCGGTATGGCCGATGGATACGTGTATACCCATACCTACTAACGCCGAGACGAATTCCAATCCCTTCTCTGGCGCTACTGTTACCGTCCTCAACTTGTTTTTGCTAAGCTCGACACACCGTCTCACTTCAGTCATATCGGGACTCCTTATATACCTGACATCTTGGGCCCCGGCATGCTTTTCACTTATGAAGGGGCCCTCCAGATGCAAGCCCGCTATTGACGGGTCTTCAATTTCCCCTACAGCCTTGCAAGCTTCTGCTAAGTCTTCCTTAGGGAGGGTGACGGTGGTAGGTAAAAAAGTTGTGACCCCGTACTTTACGTATATTTCCCTCATCTTCAGCAAATTACCCAGAAACTCGTCTACGGATCTCCATGAGGTAAAATCATAACCCCCTATACCGTGGGTGTGGACGTCCACAAAGCCCGGGACTGCGATTAGCCCCTCCATGTCTTCCCCTCGGTCTTTGCCCTCGTATACCCTCTTAATTTTACCACTTTCTACCTCTATAGTCCCGGTAAACTCTTTGTAGGGAGTAACTATTTTTACATTTGTAATTTTCACAACACTTAAGAACTTGGGCGAGGTTAAAAAGATATGGGAGGCATTTTCGGCTTTGTATGCAGGGAACCGAGAGACCTTTCCACGGTGAACGTCGGTTTGAGTAGGCTTATTTACCGGGGTTACGACGGTGCGGGCATGACGTGGCTTAACGACAGCCTTGAGGTCACAAAAGCCTTGGGGGACGTCTCCAAGACTCCCCTGAAAGTAAACGGTAAGTCGAAGGTAGCACTCGGTCATACTAGGTATGCGAGCAGGGGCTGGCCCACATTAGAAAACACGCACCCCCTCTTAGACTGCAATAAAAAGATAGCAGTCGTAATGGACGGGATAATTGACGACTACGAGGAGATAAGGGAGAGGTTGGTAAAGCAGGGGCATAAGTTCACCTCGACTACCGACGCTGAAGTCATCCCCCACCTTTTGGAAGGGTCTCGGGACTACCTTAAGTCCGCGATAGATATTATATCGAGAGTAAGAGGGATTTACTCCTTTGCCTTCATAGTGGAAGGGATGGACAAGGCCTTCGTAGCTTCGGCCGGACAGCCTATAATGATCGGGTTAGGTGACTGTAAATATATCTCAAGTGACTTACCTTCACTGACAGGTTTTGCGGAGAACGCTGTGATATTACCTGAGAACTCAGTGGCTGAAGTTACACCGGAGGGTGTAAAGGTGTATGACATAAACATTAACGTGCTGAGCCCCCAGATAAAGAGGGTAAAGTATAAGGAGGAGATCGTAGATAAAGGCGGCTTCCCCCATTACATGTTAAAAGAGGTCTATGATATACCTTCATGTCTAGTTAATTCGTATACTTCCCTTATGGAGAAATACCTCAGCCTCGCCGCGATGATAGTTTACGGGGCTAAGAACATATACGTAATAGGGAACGGGACTAGCCTCCACGCCGGGCTGATTTCATATTATTACTTCTCCGAAGTCGGGATAAACGCTAACGTGGTGAGTGCTGCTGAATTCCCCTATTACGCTTTACAAAACATCTCTACGGGGTCTGTCATCATCGCGATTAGCCAGAGCGGAGAGACCTCGGACGTGATAAGGAGTATAAAAATGGCTAAGCAGAGGGGAGCGGTTATTGTAGGTGTTACCAACTCCGTGGGGTCAAGGCTCGCCTTGGAGTCAAACATCTACCTACCGATTACCGCGGGACCGGAGTTAGCCGTCCCCGCTACAAAGACTTTTACGTCGACCCTAGTAGTGCTGAGGACCCTATCGCTCTATACCGGGTTAAATTCAGGCAAAAAAGACAGAAAGGATTTAGAAGCATTTGAGAAAGACTTAGAGGAGTTGTCAAAGCAGATATACACATCCCTACCTCAGATAGAAAAGCAGGCTGAAGATGCTATTTCGAAGGTAGAAAAAGACAGCCTTTACATAACGAGTAGCGGTATAAATTTCCCGGTAGCCTTAGAGGGAGCGTTAAAGTTTAAAGAAGCTGCCTTAGCACACGCTGAGGGGATCCAATTAGGAGAACTCCTCCACGGGCCTATAGCCCTCACAAATAAGGGTTACCCGATAATTATTATCAAGCCTTCTGAGGAGCAGGCTTTTGACCTCTACAATAAGGTCGTGAAGTCCCTCTCTGATAGGGGGAGCCCTATAATCAGCGTATCACCCGAGGGTAGCGTTAAAAGTGTAGAGACTTCAAGGGACCTAAGCCCCATAGCTAATGTCGTCCCGCTACAGTTAATGGCTTACAAACTCGGAGTTAAGAGGGGGTTACCCATAGACACCCCGCAAGGGCTGGTAAAAGCGGTGGTGAGTTAAGCCCTAAACACCTTAAGTTAACACGTTCTTGGGTCATTATACCAGCCCTTATATACTGAGAGTGCACCACGATAACAGCCCTCAGCTACCTTCAAAGGAGGTCGTATTCACTCATTAACTTGTAGTATGACTCCTCATGGACTTTTCCTAGTACTCTGTCCACACTAGGGTCTTTTACGTTCTCTCTTAATCAAAACAAGGCATACCTTAATGCTTTCACATAGTTATTAATAAGGACTAGGAGGGAGTCTGATAGACCGACCTTCATTGAAACTGTGGCCCTGATTGGGTTTCCCTCCTTTTAACCATTGAATTATCGTTAGAAAAAGTGTTACTTAAATGTTTTAATCTTTGACTTAAAAAGGGTGTGGGCTTTAAACCTTTTGTAAAACTTTCGTCGTTTTCCTTTTAAACCGTCTCGGTTGTGTATTTATAATGGTCGAAAAGGTCTTATGCATGTGCGTACATTGAGTACATAACTTAACCCTTGTGTAGCGTTTTACCTAAAATCCTTGTGTCGACACGTTTTTACTAATTAGGTCGGACTATTACGTACTATGTGATTAAGAGTTGAGGGTTCTTGAGTATTTAACGTAAAATAGAGTATAAGTATTTACGTAAGTATTCAGGGGAATACTCGGCTCCGACTATTTTTCGACAAATCCTACTTATGTTATCATCCCCACCTTTAGTTTCTCGTTTGTTGCCACGGTTTCATTTTATATCTTATATTCGGTCATTTAATAAAGGGCAAAGGCCTCCATATAAAGTGATGTACTGGGCTAAAGGATGAGGTATTGCCCTTTACACCTGAGGTATACACTTTAACTAGTTTCACCGCAAAGGTCTGCATAATACTGCTTTAGGGCCCTTTCATAGTTCGGCATGAGGCCCTTACCCTCTCCCAAGATGTAAGAGGCCAGCATACAAAACGCTTTGTTTTCCATACCCAAGTCTCTGAGGGTCAAGGCTAGGAAGAGCAGGGACGCCGGGTCTTTTGTCCTCCTATATACTTCATCAAGTATTGTATGGCTCTCCTTTAGTTCTCCCACTACCCTCAACGAACTCGCCAGCTGAATGAGGCACATGTCCTTACGTACCCCTTCCAGCCCCTTTTCCAGTGAACGCCTATACAGAGGTATTGCTTCTCTCTCTTTTCCTAAGTAGTCTAAAACGCTCGCATATTCGTAAATAACCCGTGGATCATCGCCGTATCTTTCGTAGAGCCCTTTAAAGTATTCCTCAATCCTTTCGTCTGGTTCTTCATACCCTTTTTTTATTAGCTCCTCTATGTTATTAGCCATAACTTTATATCGCGTTATTAATATTTAAGTCGGTCTCTCATTGTTAAAGCCTACGGAGGTGGTGAGCCCACCCTTAGAGGTCCCCTAACTTGTCACAATAGGTTGAAAGCCTCGTCCCTTAGGGCAGGGAGAAGCCAGATCGACTTCACGACATCCCAT
Organism: Stygiolobus caldivivus; assembly: GCF_019704315.1. Classification (NCBI taxonomy): domain Archaea; kingdom Thermoproteati; phylum Thermoproteota; class Thermoprotei; order Sulfolobales; family Sulfolobaceae; genus Stygiolobus; species Stygiolobus caldivivus. Next base: position 1,252,340 of record NZ_AP024597.1, on the reverse strand, counting down.
GAGGACAAGTAGGGCATAATAGGTAAAGGTCTTGCCCCCAGTAAAGTCTTCATAAAAAAGGTTTTTGCCCTTAAACACCGTAAACAAGTACCTTGATCACCGCCCGTCAGTAACCCTCACGTAGGTGCTACAAAGCAGTTTTGCTCACTACGACAAAATATGTTGTCGTAGTCATAGTGTCATTATTGGGTTATGAACTTCGCATGGGGGGACTTTCCCGGAGCCACAGAGCGTATGATAAGGACTTGACGTGCCTCAGGTAGATAGACTTTATAGCTCAGTGACGACGCTAAGGTCGCCGTCGCAACGCTCGGGACAAGGCTTTAATTTTGAAACTCGTATTTTTCCCCGATGCTCGACACTGGTGAGTTCGACCGGTGGTTTAAGTCCGGAAAACTTACCTTAGAGAGCGCCAGACACGACCTCGGAGGGGGGTTCTATAACTGGGCTTGCTTTAAAGCACAGCAGTCCGCCGAGCTCGCTGTAAAGGCCTACTTTTACGGTATAGGGCAGCCCAAGACGGGCCATACGGTGTCCTACTTACTGTCCTTACTTAACGTCCCTCAAGACTTGGTCGACAAGGCTAAATACTTGGACAAGCTATACATCCCCACTAGGTACCCGGACGCGTGGCAGAGTGAGACCCCCCAGTACTATTACACTAAGGGTGAGGCTGAAGAAGCGATTAAATACGCGGAGGAGATAATAAATTATATAGAGGGGCTTTGGAGGACATTATTGCAGAGAGAGAAAGAAAGAGGAGGGAAGTAATAGAAAAGGCTAGGGCTTACGTTAACTCCTTAAAAGGGAGATATTCGGCTTTCCTGATCGGGTCTTATGCTAGGGGGGACTTCAACGTATGGAGTGATATTGACGTCCTCTTAATAGGGGACTTCATGGGTAACCCTTTAGAAAGGCTGTTAGGACTAGACTTCCCCCCAAACTTCGAGGTAATACCATTAACAGAGGAGGAGTTCCACAAGGCACTAGAGAAGGGCAACCCCATCACGTGGGACGTTAGGGGTAGCGGTGTCGTCCTGAGAGATGACCTCGGGTTGTGTGAGAAATACAATATAAGCTGTGTCCGCGATGTAGGTTAAACTCACACATGTCAGAAAAGGCTAGTCGTGGACACCTCGCAGTTGAGGCGGGAGGTACGCTGACACGTAAGTGTCACCCGACCAGTAACGGTAACGATTTGCGTATACTCGTTTTTCATGACGGGGATCAGATCCGCTTTCCGTGTCGGTTATGAGGGGGTGAAAGGGACGACCTAATCGCGGTTAACAAGTTACGTCACTACACCGCGTCACAGACGACCGCGTTTATTAAAGAGTGCTCGTGGTGGGCTGAAACCCCTTTTTCGACCCGTAGAAGTCTTTTCGTTTATATTCATTATATTTTATACATTATTTTGATAATTATCCCCCCCCCCCCGTGCTGGTGTAGGCTATGCCCGAAAAGGTGATAGCATAAATGTGGGCAATGCCGTTGGGCTCAAAGGAGTCCCATGATCCACTACAGTCGGGTAGGTGGTCGAGGACTAAGTCCCTACACCCGGTCACGTTGAAAGTGGACGGACGAAATGAAAGTGTAGGGACAAACGGTGAATAGTTACTCCATCTCTACCTCTTTCACTGTGCCGTCCACTCTGACCACGGTGACCTTCCCCTCCCTCACGACCTCTACTTCTTTCCCGTCCGCTCTGGCCCTCTCAGGCCCAAGCCCGTATACCAACAACTTCCCGAGCCGGTAAGGCTTTGAGAACGTCACCTTTTTACCGCTACTCCTGACACTAACTCCTTCAACAGTTATACTGCCCTCTCCATATACTATGAAGTCCCCCTCAGACAGCGGTATTACTGACCCTTCCCTGATGTATACCGGTAGGTCATTCCTCGAGTCCACCCACCCCTGCAGGACTTCCCCCGTCCAGAAGTCCGCCCACTTTGCCTTTACCGGTAAATACGACTTCCTCACCTCCATTTGCGGGTAAATGACCGGGGCGTAAAGTACCCAACTCCCCAACATATACTCGTCGTCTACCCTATACGTGTCCTCGTCTTCCTGGAACTCATAGAACAAAGGCCTGACTATGGGGTGCCCGGTCTCATGTGCTTCCTCTGCTAGGCAGTACATGTAGGGTAAGAATCTATACCTCGTCTCGATTACTTTCTTTACTTTTTCTTTGTAGTACGACGGTAGGTAGATGGGCTCAGTGTCTACCCCGTCCGGGGCCTTATGGGTCCTGAAGAACGGGAAGAACATGGCGATCTGGAACTGCCTCATGAGCATCTCAGGTGAGTTGTCTATTTCCTTTTGGTTCCTTCCCTGGAACCCACCTATGTCTATCCCGACATAAGGCACACCCGAGATGGAGAGCCCCAAGACCATCTGGATCTGTAACCGCAGTTGGTCCCAAGAAGACGTACTGTCCCCGGTCCAGACGAAGGCGTACTTCTGTATACCCGCGAACCCGCTCCTAGATAATATGAACACTTCCCCTTTACCTGCACTCTTAAACCCGTCGAAAGTCGCCATAGCTTGGTAGTAAGGGTAGGCGTTCCTCACTCGGTTGTGGGGTACTTTCTTCCCCTTAAAGTAGTGGACTACGTTTTCGGGGAACCTACCGTACTCCCTGAGGTCCTTGACTTGGATAGGCGTACCTCTAAACACTTGGTTTATAGCGTCTATCCTGCTGAAGTCTGTGGGCTCGTTCATGTCTAACCATATACCGTCCACCCCTTGGGACAACCAGTCGGCGATGAGCTTACTCCACCACTCCCTCGTGTCCTGCCTGAAGAAGTCCGGGTATACACAGTTACCCGGCCACAGCCTCCCCACGAACAGCTCCCCCGTGTCCAGTTCGCAGTATTTCCCCAGACCGGAGGCGAACACTTCGTAGTTCTGGTCTGCCCTGACGCTGTGGTCAACTATTGTGACCACCTTTACACCGCGGGAGTGGACATCGTTTAAAAATTTCGCAGGGTCGTAAAACCTCTTTTTGTGCCACGTGAAGAGCTTGAAGGAGTCCATAAAGTCTATGTCTAAGAACACCGCCTCTACCGGGAACCCGTCCCCCTTAAGCAGGTCTATTAACTCCACTATCTTGTCCTGCGGGTAGTAGCTGTACCTAGAGATCATGTAACCGAAAGCCCACTTAGGGGGGAGGAAGGGCTTACCCACGAGTAAGGAATACCTCTCTAGGACTTTCTCTATCGTGGGCCCTTCAAGGATGTACAGCTCTACCCCTTCCTCGGGGACTTTGACCCTGACCTTACCGTAGTCCTCAAACCCTATATCGAAGACGAGGAGTGAGGCTGAATTAACGAAGTATCCCGTAGCCTTTCCTTCCACTACTGATATCATAAACGGGATGTTGATATATAACGGGTCGTGGAATTTCTGGTATATACCGGGGTCGGTGTTGTTCATGACGTACCTCCTTCTCCGCCTGTCCAGTTCCACGGCTTTTTCTCCGAGGCCTAGGACGTGCTCTTTCAGGTGTAGTTCTTTTTCGATAACGAGGTAGCCCCCCTCTGTGGTTACGTCCAGCCCTAAATCGGCTAAGGACTTTTGAGACTTATTCCCGTTGAACTGTAAGTCTAGCGGAGGGAAGGGCTCGTTTATCGTGACCTTATATATACCCTCTTTCTCTTCGACCTCTATACGCATGTAGAGAAATCCTTAACTGTAGATTTAAACTTAACTGTGAGATGGAGGTGTGTGGACAAATTATTTAACGAATAACCGGTTACGTCATTGTGGACTTAGCCCCAGTTTACGAGTAGGTCTGCGGCCCTATGACTCAAGGTGTTACAATTTTAGTCTTAACTTGAATTTTTTAATAATTGTATGACAAAAGTGCCTAATAGGGACTGGGTTTAAGCTAATTTTAGATCGCAAACAAATAAAATCGTTGACCGCTGTCCCGGCTACGATAAAAAACAGTATTTACGTTACCGCACCGTTTATTGTCGCGGGCTGGGAGGGATTTAACGGCCCCTCTAGTGACTCTTTGACCTTTTTGTGGTGCTCACTTTCCTCCTGACAGCCCCACAGAAACTCCGGTATCGATCACCGCTGAAAAGTTTTTGTATCAATTCACGGGAGGACGTCACGGTTTGTAATAGGTACCTCAGCGATAAAAATCCAGTTACTAAATCGTGGCTGTTAGTAGGTCAGCCACGAGTTGTGAAACGGGGCCCAAAGTTTTTACTTAGTGGGATACCCATAATTTTCTATTGTATGACCGATACGATTCTCCTGCACCGCCTCAGCCTGTCACGGGCAGTGACCTTAGCTACTATAACGTAGAAATAAAAGCGTGTTTTATACGCAACAGCTCAGTTTACTTACGTCGGTGTAAAACGCTAGAGAAACCCACCTCATGGCCTCAGACATCGTGGGGAACGCGTGGACGGTGTCTATCAGGTCGTCTACCGTTAACCCGTATTTAACAGCCAGCACTGCCTCATGTATCACTTCACCAGCATCATTACCCACCATTTGGACGGACAATACCCTTTTACTCCCCCTCTCCACTACCATCTTTATCAAGCCGTACGGGTCTCCCAGTATTGCAGACTTAGGCAGTTCGTCCAGCTTGACTACCCTACTTTCAGTCTCCACACCTTTTTCTACCCACCCTACTCTGGCTATATTAGGTTGGGTGAAGATCACCTGAGGTACGCTCCTCTTGTCCACCTTTTTGTGTGAGTTCGACAACGCGTTCTTGGTAGCTACAGTGCCTTCATACCCGGCTAGGGGCTCTAACATCAGGTCTCCGATCACGTCACCGGCAGCGTATATGTTGGGGTTAGTAGTCCGCAGTTCTTCGTCAACCCTTACCCCACCCCTCTCGTTCAAGTACACGTTAGCGGACTCGAGGTTTAAGTCCACATTAGGCCTCCTGCCCGTAGCCAACAACACCTCGTCTACCTCGACCTCCCCCCTGTCCGTGACCACAGTCTTATTTCCCCCTTCGTTTTTCTTTATTTCTTTAACTTTTACGTCTGTGACTACATATACCCCCTCAGCCTCCAGGAACTTCTGGGCCTCCAAGGAGACCTCGGGTTCCCAGTCGGGTATTATGACCTTACTCCTCTCCAGCACTACTACGTCCACACCGAGCCTCTTATACATCTGGGAGAACTCTAAAGCTTGGGCCCTACCCCCTATTATCGCGATCGAGTCCACCCTCTTCGGCGGGTATAAGGCTTCCACGTTAGTCCAGTAACCCGCTTCCTTGAGCCCCTTGATATCGGGGATAAAGGGGGAAGACCCGGTCGCGATTAAAAACTTTTTACCTTCTATCACTTGGCCGTTTACCTTTACCGCGTTAGGGGAAATGAAATGGGCCTTACCTTGTATGAGTTCAACGTCATAGCTGTCCAGCACGTCTTCGTATTTCCTCTTCCTTAACTCCTCCACCAACCGCCTGACGTCTTCAAAGGCTGAGTCAAAGTCGGGCCTTATCCCGTACTTTTCCTTGAGTTTACTCATGCTCCAGTAGAGCTCACCTATCCTTAAAGCCCTCTTTGAGGGTATGCACCCTACGTTAACACAAGTGCCGCCTAAAGGGCCGTAACCTATCACAGTGGGCTTTATGCCCAACTTGTTAGCTTCTATAAGGGCCGCGAACCCGGCAGCACCGTAGCCTATTATCACGAAGTCCTTCATTTAAGTCCTGCCTCATAGGCGTCTGCACAATGGGAGCAACAGAAGTAGTGTTTTTCTCCCTTTATTTCCCTGACGTATATGTCTTCCTCTGAAAGGGGTGCCCCGCAGTGCTCGCACTTGAGCTCTCCTTTATTTATTCGGAACTTCATAAGATATACATGTATCCTTAGCATTTAAGTTTTTCAATATATGAACAAATGTTCATTCGTTGGGTGTTGCGGTAAACCTTGTCAGTAGGCTGTGCCGGTCTAACGATAAGGTAAGTGACAAGCCCTACTTTGGAGGTATCGGTCACATATTGAAACATTCTCTCCAGTCAATACAACCCTACGTATAAATAACGGACGTCTGTTAAATATTAGGTCTTTCATATGACCTTTATGAAGTGTAGTATCCTCTTATAAATTAGTATAATTAGCGGACGTATAATACGGTATGAGTAAGGTCATTAGATAAATAAGTCATTAGCCTAAACATTATACGGTCCTATACGGTGTCATGTATTAATATTGTTATAAAGTACATAAATAGTGTAGAGACATCACCACATTTGGACGAATAGGGCTGTGAGGGCTGTACTTAACGGAAAAGGCTATGAGACCGTACTCAGATTATACCCCTTGTGACCACGTTTATCATTATAACGGAGGTAAGTCTCATTACATCGTGACCAATTGATGAATAGAAAAATAACAATAATGGGGGAAAAATTAAAATTATCTTCTTATAAAAAATATTTATGGGCTCGCCGGGCGGTGACGGAGAGTTCGAGAAGCTAATAAAGGCGGTTATGAAGTCTATTTACAATAAAGGTAGCTTGTGTGTTACCTTTTCGGATATAAAAAAGGAAACCAACCTCCACCAGCAAGTCCTCACAAATATACTGAAAAAGGGTAAAAGCCTAGGTATAATAGCTGAGTGCAGTGAGTTGGGGTTAGGAGAAAACGGCTACATAGTCTTACCTGTTTACGTAATTATCCTAGAGCAGAGTGTCGTGAGTGAGGTGGTAGAGGTTAACGATAAATACGTCATAATGAGGCATGAGGTCAAGTCCAAGCTTTACAACAACTCCAAGTTACTCTGCAAGGGTGTCATCATCAAGGTCTTCGGCGACGTGTGCTTGGACAAACCACTCTCGTTTGAGGGAAAAGAACACAGACAAGTGTTCTTACAGGAGAGTACCGATAAATATTACGTGTTCCACTTCGATAGTGACTTCGAAATTAAGCCGGGGGACACTTACGTTTACCGATACGAGTTTTACCTTAAATACTTCCCTCCCAAGGACTACTTTATCGTAGAACCGTTCAATCACGTCATATCGTTTAACGCAAAGACTTACCTAACTAATGGGGGTAAAAGGGTAATAAAGTCGGTAAACGTGGAGTACCCGCCTGATATCGTGGTAATAAGGGAAAACTCGGGAAAGACCTACCACGAAGTAGAGGCTGTCAAGCTCAGGGCTTTTAACTCAATAAAATTCTGGTTCCATATCTGACCTCCTTGACGTAGGCACGGTGACCTCGTTTTTTGTGTAAAAAATAGGGCGAGATAAAAACAACAACAAAACAAATAAAATAAGAAAGTCAGGTAAAAACAACAGCTTTAGAGAAAAGCCCGCACATCGAGGGTTAATTAGGCACGTGAAACGAGACAGACCCGTCAAAAGGTACATGGTCTAACGTAAACGACGTTTGACGGACTTCGACTTGTCGGCCATTGGAAATCTCAGCTACCACCCTTATCATAGACATGAGGGTCAAACACTTGTAGGGTTAAAGACAAAGGCCCTTAAAGTACTGTATTGATCAAACTAGTTCTGCAGTAACATACTTTATTGCTACCTCATACTGTTTCTTATCCCCTGTCACTAGCCTCCCCTTTTTCTCAGCTAAAGCGATGTAAAGTGAGTCGTAAACCGGGATTTTTTCCTTAATAGAGATCTCCATTGCCCTCTCCATTAAGTCTAGGCTCTTGTCGACTGTCAATAATTGCGGTAGGTAGTCCTTAACTACAGCGACTAGTTTGACTGCGTCCTTTTCAGTGAGTTCCTTTGTAAGCGCGACTTTCTTCCACACTACATTTGAGACCTCGAGGAGTGCCAGGTCTAAGGTCTCTCCATCTTTTAATACCTCTGCTATTTTTTCCCAACCCTTCTCCTTAGTTATGTATTTAGCTATAACCGACGCGTCAATTACTGTCCCTATCCTGCCTCACCATTTCTGCACTGCTCGATGAGGTCTCTGGAATTGTGGAGAGGGTTTCGTTTATTTTCTTCAGCACCTCTTCCTTTTTCAACTCTTTAACCCTTTCTCTTATAAAATTCTCTATCTCCTCATTCCACTTAATGTTATACCTCTCCATTTCTTCTCGTAATTCCTTGTCTATCCTGAAACTATATACGGTCTTCATATTATATTATAAGTATACGGTAAATATAAACGTTACGCGTAACGAGTTAGTATCCGGACTCGGGTAAACAGGACTCAATAGGGACTATCCCCTGAACGGGTTTTCCCCTGCTATCGAAATACCGTTAGGAAAAAGACATATTTGACTACTCATCGCCTCGTCTTAAAAAGCTAGGTCTTCTATCTTTTGTAAGGGCGTACATATTAGCGAATAGGCGACAGGGACTCACACTATACAGTACGGCTAAGTATAAGGCTGAGCAGTTAGGGAGCGGTTATATGTCCTGAAGGGGGTCATAAGGGCCTCACGAAGAGGTTGCAGTAGTGGAGTTGAAATATAACCACCAACCGTAAAGCGTGTAACCTAGCTTGGCTATTCCCTGAGGGGTGTTGTTAAACTCCATGCCTACTTGTATCGCGTCTAAGTAGTACTGTGCCGGGGATAGGGTAGGGAACACCTTACCTGCGAAATAGACCGACTGCTTTATGAAATAAGAGAGGGGCAGTGAGACGTTTCCTTCCAGCTCGTTTTGGGACACGTAATATACGCCTACCCAACCGCCCGCTGAACCCGTGTGCGGTAAGACATATACGGTAAAACTTTCGTTCTCTACGCTACCGTTAATTACGGCTGTGACTGTCACGGAGCCCTCTTTGAGGAAATACTGACTGGTTATGTCCTCTTCATGGTACATCCACACCATTACTTCGATGCAAGGGTAGTGTAGTACGGTGACGTTGGGATCTTGGCTTAACCATATGTCATATGAAAAGTCGTCTATACTACCGTTTAATTGGTATAGCCTGAAATCTACCCGAGAGTAGAAATCGGGTAAGGAAGTAATTTTTTGGGGTAGGGGGAGCTGTGGGAGTGTCAGCGTGGAGCCGTAAAACGGGAACCAGCACTCCTTCCCGTACATGAGACCGGGGTAACCGTCGACCGGGATACCGGTCTGTATTTTTTCAAAGCTGGATAAATTTACAGACACGTTGAGGAGACCGCGGTAGAAGGTCATATTCACGACCCCGTTAGAACTCTTCATGTTCCACAGGAACGTCGATGTCAACAGGGAATTTTCAGGGCCGTAGACTTCTGCTATGGGGTAAGAAAGAGTTGGTCCCCTTTCTCCTATCAGGCTGAAGGAAGTGTTAAAGCCCATCAAGTCGACCCCAGTGTTGTCACGCACCGCGGGGCTATTAAGAGCAGTAGAGGTAGTGAAAGGTGCCGTGGGTGGGGCGGTCTGGTCGCTGTTGTGGAACACGCCTTGCTTAGAGTAGATGAAGGCTAGTGCCGAGACGACTAGTAAAAGAGCTATTATAACTGTTACCCGCTTGTCCATAAACATCCTTATTAACCCGGGTATAAAACTCCATTAGCTCCCCGGGAATACCTATCGGACACGTCGCCTAGGGGTTGCCGTTTAGATCGTCTGGGTAGTGAGCAAAAAGCCGTAACTTCAAGGCGGGGGTTTTGGACAGCCCTTTTTCCCAAGATGGTGTTAACTTATGTAATGTATAAACTAAGGTGCGAAAGAGGACTGACTTTGGGGAAAAACAACATAGTTTATACCAAGGAGGTAATAAATGGCAGCTATGCAGTCAGTGTAAGGGTAAAAATTTGCTAAACAGGAGAATGAGGCTTTACCCTTTAGTCCCTGAAAAAGTATAAAAAGGTTTAAAGGTCTTTCACGTTTGCTGAGCAACCGTTTTTACTCAGGGTAAAAATACCGTTTTGAGGGCTGTGTAGGGCTAAGAGAAAAGGGAGGAAAAAATGTCTTTAACTCTTTTCTTCTACTTCTTCCGTTACTTTAATTTCTCCGGAGCTCTCCTCTAGAGGTTTACCCTTAGTCTCCGGTATACCGAAGTATGTCAGTATCGCTGCTACTAGTGATAATACGCTCAGTATCCCTATGGCTACGTCTAGCGGTAAGAACGGGAATAGAAAAGAAGTGAGGGTAGCACCCGTCCTCCCTGCAGCTACGGTGATAGACTGTACTGTACCCCTAACTTTAGTCGGTGCTAGTTCGACTCCCAGCATGCCCGAAGCACTTATTGAACCTGGCCCTGCTTGCTGGAAGAAGTTCATTAGACCGTAGAGTATAAAGGCCCCTATTACCGGGATGACCGGCCTTAAGGTCGAGAACAGCATTAAGCTGGCAAACATACCTAAGAAGCCCGCTACTTGGAGTGGTTTTCTCCCTACTCTGTCTATAAGCATAATTGCCACTATCCCTCCGGGGAACACGAAAACGAACTCTATTAGTAGGTTAAATATCGCACCGTTTGTGATACCAACAGCAGGGGCTATCTTTGAGGGCCCGAACAAAATCCCCGAGTAAGCCACTATATCGAACAGGAACCATAGGACGGCTGCTGTTATGAACACTTTGTAGAACTTCATAAAGTAGTCCCTGAAAGTATTAACGTCCTTGTATTGGCCGTCGACGTTAACGTCGGTCTTAGCTAACGTCTGTACTACTTTTCGGAACGTATTGGTGTCCCCTTGTATCCTGAGTAAGTACCTCGGGGTTTCAGGTATCTTCCTCCTCAGGTATACTACGGCTACTGCTGGTATCGCACCTGCTGCGAGGACTACCCTCCACACTATGTCGGGGCTCACACCTAAGCTCGTCAGTGCTAAGTCTAATACAGACGCTACTACGTAACCGAACCCCCACATCATACCGAAGCCGAAGGCTATTAATTTCCCCCTGTCCTTAGCGTTCGAGTGCTCCGCCATTATCATGGGCGATAAAACGTAGTCGGCACCCACTCCTAGCCCTAGGAGCCCCCTTACCAGTACTAACTGTAAGGGAGATGTCACTACGGCTTGTAACAGGGCACCTATTGTCATAAGGGTCACGTCGACGCCGTAGAACTTTTTCCTTCCCTTATTGGCCAAGTAGCCGAAGATCAAAGCACCTATAGCGGCCCCTGCCAGTGCAGACCCTGCTAGGAGGGAGTCCCAAAGTTTATAGTCAGGGGAACTACTGCTTATCCCGAAATACGCTAGCACTGTCGTCAACACCAACCCGATAGATGACAAGTCGTACCCGTCGGTGAATACGCCCATCCCCGTCGTTATCAGAGACTTTACGTGCCATACGTCAAAACTCCTCTGGTCTAAGGGTTTAAATACATCTTTTAAATTCATATGATACAATTTTGCTTATCTCTTAAAAAAATGACGTAAATATTTTATACAGTACTATAGTTCGTGTTATAGACTATATAGTGATATGTAGACTATATATGGTTGACCTCGTCGTTTGCGGTAAAACGAAAAAACGCAAACACGCGAACAAAAGTAATTTCAAGATCAGACAAGGGTTTAACCATATTGTTAGGGGGCTATAGAGAGTGCCTTAAGTGCAAAAAAATTGAATAAATTTACGTTTAAGTGGAAAGAAAAATACCCAAAAGAAAAACACACGAGAAAATTTGAATTTTCACTCCTATGTTATGATGTAGATTTACTCGAGATACTAGCGTAAGTGGGCATATTTATGTAGGTTTACAACAATACCCCATAAAGACGGTACTTATACGGAAGGTTTAAATATTACGTATACGTATACCCTTTCATGGTTAAGGTAACAGAGAAATTCCAAGTGACTATACCGAAAGATGTTAGGGAGAAGATTAATTTAAAGCCTAATGAAGAATTTGAAGTTATCGCGCTAAACGACAACGAGATCCTATTGAGGAGGAAGGTTAAAAGGGTAAAGGACCCATTGGAAGTCCTTATCGGTAAGGGGGAAATGAAAGAAGAAATCCCGCCAGAGAAAATAGACGAGTTAGGTGAGGAATGAACTATTTTGTAGATAGTAACGTTTTCGTTTACGCTAAAATAAATGATAAAAAGTATGGTATTTGTTGCCAAAATATAATAAAGAAAATTTATGAAAAGGAGGTCGAAGTGATTATAGATAATGTAATCCTACTGGAAGTAGCAAATGCGTTGAGGAAATTGGGAGTTAGGGACATACAAGACGAGGTCTTGGCAATACTATCGTTACCTATAAGGGTGATAGATTTTAAGCAAGAAGACGTAATAGAGGCTACAAGAGACCTCTCACTCTCGCCTTATGATTCGTTACATTATGTAATTTCGAAGAAATATAACGCTAAGATAATATCAGCAGATAAGGACTTCAAAGAAAGAATAGACCCTTGTAATTTCACATTGGACTTATAGAAGTAGGTTAGGAACCCGCCCCTGAAAGGGGGTTCTCTGGGCCTCTCAACTACCTCCCAAGGTTAAACCCGAGCCGATGGGGGGACTCATATAGGCGACCTTAGCTGGCACTATGTCTGAAGTCCGACAAAAAGGTTTATTATTAAATACCCCGGGCGGCACTTTACACCCCTTAACCCCATTTTGTAATAGTGTCGGTTAACGTAAACACTTCAGTTATTAACTTTTACAGTCCTCAGTGAAAATGACATGAGCCCAGCTATCACTTCCATTATTATCACTATAACAGCACCTATACCTATAGTACTGGTGCTCCCGAAAAGGCTCCCCAAGAACACCGGTATGAGGGCTACACCTACATTTGCTGTAACGCTGTACATCGACGTCGCCAGACCGGCCTCTGCCGGGTCGTTCACATAATACGTAGTCGAGGCTAACGCCATTGACCAATAGGCGTTCCCAAAGAAACCGAAAAGGAAGTAGCCGGCAAACATTAGGAACTGGTCGGTAATGTAAACCATACTGACGACCATTATCACTGCGGAAAGTGTGGTAAGCATACCCGAAGTTATTAACCCCAACCTTCTCTTCCCATATATTTCAAACAGAGGGGGCAAGACCATGGCACCTAGTGCCGAACCTAAGAACGTCAGACCACCTAAAAGTCCTCCCAAGCTTATGGCCGCACCCTCAGGAAAACCATGTAATAGGAGCACTGTGGACGCAACGCTCCCAAAGAGCACTGAGACTGAAGCCACAGCAAGCCCTACATACCAGTTCTTTACCATACCTATGTTGAAACTCCCTTTTAGGGACCTAGTATAGTGGATAGGGTAGCCTTTGGTGCCGGTCAAAATCCAGACTAAGGCAAATAAGGCAAGGACAGCAGTTATCCACAGTGTGCCTGATAGTCCGACATGCGAATATATAAGGGGGCCTAGAAAGGACCCTAACGACATGCCTAGGAAGAGTAGTCCCACGGTTATCCCTACGACAGTCTGCGACCTCCCCTTAAAAAGGGATTCAGCTATGCTCCCTACTGGTGCTACTGCTAAAGGATACGAGACCGCTGCAAGTATTGCGGAGAAGAGGAACTCCTGAAAGTCCAGCAATAGCGCCCTACCTAACAGACCTACGAAGGACAATACAGCAGAGAGGTATAATACGGTCTGGACTTTAAATTTGGCCGATATATAGCCGGCTAGGAGACCTAATATGGCCATCGTATATCCATAAGCCGATATTATGAAGAGGACTGAGCTTAGGGGTACGGAAAAAGCACTCACTAAAGACGGTACTAGGGGGGGCTAATATGAACCACCCGAAACCTATTGTGAATATCAAAAACCAGTAGGGCAGGATCTTGGCCCACATTGCATTTTCAATGAACGGGCCGCTTATTTAAAACTAACCTGAAGACATTGATAATTTTTGTAATTTGGATAAACAATATTTAAAATTTCAGTATGTGTCAGAGCAGTATTATGGGTATCCATGTTAGAGATTATTTTTACTGTGATTTTACTCAGTTTAAGCTAATTAGGTATAAGTCTCGCAGAAAGCGTGAAGAATAACGGTAATAAGTTTTAAGTAATGTCTCATTATGCTCGGTCAGTTGATAAAGGGCAACATCATTACAAGGTGGGCGCACCTATGGGACGGGAGACCAGAAGCTTGCCCTCTAAGTTTAATTGAGTCTGCTTCTCAGGTACTCCATTTAAACCCTTGAAAAAACCCGATTACTAGCTGAGGTGACGCCTAGTCCAGAAGCCTACTTGGAGAGAACTCCGTTAAGTCGGTTATCCTCTCATTGAGTCAAGGCCGAGAACCCTGTGGTTCTTCTCGTGATAAATGTGTATACTTACTAAGGTTTATTGTACTGCGGTATAGTGGCGTCACCTAAACGTCTCCATTAAGGCTAGGTCCAGCCCTTTCATACCTTTGTAACTGTTAAAAAGAAGAAAGACGACTCTACTAGTAGTCCTCAAGTCCACTACATAATAAGGTACTATTGTTTAATTTTTAGGTTGTCTCTGGTTTATGAAGTCCTAACTAGTACTCCACTCCTTAAACCACACTTCTTACCTTTTATCACTGTTGTACCGCGACCGAGCTGATTACCTCGTGTCCACTCTCATGTTCACAGTGGTCCCCGTTAATTTATATTCTGGAACGAGTGGTTTCTATTATGCAAAGGATGATGTTCCTCAAGGAAGAACAAATTAAGTTAATACTAGACCCTTTAAATTATAAGATCTTGGAACTCCTGATAAATGAAGAGCTAAATCCCACGCAGATATCACAAAAGCTCGACATACCGATCCCCACTGTGTGGAGGAGGCTTAATAAACTTGAAAAGGGAGGATTAATAGAAGTAGTTAAGGTAACAAGGCTAAACAATATTAGAAGCAAATTCTATAGAGCTAAGGCTGTATATTACTCTTTCCCCATAACCTTTAAGGTCTCACCTAAGGACGAAAAGGTAAAGGAAATTTATGAGAGGTTTACAAAGATCTTAACAGAGATCTATGGCCTGATCGGGAAATATAACACTATCCCCCCGGGCGTAGACCCGATCGACTACTCGGTATTACTCGACGTCATAGCTAACTTAGAGGTCGTCCTAGAGAAAGAAGAGGAAATCAGAGAGCTACTAGAAATTTCAAAGAAATTATTCTTTTCGTTAGTGAAAGCGGACGACAAATAAACCTTAGCACTCCACGGGTATAAAGGAACCCCACATTACAGAACAGCTTGCTACTTCTCGGGGGAATAATCCCCGTGGTTAAACAAGCGCCGTTGCAAACTAGTTTTCTCTGCCAAGTTAGAACATTCAGTGTACAAATAATGCATCACACGAGATTATTCTGGGTAAACCGAGTCATTAACCCGTCGTCCTGCACTTTTACACGGTATCAAATAACAGTTATTCCTTAGTGTACATTTACGTGGTCATTGTCCCACTCACTCGGACAAAGTGAAATTCGCAAAAGGGTAAATCACCCGTCCCCAGCTGGTAGCAAAACCATATACTCTGCGCATAAAGTGAGGTTTCACGGTCTATCTGACCGTTAATTACGACAACGTTACCGACATGGAGTATCTCCTAGCGATCACTCGCCCTACACTCTTAGGTCTATTTACGCTCAAAATACAAATATAATGAAAATAACTAACAAAAAAGTTTTATTTTTATGTGTGACGTAATAAGAGTTATGATAAGGAGGACGCAGTTATATGTACCGTCAGTCTCGGAAAAGATGGTGAAGAAGTCCGTAGAGCTAAACGCCGACTCCATCATCTTCGACCTGGAAGACGCCGTCCCACCCGAGGAAAAAGACACCGCACGGAAGACGTTATTGAAGTTCCTAAAGGAACTGGACTGGGGGGACAGAGAGCTCTGTGTCAGGATAAACCCATTACAAAGCCCTGATTCTTTCGCCGACTTAGCAGCCCTATTCAATGAAGAGAAAGTGGACTGCTTAGTAGTCCCTAAGGCTGAGAACGACTTGTCGTTCCTACATAAGGCTACAGGTAAGGGGGTACTCCCGCTGATCGAGACCGCAAAGGGGCTCACCAAGATAGAGGAAATAGTAAGGTCTGAAGGGGTAATCGGTATAAGTTACGGTATAGCCGACTTGGCGTTGTCGTTGGGTGGGGACTATAAGTGGTATGAGGGGAACCAGTACATAAAGACGTTAATAGTATCGGTGGCTAGGGCTTATGACGTAGACCCTATCGATAAGGTGTTCTTCGACTTGAAAGACACAGACGGGTTCAGGAGGGAGTGCGAAGAGGCTAAAAAGCTGGGGTATGTGGGTAAACAAGTTATCCACCCCTCTCAGGTAATGATAGCCAACGAGGTCTTTTCACCAAGCAGGGAAGAACTCGAGTGGGCGTCAAGGGTAGTTGAAGCCTATGAAAAAGCGAGGAAAGAGGGTAAAGGTGCTATAAGGCTTGACGATAAACTGATAGACTATGTACACTACAAGTTGGCTAAGAGGGTAATAGAGTTCAGGGGGCAGTAAGGCCCCTCCCACCCCTCCCCTGACGGGTCGTGAAATATTACCGTGGGACGGGTCAAATCGTATGCGTTTTTTATATAGTATATGCCCTACCTTTCAGACAAGGATTATCGACTGACATATACCAGTACCGTTTTAGTCCTCATTTAGGCCCGCAGCAGGCTATTAGGTTAACACCATCCCCTAATAACTACTTACCCGTGTGTCTGGGCTTTCTACCCACTCCCGGGACACCTGGGACGTGGTACACCCCGCTCCTTGCTTTGTGAGTGCTCCTAGGCCCTTCTTGACTTTTCTTACTACCTTGCTTACTACCTTGTGCACCTTTTTCCTTAGCACCTTGTCCCTGTGTGGGCCGGTAGCCATATCTAGCCCGTTTTTTCTCGTAGCCCCCTTTCCTCGGGTATGTGATTACGTGGTGTTCAAGGTTGAAATTATTTTCGACTTGTACACTGCTTCCGGGGAACGATATATAAGGTGACTTCGCGTTACCATTTAATGGTATGTGTAGGAACACCGGCCCTAGGCCGAGGACTAATGTAGGCCCTGACTTACCGCTAGCGGGTAATGAAATACTTGTGTCCTTATCTAACTGGTGCCTGAATACGTGTACCATAAAGACAACTATGTTAAAAGAGGTTAAAAAACTTCTAATTATACTTAGTTTAGGTCGCTAAGGCGTTCCCCTAGAATTGAAATAACTCCTCTCTAAGTGGTACCGTTTATGACTAATAATGGAGTAAACCCAAGCCATTCCGACTAAACTAAGTTATTAACCCATCACCTTACGCTTTTGCACGTACTATTTATTAATATCGTTATGTGTATATATTTGATAATAGTATAAACCTCGTCATAACTTAGGTAAACAGAAACACCCCTCAGAAGAAACACGAATAACCCCTTGTCCAGCCTATAAGGTCAATATTTACTTGGTTAGGGTCAAAAGAGCAAGGTATCGTCCCATTTGTCAGGAGCTTCAACGTCGTTTAATAGGGGCTCTTCTCCTTTATTGCTCGGTAAAGTATTAACGGCCTTTTTCATTAGAATCGTGAAGAACTGAGGACAACCTGTTCACGCCGGGTTAATAAACTAAGCTAGCTGACCAAGTCTGACTCAGTTAATCCAAGGCTTTACCTCTACAGGGACGTGCAGAACCCAAACCCCGACCGGTACTGTATTATCCACCTGACCAATATTGTTTCACATAAGGTGAATTTTAGACCTTCCTATGCCTTGTCAGGGAATAAAGGGCAACGCCTTAATCTCCTGCTTAACAAATTTTTACCTCTACACCGACTGCATTGTTGTCCTTTATTAACTGTCCGGGTATAACACTTAAAAAAGGCTACAAAAACGTCAGATAAAAAACAGTTTGTCTTACCAGCCCCTAAGACTGATACGTCACCATTACCTTGATGTTCTGTCCGTTAGACAGTGTCAGGACTATATTGTAGTTCCCGCCCGGCATGAGGCCTGAGGGTGAAGGGAACATTACTGTGACATCGTTATTCCCCGGGTTAAGTGTTGATGGCGTTACCATGTTTGAGGTGTATGTGGTGTTCTCGAGTGTTGCACTTACTATACTTATACTACCGCTACTGTAGAGCGTGAACTTAGCCTCACCGTTAGGCCTTATAACACCTGCACCCATTTGGTAGACGTTTATCATTGGTTGTCCGTAAGGTTGACTTGATGGGTAAGGTTGATAGGGCTGTGGGGGGTACTGCTGAGGTGCTTGTCCGGGGGCAGGGCCGTAGGGTTGTGCAGGTGCCCCACCGTAAGGGACAAACATACCCATTAACCTCCTGACAATTTCGTCAATGCTTACGTAAACCAGTATCCAACCTATGAACGATATAACGGGTATAATCTCCAGTATACCACCTATCTTGAAGAGGTCATTGTTGTAGAAGCTCCCTAGCCTATATAATGTTATCCCTATCAGTAGCCCGGCTATAAAGGCTAATATACCGCCTATGACCACTATTATACCGCCTATGACCACTATAACACCTCCTGCTATCGCGACCGCTAAGCCTGCCCCAACACCCGTCGGCGACACGAATCCCGAGCTCGTTGTAGCCAGTAAAAAACCTATTACCGCTAACAACCCTCCCACGAACTCTACTATTATGGCTATTGGTAGTATCTTTAGTCCGGTGAACCCGTACCCTACGTCCTTACCGGTACTCGCGAATGACTGGAAGGCCGTCCTTAATTTGGGTATCCCCATTACGAATAGAAGGATCAGCCCCACAATAGATATAATTGCTCCTAGGCTGTAAAAAATCCCTATATCACCGAGAAGGGAAATTATTATGAACCACAGGGCTGCGTCCTTTAACTGTTGGAGTGCTTGCGCGTCTATGTTACCAGTGCTCATAATAGAGTATTGAATTTACTAGTTAAAAAGAGTTTTCGACATAATGAGATATACTAAGTATTGTTAAACCTCTGTGTGGGTCAGTAAGGTATCCATTACGAATTGAAATATTTTCTCTCGATTCGGTATAATTTGTGACTAATAATACAATTTACGTATAATATGACCCTCGGTAAACTTAAGTTATTAACCATTACCTCACGCTTTTGCACGTACTATTTATTAATATCTGTGTGCAATTTAATTGTTTTAATCTCACTCTACCTAGATAAATAGAATTCGCAAAAGAGTCGTGAAAGACCCAAATTACAGACCTATCGTTATCTTAGGCCTTAAAGTAATGCCAATAATTATTGTTAAATGTTACGTATATATATATATATACATACATATGTATATATATTTATATAGTTATAATCTAGCTAACTTAGCTAATTGGAAATTGTAGAGGAAATGTGGGATGTCCTATTAGAAGTTCAGCACTTTTTATTCACTGAACCTGTACAATAAAATTTGGAAACTATTTTTTATTCTCAGTCAAATACTAATAGTGCAACTTTACACGTTTACGTTAAAAGCAGACATTTTACACTGGTACTGATGCCCTCTACAAAATACGCTAGGTACAGAATTTTCAACAGATTAAACTTGAAGTTAGGAGAAGCCCATTGACGGGATAACATAAATAATCGAGGGCATTTCCGATTAGTTTTATATCCTACATGCCCTAACTAGCTGTGGATAGGCATGAGTTTCGCAGAAGGACAAATCCTAATTACCACCGGAGGAGAAATACCGGGGTACAAAATAGTCGAAGTTAAAGGACTGGTAATAGGGATAACAGTGAGGTCTAGGGGTTTAGGGGGCAACGTACTCGCGTCACTGAGGAGCCTAAAGGGAGGGGAGATCAAGGAATACGTAGAAATGGCAGAGCAAGCTAGGTTACAAGCCCTACAAAGGATGATAGATAACGCTAAAACTCTCGGAGCTAATGCTGTCATTAATGTCAGGTTTGACTCCAATGAGATAGCCCAAAACATGGACGAAATAATAGCTTACGGCACAGCGGTAACTGTAGCCAGAGCATAGCTGTCATTTCTATTACTGCGGAAAAGCCCTGATAAGTTTATTACAATAAGTTTGTTACAAAAAGTAGTCTTAGCAAAAATCCTTAGTAAAATAGCCCTTTTTATTTATGTATTATATATTCCGGTTCATATATGTACGATATATTATAAGTATATACAATATAGTATTTGATGTGTATAACATATACAATATAGTAGTAAGTCCATACTTCGACAATCTTAATTGTGGATAAGTTCTGGTCACAATACCTTTTATATTCTACTCCCTTATTAAATGAGGTTGTAGTAACCGCTAAAATTGAAGTCAAAAGGTGTCTATACTTTAGACTCTCGATAAGGAGATAAACTGCATAAAGATGAACCGACTACGAAATACCTACCCACACCGACCTCAGTCGCTTAACACTAACGATATAAATACCCTTTATTTAGTCCCGATACGACTTTCCTGAAGCCCCCTTAAATGTCTTCAAGGAGAGAAGTGACCCTATTCATCGGGCCCTCGCACCTCTTTACCTTATAGCCCTTAAGCTTACTAGTTAGACGCTTGGCACCATGTAATGGCGGGCCAAAACCTCGACATAAAATAGAGCATAAGTATCGAGGTACCGCCTTGGGGAAAATACCAGCTGTGACGGTCTTTAATAACTTATGGTATCGGGTTCCCCCCAGACTTTCATGACACGTGTAGCTCAATAGGGCCAAAAGCTTAATGCCACCTATACGGCACTGCTACCGCTCATTGGGTTAATTTTATATATAGCGTACATTAGTTATAGAACGTGATAAAATTGAAAAATATAGACGGAGTGACAAAGAGAGTAGTCCTACAGTTAGTGCTAGTACTGCTGTTCCTCCAACTTTTGGTAGGAGTCCCGGTGTCTTCCCAAACACCTAGTTCTCCCCAAACGCCTATCTATACGGTTCCGGTACCGTACCCGTTTAAAATAGTGAAGATAGTCCCTTACGATAACGGCTTCCTCATAGCCGGATACAGAGTCGACGAAGTCCAAGGTATAGCCGTTCCCGATACCAGTTTTAGCTATAACCTGACCGCGGACGTTAACGTCAGTGTATACTACACCGACCTCTCTTCCTATCAGCTGCTCTTCACTAAAGAGGTAGATAACGTCTTGTACTTAGGGGGAGGGGTTGAGAACCACACCTCGCCTAGTTTCCCTTATCTAGCTATAGAGCTGAATTTATTTAACGGGAGTGCAGGGTTCCTAATGGCGTGGACTTCACTACAGAACTCTTCCGGGACGTATACTGAAGACCACAACGTCTGCGCCTTCTCTGTGAAAGGTTTGGACTTATATAACAAGTATAGTTACTCCAATACAGTCTATAGTTTTAAACTCTTGTATCCATACGTATTATTCCAGTACCTAGAGCAAGTCGTAGAAAAAGCTATTATTTACCCTGCTGAAACTGAGGTAGGGGGCATTACGTTCATTAGTGTTGATTACGGTGTTACACATTCCCAATCACAAGTGATCATTAACGGTACAAGTATAGAAACCATGATGTCATACCCGTGTGTGGATAAGCTTATCGGTATAGAGGGCGGTAAAGTAGTGTGTGACCTGACACTGACTAACTCGTCTGTACTGTATGTATTACCTTACAAGGTATTGCCAAACGGGATATACGCAGTTGAAGAGGAGGAAAAAGGCTTAACACTAGGCACAAAGAGCACTTCCCCTACTGTCGTTAATTCGCTATTCGAAACTAACGTCACCGTGGTAAGGTTATCACACGGTAAGCTCACTCCCGTGAACACTACACTGATATATGTCCCGAACCCGGTGAACGGTCAAGGGGTAAGCAAGGTACACGTATTAGAACTTTTAGGTTCCAGGTTAGCTTCATACGAGCTTAGCCCCTTCTACTTGTTAAACTACAACTATTCCTTTACCGTTACTGGTCAGGGCTTTAAACTAGACTCCGAATACGCCATAAACACCACTAACGGTCAGAAGACAACCTTACCCGTGCTCTGCTCATACCCCATCATCGCGGGAAACCGTACTTACTTTTACGCAGTAGTTGACGGGTCGACCTACGTCTACACGGTACAAAGGGGTAGTATTAAGAACATCACATTCTCCAATGAAGTATTCAGTCTCATGAATACAATAACCTTCTCCGACTTCCTCGAAGTGCTGTTCACTAACGGGACCAACGAAGTCATTTACAATAACTGTAGTGTAGCGTACTATAATTACCACTTCAACCAGAACTTGGGATATAGCGTTTACTTAAACGAGTTTAACTCGTCCTTTTCAGCGCTGCAATGCAACTATTTCCATAACGGTAATTTCCATAACGGTACTGTGAAGGTGATGCTGTTCTCTGTGTCAGGCCTACCTTACTCTATCGTCTACCTTAATAAAAATACTTACAACGTCCTTAACGGTAGCACAATTTACGTGTTTAATGAGACGGACTACGGCCTTCAGGTATCAGAGATCCCGATTGTCCAAAACGTGAAAGTACAACCGGTGAGTCCGCCCACCCCACCGCTCCCGAAGTTAAGCTTGAAAGTTTTACTGGTGTCAACTAGCGGTGTACCGTTACAAGGCATAATTCGCGTTAACGGGGAGGAAATAGGGGTAGGGGTTAACGGTTACACTTTATCCGGGCTGTCTGCAGGTAGTTTGACCATTACAGCAGAGGCTAACGGTTACCTACCCAACACCACGTCAGTGACGTTAAGGGCTAACGGTACCCTAGTCATTTACCTGACACCCGTACCTTTCCAGTTATCCTTAAACGGGCAAGCGACCAGTGCGACTCAGACCTCTCAAGGCGTGTTTTCCATAAACGTGGAGCAGGGAGAGGTGCTAAACCTTACAGTAGGAGTAGAGAACTTGACGGCTTACTTAAACGGGAGTCCCCTAAAGGTCGTGGAGGTCGGCCCCCGGTATGAGGTGTATATCCACTTTACTCAGCCCGGTACCTATAACCTAACCCTAGTCTACGGGGACCCGCAGATGACCTTTATAGTCCACGTCAAACAGACCACCGTGACGACCACACCTCCTACCTCCACTACACCTCCTACCTCTACTACAGTACCCCCCAGTACTACTACACCTCCAACGAGTAGCTATACCAGCAGTGTGACCCATACGACCTCAGTGACCTCTACCAGCTCCACCTATATGCCACCTCCCCCGTCTCCTCCCCCCACGTCCACGACGTCTACGTTCCCCACAGTTCTCGTCGTTATAGTAGTTATCATAGTGGTAGCTGTGATCGCTGCTCTGTTGGTCGTTAAAAAGAGGTAAGCTACGGTCTGAGTTAAGGTACTCTTTTTTGTTTTTTACCTTAAAACCTTGTGTAGAGCGTATTTAAGGGTTAAGCTAATACTTTAAGTGTTTCTTGATCTTCTCGTAGAGCTCTTTATTCTTGTCTTTTATGCTTTCCTCATTGACCTTTTTGATGTTATCGATTATTTGCGATGGGTCTGCGAGTTCTGAGCTCCCTAGGGGTGACTCTACGAAAACTTTGCCCCCCTTTATTATAAGCCTGATTTTAGAGAACTGGCTCCCTACTGCTACTTCATAGGATACCTCTTCAGCTATTATGACCGCTTCGTCATTTACTGTAATTGCTATCCACGACCCCTGATAGCAGAAACCGAACCCGTCTTTCCTGACTTCTAACCTCCTATACATAAAAAATTATGACAAGTTGTCAGTTAAAAACCCTTTCTCAGTAACAGTTAAGGCAGAGTTGGTTTATTCATCGCGCTCTAAATAAGGTGTCCGTTGCGGTGTGCGGGATACAGCACTTTACGATAACGTCATCGAACAAGGGCAACTCTTTTTTCTTTTGCTGTTTTGTTTGTCCAAGTGTGGTGAGATTATGACAATTGTTATTAATTATACTTTGCCGAGTACTAAAGGGCGACGTCAACTCTCCTACTTAGCAAATTTTTACCCCTACACTGACTGCACAGTTGCCCTTTATTGACTGACTTGGTATAAATAATATATATTTAGTATAAATATACACATATAATAATGTTAATACGTATTACGTGTAAAAGTACAAGGGGTGACCCTATAACTAAGTTTATACAGAATGGTTTGCTCGTACTTTGTTGTTTGCCCACGAATTATACTAATTCGTTTGTAACGGATGCCTTACTGGTCTTGGAATAAAACGTTTTTACCCAAAATTTTACGTCTAATATCTTTCTTACTAAATAAACTTAGTGATGTTATTAGGAGATAACTTTCCAGTCAGTATTTAAGATACTTAAGCCTCCCACCTAAGGTAGGGTATAAGTATTAAGGTAATGGTCAAGTGTAATTCTAAGCTTCCAAGATTTTTAAATACATACTACCAAAAGCCTTATTAAATGGCCTTTTTATAATTATAATTAATGATTATTTGTCCTAGGTGTGGTTTCAGTAACCCAGACAATGTACCATACTGCAGCAGGTGTAATTACCCGCTGATGCAGCAGCCTTATGGCCAGCAATTGTCTACTCCTCAGCCACCCAGCCCTCAACCCCCTTACATACCAACACAGCCGTATGGTGAGGGACTCGACGGTGTATTTTTGTCCTATAGTAAACAGTTACAGGAGGGACAAATTGCACGAAGAAGGAAAGGGGTTATGCTCGAACTTGTCGGGATAATCTTAACTGTTGTGTTAGCCTTCATAGGTGCTCTCTTTAATTTGGCGGGCGTGACTCTTGGCGTGCTTGGTGTAATCGTGATCAGGATAGGTAGGGCTTTTATTATAAGCAGTAGGTTCCCAACGGGATCAATATCGTTCGGTAAGCGGAGGGGCTCAGTAATCAGCTTTAACGATCAAGGGATCTATATAAACCGGCGACTGCTTAGTAAGTGGGATAACGTAGCGGACGTCCAGGTGACTAATATGGGAGGTCCCAATAATATGGGGAGTATTAAGTTCATTTTGCGGAGCGGACGCAGTAAGGAGGTCGACGTATCACAAGTCCCTTACCCGGCTAGACTGGTGGAATATTTGAAAAAGAGGTATCTAAACTGGGGTATGGGAGGTTCTGTCCCTTATCGTTAATTTAAGGTCAGGATTTTTTTCTACTATAATCCGACCAAAGTATAAGCCTTTTCGCAAATAGGCACAGCGGGAAGTTAACATTTATTCGTGTACGACATAGGAGAAAAGTGAGGAAAGCTTGGATAGTCAATAAAATAATACTGACAAGAGTCGTATGTGACAAATAATATCTTAAGAATTAGTAAAAATTTTCAACGTCATCCCTCCCTGAGTCTTTCACGCGTCCTTTGCGAAATGTAATATTTTCCATTAAATTAGTATAATTCAAGGAACATATAATACAGTGTACGTAAAATCATTCCAGGTAGCATAAATTATAAGCCCATTATAACACGTTTTATACGTACTACGTATTTATTATGTTGTCATGTGTAAATTTATTTTAGTTATATCTTCAGTTCTATTTGTGATTTCTAATCCTCTAAAGAGCAGTGAAAGAACCTACCCTTCCTTTAGTGCCTAGAACTCGTTATGAATCTTCTTCACCCGGTAACCGAGACCTATTCACCTAGTCTAGATGATAAAACATGTCCTCTATATACTTGACTTGGAAAATGGAGAGGAGGAAAAAATTAAAAAAGTGTTGTTTTTTGTTCATTTCCTATCTATTCTCCAGTATCTGGGATATCGGAATTGCAAAAACCCAATTAGTACCTGAGGTCTCTATGACCGTGTTACCCACGATTATTAACTGCTGTCTCATTATAAGTTGTGTATGATATAATGCTATTATTTGCCCGTTACTGGCATTTAGGACTGCTATTGCATTTCCGGCAGGCACAAACAGCATTCCGTTATAGTAAGTAGGCTGAGGTTGGAGCCAGCCCTTTGTAAGTTGAGGAGATTCCCATAATATTTTTCCATTAGTGATATTAATAGCCATCAAGTTGCCTGCAATTGTAGGCTGATAAATAATACCGTTAATTATTGCAGGGTTAAACCCGTTATTTGTATCTGAAGGGTGAGTAGTAATATTAGTAATATTCATCATGTAGATTATCTGCCCTGTAGTTGCATTAGCTACTATCATCACTTCTCTTGACGAAATATGAGATAATAGGGGTGAATGTCCGTTTTGGAAGCCCAATATACCGTCTACTATGTAGCCGTTCCATACGGCCATTACAGCATCTCCTGCAGAAGACGTAGTCGCAAACGGTAGTTTGATGATGTATGCCGGGCTTCCGTTTTCGGCATAAACACCTACTATGGCTGACATATTAGTGGGGTAAGTCTGTGAAAACCCTGCTATTACTATTCCGTTATAGTAATCTAGAGACGCCATATTACCGCTACCGTCATAATGATATACCCAGAGGGTCTTACCGTTTGAGATATTGGTAGCATAAATGCTCCCGTCACCGGTATCCCAATAGACTACACCATTGGCTATCACACCGGTAGGCATTGCTTGTGCTCTGGTCAAGACCAGCCACAGTGGTTTACCTGATGTAGCGTTAAACGCCAGAAGCCCGTTAATACCGGTGTATTGTCCTCTGTGTCCACCTCCGAACCCGTTTAGTGCACCTTGTTGGTAGTCGAACATTGCCCCACCGAGGCCCACTAAGCCTATTCCCTTCCATACCAGTGGTTCCCACATGCTCAGAGTACCCGGGGTGTTAAGCTCGAATATTATCTTACCGTTAAATACGTTGATACCGTACACCCAGCCTGCGTCACTGGCAACATAGACAATCCCGTTAGCCTCTGTAGGGCCCACTGCTATGCCCGTAGCTTGTCTGTAGGCAGAGCCGAAAGACTTACCTAGTTCTTTCACTATTTGGTTCCACAAGGTCATGTTCTGTTCAAAATTCCCTATTAACGGAGTCGTCCACCGGGCTGTTAGGTTAGCGTGTATTACCGGGTCTCTATTGGGGGTCATACCGAACATTGTATAATTTGAAGGCCCTATAGATACATTGGGTAAGTTCTGTGGGTAGAATATGTCGGTAAACTCTATACCGTCTAGGTATACTTGGTACGTCGTAAAGTTGGACTGAATAACAGTCTTAGTTGTAGTTGTGGTAATAGTCGATGTGGTCACTGTGCTTGAGCTATTGGACTTCCCCGCTAAATACCCTGCAACCCCTGCAAATATTATAAGGACGATTAAAATTAAGACCATTATACTTCCTTTCACGTCTTTCACCGATTACTTAAGACAATTGTTTATATTTATAAATTTACCTATAATGAGTAAACAAAGAAAAATCTTATTTTAGTTTTATTACAACTAATCTACGAAAGACATGAAAGAACCCATAAAGAGCAAGGTATTAGTAACTGCAATTTTAGTCTTCATAATAGCCTCAGCAATACCAATATATCTAAGGGCACAAGTAAACCAAGTGCAAAATAATGCCGTCCCTCCACTATACGAGATGGTGCCTTCAGGAAAGTTCTTCTATGCTTCCCCAGAAGACTTTGCGCCACCTCACCAGGTAGACGTCTATCTAGTTGGATGGGAAGGTTGCCATGTAGCACTATCAGATGCATGGCCTCTGTATATTATAATGTCAGCGTATGGAAACCTGAGCTATACGTTTGCCAGCTCGAACCCGTACAGACCATTCCCTAACACTACCGGTCTGATATTCCTCAACTACACTCCTTACGAACCCGACGAACCAGTCCACTTCTATTATATCTATATGTATAATAAATGGCTAAATGCTACACCTAACGGGACACCAATACCTAAGGGAGAATTACAGACAGTGGGGGCTGAAGAATTAGAGCACTTCTTACCAACACCGTTATACCAGCTAGTCATGCACTATCAAATGGACGCTGTGTTCGATAACACGTCAGAGCCTCTAGCTATACTGAAGGGGCACATAGTCACGGTTCTAATAATAACCGGGCCTAAAGGTACATACATGGCATATGGCCCACTCTACAATATTCTACCCCTCAAAAACGCTAACGGTACATATATAATGCAGAACTTGTACAATAAGAAGGCCGTACCTTATATATGGCAGGGAGTACAAGTAATAGAAAACGTTATTGAAGAGGCTGCAGGTTCCCAGATGAACATATCTTTCATGTCTTAAAGTTAGATATTCTTTTTTTCTCTTTTCTATCCTTTTATTTTAGATTATCAGTTACTATATTTAGTTCTCTTAATATCTAGAAAATTTCTGTTACTCCGTATGTGTCAATGAGCTGATCTATATCTTTCCCTAAATTAACCGTCATAGCTTTATCAGATAAGTCCTAAAGGGTAAGCACATTTATGCTTATAGGAGAGAAAGTTGATTCCAGAATTTGTGACTTAATCACGGCACCATACCTATCTCCATAAATAAGGGGGTCACTGAGGTGATCGTTATGAATATAAACGCTCTCTTATGTGGAAAGTCGCCCTGTATAAACTTAGTTATAATCTCACCTCTTACGTCTTTACACGTACTATACATTAATATTATCATGTGCTCAATTAGTGGTTGTAATCACCATAATTAGAAAAATAGAAATCATAAAGGGACATGAATTGCCCTTAGTTTAATTATGTTAATAAAAATTTTAATAAAAAGTAAAAAATGCCTCAGCTTTACGCCTCTAAAAGACAATATTTTTATGGAATAAAGACTGAATTTATACTTTAAATAATTTATATCTAATTAACTAAATAACTTATGACACTCACTGGTTATTACGAAAATGTTTAATATAACTTTAAGCGAATTATTACTAGACATGGTAAAAATATGTCCTAGATGCGGGACACCGAACAACGACTTCAGCCCAATGTGTGTTAGGTGCGGGTACCAGTTCCCCCCGCCGACGGGTTATAACCCCCCACCGTATGTACCCCCTGCAGGTTATACTCCTCCCCCTTTCGGTAAGAAAAAGAAGAGTACGCCAATTGTCGCTGTAGTGGTCTTGGTGATACTGGTCTTGGCGATAGGGGGGTACCTCTATTATAAAGGCGTGTTCACCCCCGCTAGGGCACCTGTAGCCCCTTCGACAGTCGTGAGCACGTACACTTCTATAATGACTACTACCGTACAGCCTACGACTTCCACCACCACAGTGCAGCCTACACAGACTTCCACCACAGTGCAGCCTACGACTTCCACCACCACTACCGTACAACCTACGCCCACTTCTACCTCTCCGCCAGTCACCCTTGAGGACCTAAACTGTGCGGTCTCGTTTAACGGTAAAGACCAGTACTTCATTGCCCCCATCTTTACTACGATCCTTAACGGCAAAAACACTAGTTTAGGTATGTTCAGTTATATAGCCATGAAGTACCACGAGGAGACGATAGCTGTAAGGGCCTACCTGACGCCAAACACCAGTGGGGTACTGATAGGACTATCTGCGAACACATTACCTCCTTCTTCTCCACATTATGGCTGGGCATCGTTGGTATATATGAGCCATGGGGAACTGATAATGGCTGAATACAGTTATGCAAAGTATCAATTATTTAAAGTAGGCGTAGGTAGTCCGGTAAATGGGCAAGTTACGTATGGAATGAATGTAAGTATAACCAGTCCGGGTTTCTACTGGGTAGTGTTGGAAGAGTGGACTAATAATAACAGCACGTACTTTGCGGGGTATATCAACGGGCAACTCATAGCTGAGTTATATGCACAAGCGGCAAATGCTTCAACACTTTTCGGTTGCTCCCCGCCTTACAATACTCGTTGCCCAATCGAGTTCAGCTTAATAGGGACTGGGTACACTGAATTCTGGCCCATGACGAATGACCAGTTCCCCTCCTGGTGCCCCTTCAACGGTTCAATAAACAGTATAGTTGTCTACCCGTATGTGCTCAACCACTCACAGATAGCCCAACTGTCCAACAACACCGCCCCCGGAGGCTATTTCGCCCTCTTCACGGCCTCGAGTAAGTGGTACAACCAAGCTACCGGGACATGGCAGGCATATAATAACCCGCAGTTAGAATTGACGGGTAGAGGAGACTCGCACCTAATTACAGAATAATAAGCATATATATTTTTTATATAGAGTCCCCTTTTTCATTGTTATTTTTCACGATAGTTGCAATGGATGAGGGGTTCTGTCCCGAGTTGATCTGTGTCGGGGAGCGAATAATGTAGGCGACCTCAAAGGCTACATTGTTTTCATAGTTTTCATATTTACAATGAAAAAGACTAAGGGCTTACCTTTATTAGGTAGTGTTAAAAAAGGCCTCTGGCTTTCACTACTTTTCCACAAACACTTCACTATAGGGTAGATTAGGGATATACGGTTGGTAGACCACTTTTACGGTCTCCAGTTGCCCGCCCACATATACCCCTATAGAAGAGACCTCCGGAACAGGTGCTTTCACCAGTATTACACCGTTGTACACACCATTAAACTCCTCCGGGACGAGAGTGACGTTCCCGATAACTATTTTGGAAGGTAGTTCGGGTAAGACTATCACCGAACAACTACCGTTACTGTAGACTATGTCACCCGTGTAAGTGTCCAGCCTGAAAGGGAAAGAGGTGTGGTAGCCGTTACCAGCGACTAATAACTCGTAGTTACCGGGCTTAAAAGGCGAAGACCCATTTACCGCATTTAACGGGATCGATAACCCCTGGCCCGTGAGGTTGTAATGACCTATCGGGGTTAAAGTGTTGTTAGCTAAGTAGTAGAGCGTTGCGTTGCCCGAGGCGGGTGACGAGAGGCTTACTTTAATATAGTAAGTGTCATTGATCAACACCAGTGAAGTGGAGGCTGAGACTGAACTGGACACACTGGTCGAGGTAGTATAACTCTGGACTGTCACCGCTGAGGTAGACGTGGAATAGACTGAAGTGGAGACTTCCACTGTCTGGTTCACACCCGTAGGAGTCGTAGTGACCGGAGGCTTTACCGGGGCCTTGGAGTTGTGGTTAAAGAACAGGAAAGCTAGGACTAAAATCACAACTGCTATTATGACTACGGTGGTGATGAGTAGTTTTCTGTCCATGTTATGGATATTCTGTGCTAAGTTGTTAAAAAAGTATAGGTCGATATAAGTCGTTCACTCACCTGCTCTACGACCCCTCCTGACCGTAAGTATAAAGCACCTACTCGTGGGTCGGCTTATGTCAGGTACCAATTACCCGATTCCACGAGCACCTCTTCCACGGTTACGAACCTGGGTCCTTATTAGCCCCCCCCCCGTCGCATGTAAGAAGCGTTAGCGTGCGGTGTCCCTCAGGAGACACAGCTACCCTCAACTTATAGGCTAGTCGAGGGGAACACTCATCCTCCTGCAAGCCGTTGAACCCTCGTCGTTTGAACCCACGGGTAAAACTTAACTAAGGCAGAGAAGGGGAGAGAGGAAGAAGGAAGACAGAAAGAGGGGTAAGTTAAAAAGCGAACCGATACATCTAACGGGTCGAGTTACTTTACGCAGGGTAATGGATAATGTATCGGTCAGGCCTTGGAGGTCGAGGATAAATTTCTCACAGTGTTCGACGCCCTTAAGTCTTCAAAATTGTCATAGCCTGAATGTGCTGTACATGTAAACTGAATAACTTTTAAGGCCTGAGCGGACATAACAGAAGAAAGGCATGAGGTTGAACGACTTCCAGTCCTTACACTGTTAAGTACGAAAAAGTTTAAAATTCTTGATCTATAAAGATTAAACTATGGCGTTTAACTTAATGTGTTGTAACCCTATAGGGCTTGGGGGGTCATTCCAGACCTTCCCCTTTAGCGGTTCACTGGGGTCATTAATGAACCCGTTAAGTTCGTTTTTGGGTAATTTCGGTTTTCAGACCTACCCGTTTATGGGACAAAACTTGGGGATACTCCAAGCTATACACCCCTCCTTGTTCGGGATGTACCCTAATGTCGCGTACACTGTAAGGATGTGTCAAGGGCCTAATTTCTTGGGTGTAGAAACGGGGCATGCGGGTTTACTGAGCTCACTGTTAGGGGGGTCGGTGTTCGACGATTTCGGCCTGCACAATTCGCTGCTTTCGGCCCTCGGGATGGCGGGAGGCCTCAGCCCTTACAGCGGGCTGGTCCCTGAGTCCTCCCTGTTTTCCCTGATAAGCTCCTTGCTCTGACACCTTTTGTTTTGAAAAAGTTTATTTATTGCTCTTCCGATCGTCGTATTAATGAGTGTCAAAATTATTTCTTTAATAATAGCAGTGGCAATAGTGCTCTCAGCCGTATTAACGGCTGGCTTTTTGGAGGGGCACTTAACTCAAACTCACTCCGAAAAACTAACTACCCAACAAACCACGAACTCCACTCTCAACACACCCACTCCCAACACGAGTACCGAGGACATGAGCTCAACACCTGCTAATAGCTCAATACCTATCGTATCCTATGCTTATGTAGGAGTATATAACTACAGCGTGTATGTAGTCACGTCTCAGCCTTTCTCTTCGATAAGGGTACTAAACCACACTTTCGTAAGGGGAGGCCCAATGATGGTGCCAGCTCAAAACGACCAAGGCTTTATAGCGGTTATTAATAGCCCGTCTTTAGCCCAAGAGGTTAAGGTATTAAACCAAGTCCAAGTCGTCATATACGTTAACGGGTCACCTCAGACCCTTACACTACCGGTAAAAGTCCTGACCTCACCGCTTAACCCTACTGCCGAATTCTACCCACCTACTGGCCCTATACCCGTGTAGTCGCCTCAAACTTGACGCGGACTTAATGCGACGTAGATGTAGGGTTTTATGTCACTCCTACCGCTGTAGATTTCGTTAGCAGAGAACACGTCAGGTTTAAAGAGGATATTTTTGTTTACATCGAACTCTTCCATTACTTCCGTTAATACCCCTTTTACCCTAAGCACGTTTTCGAAGTCAAACGCCGAAGGGACATAAACTATCACCGGGAGTTCGTCCTTGTCCAGGTTACACGTTATCTTCGCCCTATATCCGTCATCCCCCAACAGCCCTATAACCCTTTTGAAAAACTGGACGTACACCTCCTGTCTCACAAAGACCATCCACTTACCCGAAACGCTCTCTTTCAGGGAGCGTAACGCGAAGTCCCTATCATCGACGTCCAACACTATCCTTATCGGTATTTTTACCATGTCGAGGAAGAACTTGAACTCCTTCTCAAGTACTTGGGCTTCGCCGTCCAGTGAGCTGACTGCTAAGGAATATAGGTCTTCATAGCTCTTTATTATATTCAACGTCTTCTCTAACGATGTCGTCACTAACACCTTAGAGTTTTTACCGGTATAATAGAGCCACCCGTCCTCATAAGAAAGTCCTCCCTTGAAAGCCGTGTTCATTAAACGCTCTGCCTTATCCCTTAGCTCACCTTCAAGGGCCTCTAATTCAAAAGCCCAGTCCTCGATACTACTGAGCCTTTTTTGCACTTCAAAGGCCCTCCTCAGGCCCTCCTCGACGTCATTTACGCCGTTGACTTCAGCTAAATGTGTTAAAGCCTCTGGGCGGTTTTCCATGGCCCTATACTTGGCTGAGTAACATTTCCTGCACAGAGTCCTCAACCCTACGAGCCTAGCTAACCCCTTGTCCCCGTCTAAGCAGTACTCCCACTCTTCGTCTATTTCTTCCCCTTTACTCCCACAGACTTCACAAGTGTCTCCCCTCTGGCCCAACCAGAAGTAGTTCAACCTCCTTACGGTATCGTCACAGTCCTCACATATCACGGTCGATACGTACGGGTTCAGCTTGGAAAAGCTCTTCAGTGTATAGTAAGAGAGGGGCTGGGGTGTTAACCGCGGGCAGAGCCTCGGGAAATTTTCACAGACGTCCTTATATGCGTCACACATTACCTATTTATTAAATAACAAAGTTAAATGCTTTATCAACGTTAGAGAACCAGTTCGCACCCACACACTCTAATTTGCATTTCGTTGAGCAATAAAGGGCTGCTGTAGCCATGAAGGCTAAAGCTACTGTTACTACCTACAAGCTGTAAAACTCACCTTATTTCAGTCTGGAGCCGAGCTTACTCGCGCTAAGTGCGGACGGCTTTACGGTGTACGGGATACTTGGTCGGAGTCTGACAACTTAACACCGCTCCTTCACGTCGACTTGGCCCTTTATAAAGGGCTACAATAGTTTCAGCTTAAAACACTATGTCCTCTATAAATATTTGAGGGTTTCACCTTATAGTGCTCTCGTAAGTGTTCATTTACCCTCTTTCTATCTCCTTTCTCCTTCTCTCCCCTTCTCGGCCTTGGTAATCTATCACAATGTTTTTAACGTAACTACTCCAGAATATTTCAGCTTATAAGGAGGTGTGATAGTGACCGCAGATTCATTCTCGGCCATTTGACTCCAGCAGTTGTAATGAATGCGCCCCTTCCCCCGTTACAGATTTATTGTCCCTCCCGTAAGACTACTCGTGGTAAGGAAGTTAACCTTAGAGGAATTTAGCTCAAAGTTACCTAAGCCCGCTGAGGACGATTACTATGTAGTGGCAATAGTGGTTAAGGGGCAGGGTAGTAAAGACATACCCGGGGTGAGGAGGCACGCAGTGCTGAGGAGGTATTGGTCTAAGGACTTTTTACAAGCAGCTAACGAGGCTATAGCAGTGAGAGAAGGGACTGAGTTCCGCGTAGGTGACAAGGTAATACCCAAGGACTTGCTTAAGGTGATGTACTACGTAAACCCGATAGATTTCTTAAAGCTCTCGTATACTGTAGTCTCTTCGTTTATCCAAGATAAGCTCAACCTAATAATGAACTTGAGAGGAAAGGACTATGAAAGTGTCAGGAAACAGTTGGCCTCTCAAGACATATTTTCGGTCGCTTTCTCCAAGATGGCTAAGGCTACTGAAAAACACGTGATAATGGTGGACGTCGATTCTAAGGCACCCGGTGTACTGTCCCTCCTAGAGGGTATACCCGTGAGGTTAGTAGTTGAGACTAGACGCGGTTATCACTTACATGTGTACAAAGAGGACGTTAAAGATAACGAAGCATTCAGGAAGTTATATTCCATAGGGAAGGCTTTTTCCGATAGCAAGAATTTTAACTCCACGATAGGGAGGGTGTCGGGGATACCGTGGAAGGAGAAACTGATCGAAGTCAAGGGGGTCAACGCATTAGAGTACGTCCCCGTAAGCGGGTTTAACGCTTTTGAAATAGAGGGGAGGGACTTAAGGGAGTTTATCGAATACGTTAAAGGGGGGAATACCGGGTGAACTACCAGCTCTCAAGAATAAACGTGTCTTCCCCGTAACGGAAATTCCTCAAATTACAAACTTAAGTATTTAAGGTAAGGCAGGGGGTAGGTAAGGGTAACGTACAGTGTAATATGACCAGTTGTCACGTCAATAAACACTATGGGCCTTCACACCTTACTCCCGGGTAATTCGGGTATGAAAGGCTGTCCCTCGAACTCCGCGTCTCCGGTCTTTTCGTCAAACTTCACCCTGATCAACCTGCAGTCCGTGCAGGGGGTCTTAGACTGGGGCTCCCTTACGAGCCTCCCGGTTATCAAGTCGAAGACCGCGTGGTGGAACGGGCACTCTATCTTGTCCTCAATTACTTTACCTTCGTTCAAGGGCCTTTTCTTATGCGGGCAGCCCGCTAGCCAATAATACTTCTTACCGTCCTTCTCAAACACTAATACGGGGTACCCTTTGACGGTCACAACAGGTAACATAGTGAGTTAGTAGGCAAAAAGAGGTTTTAATACCTTTTGGTCTGGTTCAGGCTAAAATACACCCTCACTGCACTATTTAGTGAGGGGCCTCACTTCCGCGTTAAGTGTCTCTTTGAGGATTACACCGACGGTGAGTAACGAGAACGTCCTCTCATATCTCTCCTTTTTTACTTCCTTCGGTTCTACCCTTGTCAGCCTCACCGTAGCGTATTTCCCCAGCGGGGAGTTCGCCCATACGTTGTAGGCTTTTTTATCTGATGTTAACACCAAGGAGCCGTCTAATAGGATGGGGTCTATCCGGGGTATTGCGTGGTCGCAATAATACCTGCACGACGGGATTATCCTAGACCGTCTCGCCAAGGCGTCATAGATTGAATAAAGTACATCGAAAAACCTGCCCCTTTCAAAGCCCCGCTTTGTAGACCTCCTACTACTCCCCGCTGTGAAGACTTTACTCTCCATTTCAAATTCTACACAATACGGTATGGTAAGCCCCTTAATCTCCCTTGAATGTATACCGTAATAGAGGAGGTTCGTGTCTATGACTACACTGGAGTAGTCAGTTACCACGTCTTCGACCTTCTTCTTACTCCCGTCCTCTTCTAAGACGTATATCTCGTAAAGGCCCGATAAGTTTAATACCTCGTTGACCACGTTTTTTGCGTCTTCGTCAACACCCTCCAGTATTTTTTCCAGCTTTTTCCTGAGTTCTTCGGCATTCCCCTGCCCTTTATCTATGTCTTCCATAAGCAGTGTGGCCTTCTGCTTCTTATCCCCTTCTCCTATTGCTACTTCGACCCCGGTGAACTCCCCCACGCTCTTATTCAGGTGGTATACGAGCTCGTACATGTCCCTCATGTAAATGTTCTGCTGTGAGCTGATCACTCCCTTAAAATAATCGTCGAGTTGTGTGAGCCTGTCTATCTGGTCATGGACAGTGTTAAAAGGCGGAGTAGGTTCCACCAATACCGTCTCCGTAGCCCTAGGAGTAAAGGGGTAGTAGTATGCCTTCCAAGGGCCAAAGCTGAAGATGTAACTCACTATGCTGTACCTGTTCATGTCCGTCATATATAACATCCCCAGTGACGCGGCCACAACGCTGGCCCCAGCTGTCGGTACCAGATAAACCTTTTTGCATTCCTTAGTTAAGCCCTTTACAAACTCGATGAACCTCCAGAGGTTAGTCTCGCCTTCAGCCTCTTCGTAACGCCCTATATCGACCAACTCTACCTTTACGTATTTCTGCATGGAGTTAAAGAGCCCTTCCAGCTTCTTTAGCACGGGCTTGTTAAAGGGTGCATAAATGATGTAAAAGGTGTCGGGGTGGAAGATCTCGTAAGTCCTGACTATTGAAGACACGGCACTGTCATAGGAGTCGTCTGAACGGTTTATGGGTATTACAGCACAGTCCATATTTACAAATACAGTACGTGAAAAAATATTTTAAACTATCCCCTTCCCTATCAAGCCGTCCCCCTTACTACACCTTAACCGTTAGTCGTTTGCCCTTTAACTCCCTTTTGGCCAGGACGGTAGGCTTTCAGTCTTTTTTGACTTATCGCGGGAACTCAATACTTATTAATTTTCTATTAGAAATCTATTACTATGACTTTCGTGATCACTTTCAATGTCATCCCTGAACATGATGTGGTAGTCCCTCCCTTTTCGTCTAAACTGGCGAGGAGTATACTCGCTTTCATCTCTCCCAGTTATAAGCAGGTCATGGAGGATGACCGACCCCACAAACCCGTAAGGGTCACGACCTTGAAGGACCACCAAGGTAGACCCGTCTTCTCCCGGTGGGACAAAAAGTCTACGCTTAAAGGAAATGAACAGTACACGTTCAGTTTTACCTTCCGTGACGACAATATCCTCAGCGAGGTTATAAGTTCCCCGTCGACGTCGGTAGAGTTATGGAGTACTAAGTTCAGGGCTGAAGTAGCGGACTTTAAAGCGGTGGGAGAATACGGTATGGAGGACAGCAGGTACTATTACGT
This sequence comes from Stygiolobus caldivivus, assembly GCF_019704315.1. Lineage (NCBI taxonomy): Archaea > Thermoproteati > Thermoproteota > Thermoprotei > Sulfolobales > Sulfolobaceae > Stygiolobus > Stygiolobus caldivivus. The sequence goes on along the minus strand of NZ_AP024597.1, from coordinate 1,214,920 downwards.
CAGGTTCATGACCCCTACGATGCTCCAGCCCCCTAAACCCCCCTTCAAGAAGAGGAAGAACCGGTACGTCCTCTTCCCTTACGTACCGCTCCTCTTAAACTCCATATACCAGCACTGGCTGAAGAACGAGGGCGAAGTAATAAAGGGAGTGACGGGGCTGAGGACTCTGTACTATCTGAGGGAGACGGCGTACAACCTCACTCCGGTAAAAGCGATATATGACGGTAAGCCCGTAAAAGGGTTTGTGGGCTGGGTAATATACGAGTTCACGGCGAGGAGGGGGAGCAAACTTAGGGAAAACGTCTTGAGGCTATTGAGCTATGCTAATTATTACGGGGTGGGGAAGAGCAGGGCCATAGGGTTCGGGGAAGTAGTGGTAAGGCCGTCAGTGAGGGGAGGCGATAGTGACCAGACGAAAGTTAGGGAGGACGGGCAGTCATAAAAAAGGGTCGACTGTTCATCTCTCCTTGTAGAAATAACAAGTCAAGCCCTTTTGGGTAAGCAGTCATAAAAGGGCCGACTATTGGGCCTCCTTTCCGTAAACGTCTACCGTCCTCCAACCCGTTGAGGAGACGACGTAGTCCGCACAGAGCAACCCCCACTTCATGACCCGCTTAATCGCTTCCTTCAGCTCGAGGGCCCTCTCTAAGGACTTCACCGCGATACCCTTATTGGCTCTAACGACGTTTTTAATGTTCCTCAAAATACGGCTTTTAGTATCGGTACTCATGTTATTGACTAACGCGTCTACGTCATAGGAGACCTTAGGGTAGTTTATCTTCTCAGTTATACTTTTCATTACAGTGACTTGGGGGTTTTTATCTATTAAGGCATAGTCAGACCGGGTCAAAAACACCGGAAAGGAGTAGAGGTTAAATATGACTGCGGGGTAGAGGTCTTCATCGTGCTTCTTTAAGGCGTCCCCGGTAGGGTGCACTACTATTAACGTGTGTCCCATACTTATGTGAGACCGTAAACTATTAAGGAATACTTCTGCCACGGTTCCTCCTCCTCTCTTTATTTTCTTGTCCTTAACGTAATGGAAGTCCCACTCCGTACCGAGCTCGTCCCAAGCGTCGTTTACACTCTTTATTATCAAGTTCGTCTAAGTTTAGATAAACTCCGCCGATGAACGTCTTATTAGTTTCGATGTGCTCGTCTATGAACATTATACGCATTAGTTATCAAGTCAAGGGCTAATTTAAATAACCTCCGTCAGGCCCTTACAGATTAGGCCGCGATAGCCCCGTGTTAAGCCTACTTCAGCACCAGGGTAAAGCTTTTATCTTAAGGTAACCAATATTTCAATATACCTCGGAGCTCTGGTGTTAAACCGGGGCAGATGAAGGGGACAACCCCAGAGCTCTGGTGTTAAACCGGGGCAGATGAAGGGGAAGGCCCTTTCACAGCAGCCTTTGATGTGAAAGACGAACGAAGAATTAAGGGAGAGGGGCCCATCAGATTACTTAGAGTGCTTAACATCTGAGACCGCCTGCGGTGAAAGACCACTTCCGCGAATTACCCCCAAGGATAAGGGGCCTAATAGGGGGTTAAATTATTTGGAGTTTAAGCTTTATTCCGCTTAGAGGTTAAAATAATATGGATTACCCTTATCGAGTCCACTCATTCCCTCTATCCAGAAAATATTTGACCATAACTTCAGCACTTTACCCTGAAGGTGTCACTTACGTGGATAAGTTAAAGTTAATAATAGTAGGTAAGGACTACTGTAAGGACGCGTTTGAAGACGTTGAAAGGGTGAAAGAGGAAGGTACCGTAGTGTTCATGACCGCAGCCCAAAAGTTCACTTTTACTAAAACAGAGTGGGGTGATATGTTTATGTCAGCCGGGGTAGATAAGAGTGGTGAAGACGCAGGGTGCACCATAAATATAGGGGTGTTCGTGAACGCCCGTCTGAACTTAAACGGGCTTGTAGATTTAGTGAGGACCGTGACGGAAGCTAAGAGCGGGGCCCTGAGGAAGCTAAACCTCACGGGGACTGTAAGCGACGCGATAGCAGTAGGTAGTCTACCGGGAGAGGAGTACTTTGCCGGCCCCGGCACGGAGTTAGGTAAGAAGGTGGCTAAGGACGTAAGGGGCACATTAGAACGATTACTATATGAAGGTGCCTGACTCCCTCCACGCCCCGGAAGGGCCCTAGTAGGCTTACCGTCCACACCGTCAGGTCGTGGCTACATTTGACGGGTAGTTAAGTGAGTGAGAGACCTGGCTTTGGAGAACGGTAACTCCATCATAGGGCACCTCCGGGTCGTGTCTGGGGGTGTCCTTCCCCCGTCATCAGGCCCCAATGGAGCCGGGGAGAGCGTCATTAACGTCGCCAAAAGACGCTCAGATAAAGAGTTGTGAAACCTGGCTAACCCTCTCAGCGAGGCTTTATCCCCCGTTTTATAGCTGTTTGATAGGACATTGAGACCGGACTTCAAAACTACCGCTTACTATAACTGTACCACGTTATCGAACGCGTTAGCGAAGGCTTTGTCCCTAGTAGTCACGACAACTTTTTTCCTTTTTACGACCTCTTCCATTAGTGTGTACCTCAGCCTCTCGTCCAAATACGCCTCAGCGTCGTCTATCAATACCAGCTCGCCTCCTCTGCTCGACAGTAAGATCTCGGCTAACCTCCTCACCCCGCGGGACGTGACCGGGTACTTTTTCCCGTCAATGAACACCCCGAAATCTGTGATAGCCACCTTCTTACCGTCAACTACGACTTCGCCCTTAACTTCCCCTACCGCTGTTACCGGCCTGAAGCCGTAAAAATAAAAGTCTAAAAAAGCGTTGACTATTGCACTGCCCTCTACTTCCTTCAGGAGGTCCCTAAGTAAGTCAAAATACTGCCACTTTTCTTTTCCCTTGACGCCGTATATTACCTCTACAGATGTCCCCGAAGTGTTAACTTGTACCTCCCCTACCGGTAGGTTATTGTCCTCTATTTCTCTGACCTGAAATCGGACTTCCTTATTGAGTTTTAAGTTTACGCTGACCCCACCCCCGTCGATGTTTAACGAGAGGTCTCCCAGTCCGTTTTGAAAAGTGACCTCGCCGTTCCCGTTAACTAGTTCCCTCACATCACACCTAAACGTGTCCTCTAAACTTTTCTTGAACACTACCCCAAGTGCTTTAACAAATTCTTCACCTACTTGGGGGCTCTTCAGTCTTACTCCTTTAGCCCAAGCGTTTATTACCCCGTAGAGTGTTAGGAGTAGAGTGGTCTTACCGGACCCGTTAGGGCCGACTACAGCAATGCTCTTATCGAGCGTAAAACTTATGTGCTTTATGGGGCCTATCCCCCTTACAGTTACTTTCATGCCCTCTCGGGATATTTCCTCGTCGTTATTAAATAAATTTAGGCTTAGAGAGGATCCTCAGTTTGTCGGCTGACACAGGCGACGTGGGCTGTGTTTACTCATCGCGTTTTATTTATGCTTTCAATTTTTTAATTACAAAAGATAGAAAGCCTCGCCCTTTACGGTAGACCCAAAACCGTTTTATAAAAATAACTTCTGTCCAGTAGGGACTGTTCTCATGCAGCCATGAAATTCGAAAACCATTTGTAATATTATATCAAGTTAACACAATAGCCTCATTAAGGGTGTTATCTCTATCCAGAAGGTACGGAGATAAACAACTTGTACTTGTTATGCTACCTTGAGTATATCACGATCTTTACACACATGTTAAACATGTTCTTTATATTTCTAGTCCTTTTTAGCTAATTACATTAGAAAAAAGATTTTTTACGAATATTTCAATATTTTTACAAATACTTATCGAATTTCATGACTGTTTGAGAATACTCCCACCTACGGCACCACATTGTCAGGCTTTCAACTGAATGGCCCCTTTACGTTATTCGCGCCCCTTAACAAGCCAAATATAAACGGCACGTGACTTAATATATGCTTAATAAAAAATTAGGAATTAAATAAAGAATAAATAAAGAAATATTTACCTTCTCCTTAACGCGAGCATTACACCTATAATAATCGCTATTACTACTATGACCCCTACTATTACCAGCAACGGGAGGCCGGAACTGCTGGTAGTGGGCACGCTGCTTGACGGCGTCGGTAAGGTCTGCGGGGTAGTCACGGGCGTCGTTGTTGTGGTGATAGTCGTTGTTGGCGTAGTGGTAGCGGTAGCGGTAACTGCTATGGTCGGTATGAGCTCGTTCATCGGTATCTCGTATATCATGTTGTAATTGACTGGTTCATTGACGATATAGGTCGGTGAGGCGACGTACATAACCCCATTGACCACCGTGACTGATGCCTCTACGCTGGTCACGTTTATCGAGACCTCCTTAACAACCTTTCCGGTGTTAGCGTTAATGGCGATAATCTTGGATGTGCCGCAGATCATGTGGTTGTTGATAGTAATACCGTAAACAAACACATAGCCGTCATAGTAGGCGACTTGTAATGGCGTTATGTCGGCCTTAATAGTGCTGACCACCTTGTTGCCCTCTACTATAGCCACGTAGTTCACGCTCCCGTTGCCCCCGCCCACGAACAGCTCCTCATTACCGAAGGCAAGTTCAGTGGGCTTGAAGGGTAACACTATGTTGTTTACGACTTGCGTACCGTTGATTACTGATACGGAGTTGTTATTATAATTAGCAACGTATACTAGCCCGTTCTGCGGGTCGTAAGTGAGGGCTGTTGGGCTATTGCTGACGGGTATTGCGGAAATTACTGACCCGTTCTCCGGGCTTATTGCTAGGACCAAGTTAGAGCTATTATCTGCCACGTATAGCACGTTGTTAACGCTGTCGTAAAGGAGCGCGACTGCACCCTCCCCTGCAGTCCCCTTCCATATGACGCTGCCGTTATACGGGTTCTCCGCGACCAATTCGTTCCCGGAAATCGCGTAAATTACGCCGTTATGAGTGTTGTAAGCCAACGCAGCTGGGTAAAGCACTGTTGGGATAAACCCAGCGACTTCGTCCCCTTTCACGATATATATTACGTTTGACTGACAATCTGCAACGTAAAGCAACCCAGTGACGTTATTGTATAATATGTAGTCTGGCGGTATCTGTGTCCCGACAGCTATGTAACTGCCTGTCTTGGGGTTAACCGCGATTATGGGGTTCGGAAGTCCTGCTAGGGCATATAGCATACTCGTATTAGGGTCGTAGATTAAGTCGTTAATGTGCTCGCCTAATGAAACGGGTAAGCCCGTTAAGAGGCTACAACTCTTATTTGTTATATTAACTACCCAAATAGAATTAGTAAACTGATCGTAACCATAGATCTCGCCGTCAGCGTATACTGTGCCAACGAGTACAATCGTCTCAAAGGGTGCTTGAACCAAATGTACAATGTTAGAGGAAGAGAGATTATAGGGATTGTACTCATATACAGCATGATATAATAGACCATAAATATAGTTTTTGCCTACCACTAACATATCGGGATTATAAGGGAGTATGTAACACGTACCGTTCTCAACAATACTTGTGCCGTTCACAGCCGACACTAATATACCAGCGTCTGATGAGTACCATATCGTGTATAGTAGCCCAGTACTAGGGTCATAAACTATGGAGCAAATAGTGGAACCATTAAACAGCGTCCCGATTTTCTGCCAATTCTGGTTGAGTACCTCTACATTACAACTATAGACAACGTATATGTAGCCGTACTTAGATAAGAATACTTTTATCGGGGAACCGCCAACGTAAATCGTCTTCACCACCTTGTTAGTACCTGGGTCTATCACGCTAATCGTCCCTGAGCCCTTATTAACTACGTAGAAGTAACCGTTGAAGTACGTAATGTTTGCTGGGTTGACGCCCACAGTTATTGCGCCTACAAATGAGTTGTTATAAGGGTCGAATATCACCACGTCGTTCTGGCTTGGATTAACGGCGTAAATGAAGCCGTTGCTTGGGTCAACCGCGGCCGAAACTAATGAACTAATTTCTGGGCCCGCGTAGAGCTTGATAACTTGTACTGGAACAGTCTGCATAGTCTGGGAAGTTACTTCGATCGTAGACGGTGCCAATACAGAGAGCAACAATAATATAGATAATATAGTATTCCTCATCTTAAGCTATATAACTTGGTAAGCTTTATAAGTTTTTCGCTAAGAGTGTGGACAACAATTTAGTTAATCTGAAATAAATTATATTAAACGTGGTTTCTCTTCTTGAAGAAGAGGAAAATTCTTCTTGAGGAGAAACTACATAATACTTTTTTAGGGTGAACACGGGAGTAATACTCGAGGTGAGGACATGGGGACTAGGTGGAAAGTCCCAGTGCTCACCCAAATGATATTGAATGGAGTATATTAACCTTAACCCGAGGTTTTTCTCAAGAGAGACAATAGCTCACGCCCTTGCCGAGTACTTAGCAGGGCTCTCCTCATGGAGGACACACCTACCCCACTCGACACTGCTCTACTATTTCAGGAGGTTGAGCTACGTGAAGTACGTCGTCCCCTTGAGCGGGAAATATGCGATTGACGAGACTGAGGTGAGAACCGTGAAGGGCGAATACTATTACGTGTGGGTGGTGAGGGACGTTAATACCAAGGTAGGGACGTTAATACCAAGGCTATACCCTTCTTCATGGTCACTAGCTTGAGGAGCGGTGTACACGTACTCGTTGTGCTCGCAAGCATGGGTGGGGTCGAAGAGGAGGCGAGGAGGGTATTTAACGTGAGGGTCGACAAGGTCGTCTACCTGCACGACGGTGCCACGGTATATAACGCTTTCTCGTGGCTTAATGTGGAGCACAAGAGGGTGAAGTTCGGGGAAAGGGATTATGCGGAACAAGGGTTCAGGAGTTTGAAGCATAGGTTGTCGCCCATGGACTCCCACTTCCCTTGGGACGCAAATAAGTACACGTTGGTGAGGTGGTTGTCTGTGTTTTTCATGGTGTATAATGTGCTTTACGCTCCTGTGTATTTGTTAGGCAAGGGGGTGATGATAAATGTAAATATTTCAAATTAATGAAATTGTTATCCACGCTGATAGTGTCGTTATTAAGCTATAAACTAAGCATGAAATGGACCTCATCCAGGACCTGCGATGCGGGACAGGGACTTAACACGCCTTAAGCAGTATAAAGAGACTTTATAGCTCAGTGACGACACTATCTCCACGCTCATTATAAATAACTAAATATTGTAATATGACTCTATAATGAATATTTGTTTTATGTTTATGTCCTTTTATGAGAGAATTTTTGCACTATACTAAAAAGTTTTTATGTATTATGTTTTATACTTTGTCAGGAGCCAAAGGGCAACGTCAATTTCACTCGCTCAGCAAATTTTTACCTTTACACTAACGGCACTGTTGCCCTTCATTAACTGACGGGGTATTAAAAAATAAAAGCTGTTTATAGTCTATAATAATTTAAGTGATGTAATATGGTAGTGAAAATAGATAATCTTCCTGCCGAACTATTATGCCCGTATGAAGCTGCTAGAAATAATGAAAATATTATTAGTCTAGGGATGGTGATATATGAAAAATATGGGAAAGATTAGAGAAATTATTAAGGCTCTTGAAGTGCTAAAACAAAACGATACAGTAAAGGTTCTTTTTATAACTCAACTATTACCCGTTAATTTAATACTTTATTATTTGCTGGTAGGCTATATCTATCTTTCTTCTAAGAGTTTAGTAGATATAGGGTTAATTGTTGTTACCTCATTAAGTGGAATTCCATCTTTTTTACTCCCATTTTCCTCTGCAATAAATAATTCTGTAAAAAATTTGAAGAAATACGATCTTACAGTAATTTTATTACAAATTATTACTTTGGCATTTGTTGTAGGCCTAGTTATGGCTAATTATATTTTTGCTCCTATTTATGCAATACTTCAAGGAATATTTGCTTCCCTATTTATACTTAGAGAACCGGTCAACTTATATTTATTAAAAAGTACAAATATTAATTTTGATAAACTAAGAAATCTTGAGGGAATCTTAAGCTCCTTACGCCAAATAAACCAGGCTATAATAGTTATAACTATAATTTTGCTAGAGAATATATACGGGTTATTAATTTTTAGCGTGGGATTTGCATTATTACTAATTTTTATGATAATTACTCTTTTCTTTAAATTAAAGTTACGTTATCCTACTGTAGAAAGTTCCACTATTATTTCTTCATTTATAAGCCAGTTTAAGTCACTACAGAAGATGAACAATACTGAAAAACTTTTCCTTGTGAGCGATTATATAGTATATCCTGTTATAACTTCAGTATCTCCTATCATTTTCTATCTATTGGGTATTACAAATATGTTCAATTTTAGCTATTCTATCTATCTTATATTCTTATCCATATCAATGATTTTAGCTACATATATTTCCAATATATTAAACGTTAAGACATTTAGCGAATATATATTATTTTACAGAATTAGTATATCTATATTATTTATATTATTATCTTTAGTTATCTCTGTCTTCCCCATATTCATGATAGGAGTATTTACAATACTTACATTAGAGAATTCCTCGTTTATTTATCTAAACTCCTTTTTAATTACGCTCATCGAAAAGGAGAAGATACGCACCATAATACCATTTATGGAGTTTATTTTCTCACTAGTATATTCGATAGCAGTAATCACTGTTTCGGAAATAGGCTCAGAAATTGGAATATTAAACATTTTAAGATATATAGGAATTTTAGGTGTAATAATTTATACAATGTTGTTCGTGAAGGCTAGGAATATTAAAGTAATAACTAAATAAATGTTATCTTTTTATATTTAGAAAGATTTAACGTGCTATTATACCCGGTCAAAGTTTATAAGGCAAGGTAGCTCAAGAATATCAGTTATATTTACGAGAAGACCAATGGGAAGACCTTTGCCCTTTAATACCTGACGAAGTACCACTATTAACAACTTTACTGTGATAACTTGTTCCCCTAGGGAAATCACTGAAAGGCCTTTGTGACGTTCCCTGAGGCACTAACGGGGGACATACGCGGAGTAACGGGCTATGCCCATAAGAGTGGAGGTGACGGGGTGTGTGCTACCACCAGCCAACCTCTGAGGGAGAACCGTGACGCTCCCTCAGCCCGTGTATACCTTTACTCGGTTCACACAAGGCGGTTGGAGCGAGAGCGTAGAGACAAACGGTAAGACGCAGATAAATTCGGTCGGGGAGATACCTTCACATACGATGACGTGCTTATTTGTCTTAATAACTCATTATAACTTATGAGGTATAGTCACGATGAGGTACTCATCCATGTGGATAGGGCTTTGTTAAAAGTCCTTGAAGAGGTAATAGACGAAGACAAGTCGACGGAAATTAAAGTACTGTTAAAGCAGAAGAGATACGAACTGGTGAGGAGGGTTAACGTATCTCCCAAGAAAGACACCAGCTTAGACAGGCCCGATATATGGTACTTTAACGGGCAGGTCATAGTTGAAGTAAAGACCAGTCAAGCCGAGTTCGAACAAGCCCTGGCCCAGCTGAGGAAATACGTCCAACAGTTCTTTAGAGAGACTGCGAGGTACTGTATAATTACAGACGGGCTCAACTGGGACATAAGGGACGCAAACCTGGAGAGGGTAGCGTTTGTAAAGGTGGACGAGAAAGCTTACGAGGCCGGCGCGCTTGAAGAAGCCATAGCGTCATCGGAGGAGTTAAGGGGAGTCCTAACGAAAGCCTTCAGCGAAATAGACTTAGGTGTCGAAATAGACCCGCCTTCAATAAGTAAAGTCTTTTCGCCCGTCCTAGGCTACACTGACTTTATAGCCCGTCTCCTTGAGGGGTATAAGGACCACCCCCTCTACTTGTCATATAAGGACATAATGCTGAGGTTATACTCCGGGCTGAAAGAGGAAGAGGTGACTAAACTCTACGCTATACACACACTCCTCCAAATGGTAGTTAACTCCGTCTTGTCCAAGACTTTAAACAAAGACATAACAGACACTTTAAAAGTCTGTTCGGGAGAACTACTCCAGCCATATGAGACCTCACTCCCCCAACTGGTCTGGTGGAACTACGGGGAGACCAAGGAACTGGTAAAACCTGTCTGCGACGAGATAGTCTCCTACCTCTACATATTTAACTGGGGGAGTAAGCCCAGTATAGACGTCTTCAGCCACCTCTACGAGGACTTTGTGGAGAAGTCCCTCAGGTATAAAGTGGGGGAATACTATACTCCTTGGTGGTTGACGGAGTTAGCCCTAAAAGAGCTTAAGGAGATGGGTGCCCCCATAAGGGGCGGGATAGTCTTAGACCCCTCTTGCGGTAGCGGTAGGTTCCTGGTCTCAGCTTTTTATAAGAAAGTGAAAGAGGAGGGTAAAGACCCTGACGAAGCTTATTACGAGATAGTTGGTATAGACATAAACCCTTTAGCAGTAGCCCTAGCTAGGGCTGAGCTTATCATATCGTACATCTACTTACAGAGGGAGAAGGAAGGTATCTTTAAGTTCTCTCAGCCCAAATTACCGCCCGGTACTCCCTTAATATTCTGGGGGGACTTCATAGGGCCGGTAGTAAAGAGTTATACAGAGGTAGTCAAGGAATTAAAACAGATCATGTCATCGGTTACAAACCCCCTGTTGAGGACTGCCCTTATTGACAAGGTGAGGAAATTGAAGAAGAGCGACGCGCTAAAGGCGGTGATGCTCTTTGAGATGGTGATTTCCGAGTACCTGAGTAAGGGCGAGTTAAGGGCTTGTAAAAAGGTAGAAGAGGGAGATAAGCCGTTGGCTACAGCTTGTGAAATAGCGTCAAACTTCACTTCAGGTAAGGTCTCAAACTACTTGAAGGAGCTAGTAGAGAAGTACGGCGACCACGTGTGGGGGATCCCGATAACCTCCAGCCTGTTTATTGACGTCTTTCTACCCGCTATACAGCCGGAGGTGGTGGTCACAAACCCCCCTTGGATAGTCATAAACACCCTACCTAAGGGGTCTAAGTGGGCTGAAGGCGTAAAGGACTACGTGAAGAAGAGCATGTTAAGCGGTATTAAGATCCCGGGTACGGCAATCTCAAAGGGTGACGTGTCAGCGGTCTTCTTGGACGTAATACTTTCCTTAATGTCGGGCGGGGGGTATGTAGGTATAGTCTTACCTGCGGGGCAATCTTACAGCGGGTTTTCCACGTCGCACGGTGCCGGAAAACTCCTGACATTTAGGGTAATGAAGAGGTGGGACACTAAGGGCGAAATAGTCTATCTAGGAGACGTATTCGGCCACGGGGTCCCCGCCAGCCTCGCAGTCCTGAAGAAGGGGGAGGGCTTCGACGTCAGGTGTAAGAGCGTCTCGGTCAGGTTAGACAAGGACTCACACTTAGACCAAGACCCCAACTTGAAAGACGACGGCATATCTATTGAGGACCACGTATTAAACGTGGACGAGTACTTAGAAAAGAGCAGGGAAATACGCCTCAACGGGGTAGAAAATATCCGGTTAGAAGGTGACGTGATTTCTCCTACCTTTTCCGGTGGCCCTACCGGCTCCACTAAGAAGGACGTTATCCCGCTGACCGTTACGGTCAGGGGGTACGACGAGACCACCAGGAGGGCAGCGATCTCTCCCTTAGGGTTCAAGGGTTCGGTGACCTATTTCGGTAAGGTAGAGTGGGTCACCTCTTGGTATATCCCGTTGAAAGTGATCTACCCCTTTGCTATCATAAGGGCCTTTAAGCTCATAACTAGGAGGGAGACCCTAGAAGAGCTATATAAAGGGTGGGAGGGGCTTAACGATACCCTCCGTGTACTGAAAATACCTAAGAAGCCAACTATAAGCTGTGAGGAAAAGGCTAACCTACTACTGTACAGGAACCAGAGGACTTTCGTCTCTGCCGTCATAACGCAGGAGGTACTCGAGGACATGTGTAAAAAATCCGACGGGGTGTTTATCGACCACCACGTAGTTGTCCTGGAGAGTAAGGACAGTGACGTCGTGTACTATTATTCGGCAGTGCTGAACTACATGGTACATAAGGTAAAGGAGTTGGAGTTAGGCGGGTTTAACAGGGACCAGTTCGGGAGGCCTATAAAGGCGGTGTTAGAACTGGGGCTGGAGTGGAGAGGAGAAGAGTGGCAGAAGAAGGTCTCGGAGCTCTCAAAGTCAATTTCGTCGAACTTCAGGGAGAAAGTGTTAGTAAAGATGAAGCTTAACCCTAACTTACCCGTATACGAGGTCGTAGACATGGGGCGGGACGAGGTCGTAAACGAGGCTTTAGGCCTTAAGGTGGAGAAAGTCTTGGAAGACCTGAGGCTGTTAAAGGAGTTCACGGAAATCGTCAAGGAGCTCGACACCAAGGTTTCAGGTAATGTCAGGGAAGTGTTGTCCAGGAACGTTATTGAAAGCAGGAGGGGTTGAAATAATTGGCGCGGTGTAATTAACGGGCTAGCCTACAACGCCGTCGACAAGAGAAGGAGGGCTAGTCTGTAGCCACGGGCAGACGGTTATACTTCAAGTTATGGCTGGTGTTACCCTCGTTTGTGGGCCCCCAACTCTAAGGCACTTAATATAAAACGGGGTGTAAATAGGACTTAAGCGTTTAGTGTAATACCCTTCCCCCCCCCCCACGGCTTTCAACACATCGCGATTTCCCAAAAACCCCTTAAGCCTTACCGGTTATGCAGGTGATCCTTTCCAGTTCAGCCTTCATCCTAACCCTTATATCGATCTCGGAGGGTAACTGGAGGGTATTTATAAGGGTCTTAAACCTAGAAGTTATCCAGTTAAGGTAGAGGAGGGAGTAAAATACCTTGGACTTGTCCTCTTCAGCTACTATGCCCTTTACCTTGTCCAGTATGTCGCCGTACTCCTCACATACTAACTTAAGCCCGTATTTACTGCAGAACCCTTTAGGGTCTTCTACCATTTCCCTTAGGGGGTTTACTTCGCCCCCTATTAACGCCTTAAAGGGGAACACGTCTTTACAGCTCCTCCCGCCACAGTCACCGTCGATGATGAACGATACCTTATCCATTACATCGATCAGGCCTTCTACCCCGAGCGACTCGACCTCCTTGACCAGCCCGTCTTCCATCATCAAGTTCCCCTTTACGTCCTCCGCCAACAGTACGTCTACCAACTTTATTATTTCAGTATACTCTTTCCTTATCTTGTCCGTCTCTTCTAAAACTTCACAGTCACTACCGGTGTTTGGGGAGTAAGGGAGGTCACACAAAGCCTTAATTATATCTTCAAGGAACGCCTCGTAGTTCCTAAACCGCTCCTCGTTCACCCTCAGGCTCTTTAAGTCCCTTAACAGCCTTTGTACCTTCTCCCTGAAGTCACTGAACTCCTCGGGTTTAGAGAACAAGTTGTGGACGTAAGTCATGCAGGATATAGGTGAGGAACATAACTTATTTATCTCTTCCCTGAAGTTGTCTATTTCGTTTACCTCATCGACCATCAACGGAGTTAAGACCTCGTGTAGCCTTATCGTCGAGTCCCTCAGCTGTAGACACTCTTGGACTGAGGACTGTCGTTTCATTTCATCAATCTGCGTCTTTAATAACTCAGTCTGTTTTCTGTAATAATATATAGTCCACACTAATGCTACCGTAGAGACTAACGAGCTTAGGCCTGACGCTAGACTTACCACCTGCCCTATCACTGACATAAGAGTATATATCGTAGCAAACAAGAAAAAAGTTGACTATATGGACAGTGAGCCTGCCCTCCACGTTTAACCCCGTAAACCACATTTTACATAAGGTCGAGGTTCTCACCCTTTTTAAGGCGGAGATCAACATTTAAATTACCCTTTCTAACGGTAGCCCAACGGCTGGGGTGGAGGGGGAGCGGATAAAAAAGAACCCGATCAGGGCCACAGTTCCCACGGAGGTCGGTGTGTCAGACCCCTTTAGCCCTTATTAATAAATATGTGGGTTGACAAATGTGTGGGCTTAAGCGTATGAGGTATACTTGACGACTTAACGGTTTTCCACGAACACTATACAAAGTCTCCGCCTATGTCCTCCCTCTCTCCGCTGCTCCCAATGCGGGTTTGATCCCTAAGGAAAAAGCCGGGGCGCTCACGGCTTGTACTATATATCCTCTATATGTCTATTATTTTTATTGTTCATTAAATAGACTATATACGTTATATTTTTAAAAAGAATCTCGCATTATGTAAGCGGGTAAACATGGACTTAAGGGACTTGTTCAAACCCCTAGACTATTCTAAATTTAACATATACCATGCAAGGAGCTTGCTGATAACTACTCTGGGAATGTTTACAATAAGCTACAACACTACCTTCGTGTCCATAGCACTGCATACACTGTCAAAGCAGTTCCACATCCCGGTAGGGTCACTACTATTCGACCTCTTAGGTACAGCGTCCCTCTGGACAGCGGTAGCTGGTGCACTGTTTTTCGGCATAACAGCTAACTTCAAGGGTAGGAAGTCAGTATACGGGTATGAATGCCTCCTATTGGGGATAGGCTCACTGTTAGGTGCGTTTGCCCCCAACGTTTACTGGCTGATCCTCACCCAGATGATCTTCGGCGTAGGGATAGGCGGGGACTTCGTCCTGTCACCTATAGTCCTAGGCGAGTTCTCTAACGCTAAAGACAGGGGGAAACTGCTGGCGTTTGCTGTAGGAGTTACGGGGCCTTTAGGTTCAATAGCCAGTGCCCTGACTTTCTTAGGCTTAGACGCGGTTGGTATTACCGGGTCATTGCAATGGAGGTTGGTGTTAGCGTTAGGCTCAATAATACCCTTGTCAGTAGTGTACCTGAGGAGGAAAGTGCCCGAGTCACCGAGGTACTTATTGAGGATTAAGGGGGACACAAAGGAGTATTCGCAAGTTGTAAAGACGGTAACGGGGAAGGAAGAGAACGTTAACGTCAACGCAAAGGACAACTTCCCGGTAATGAAGTACCTGAAGAAGTACAGTTTCGCGATATTTATTGCAGGTCTTCTCTGGTTCCTGGACCA